>DCHE01000032.1 GCA_002314775.1 Lachnospiraceae bacterium UBA1760
TAGGGAAAATACCCTGCATGCTGTTTAGATCAACCTTACTCTGTGTTTCTCTACGAAGCTGCTCTGTAAGTGTTGCCGCGACCTCATATCTGAGGGCATCCGAAATAATAACAAATACTCTGCTATCTGCATTCTTAACTTTGCTTCTATAGAAATCTGTCTGCTGAGGGATTTCCAGAATCTTACCGTACTGAGCCAGTTCTTCCGCACATACAGAAGCCCAGTTGCCACCAAGCTGCCCAAGGAACCAGTTCGTATAAAGACCTTCTACCTTCTCCATTACATGACTGAATAAATCGTGGAGATTAGGATTGAAAGCCTTCAGACTATCACCATAACTCTTATGGAATAAGCGATAATAAGTATCCATCTTGTAATACTCATCTGTGTATTCTTTCCATACTCGCTTAGCCTCTGCTGAATGGAATCCTGTTGTATGCTCTTTGAAGAATTCCTGCATGTTAGCAACCTGCAGAATACCCTCATAGAAATCTTTTACTTCTTCATACCAGATACAGGTACGGCGTTTCTCTACAGTTCTCTTAATTACGTCTACATCAATGATGTGGTCACTGATTTCTGTCATAAGCTTGATGAGAATAACCTCATGCAAGCAAGGGAAGCACTCTGTATCAACCAGATCATCCACTTCAAGCTTCATAAATCTCTTTGGAAGTTTCAACTCATCCTCTATAGTTCTTGCGATCTCATTCAGCTGATCATTATCTTCACTGTGAAGCCAGTCTGAAACAAAATCAAAACAGTACGCCTGATGAGGTGATGATATAAACTGATCAAGTCCTGCCAGATACTCTAGTCGCATAGTTCTGGTGGTTGCTGTCAAAAGCATATGTGTAGCAAGCTGCGCCAGATTGGGCTGTTCAGATGTATAACCAGTTCCCTGCTGAACCATGCTCCAGAATGCAGTATTGGCACCGTAATTCACAAACTCTCTGTAAAGATAGTTTGTCTCAGAAGCTAAACCTGCTTTCAATACTTCTTTTATAATAGCTCCCGGAGTGACATCCTTGATATTACCAAGGGCACCCATAACAGCCATATGGAGCTGTGCCGGAACTGTAGGAGCCTTACTCTGTCCAGCTATCTTATCTCTACGATTCTTAGCATTAAAATACTTACGATAAGCCTTTACCTGTTTTCTAAGTGCAGGAGTTGCCGGCATACCCATCTCATCCATCCAGATAGAAATGAGGTCTGCTCTGAACTCTTCACTGTAAAGTTCAATATCTATAAGCCAATTGTCTTCCGGTTTGTCATACGATAAAGGACAATACACCAGATAATTACTTGTGATGTCATCCACTCCAAGAAGCTTCTTAACTTCAAAGTTATTGGTGCCCGTAAGAGAAACAAGCTTTGCATTAGTAAGAACTATTTCATCTAGCTTGTCCTCAAACTCTTTATCCTCATCGTACCAGAACACAATCCTACGCTTATAAAACTCCGGCAAAGGAGCTGCGAATCGTTGATTCAATTCTTGTACTATCTTTTCTGAATCCATAAGATTCACCGCCTTTACTTTTTATCCCTCATACCCTTTGATTCGAGATACTTACCAAGCTCCATGCCATCTACTTTCCAGGTTCTATATCCATTAGAGCTATTTCCATTAACGAATTGTGCTGCAATGGATGGGCTTGAAAATACACATTCCTTAATAATATTTCTATTAGAATCAACGTACTTGCGATCATCTCTAAATTGTTTTGCATTTGCACCGCCTCTAATTGAATCTGCAAAGCTTTCACTTATTCTGCCACCTGGAAGAACAGTTACCTTCTCCCCATCATAAATAGCTGTAGCAAACGCAGCATTATTCCTTGTCTTCATTGTCATTTCAATTTTCATGCTTTCATCCTCACTTTATCTTAATTAATACATCCTTAAAGATTTCATAATTCACTTTAATTCCATCATCAAGATTAATTCTAATCATCTGATCCGCTAAATGATGTATTCTTTCTTCATACAGCCTCAATTCCTCAGTTTGCTCACGAATTACTTTTATCCTTTTATTTAACGCTACTCTATCGCTTGCTGAAGCGTTATTAATTCTTTGTTCTAAATCTGCAAGAGCAGTGCGGTAACGGCTCTGCTGCTCATGAACATAATCTGTTCGAATTCGAGCAATTGTATCTGGCTGATACCTATGCATATAAATTAAACATTTAAACCCACCTTTTTTACCTGAATCAAAAAGCCAATATATTGGTCTTTTTTGATATTGCCTTACATGATCATCGTAGAATTCATTTAAGAAATAATCCCTTATCACGCTTCTTGATGAACCCTTTCCTCCCAATGCATCTGCTATATAAGAAAGATTTTCTTCTAAATAATTATGTCCAAACACGGTATCAACAAACTGGATAAACTTAACAACTATATCATCCTCAAAGTATTCATCATCACAAATAGGAATAATATTATCCTCATCTACGAAATCAGACGCAAATTTTGATGGATTCCAACTACCGCCTGCAAAAGCTATTCCAGTTGCTCCAACCGAATATCTTCCAAACATACATCCCACAGCATAAGAAATAAGTGACCGCACTTCCCTCTGTTTATCAGCCTTTCTTATGGTAATGTTCTCATCGAGGACATGATAAGAGAATGTTTCTTCTAAATCATATATTTTTAATATGATTTGATTAATCCTTTCTTCGTTCTTTTTAGTTTCTTCAAATCTAATATTGCATTGTTTTTCCCAAATTTTATAAATATCCTCTATTTTTCCATTTCCAATTAACGGATGCCTTGCGAAGTCCCATGAAACCTCAAACGCATCCCAATCTTCCTTAGCCATTCTGATGTTCTCTTTTACCAACATATCTATTTCCTGATAATATTCCTCATTAAAAATAATAGGAATATTGGCTATATCGCCACATTGATAATTTATCGTAGGGGCTATCACCTTCAACACTTCATTCGCTACTGTAGAATTACAAACCGCCATTAAATATTGCAATTTATCATTGGAAAAACAGCTCATTCCAGCTACATCAAAAATAAATCCGCTTGGCTTATATCTAAAAGAAGCAGTTCCTGTACATATAAGTGACCAACTAAAGCATTCTCTAAAATAAAAATCTGGATTTCTAAGTACTGATTTTTTGAATGCCCTCAATTCAGCTCCATCATTTTCCCAATTAACAACGTAATCACTATTGCCGTACCAGCGTCTTCTTTCTCCTCCCTTGTTATAAGGGAACCACTTTTTATCGGATTTTTTTGCCCCGTCGTGAGATTCACAGTTTAAGTATAATTTTTCGCTTGAAACTTCATACCATAACCTTAAGAATCTATTATTGTCTGCTGTTGCAATTCCTTGCTTTGAATCAGCAATTGCACCTAACAATTCACCTTTAGAGAATATATCTAAAAACTTCTTGCTTATCCAATAAGCAACTGGTTTGCCTGGAATTAACTGAAAACTGGTTTTTTCACATGTGTATCTCTCTTCCGATTTAAGGAACATCTCCTCTTTCTTTTTTTGAGATGAACCTTCAACCAGTCTACAATATGTTCCCTTATTATTAATGTTCCTTTTACACAAAACAAATGCTGTGGTCTGTACAACTTCTCCTGCTATTTCCTCAAATGCTCTTGGTCCTAAGTGAATCATATTCACAATATCAGCATTAAAAACTTTATCTCGCAGCCTTTCATAGCTAGTCAAAAACATCCATGAATGCTGAGTTATCATTGCTTGATATGCGTTCTTCTTCAGCATTTGTGAACATCTTTCTATAAATACCGCGAACAAATCAGCTTTGCTATCTGGATATTTATCTTTTACATAGTTGGCCAATTTCCCTCCCATACTACTAGCACCCATGTATGGAGGGTTAGTAATAACTGCATCGTATTTTTGCGACATTATTTGAGCCTGCTTTATAATTGGTGCAACATATTCTATAGCATTAATCCCAAATAAATCACTTTGTCCAGACTGATGCTGAATCTCGCTTATACGTTCAAGAATAGCTTCGTAATCAACAATTTTTACATCTAATATGCTCCCATACTCTTTCGCATCAAAAAGCATTTGCCTTACTGTGACAAGATCTTTTTTTATTTTCTCATTTCCTGCTGATATATAATTAATATCTTCATTTGAAATAGAATTTGAGTCCTTAATAGACATAATATTAGGGCAAATTGAATCGTTTAGTATTCTTCTATTATATTTGCGCGCCATCATCATAACTGCAAAATATGCCAACTGGCCTGCACGCTCATCGATATCAAGGCCGTATATGTTTTTTTCAACAATACACCTAGCCGCATCTTTCTGTGTATATCCAGCACTCTCATAAATTTGCATTAAAACTTCAAAAGCATATACGAGTACATGTCCTGATCCCATACAAGGATCTATAACTTTTATATCTTCTGGGGTAAGTTTCGCATATTCAGTTTTTATCTTTTCGTGTTCTATTTTTATATTTTCATTTTGTTCTGAATCTTCAATATAATACTTCCAATTGGTCTTCAGCTGTTCTCCCGAATGCCCTTCTATCCAAAGTCTACCCAAGGAATTTTCGACCATATATCTTACAACCCAATCTGGAGTAAATAGCTGTGTGGCTGCAGGAATATTTTCCTTGGAAATTTTCACATTCTTTTTTAAAGCCGCAAATACATCATCTTTTTTCTCAGAATTATAATATTGATAGAGCCATCCGATTATCTGTACCTGATCTGTCCAATCATTTTCAGGAATCATCTTTATCATCTGATCAACGACACTACCTTCCCTAAGTAAATAATCTGGTAGTAATATCTCTGTGTAATCAGCAATCCTCTGAAACATTCCAGGCAGAATGCTACTAAGCGCATTGCATTGTATAATCAAAAGATACTTATACAATTCTTCATCCTTGTTTGCATTCTTAAGTTCAAAGACCTTATCCATATCAAGGCCTTCAATCTCCAATGAAATTGCATCTGCAAGGATTTGAGGCTTAAACTCATTTGCTTCATTAGTAAACACTCTTGTATGACTTGGAAGATAATTATTCACTTCCATAAATCTGAGCGCAATGAATCTATTGAACCAGGTATATGCTACCTCTTCCATCACCTGCTCAAAGCCTTCTGTATCTATCTTGGCAATAAGAGCCTGTCTCTGTTTCCTTTCTGTAGCAGACAAAAGGACACCATTTACACTATCTGCATTCTTATCACCATATCCTTCTGCTGTTATTCCATATTGCTGAGCCTTCTGGGACACGCGAGCTATAAGCTCATTACGTGCCCATATGGCATATTTTTTTATCGCATTCTTGTCCATGATTGACTCTCCTTTATTTCAGTTCGATTCCGTCTACTCCCTTAATCAAAGTCTTAAGCTGACTACGAAGCTTATCTACATAAGCATCGATATCTGCTTCTGATTCAAGTGTTGTAGCTTTCAGAAGCGACTGGCGGAAGATTGGCTTATATGTTTTCTTTACTGGCGGTGCAGGTGGCGTATCTACCGGTGGCTTTGGCTCGATAGGCTTAGGAGGCATAAGTGCAAGCTCTATCTTAGATACCGTATCATCTCGGTAGTTCCACATAGGAATAGGGAAACCTTCCATAAGTGCCAAGCTCTTTGTCTCAGCAATCTTTTCCTTCTGCTGTGCGAAATATGCGTCTGCTTTTTCAATGATATTCTTAACCTTTGAATCACCATTTGCAGCCATATGAACATCACTCATACACTGCTGTACTACTGTGAGAAGTTCTTTTCTCTTTGCATCCAGCATCGCATCGTGCGATGCCTTTACTGTTGCAATAAGACCATTCAATTCGGGAATTCTCTTGTAATCATACGTACCACTTGATGGAATCATTGTAATAAGTCTTATTGTATTAAGAGCGTTATTAGCTTCTTCATCCTTGCGGATATAATCAAGGTCATTTCTAAGGTCAGCTTCATACATAACGGCTGCATCAAATACAGTAACCTGAGTCTTGAAGAATGCTTCTACGCTCTGCATTGCTTCCTGAGCATCGTATAGTGCATCTTCTCTCTGAAGCACTCTCTCAATAAGAGCCACATTATCTTTCTGCTGTGAAAGTACATCCTTTACAACTGTAATAGCCTGACTTACAACAGATTTATCCGGATACTTATGACCTTCATATC
>DCHE01000083.1:0-20596 GCA_002314775.1 Lachnospiraceae bacterium UBA1760
ATAGACAACAAAAATGCAACCGCCCACAAATCTCCAAACGGTGCGGTTGCATTTTTGTAACCAAATAACCAAGGAGACCGTCTATCGGTAACACCTTGTTTCTTTCTTTAATTTAGCATATTTTACCGGCAGAATCAAGATGATTATGAAAAGCTATTTATTTTCAATAGCAGCTGTATTCTCGTTAGTTTGGATAGATAATCTCAAAAAATCGTCTGTGCTTATTAAGACATTAGTTGAAATATAATCTTTCATACCTTTGAAAAGTCTAATTAGTGCCTTACTTTGTTTGATTGCTAATTCTCCCTTTAAGACAGTCATAAGCATATATATACCTTGTTCAGTAAAAGCATAAGGTAAATATTTAATATGCTGTCCTCTCATATCTCCATTACTGTTTAAGGTGAAATTTTTGCACCTTAAAGATTCTTCTTTTGTCAACTGAAACATAAAATCACTAGGAAACTTTTCGATATTATTTTTTACTTGTCTGTTAAAATTCTTTGTTTCATACCCATAAATCTTCGCCAAATCAACATCCAGCATTACCTTCTGTCCTCTTATTGTATAGATAAGATTCTCCATCTGTTCAGCTGATATAATCGATATTTCTTCACTCATCTGTAATCCTCCTCCAATTCTCTCGTTGTAATCCCTCTTATATATTATAGCAAACATATGAACTTAAATTTTGCTGAAAACCTTTAACTAAAATTTCACTAAAGTAGACTCTTTAAGTTGGGATACTCAAAAGGCGCAGTTGTAACTCTGATGAATGATTGATATAATAAAAAGACTTAAAGGTAATATCAGGTTATTCATTTTTATCATGGGGGACATATGAAACGTATATTAATAGTTGAGGACGATAGCTCGATAAATGACATGATTGCGACAGCACTCACCGAGGAGGGCTATGAGACTGTCAGTGCATATTCAGGAACAGAGGCAATTCTTAGAACCGAAACTGATAATTTCAATCTCATAATCCTGGATTTGATGATTCCGGGGAAGAGTGGCGATGAGGTTTTGACGGAGGTTAGAAAAAAGAAGAATATTCCTGTAATTGTGCTTTCTGCGAGAGATGAGATAGATGTGAAGGTTAATATGCTTTCACTTGGTGCAAATGATTACATGACGAAGCCCTTTGATCTGAAGGAGCTTTCGGCAAGAGTTATGGTTCAGCTAAGGCAGGCAGCAGCAGATACCTCGGAAGGGCTTACATTTGGTGAGCTTACACTAAATGATGATAAGAAAAATCTCGAGATAGCTGGTAATTCGGTTGCACTTACCGCGCAGGAGTATAAGATACTTCAGCTCCTTATGAAGAATCCTGAGAAGGTATATTCGAAGAATGAGATATATGAGTACGCCTGGGATGATTACTATATCGGTGAGGATAAAACCGTAAATGTTCACATCAGCAATCTGAGAAAGAAGATTAAGAAATTTACAGAAAGAGAGTATATTGAGACACTTTGGGGTCTGGGATTTAGACTTAAAAAATAGTTATGATATGTCAGCCGTAGGAATTGCCAGAAAGCAAGACTTATGGCTGACATTCTTTAACTTTTCTTTAACATTTCTTTTCGATTAATTAAATAAGCTGGTGTATATTAAAACCATCGAAGCGATGAGATAATATTTAAATGTAAGATGCATCAAACCCAAGGAGGTAGTATGGAATATGTAGTTAAGGCCAGGAAGGTCACAAAACAGTTTAAAGAACATAAGGCCGTAAATGAAGCGGATATTTCGATTAAGAAGGGTGAGATATTTGGCTTCGTTGGCAAGAACGGAGCAGGAAAGACAACCTTTATGAAAATGCTCTGTGGACTTACATCGCCAACCAGTGGTGAATTTGAAATATTTGGAGCAACAGGTTCAAGGATTGCTGAGCATAGAAGGAGAATTGGCAATCTGATTGAGGACCCGGGCATATATCCTAATATGACAGCGAAGCAGAATCTTCACTGCAAGGCTATTGCAATCGGTGTTACTAAAAAGGGCTACGAGGAGGAGCTTCTCGAATTAGTCGGACTTAAGAATACAGGCAAGAAGAAGGTTAAGGATTTTTCACTGGGAATGAGGCAGAGACTTGGAATTGCCATGGCAATGCTCGGAGGACCAGATTTACTTGTTCTGGATGAGCCGATAAATGGACTCGACCCTGAGGGTATTGCAGAGATAAGAAATACTCTTATCAAACTGAAGGAAGAAAGAGGAATGACCATAATGATTTCGAGTCATATCCTCGAGGAATTATTTAAGATAGCTGATACATTTTGCTTTATCAATAATGGTCATGTGATTGAGCAGCTTCCGAAGGAGAAGCTAATCGAAAAGAGCACTGATTATGTAAGAATTAAAACAGATGATACGGCGGCCGTAAGTGCTCAGCTTGAGGCTGTGGATATCAGTAGCTACAAGGTAGTTGATAAGGAGACCATATATGTTTACGAGAGACTTGAGGATACTGGAATTATCAACAGGGAGCTTAATAGTAATGGAATTCTTGTCAGTGAGATAACACTTGTTCAGGAAAGCTTGGAGCAGTATTTTCTTGAGCTTACAGGAGGAATGGATAAATGATAAATGTAATTAAAATGAATATATACAGATTTTTTCATACAAAGAGCTTGCTACTAGTAATGCTTATATTTTGTGTGATATTACCAGTTGGAATGAGTTTTCTGGCATATAAGATAAATGAATATTCAGCTAAGGAGGCTGCTGCAGCTGAGGCAGTAAAGGATAATTCGGATGCAGATTATTCTGAGTCACAAAAAAGTAATGGTATAACTGTTGAGGTTGAAGAAGAGAGAGAAAACTTAGATGATACAACCTATCTGTTCAACGAATTTGTAGGCAGCTTAACAAATGGTGTGATTGCACTTTTTCTAACAATTATTCTCACAATCTTTGCACATGGCGAGAGAAAGAATGGCTTTATCAAAAATATAGCAGGTCAGTGCAGGTACAAGTCCTATAACTATATTGGTAAGGCGGCGGTTGTTGCTGTGGTAACTATCGTGACAATAGCAGTATTTGGAGTGTTCCTTATGGCTTCGGAAAAGCTATTCTTTGGTGACACAACAAAGCTTATTGATACAAGTGATTCATATATCTGTATAAAGCTATTGCTTGGAATATTTATAAATATGGCATTTGCGGGACTTTTCGTAATGCTCACAGTTATGCTCAGGGGCTTCACAATTCCGATGATTGCAGGAATCCTATGTACACTCGGAATCGAAAGCTTCATTCCAAATCTTGATGCAGTACTTCACACAAATATCTATGATTATCTGCTTATGACAAATCTTGGTAAAATAGGGGCTATCGCAGCTAACTCTGATGCATATAAGATATTAGCAGTTGGAATCGGCTTTATTATTGTGTATAATATCATTGCAGTATTCATCGAGAATAAGAGGGATGTTGTGTAAATGATTTAGATATTAATAGGTTAATGAGGCTGATTATGACAATTGCAGTTTGCGTGCTCTCAGTAGCATTTATAATTACATTAACAAAATACATTTTATACAGACGACAGGTGCGAGACATCTGTCGTCAGCTTGCGTTTATCAGAGAGAATCAAAGTGATATAAGAATCAGACTGGATATCAATTCGAGGGAGTTTGTCGACCTTACAGAGAGTCTGAATAAGCTTAATGATGAGCTTAAAAAGCTGGATATTTATTACAAGGACAAGGATAAAAAGCTGAAGGATGCACTGTCAAATGTTTCCCACGACATAAGAACCCCACTTACCTCATTAAAGGGATATTTTGAGCTCGTCAGTAAGGAAGAGGATGCCGAAAAGAGGGCAGGATATGAGCAAATCATAAAGGAGAGAATTGATACACTTTCGGAGCTGCTTGAGGAGCTATTTACATTTACAAGGCTTCAGGATGAGGCATATCAGGTTGAGCTTTCTGAAATTGACATGACTAAGCCTGTGCTCGATACGCTATTTTCGTTCTATGAGGAAATTCAGTCTACGGTTGAGGAACCAAGTATAGACATTTGCGAGGACAAGATTATGGTTATGGGAAATGAAATCGCAATAAAAAGACTTGCTGGTAACCTTATAAAGAATGCCCTTGTTCATGGTGACGGAGAGCTTAAAATCGTGTATGGAAATGATAAAGATAGTGAAGAATGCGTAGTATTTTCGGTGGCAAATTCTGTAAAGAATCCATCAGAAATCGACGTGAGCCAGGTGTTTGACAGATTTTATAAGGCCGACAAGGCAAGGAGCAAAAGCTCAACCGGGCTTGGCCTTGCGATTGCAAAGCAGTACGCAGAGCGAATGGGCGGAGAGATAAAGGCAACACTTGTTGACAATGAATTCAAAATCGAGGTGAAGTTTAGTGGAAAAAGAAAATAAAGCACATTATCATTTGCCGGGGCTTTTTGAGTTCTATGATTTTTACAGGGTGTTCTTAGATGTGTATAAGAATAATCCGGAGTACTTTTATGAGTGGTGCGATATCGGTTCAATTTACGGTGCTCCAGCGGATCTTATCTGGGGCGGCGGAAGAGTAGGCTTCGGCGACCAAAATCCAGAGGATGTTTTGAAGCTTGTAAAAGAGTATCAGATATCTGCAAGGCTTACGCTCAGTAATTCGGTTCTTAGGGCGGAGCACCTTGGGGATAGTAAGTGTAACAGAATATGCAGGATGTTTGAGCGTAAACCGGGTGGACACAGTAAAGCAGATGATGAAATAGCTAGTAAAAATGACAGTGTAATGGAAAGTCGAAATGACAGTGGAATAACTGATAGAATCGACAGTGAACAGTATAGTGGAGTATCTAGTGGAAATGATAATAGGATTAGAAACGGTATAATCGTTCATTCGGATATACTTCTCGATTATTTAAAGGAGCATTACCCAGGCTATTACTTTGTATCCTCTACAACAAAGGTTCTTACGGATCCGGGTGACTTTCTCACTGAACTAGAAAGGCCGGAATTCTCCTATGTAGTTCCAGACTTCAGGCTGAATAAAGCATTTGATATTCTTGAAGCACTTGATGATGATAAAAAAACTAAGGTTGAATTTCTGTGTAACGAATGCTGCGATTTTGACTGCCAAAGAAGAAAGGCCTGCTATGAAAATGTAAGCAGAAAGTGCTTAGGTGAGGAGGTCGCAGATCACATTTGCGGCTCGGATACTGGAAATGAAGGCTATAAATTTTCAAGAGCGATGAAAAGTCCAGCCTTTATCGGAGTGGAGGACATAAAGAATGTGTATCTTCCGATGGGCTTTACGAATTTTAAGATTGAGGGAAGAAGTCTTGGAAGTGCGATGCTTCTTGAGTTTATCTTGCATTACATGACAAAGCCTGAGTATCAGATTCATGTTAGGGAGAAGATATATCTGGATTGCATGCTCGATTTATTTTGATAATTTAGATTAGTGAGGTAACATAAGTGAAACTAGAAAAAGGAAGACCAGAATCAGTAGAAGGAAGACTTGAGAAGGAGATTCGAGTATATGATTTGCTCGACTCACTTGGCATTGAATATGAGAGAGTAGACCACGAGGCAGCAGAAACGATGGAGGCCTGCCTTGCTATAGACGAGGTTTTAGCCCCTGCAGTCATTTGCAAAAACCTGTTTCTCTGCAACACTCAGAAAACAAAGTTTTATCTGCTGATGATAAGAGAAGATAAGAAGTTCAAGACCAAGGAGATATCTCACCAGATTAATAGTGCGAGATTATCATTTGCGACCGCAGAATATATGGAGAAGTTTTTAGACATAACTCCAGGTTCAGTATCAGTTCTCGGACTTATGAATGATAAAGAAAAGAACGTACAGCTACTTATTGACGAGGACGTATTAAAGGAGGAGTACTTCGGCTGCCATCCATGCATCAATACATCAAGTCTTAGACTTAGAACTAAGGATGTATTCGGTAAGTTTTTAGAGGCTGTAGAGCATGACTATATGACTGTTGTACTGTCGAATAGGGAGGAATAAGTTTAACCGAATCAAATTTTTCCTAAGTAATTAAAGAGTTATAAATATCCGTCATAAGTGATAGAGCGTAAGACTTCTCATCAATAACCGAAATTGGCTTCGGGCGTGGCGGATTGCTGGGGAGAAAAAAGGGACAAACAGAATTGGCGAACGTGAGATGGCACAAAAGCTTCTCATATGGACGAACATTAGTGATTCTTAGGATAAATAGCCAGAGATAGGGGCAAAATCGCAGGTTTCAGGCCTGCGATTTTATGATGCCTGTTTGAGTCGGAGCACATGAGCTTTGCTCATGTTTTGCATGCTCCGACGACCTATCATAGCCACTTTTGTGGCTGTGATCTTCCGCTTTATAGGAAAAATCATCAGATTTTTTCCGAGTTCAGCAAGTGCCCCTTATGGTTGTATGTTTATTCTTAGAATCTCTTCTCGAGGGAGTTGGCAACATAACGCCCTCACCTCACTCCTCAGAGCTATATATATAAATAATACCCCAGCAATGGGAAAATAAGGTGGGGAGAAGTCGTCGTCGTGCTTGATAATTCGGGGCGTTGGTAGTAAAATAAATCTAGTGCAAAAATTTGAAAAAGTGAGGTAAAACCATGGGATTATTTACGTTCAAGGGTGGTATACATCCCAACGACGGAAAGAAGCTTAGCATGGATAAGGAAATAGTAAAACTAGATCCTAAATCGCCACTGGTATTCCCACTCAGCCAGCACATTGGTGCACCGGCAAAACCACTTGTTAAAAAGGGAGACAGGGTTTTGGTTGGACAAAAGATTGCTGAGGCCGGGGGATTCGTATCGGCGAATATTCATTCATCAGTTTCAGGAACCGTCAAGGGAATAGAGACAAGACTCACACCAGGCGGAAGCAGGGTGAACTCAATAGTAATTGAGAATGATGAGAAGTATGAGGAAGTGGATTTCAAGGCTAATACAAAGCCGCTTGAAGAGCTTTCAAGGGAAGATATTATTAACATTATTAAGGAAGCCGGAATTGTTGGTATGGGAGGTGCCGGATTCCCAACACATGTTAAGCTCTCTCCAAAGAATAAAGATGATATTGACAGAATCATCGTAAATGGTGCCGAGTGTGAGCCATATCTTACCTCGGACTACAGAAGAATGATAGAGACTCCTGAGAAGATTGTTAAGGGACTTAAGATTGTAGTAAGCCTTTTTGATAAGGCCAAGGGAATTATTGCAATTGAGGACAATAAGCCGGACGCAATCAAGATTCTAAGGGAAATGGTAAAGGATGAAGAAAAACTCGAGGTGGCTGTGCTTAAGACAAAGTACCCACAGGGTGCTGAGAGACAGCTTATCTACGCTGCAACAGGAAGATACATTAACTGTAAGATGCTTCCAGCAGACGCAGGCTGTATCGTGAATAACATCGATACAATCTACTCAATCTATGAGGCTGTGTACGAGGGAGTTCCTCTTTTCACAAGAGTGGTAACTGTGACTGGTGACAGTATTGCAGATCCTAAGAATTTCTTAGTAAGACTTGGTACAAATCATCAGGAATTAGTTGATGCAGCAGGCGGATTTAAGACTGAGCCGGCAAAGATTATCTCGGGCGGACCTATGATGGGTAAGGCAATGTTCTCGCTTGATGTGCCTATAGTTAAGGGTTCATCAGCCATCCTTTGTCTCTCAAGGGATGCAGTAGCAGAGTCAGAGCCAACAGACTGTATCAAGTGTGGAAGATGCGTTTCAATCTGTCCTGGAAGAGTAATTCCTAGCCAGCTGGCTGATATGGCTGAGGCAGGGGAGATAGATAAGTTTGTTGCTAATAACGGTATGGAATGCTGTGAGTGTGGCTGCTGTTCATTTATATGTCCGGCAAAGAGACATTTGACACAGACCATCGCTGGTACAAGAAAGCTTGTACTTGCCAATAAAAAGAAATAGGAGGTAGAAGTAATGAGTGAATCAAAATTCAAGGTATCTGCTTCGCCTCATATCAGAGACTGGCGCAGTACAACAGATATCATGCTGGATGTAATAATTGCACTTCTTCCAGCAGCCGCAGTAGGAGTTTTTAACTTTGGATTAAATGCATTTTTACTGATACTTGTTTGTATCGTTTCGTGCATGCTATCCGAGTATTTCTCAGAAAAGGCATTTAAAAAGAAAAATACAGTGAGAGATTTAAGTGCTGCACTTACAGGCTTGCTTCTCGCACTTAACCTTCCACCGGAGCTTCCACTTTGGATGGCAATGGTAGGTTCGGTATTTGCAATCGTAGTAGTTAAGCAGATGTTCGGTGGAATCGGACAGAACTTCATGAACCCAGCCCTTGCTGGTAGATGCTTCCTTATGATTTCATTTGTAGGAAGAATGACAAGCTTTACCTACGACGGAGTTACAACAGCGACTCCACTTTACAACTTAAAGACTGGTGCCGAGACAGACCTTCTTTCAATGTTCATTGGAAATGAAGCTGGTACAATCGGTGAGACCTCTGCTTTAGCACTTCTCGCGGGAGCTATCTACCTTCTTGCAAGAAAGGTAATAAGCTTTAGAATTCCAGTATTTTATATTGCAACTTTTGCAATTTTAGTTGGAATTTATGCATTTACAGGACTTAATCTGGATGCTTGCAATGCTGGAGTATTTGTACTCAAGGAAATCTGTGGTGGTGGACTTATGCTTGGTGCATTTTTCATGGCTACTGATTATGTTACATCACCAATCACAGATGCTGGAAAGGTTGTTTACGGTATATTGCTCGGACTTCTTACATTTGTTCTTAGAATTTATGGAAGCTCGGCAGAGGGCGTAAGCTACGCAATTATTATCAGTAACCTTCTTGTTCCACTTATTGAGATGGTTACAAAGCCAAAGGCATTTGGTGCGGGCTTTGAGAATAAGCCGCTTTCCGAAAATATGGGAAGAGATAAGGGCGAGAAGAAGGATAAGGAGACAATAGGAAAGGTTGTATTTGCAATCTGCCTTATCGGTATTATCGCAGGCTGCTTACTTGGTGCAGTTTATAACATTACCAAGGAACCAATCGCAAATACCAAGGAGAAGAACAAGCTTGCTTCTTATAAGGAGGTTCTTAAGGATGCAAATGACTTCCCTGCAGAGACTGCATCGGCAGAGGACATTGCAAAGGTGGTTGCCGAGTCAGGCATTTCCGGAACAGTTATAAATGAGGTTGTAAGTGGCAAGGATGCATCGGGAAATGTTGTTGGTTACGTTGTGGTTGTAACTACACATGATGGTTATGCTGGAGATATTCAGATGGCCGTTGGTCTTGATACCAAGGGAGTGGTTACCGGAATTTCAATGCTTACAATCAATGAGACAGCAGGACTTGGTAAGAATGCAAAGGATGATCCAAGCTTCGCAGCACAGTATGTTGGAAAGGATGTTGATCAATTTGCAGTTACTAAGAATGAGCCAGCAGCAGACACTGAAATTAAGGCGATTTCTGGTGCAACAATAACCTCTAAGGCAGTGACAAATGCTGTTAATACTGCAAAGTATTATATAAAGAATATGGCAGGAGGTGGCGCAAATGAGTAAATGTATGGAAAGACTTTACAATGGTATTGTAAAAGAAAACCCAACCTTTGTTCAGATGCTCGGTATGTGTCCGACACTCGCCGTAACCTCATCTGCAATAAATGGTTTTGGTATGGGTATTGCAACAACTGCAGTACTTGTTATGAGTAATCTTATGATTTCGCTCCTTAGAAAGGTTATTCCTGATAAGGTAAGAATTCCTGCCTTCATTACAATCATTGCATCCTTCGTTACCATCGTAGGATTCCTGATGGAGGCATACACACCAGCACTTTACGAGAGCTTAGGTGTATTTATATCACTCATCGTTGTTAACTGTATCATCCTCGGAAGAGCAGAGGCTTATGCTTCAAAGAATCCGGTACTTCCATCTATCTTTGACGGTATTGGAATGGGCCTTGGATTTACACTTGGACTTACAGTTATTGGTACAATAAGAGAGTTAATCGGAGCTGGAACAATATTTGGCTTCGAGGTTACAAAGAATCTGTTTGATCCGATTGCAATATTTACAGCAAGCCCTGGAGCATTTTTCGTGCTTGCATTTATCATTGCATTTATCAATAGCAGAGCAATCAAGAAGGCTAAGAAAAATGGCGAGAAGGCTAAGCTTTGTTCAATCGCTGACTGTGCAGCCTGTGGTAATGTAATGTGTCAGGGAAGAGTTGCTACAGTGAAGGCTGAGGCAGCTGAGGTAGCTGATAAGGCTACAGTGAAGGCAGAGAAACCTGCAGAGAAGTTAGCAGAGAAACCTGCAGAGAAGTTAGCAGAGAAACCTGCAGAGAAGCCAGCTGAGAAGACATCAGATAATGCTGAGAAGCCTGCTGAAACAACAGAGGTTCTCATGAAGCCTAAAAAAGATAGCGGAAAGGAGGCAGAATAATGAATATATTTTTATTTGCTATTTCCGCAGCACTTGTGAATAACGTTGTACTTGTACAGTTCCAGGGTATCTGCCCATTCATAGGTGTTTCGAAGAACACAAAGACTGCAGCCGGAATGGGTGCAGCGGTTATATTCGTAATGACGCTTGCGTCAACAGTTACAAGTCTCATATATTATTATGTTCTTGCTCCACTTGGACTTGAATATCTTAATACGATAGCATTTATCTTAGTAATTGCTGGACTTGTTCAGTTCGTTGAGATGTTCCTTAAGAAGAAGATGCCTCCGCTTTATGAATCACTTGGAGTATTTCTTCCGCTTATCACAACTAACTGTGCTGTACTTGGTATAGCAATCAACAACATTAAGAGTGAATACTCAGTTGGACAGAGTATATTAAATGGATGCTTTTCAGCATGCGGTTTTGCTATTTCAATCATAATTCTTGCAAGTATAAGAGAGAAGATGGAGCACAATAAGGTGCCTGAGTCATTTAAGGGTGCACCACTTGTTCTTCTTGCAGCAGGTCTTATGGCCATGGCATTCAACGGCTTTGCCGGACTTATGTAAGGAGGTGGGCTGATGAATATTGATATTAATTCAGTTATTATCGCTGCAGTCGTAATTGCAGTGATTGCAATCTTAGTCGGACTTCTCCTTGGAAAGGCCAGTGAGATATTCAAGGTAGAGGTTGATGAAAAGCAGATTGCAGTAAGAGAATGCCTTCCAGGAAATAACTGTGGAGCCTGTGGCTTCCCAGGCTGTGACGGACTTGCAGCAGCGATTGCAAAGGGCGATGCACCTACAAATGCCTGCCCGGTTGGCGGTGATGCAGTAGCAGAAAAGATTGCTGGCATTATGGGCGGTGAGGCTGGAAAGTCTGAGAAGATGGTAGCCTGTGTAAAGTGTAAGGGTGATTGTGAGAAGGCGATTGATGTTTATGAGTACGTCGGACCAAAGACCTGTAACTTTGCAACAAACTCACCTAACAATGGACCAAAGGGCTGCAACTTCGGCTGCCTTGGTTACGGAGAGTGTAAGGCAGTATGTGAGTTCGATGCCATTTCCATAGTTGATGGAATTGCAGTGATTGACAGAGATAAATGTAAGGCTTGTGGCAAATGTATCGCAGCCTGCCCAAGACATATCATTTCCATGGTTCCTTACAGTAAGGAGCACATCATTATGTGTAACTCAAAGGATAAGGGACTTGACGTTAAGAAGGTATGTGCCGCTGGATGTATCGGCTGTACTATGTGTGCAAGAAACTGCCCACAGAATGCAATCGATATGGTTGGCAACCTCCCGGTTATTGATTACGAAAAGTGTGATAGCTGTGGAACCTGCGCCTCAAAGTGTCCAGCCAAGACAATTTCATAAAAAATTCCCGGCGACCTTTGTCGCCGGTTTTTTTATGAAAAAGGTAGCGTCGACCTTTTTTAAATTTTCGGGTTTTGTTATAGGTAAAACCTATAACAAAACCCAAATTTTAAAAAAAGGTCGACGCTACCTTAAACACAATTTATGCGAATGATTTAAAATGATGTTTAACTTTTACACAATATATGGTATAATTTATGGCTATAAACGTATAAAAAATAAAGGAGATTTATCGTATGAAGTGTCCATTTTGTTATGAAGAAAATACAAGAGTAATAGATTCAAGACCTGCAGAGGATGGCAGCTCAATCAGAAGAAGAAGACAGTGTGATGCATGTGGAAAGAGATTCACAACCTACGAGAAGGTTGAGACAATTCCACTTATCGTAATTAAGAAGGACAAGGTTAGAGAGGCTTACGACAGATCAAAGATTGAGTCGGGCGTTGTTAAGTCCTGCCACAAGAGACCAGTTTCAATTGACCAGATTGAGACCTGCGTTGATGAGATTGAAAATGAAATCTTCAACAAGGAGCTTAGAGAAATCGAGAGCACTGAAATTGGTGAAATCGTAATGGACAAGATTAAGAATCTTGATGCAGTTGCATATGTTAGATTTGCGTCTGTTTATAGAGAGTTCAAGGATGTCAATACCTTCATGGACGAGTTGAAGAAGATACTTAACTAGCACAAAAGGATTTTGGAAAACAGAGTCCTATTAAGGGGAAGTTATGCAGGAAGCTTACAAGGCACTTGTAAAAGAGGGTGTCGGAGAGATTGTAGAGAAAAAATCAAGATTCATAGGCTATGCCTTTTCAGTTGAAACAGAGGAGGAGGCATTTAAGAGGATTGAGGAGATAAGGAAGAAGCACTATGATGCAAGACATAATTGTTATGCCTTTTCCATTGGAACTGGGCTTCCAACCCTCAGGTTTTCAGACGACGGCGAGCCTCAGGGCACAGCAGGCAAGCCGATTCTTGAGGTTATAAATGGCTCCGAGATTAAGAACATTCTTATAGTTGTAACAAGATATTTCGGTGGCACCTTGCTTGGCACTGGCGGACTTATCAGGGCCTACACTGATGCCTCCAAGGAGGCACTTGCTAACAGCGAGATAAGAGTGAGAAGAAAACTTAGTCAGCTTATGGTGGAGACAAACTATTCAGATTCGGGAAGGGTTCAGTATATTCTTGCGAACACTGACTGTGAGATAGTTGAGACTGAGTACGGTGGAAGTGTTCTTTTTACCGTAAATGTTCCAACAGAACTTGAAGAAAGGCTTACAAAGGATATAGTCAATCAGACCTCTGCAAGAGCGACTGTTGAAAAGCTTGATGAGATATTTGGATGATAATGAATAGAGAGTATATCAAGAATATATAGTGATCAGAATACATATATCGTAAAAAATAACAGGGGCTTCATCCTGATTGATGAAGCCCCTGTTATCATTTTATAGATAGCTTGTTGGAAAGAATCTTGCGATAAAACCAAGAGTGGAAGAAAAGCCAGTCACATCAAAGAAGATTCCACCAAATATAATCATTAGAATAATATATACCGGAAGCACCTTCGAAAAGACGGTGCTTTTTCTTATTATGAAGCCGCAAACCAGGGCAAGTGCAATCATACACAGAGTATAAATTGAAAGCTCAAAAATTACCCTCTTAAAAGGCATGACATCTGCAATAATAACTGAAACCAGTGATACCAGAAAGGCTGGAATTGAAAATGCAATAACACTGCTAAGTGCAAGTGAAACCATCTTCACAGTAAAGTGAGCATTAAACAGCTTATTCTCCCTGTCTATTATAAATGAGAATAGACCGATGAAGGCTGACAGGAAAATCATTAGTCCTGCAATTCTTGTAAATGGAATATTGAGAGCGGTAGGAGTAGAAAAATCATTTACAGTACCGCTTGAAATATCCTTAATGCTGAAGGGATTTTCACTGTTTTTCGAACTGGTATAGTCTGCTTTTAATTCGGTGAATAATTCATCCTGGGAAATACCAGAAAACTCCTCCTTTGATGACAGGTATTCGGCAAGCCTTGCAGGACTTGAAATATCAAATACCAGACCAAATATTATCTCGTAGGCACTTTTTACAAGCTGAGATGATGGAGTTTTATAAACCATTATTTTATTGGAATAATCCTCCTTACTCACTGATTCAAAAAAACCCTCAGGAATAATAAAGCCGAAGGAGGCATCCTTAGCTATAATATCATTTTGCAGCTTTTCGGCAGAATCAACCTCATAAAACTTGAAAATGTGATTGCTTGCTACGAGCCTTTCGGTCAAAAGTACTGAATTCTCAGAACCCGTATCCTCGTTGTAGATTGCTACACTGATGTAGGCACTCTTTGACGAGGTTGGCGTGAGCCTGTAAAAGGTTACTAAGGCCGGAAGCACGAAAAGCATAACCATATATAGAGGATGCTTGAAGCATCTCTTCATAAATATCTTAATTCTTCTGAAGAAAATCATACGCACCTCCGAGCTAGAATATAAACAAACCGCAGAGCCTATTTAACCAGTAAACAGGATTGATTACTGCAAGCTGCTGTATGATGTGTGGCATAAAGGCAAGAGGCATGATGCCGCCTGCAAGGTATAATAACAGAATAAAAATCAGAACAATAAATAAGGAAGCCTGACTTTCATTTTTAAATATCCAGGATACGCAAGCCATATATAAGGAAATTATAAATGTAATGACTGGCATAAAAATAACGGATAAGAGATTAACCCCCGGTATTATAAAGTAAAAAATGAATATGGTAGGGGTTGTCACTATAAACAGCAGCAGGGTGCCCGATAAAATCTGGCTCAGATATACCATATACTTTTTCTGACCACTCATTAACTGCTTCATATAATATGCATTTGTAGGTCTGAGGAAGAATCTTGAGAGGATAAATCCAGACATTATTGCAATGATTAGTATTACAGAAGCAACGATGGTGGTGGTGTTATCATTTGTGGAAGAGCTGAGAAACTCAGAATCCTTAAACATAGCTTCTCGATTGATAACAAACTTCATATTGTTGATATCATACTCCTCGCTATAACCGTACATTGCTGAGTGTTCAAGACCAAGCTTATCTGCCATGCTATAAATTGAATGGCTAATCGCCTGGGCAGTTCCAAGGTAGCCGCCAAAGTTCACGAATAAATCATTTACGGCAAACTCCTCGAAGGAACCGTTGCCCTTGTAGATAAGCTCTATTGGCTTATTCTCTCCAGTCATAACGCTATTTATAAAGCTTTCTGGAATTATTACAAAGCAATAGACCTCATTATTCTCTATAAGCTCATAGCCCTTTTCGATACTTTCTACAGCAAACAGATTAAGAGTATCCTTAACACTGTCAGTGTTTTCGACGATGCCTGCAGCCATCTGGTTGTAGAAGGAATCATTTGGCATGTAGTAGCAGACATTAATCTGATCGAAGTTCGCCTTTCCGTATATCATTTCCTCAGAATTGCTGATGAGAATAATTCCGGCAACCACAAATATTACTGTAGTAAATAGCATGTGCGGAAGGTAGTGAAGGCCTCGCTTGATATCCATTTTTAAGGTTCTTAAAAATTGATTATTCATTGATAGTTCTCCTGAGAAGATTGGTGTATGAGTTTGGTGGAAGGGTTCTGATGTCAGTGAGTACCTTGTCATGAAGCACATAAACTCTTGTGCAGATTCTGAAAAGAGACTCATCGTGTGAAGCTGTTATAACCGTGCCACCATTTTTAACGAAGGAGATAATGTATCCAGCAATATCCTCCTTGGCAACCATATCCAAAGCTGCAAATGGCTCATCAAGAAGCAGAATTCTTGGATTATTTATAAGGCATGAGGCTATGGAAAGCCTTTTCTTCATACCACCTGAAAGATTCTTTACCGGCTTATCTATGAAGCCGAGAATATTAAGAGGCTTTAAGGTTGGTGTGTTAAGAAACTCTATAAGCTCAGTTTTTTTCATCCTGGTCCAAAGGAGAAGATTGTCAAGTCCTGAGAGCTCCTCAATCAGTGGATTCTCCTGAGTAACGAAGCCAAGGTGCTTCTGAAACTCCTTCTTTGCCCCTGAAAGGGAAATGTTATCGATGTTAACATCGCCCGACTGAAGCTTCTGAATACCTGAGATGGTTCTAAGAAGTGAAGACTTACCGGAACCATTTACACCGAGAAGTCCGATGCACTCCCCAGGAGCAGCAGTGAAATTTACGTTGTTTAATACGGTGTTGTTTTTATATTGTATAGAAACATTGTTAACTGAAAGCATAATTATCCTCCATCGCAGGCTTAATATGAAAGTCAAAAATAAAAGCTAAAAATAAGAGTCTTCCTCAATTACTCTGAAATCAAGGTAGTCGAATTCAATTGTATCGATAAAGTTATCCTGAGTGAAGCGGGTTCTTGCTGTTTTTTTGAAATGCTCCTTATTCTTGTTGAGCCAGATTGGTCTCGACAAATCAAGCTCGTAGCACATATCATCAAGAGCCTTGTAAACCTTTGCAGTTCTTGATAAACTAATATCATCGATGCAGATTACTGTATCCTTAATTAAATGATTGTCTTTTATTATTCTTCCCCAAACTCGGAACATAATAGACTCCTTTAAAATATTTTCGACGTAATGTCATTCATATTATATATAAGAAAGAGTATAATGTAAAAACAAAAATAAAAAAAAGAAAAATTAATTATTTTTTAATTCAAACTTTTACTACAATATGTACACAGAATAATCACATTTGAGTATTATATTACAAATCAGAATAAAGAAAACGAAAGGGGCAATGCCTAATGAATAATAATTATGATGATTTCAATATGAACCAGCCAGAGGGTACAAACAGTATTCCAGATAATAGTAGAAATAGTAGTGAGGTAATGAGTTCTTCGGCAGGAAGTCCAGCTGCTCATAATTACACACCACCTGCTACAGGAAATGAAAGATTTAGCGGAAGATACGGAAGAATCAATATTGATTCAAATTTAAATACTTCAGCAAATTCATATGGCGCAGGTATAGCTAATAACAGTGCAGACAATGGCACGAATTCATATGAGCGAGCAAATTCATATTCTAGAGCAAATTCATATACCAGAGCAAATTCATATGCAGGAGTTAATTCGTACACAAATTCAAGTACGTATACAGGAGCCGATTCTAATTCAAATGCAAGCAATTATTCACAGAATGCTGGTTATGCAAAGCCACAGACTAGCTACAGTGGATACACAGGAATCAGTGGACAGGGCAGCACTAAGCAAGAGGGCAGCGGCTTTGATATGAGCAGCTACTACGATGGCAGAAATATGGTAAGTGATTACTATCAGCCTGAACAGCCTGCCGAGGAAGCTGTGGCTTCTGAAAGCATTGATGAAAAGAGAAAGAAAACTGAGAAGAGAAGAAGTAAAGCTAAGGAAGAAAAGCCTGCAAAGGCTAAAACGAAAAAAGGAAGTGGTAAGATCGGCAAGCTGATTGCAAGTGCTCTTGTATTTGGAATTGTTGCAGGTGCAGCCTTTGAGGGAGTACATTTTGCAGGCAGCAAGCTTACCCAGAATAACACAACAGCTCAGGTTACAACAGAAAGCAATGTTGAGCTTGCATCCTCAGCAAATCCAGGAGAGGTAACTACTCAGGCACTTGCATCAGGCAATTCTTCATCAACCATGAATTATGATGTTGCCGACATTGCTGAGAAGGCACAGACTTCACTTGTATCAATCACAACAACAGTTACAACAACCTACCAGTACTTTTATCAGCAGTACCAGGAGGAGCAGCAGGGTGCAGGCTCTGGTGTTATCATTGGTAAGGATGCAAATTATCTTTATATAGTAACTAATTACCATGTAATTCAGAATGCAAATGAAATTAACGTTGGATTTTCAGACGGAGAGGTAGTAAAGGCTTCAGTAAAAGGCTATGATTCAGATCAGGATATTGCAGTAGTTGCAGTACCATTTTCAGATATGAAGGATTCAACTGCATCAACAATCACAATTGCTCAGATAGGTGATTCAGACCAGCTTAAGGTTGGTGAGCCGGTTGTTGCAGTAGGAAATGCTCTTGGTTACGGTCAGTCAGTAACAGTTGGATATATCAGTGCACTTAACAGAACTATCGAAGGTGCTGAGGGTACATATATCCAGACTGATGCAGCTATAAATCCAGGTAACAGTGGTGGAGCGCTTCTTGATTCAAAGGGTCAGCTTATCGGAATTAACTCAGTTAAGTACGTTGACAGCAAGGTTGAGGGAATGGGATTCTCAATCCCTGTAAATAAGGCAATGTCAATAGTTGAGGATATCATAAATGGAACTAAGGAGAAGCCATACATTGGTATCTCAGGAGTTGATATCAGCAAGGAGTATTCACAGATTTATGGATTCCCAGAGGGAATTTATGTTAAGGAGTTAAAGAGTGGTGCCCCAGCCGAAAAGGGTGGAATTCACACAGGCGATATTATTGTTGAATTTAATGGCCAAACAGTTTATACTATGGAAGAGTTACAGAAAATCATAGCAAATTGTAAAGAAGGCGACAAGGTCAAGGTGGTAGTTTACAGACAGGGAATCACTGGTTCTTATGAGAAGCAGGAGCTCGAGCTTACTATCGAAAAGGGCTTTGTTGGATAAGGAATTAACATGTATAAGCTACTTAAGACAGAAGGAAGGGCAAAAAGAGGACAGCTTGAAACAGTACACGGTGTGATTCAGACACCAGTATTTATGAATGTAGGTACAGCCGCAGCAATCAAAGGTGCTGTGGCTACCTCTGATTTAGAGGAGATTGGCACTCTTGTTGAACTTTCAAATACATATCATCTTCATGTAAGACCAGGGGACGAGCTCATTAAAAGGATGGGTGGTCTCCATAAATTTATGTCCTGGGACAAACCAATCCTGACAGATTCAGGTGGATTCCAGGTTTTTTCTCTTGCAGGACTTAGAAAGATTAAGGAGGAGGGAGTATCCTTTAACTCCCACATCGACGGAAGAAAAATCTTCATGGGACCCGAGGAGAGTATGCAGATTCAGTCAAATCTTGCATCAACAATAGCCATGGCATTTGATGAGTGTCCACCGTCAAAGGCTGATGACAGATACATAAAGCAGTCAGTTGACAGAACAACAAGATGGCTTGAGAGATGTATGAAGAAGATGGCTGAGTTAAATCAGATGGAGGATACAATCAACAAAAATCAGCTTCTTTTTGGAATTAATCAGGGTGGTGTAAATGCCCAGATTAGAATAGATCATGCAAAGAGGATTTCAGAGTTTGACCTTCCTGGCTATGCCGTGGGTGGACTTGCGGTAGGCGAGTCTCATGAGGAGATGTATTACATTCTCGATGAGGTTGTGCCATATCTTCCACAGAATAAGCCAACCTACCTTATGGGTGTGGGTACACCAGCCAACATTTTGGAGGGAGTTGAAAGAGGAGTCGACTTCTTCGACTGTGTATATCCATCAAGAAATGGCCGCCATGGACACGTTTACACAAATCATGGAAAGCTTAATCTTTTCAATGCACAGTATGAGGATGATTCAAGACCAATTGAGGAAGGCTGCCAGTGTCCAGCTTGTAAAAGATACTCAAGAAGCTACATAAGACACCTGTTAAAAGCCAAGGAAATGCTTGGAATGAGATTTTGTGTCTTGCATAATTTGTATTTTTATAATAAGATGATGGAAGAAATTCGCGAAGCTCTTGATGAAGGACGTTTTGCTGAATATAAAAAACAAAAGCTTGCCGGAATGGAAGCTAAATAATGGAGGAAAAGATGACAACATTTATTTCAGTACTTGATGCCGCTTCAGGTTCAACAACAACTGGTGGTGCTTCAAGCGCAATGGTAATCGTACTTTACTTAGTATTTTTCTTTGCACTTATGTATTTCATGATTATCAGACCACAGAAGAAGCAGGCAAAGAAGCAGAATGATCTTGCTAACTCACTTGAGCCAGGTGATAACATCATGACAACAAGTGGTTTCTACGGAACTATCCTTGATGTAGTTGATGAGACAACAGTAATCGTTGAGTTTGGTAATAACAAGAACTGCCGTATTCCAATGCACAAGAGAGCAATCGCTGAGGTTGAGAAGGCTGGAACAGCAGAGGTTGAAGAGGAAGAGAGCAAGTAATTATTGCTTGAGTGAATATATAGCAGATATTCATAAGTCCTAATTAGATAAAAGAAACGCCACGAAAGATGGTTTTGCGGAAGAAGCCGTAAACTATTTTTCGTGGCATTTCTTTTTTATACTGAAGTTTTTGTTATTTGTGGAATAAGTAAATTGATAATTGAATTATTGGGGTGGAATGGGTGTATTTTATGACAAAAATGACGAAACTAACGTCAAAAATGCAATTTTAATACAAAAAAAGACAAGATTTTCTAATAATCACGTTGAGATAAGCAAGTAATATATGATATAATCTGAAGAGTTGAATTTATATATTTTGACTTACGATAATAAGTGGCGGGGAGATAACTATGGTATTTGGACTAGGAGATGTGATAATTGATCTTGCAACGGCGACAGTTCTTTTGGTTGCGTCTCAGCTTGCAATCCCAACAAGAGGGATAAAGTATCTGAAGTGGCAGCTTTTAATTGCAGCATTTTGGAGTATCGGCGCAGATTATGTGTATAGAATATTTGAAAAGGGAACCCTTGCAAATGGAATTACATTTCTTATCTGTGGAACTGCTGAGATTATAACTATTTTCTTCGTGACCTGGCTGGGTTCAAAGGGCTGCCTGTGGAGAAA
>DCHE01000083.1:20689-28089 GCA_002314775.1 Lachnospiraceae bacterium UBA1760
TGGTTTATTTTACGGAGGTTGACATTGCACCGGCAATCGTGATTTATCTGATTATAGTTGCACTTTCTGTGGGCACGGCCTTTCTTATGAGGAAGATATTCAGATTTGATTACAGGAAAAAGGGAAGCATTTTCAAATGGCTGGTTTTAATATACACTGCGCTTGCAGTTGCCTCTGGAATTTATAGGAAGGTTGCAGTTGCAGACGAGATGGTGCAGGGAGGAAGCAAGGAAAAGCTTATCCTTATCAGCTTCGGTATTACATTTCTTGTGCTTACAATAGTTGCCTTCAATGTGATTGCGGCGGCATTTAACAGAGCCGAGAAGCTGAGAATTCTTGCAGAGAGAGACAGGCTGAAGAAGCTGATTCATGATGATACTGTTTCTTACGTTAAGATGCAGTCTGAAAATGAAGAGATAAAAAAGAGCAATGAGAAGGCTCTTTTGAGCTTAAGCCAGGGAGCTTACAGCGAGGAGAAGGCAAGGTACATCGAGGAATTAAAGAAGTACGTTGACGAAGCAGGAAAGGATTCAAGTGCTCCAGTAACAGGAGACATTTATATGGATATTATGCTTGAAAAGCATCAGAAAAAGCTGGAGGCTTCGGAAGTGGCCTTTGAGTATTCTGTGGATTCAAGTGTATTTGATAAGGTAAACAGTGTGGAGCTTTCATCGGTTCTTGATGGTATGCTTTCTGTCTGCTATGATTTATGCAATGCGGCCGAGGAGGATAAGTACATAATTCTTTCGGTTAGAAAGCTTATGGATATGGCTGTCGTGAAGGCTGAGTTCAGCAAAAAGAAGGAAGTTAAGTTTACCAATAGATTATTTAACAGGCTTTATAAAAAGGTGAATCGGGAATATATGGCCATGGTTGTGGCTGACACCAGAGACAAGCAGGTTGTGACAGACGAAGGAGATGTGGGAACGGTAAGTATTACCGTTTTAAGCGAGGGATGACATTATGAGAATATTAATCTGCGAGGATGATATTAATGACGCAAACAAGATAAAAGCATACACTGAGGATTTCTTCAGCGGAAAACAGGTTGATATTGATATCTGTACACCGGAGGATGTAGTGATCCAGCTTGAAGAACAGCTTTTTAAATATGATATTGCGATAATGGATATTTATTTTGAGGGCTGCAAGCTAAATGGTATTGATGTATCAGCGATGATAAATGAGGAATCGATTAAGTGTAGAATTATCTACATTTCAAATATTCTGGAGTTTGCTCCACAGGTTTATGATACGGACCATGTTTATTTTGTTCTTAAGAAGAACATGAATATAACACTTAAGCGAGCACTTAAGAAAGCAGTAATATCCTTAGAGCAGGAGCTCACCGAAAAGATAGTTGAGATAGTGAGCGAGAATGTGAAATCTCACATTAAGGCTAAGGACATTATTTATATAGAAAGAGTTCAGAGAACGATAAAATATGTTACCGCAGAAAAGGAATATATAACCTATGAGTCGCTTAGCAAGGCAGTTGAAAAGATAACAACTATCGTCCGCTGCCATGGAAGCTTCAAGGTAAATCTATCTCACGTCAAGGTTGTAAGAGCTGACGAGATTGAGATGGACAACGGAGTCACAATCCCTGTCGGAAGAACCTACGGCGACGACTTCAGGCAAAGATATCTTGAGTATTATTCGGAGAAATTATAATAATGGTTAAGATACTGATAAGTGTAATTGCAATATTTATGGCAGCTGGCATTTCTTATCTTCAGTATTTAAGCTTCAAAAAGCATAAAAGGCTTGAGGAGAAAAACGAGGATTTAAAAAGAGAATACATTGAGAACCAAAGGACCTATAAGGAAAATGTATTTGAAAATGAAAACCTCCGAAAGCTGAGACATGACTTCAACAAGCAGGTAAACCTGCTCGAAGCTGGAAACGGCGACATCGCATCGACTCTTGCATTAAAGAAGAAGTGCATGGATGAAAAGGGGATTAGGAATAATCTTGGTGATATAGTTGTTTCAGAAATTCTAAGCTTTGAAAAGGCTCTTGGCATCACTCAGATCGAAATAGCGAACGTTCTTCTTAATCTTATTGATAATGGGATTGAGGCGTGCGATAGGATTGTAGATGCTTCGGGTGTTGAAGAAATTGGAGAAGTCAATGATAGATTCGTACTAGTTACAATAATGAATGATGAAGGCGCAAATAGACTTGTTATAACTAATTCAAAGGCTACATCTGAGAACCTAAAGAGCAGTGGAGAAGCTACTGTCAAAGAGGATAAAAGAGCCCACGGCCTGGGACTTAAGAATATAAGGGATATTGTCGAGAAGGCCGGAGGAAGAATTGTTGTCAAGGATTTGGGCGATGAGTTTTATGTTGAGCTTGGCAGGTAGTGTTGAGGTTGGCAGGTAGAGACTAAATAGATAACTTGTTGGGATATTAAAAATTAACTTCCACGTTGGTGGATGAGATATGAATTGCAGTGGTTATAACTGAATAGAGATTATAAAGATGTTGAAAGCTCGACCGATTGGTCGGGCTTTTTTGACGTGTAAACAATGAGCCAAGGTACTCTTCATGCTTTCATGAGAAGAATGCTTTGGCGAATGAACATCATCGAGCCGCGAGGGCGAGATGGGATGAAAAAGGCGATGAAAAAATGACGATGAAAAAATGACGAATGGAACGCGAATTATGCAGAAAAGTCGTGAATGGATGATGAGTGTGATAGTATTTACTAGGATACATTTAGTGAATTGAAATGTTCTAATATGAGTGAAAAACATTGACCGATATTGGTTAATGATGATTATACGTTTTGGGCTTAGGTGACATTTGAGGATGGTATTAGGACGATAAATATTAATTGGTGCAATGCTTATTGAAAGTAATTACTAGAAAAAATAGGGGAGATACATGTAGAGATGAAAAGATGTGTAGTATGTAATAAGATTTTAACTAATAATAATTTGAAGTGCACGTCTTGTGGTGGTGATTTAACGAAGATTCCTGATGTTGAAGATGACGTGCCAAACAGTAGTAATACTCAATATGAACAAAAAGTTGATATTAAAGAAGATAAAAAAGATGTACTCAACGGTAGTAATGTTCAATATGAACAAAAAGTTGATGTCAAAAAAGAAGCTGATATCAAAAATGAGGTTGGGAAAAATACTGACAGATATAAAAAATTCATCATTGCATTAGCTGCATTTGAGATTGTTGCACTTGTGATTATTCTTATAGTTATAATGAACAAAAAAGATGACACTAATATGGAAGAGGTAGTAGCAGAAATTGAAACAGAGGAGGCCACAACAGAGGAACCAACAGAGTTGGAAACAACAGAAGAGGCCACACTAGAGGAACCAACAGAGGAGACTACACCAGAAGCAACTCTCGCAGCTGAGATGGAAGCTCCAAGCACAGACGGATGGGATGAGTCGAAGAAGATTTATGCTTATTCTTGGGATGAAGACTTTATGAATAGGATGGAAATTGTTCTAGCGCACTATCCAGAGTACAGAGACTATGTAGAGTTTGTTTATTATGATCTTGGTGGTACATCAGACGAATATATGACAATAATTGATGAATGTCTTACACAAGGAGAAGAAAATAATTATCCATCACTTTTCGCGGCTGATGAGAATATTGCTAAGTACTGGTCAGAGGATGATACAAAGACGGCTAATCTTTTTGATTTAGGTCTCACAGCTGAGACGTTTGCTAATTCATACGATTTCGCTATGCAGTATTCTACATATAATGGACAGCTTAAGTGTGCCACATGGCAGATTTGTCCAGGTTCTGTATTCTACAGAAGAGACATCGCTATGGAAGTTCTTGGAACGGATAATCCAGATGATGTTCAGGCAGCACTTGAGGATTGGGACACATTCCTTGCTTTAGCAGAGACAATGAAGGAGGCTGGTTACAAGATTGTTTCTAGTCCTGAAGATGTTAGGCACGCTATCTTAGATGCACCGTATCAGACATGGGTAACAGAGACAACAGATGGGCCAGTTCTAACGCTTGATGCAACGGTTTATCAGTACCTTGAATTAGGTAAGTTAATCTACGATTGTGATTATACAGATAATACATATATGTGGGATGACACATGGGTTGAAAATATGAAGTATGATGCTAAGGTATTTTGTTACTTCGGATGTCCATGGTTCATCGATATTATGACAGGTTGCGGCGCTACATATGGTAACTGGGGCGCAGTAGTAGGGCCTGCATCTTATCACTGGGGTGGTACATATGTATGTGTGGGTAAGGATACAAACAACCCAGAACTATGTGCATTTCTTGTATATGCTCTTACCTGTGATACAGAAGTAATGATTGACATTACAAATCAGACAGGTGACTGTGTGAACAATAAGGAAGCTAACTCTAGACTTATTAATGGCGAACTATCAGCAGACAACGATGCAAGTCTATTTCTTTGCGGTCAGAACCCAATCGAAGTTTGGGCAGAAGCAGCAGAAGGACTTGATCTCAGCAACGTAACATACCAGGATTTTGCAATTAAGGAATACATCGATAATGCAGCTAGATTTTACAACGAGGGCGAGTATGCTTCAATCGACGAGGCTGTTAAGTACATCCAGGATATTGTCAGCACAGAGTTAGGCATGTCTACATTTGAATAATTAATTTGAATTGCAATTGCAAAGTCAGAGAGATTTTTTTGTACAATTTATATCGCAATTTTAGCGGCAATTGTACTATCTTGCATAGATAAAGAGGTAAAGACAAAAGAACAGGTATTGATGGCAAATAAAGATAGCTGGACCTGTCGAAATTGTAAAACTTTTAACTTGGGAATGAAATGTACGACATGTGGTACAATGCGTGGCACACAGGCCAATAATTCGGAAATAAATTTAGCTCAAGCAGTAAATCGTGATGTGAGTGAATGGCGATGCCCTAAATGTGATGTAAAAAATACACATAATACATGTAAAGCGTGTGGATATACAAGATAGAAGTATGCTTCAAAATCAGCATAATCTAGTAAATAAACATGTCTATAAAAGGCATGGTATGACATCAATAATAAATAATAAGAAAAACATAATTGATAGGCTATTTGAGGAGAGAGGCTACAATTAAAAAGGAGGATAAAAAGATGAAGTGCCCAAAATGTAACAATGATACCCCTAGCGGGTCAGGAAAGTGTGTATGGTGTGGAGCTGAATTAGGAAGTGCTATGAGTAATTCATACAGTAATTCATACAGTAATACATCAACAAATTCAAGTAGGATTTCATTTGGTAAAGGTATGAACAATAATTTTGGAGGAGTATCTAAGGATGAACGTATGAATTCACATACTGGATTAGATACAAATGCGAATATAAACTATGTTCATCAGACATCTAACCCTAGACAACCAAGTTCTCAAAATTCTCAGCCGTTGTCACCTATGACGGTTCAACCACAGCGCCAGGACTATGGTATGAGCCAGTCTGTGACGAGGCAACCGCAGAATAATATGATGCAGCACCCTGGGATGGCATCATATAATACATCCACTAATAATAAAAAAACAAAGACTGGTTTAACAGTGGCTTTGGCAGCAGTTGGTTTATTAATTGTGGTAGGTGCAGCTATTTTTATTACTACTAAAACAAGCAGTAGCAATGAGGAAGCAACAACCATATATGTTAGTGATAATTCCTATGATGAATATGAGTCAGAAGATATACAGGATTATGAATATAGTGTGACAGAAACAGATTTTATAGGATCAAAGGAAATGACAGAAATAACAGAAACAACAGAATCAGAAATCTATTCAACGACTGAAGTAGTAGAGGATATTGACGAAGGTGCCCTGGATGATTCGTTTGATGAAGATTTTTACGAAAAATTTTATGATGTGGAATACATAGGTAGCGAAAATGGCAGTGATTCAGAAATTGATACCTATTATTACGACACCTTTGGTGATACTGGAGCTAAATCAGCAAATGAAGCTTTTAATAGATTAATTATAGCAGCAGAAAATGAGGATTTAGATGAGATATGTCGATTATCATTCAAATACAATTATGCAGGCGCTGATAACTCACCAATCGATGCACAACTTACTGATATAGCATTAGTAGATAGGGCCATGTTGGGATGGACGTCTGCATCAGAAAATGAAGTGAAAAATATGAATGATAAATTCTGTAAAAAAGGATATTTGGGAGGCAGACTTGGACTGACTGCAATAGAAACAGTAAGTTATCCATTGGATGGATTTACTCTGTATATAAAAGCTTATCAAATAAACAATACAGCCTGGTTTGTAAATGCAAGGTACTTTGATGATTAATAATAAGGATCATACATTACTGCAATTAAGTGGTATGTATGATCCTTTATTTTATTGACATACTCGTCTGAGATTATTCAAGTGAACTATGACTGAACAAACCTGCCCTCAACCACCGACTCAATCTCAGCAAGTACCGAATCCGCAATCGATAGTCCGCCTCTACCCTTGCCAAGCTTAATATCTGGCTTGTTGCCGCCGTGGAAGTCTGAACCACCTGAGATGATGAGGTTGTGTTTTTTTGCGATTTCTCGAAGCTTCATGCTCTCGTAGGAGTTGTTGGAGGAGTGGTAGCACTCGATTCCACGAAGGCCCAGAGGTTTCAGTATTTCGAGAAGGTTGTCTAATTCCTTGTAGCCAAGCTTGTAGATTAATGGATGAGCAAGGATGGCGATGCCAAAGTATTTTGTAAGGATATCCATAGCGGTTTCGATGGTTATCTTTTCTCTTGGAATGTAGTATTTGCAACCGGTGCCGAGGTATCGCCTGAAGGCCTGGTCGTTGGTTTTGCATACGCCTTCTTCCATAAGGACTCTTGCAAAATGAGCCCTGGTTATTACGGAGTCGGGCTCGCCGTGAAGGAGCTTCTCCATAGTGATATCTATGCCGTCATTTCTCATAAGTTCAATCATTTTGAGGTTTCGCTCAAGTCTAGCATTTTTTAAATCAGAAAGAATCTTTAATAATTCAGGATTCTTGTAATCTGCGTATAAGCCTAGGATGTGAATCTCGGTTTTTTTGTAGTAGCAGGAAATCTCTGTTCCAGGAATAATCTTTATATTCTTATCCTTTGAGTATTCAAGGATTTCTGGGATACCGTCTATTGTATCGTGATCTGTTAGTGCTATTGCACTGAGTCCTGCTTCGATAGCTGCATCACAAACCTCTGAAGGGGTGAGAGTGCCGTCTGATGCGGTTGAGTGAACATGTAAATCTATCATAGTTGTGCCTTTCGTATTTATGTTTAGTACTTGGATTGAAATTGATTCTTGCTAGGTCTTTATAATCTGTCAACACAAAGTGTAGCAAATTATTTCGTTATAGGCAACCCATAGGGTTAGAGAACCTAAAGTGCTGAATATACCCA
>DCHE01000060.1:0-36409 GCA_002314775.1 Lachnospiraceae bacterium UBA1760
GGTTGAGGAAGAAGACCGGAGTGATGACAGCGGGAACCCGGTTAATTCCTCGAATCGCTGTACATATATAGAAAAGTCAAATTGACTATTATTATTTTCACTTTTTGGGAAATATATATTGACATTTACAAATATACCTATAAATTTGAATGATTTTATGCTATTATGAAGGTTGCGATAATTATAGTGCGTTATAGAAAGTAGGTAAATGTGGGTAGGAAAACAATAAAGAGCATAGTATCATATGCAATGCTTATTGTTCTGGTAATTTCAATGATTATTTCCGGGACTAACAAGTGTGGTGTATATGCCCAAGAGTATAAGCCTGATTTTGCTGGAGTATATGTATATTCCAAAAACTATGGAAATTGTGTATATCATGAAGAGCTTAGATGTAAGGCTGTATATACTGGAGATTTGTGGTTCAGATGGTCCTATGAAATTGATGGTAAAACAGAAATTATTAATGACTGGTCAAAGGAGGATACTCTTAACTGGACACCAGAAAGATATGGTACATACCATGTCAAGTGCGAGGCTATGTATGATTGTCCTGTTAATGAAATTGATGCCGAGAATGTTGAAGATGTTACGAGTATAATTAATGATGCAGAATCAGATATATCGGCTTTTACAAATGCAAAGTCAAGTACAGCAAGCATTACTGACTCTAATGCAGATATTGCAACATACACTGATGCAGAATTTGAAACAGCAACTAACACAGATTATGATTACACAGATACGGAGAGTTTCATTGCTGACAAATCATCGACTATTCTCTGTAAATACTGCCCATATCTCAAGGCAGTATGTCAGATGCCTAACCCTTATGGAGACGGTGCATTGATTGGAATTCAGGCTGATAAAGCAAATGAATACTCATTTGAAATGCTTGTTATGGATTTAAATAAGTATCAGCGCGGCGAAGCTCCTTGGATTTATTCAACTGGTCTTATGAGCTCTGAAAGTGATACTGTATGGGCAGTCTGGTATCCTGAATATGGTGTGTATTTTACTCTTTTCAGACTATATGATAAGAGTGGTGTAATCGTAGATGAGTATATATACAGCTATGTATGTTTGCCTGACTCAAGCTATGGAGTATATGATGAGAATACTTCGCTTTTCAGTCCGGAATACAGTGAGTATGCAAATGATATTAAGGATACTCAGATTGTGGCTGATTATAATATGCAAAATGCTGACTGGCTTAGTACTTCAGGTAATAGCATTATTATAGGTGCTCCTTCAGAGTATAGAGCGATTGAAGGAATTAGGCTTAAGCTTGCAAATACAAGCTGCCCAGGAAGTATCGTTTACTCAGCCAGCTATTTAGATGGAAGCTGGGAAAGCTTAAAGTCTGACGGTGAGATTTCCGGTGATTTGACTGGAAATAAGCTGGTACAGTCATTTAGATTTGAACTGACAGGCGAGATTAGTAAATTTTATGATGTTTACTATAGAGCCTATATTGATACATTTGGCTGGCAGGGCTGGGCGAAGAATGGTGAGGCCTGCGGCTCGCAGAATTACTACAGATTAATTCAGGCAGTAGAAATCAGACTAGTACCAAAGAATAGTGAAATAGATATTACTACTGGAAATGCTGTAAAAACTCCTGAAACAATAGGTGATGCTACCATTGCAAGGTATGCAAGAGAAGTAATTACCAAAGAGACCAAAAGAAGCATGACAAGGCTTGAGAAGCTGAGAGCCTGCTATGACTGGTGCGTCAGGGAGGGAAGATACATAGGTATACTTCCAAAGGATGTTGAAGGATATACTCTTGATCAATACTATGCCAAGATATTCTTTGAGACACAGAATGGAAACTGTTATTGTTTTAATTCTGCATTTTGTGAGATGGCAAAGATGCTTGGCTATGATGCAAAGCTTGTATATGGATATCTTATTTTTCAAAATGGAAGCAAAACTCCACATGGATGGGTTGAGATTGGTGGAAAAACCTATGATCCACAGCAGGAATGGAGAAGACATAAGGATTGCTTTGGAAATAAATATTTAGAGTACGAATATGAATAATATAGGGAGAGAGAAAATGATAGGATTATTTAAGAAAAAGGTTGTTGCTGGAATTATGTCATTAGCGCTGGCTGTATCAGGTGTGTTTTCTGGCTTTGGAAATACTGCCTTAAGCACAGTAAATGCTGATGAGGCACAGTTTAAGCTTGCAGGAATTTACGTAAGTACAAAGGATTATGGCAACTGTGTTTACCATGATGGACTTGAATGTGAGGCTGTTTATAAAGGGGATAATCTCGAGTTTAGATGGACAGCCGAAAAAGATGGCAGTACTGCTGTGATTAAGGACTGGTCATCTGATTCAAAGCTTAGTTATACTCCAGATACCTTCGGAACCTACAAGGTGAAGTGTGAGGCAAGAATGGTTGTAGGAGATGCAAAGGATACAGATTTGCTTATCAGCGTTGATGAAGACTATGTGGCAACAGCTACAGACGCAATAATCGCAACCGTTACAGATAGTAATTATGACTACACTCAGTACAGTGATATTGTCTCAAAGGAGATACTGTATAAGTACTGTCCATACATTACTGCAACCTGTCAGATTTCTAATCCAAACGGGGATGGATTTTTAGTTGGAATTCAGACAAAGGATAATAATAATTACAAATATGAGATGTCAGTTCTGGATTTAAATCAGTATAATGCCGGTTTAGATGCATGGATTTATTCAACTGGCAAATTTACTACTTCCTCAAATACTGCATGGGCTGTTTGGCAGCCAAAATACGGAGTATTCTGGGTACTTTTCAGAGTGTATGATGCAAATGATACGATGATTGACCAGTATGTTTATTCATTTGTATATACAGAGGGCGCATGTTATTCAGTTGATGATGAAAACAGTTCATTATCAAGTCCAAATTATTATAAATATTCTGAAGTGGCCAAGACTGCGACAATAAAGGCAGAATATAATATGTCAGCCGGCGACTGGGAGATGAAGGAAGGAAAAAGCCTTGTATTTGGAGTTGCAAATAGCTTAAGAGAAATCCAGGGAATTAAGCTTACAATTACTAACACAGACTGTCCAGGTGGAATTACATATCAGACCTGTATCACAGGGAGAGGCTGGCAGCCAGAAAGAAGTAATGGCGAGTCTTCAGGAGACTTGACAGGATATGGTATTAATGAGCAGTTCAAATTCTCTCTTACTGGAGAAATAGCAGAGTACTACGATATTTACTACAGAGCACAGGTTGAAAATCTTGGCTGGCAGGGTTGGACCTGCAACAATCAGCCATGTGGTTCCGACAATTATTACAAGGCTGTTCAGGCGGTTGAGATTAAGCTTGTAGAAAAAGGTGAGAACCCAGGGGTTACACTTGGAAATGCTGTTATTAAGCCTGCAACAGAGGGCGATTATAAATGTGCTATGTATGCTAAGCAGGTAATTAAGAGTGTTACAAACAGTAAAATGACACAGATTCAGAAGCTCAAGGCATGCTATGACTGGTGTGTAAAGGGAAATTATGTAGGTATTTTCGAAAATGTTACAGAGGGTTATACAAGAGAGCAGTGGTATGCATGTATATTCTTTGAAAAGAGAACAGGTAACTGCTTCGCTTATTCATCAGCCTTCTGTCAGATGGCAAAGGTTCTTGGATATAATGCAAAGGAAGTATTTGGCTATCTGATTTACAGCGATGGTTCACACAGACCTCATGGATGGGTTGAAATTGATGGTAAAATCTACGACCCACAGATTGAGTGGAGAAGAGGCTATGACTGCTTCGGAAAGAGACATTTAAGATATTCATATGACTAATGATGGAGAATAAAGATGGTATTCAGCTCGATTCCGTTTCTTTGCTTCTTTTTGCCAGCAACCTTTCTCTTATATTATTTGATACCTGGCAAGAGAATTAAAAATATAATACTGATTTTAACTAGTCTGCTGTTTTACTCAGTGGGTGAGCCAAAGTATATCCTCGTTATGCTAGGTTCAATAATAGCCAACTATATTGTGGGTGTTTTGCTTGGCTCAAGCAGGATAAACAGAAAACTCGTGCTTCTTGTGGGAGTCGCAATTAACGTTGGCGTTCTGGTATTTTTTAAATACTCAGGACTTGGAATAGCACTGCCAGTTGGTATTTCATTTTATACTTTTCAGGCGATTTCATATATTGTTGATGTATACAGGGATTCTGAGCTTTCCCAGAAGAAGTTTTTAAATGTAGTTCTCTACATTTCCTTTTTTCCACAGCTCATCGCCGGACCGATTATTAAGTATCATGATATAAATGAGCAGATTGATAGTAGAGATCTATCACTTGATAAGGTGTATTCAGGAGTTAAGAGATTCATCTACGGTCTTTCAAAAAAGGTTCTTATAGCCAACAACATGGCTATTGCTGTAGATTTAGTGTTTGGCAAGAACATATCAGAGGTTGGAATAGGTGCAGCATGGATTGCAGCATTTGCATATATGTTTCAGATTTATTTTGACTTCAGCGGATACAGTGATATGGCCATCGGACTTGGAGAGATGTTTGGATTCAAATTTAAGGAGAATTTCAATTATCCATACAGTTCAAATGGAATCAAGGATTTTTGGAGAAGATGGCACATCTCACTTTCTACCTGGTTTAAGGAATATGTATATTTTCCACTTGGTGGAAACAGGAAGGGCAAGCTTAGAACCTATGTTAACAAGTACATTGTATTCTTTTTGACGGGTCTTTGGCATGGTGCAAATATAACCTTTGTTCTGTGGGGACTCTGGCATGGTACCTTTTCAGTACTCGAGGAGATTAAGGGCTTTAAGAGGATATTTGTTGAAAAGAAGATTATTAGAAAGCTTTATACATGGTTCGTCGTTATGCTTGGCTTTGTAATGTTCAGGGCAGAAACTGTTAAGGATGGAATATCCATGATAGGGCAGATGTTTAGCATAAACAGTTTTGGAATAAGCCAGAGTGCGCTTTTCATAAGCTGTCTTACACCACTTTTTATAGCCGCTTTAGTAATGGCATTTATTTTGTCATTTCCAGCTTTTACTTATGTAAGAGCAAGGGCACTTAAAAATGATAGCTCCGCAAGGATTTTTGATGCGATTGAGGTTTTAATCACTCTGATTCTGCTTGGAATTTGTATGATTTCCCTTGCATCCGGATCCTACAATCCATTTATATATTTCAGATTTTAGATGGAGGTGTGTATGATTAGAAAGATAAAAATGATTTTATATATTTCGTTATTTATGCTGATTATTTCACTTCCATTTTATGGAATGCTATTTTATAAAAAGCATGAAAATACCGAGAATAAAAGACTAAAAGAGATGCCTAAAGTTAAGACTGAGGAGGGTAAGTATAACCTGAACTATCTCACAGAACTGTCTGACTACCTGTCCGATAATTTTGCTTTTAGGCAGGAGCTCGTGACTGCGAGTGCAGTCGTAAATGAAAAGCTTTTTGCGACCTCCTCAGAGGATATGATAGTGACTGGAACAAATGGCTGGCTTTACTACTCAAATACTCTGCCTGATTATCAGGGAAACAGGGAGTATACTAAGAGAAGCATTTACTGTATAAAGAAAAATATAGAGCTTATGGATGAGTATGCGAGAAGCTTAGGTGGAAACTTTATTCTGACCGTTCCTCCTAATAAAAACTCACTATATTCAGAAAATATGCCATATTATTATAAGAAAATATCAGATAAGACTATGGCTAAGGATTTAAAGGAGTCACTCGCAGGTACAGAGGTTAAATATGTTGATCTATTTGAAATATTTATTTCCTATGACGAGATACTCTATCACAAGACAGATTCCCACTGGAACAATAAGGGTGCAGCCATTGTTCATGATAAGCTGATGGAAAAAACAGGAAAGACTTACACCAGCATGGAGGACAAGGAGGCAAAGGTTGTAGACAATTTTGAGGGTGACCTTGATAAGATTTATTATCCTCTTATCAGACATTACGAGAAGGATTACAGCTATGAGGAATACTTCGAGTTTTCTTATCTGAATGATCATTCAGATACAACCTATTTTCACCTTGAGACAGAAAATGAAAATAAGGATGGAAGACTGCTTATGTTCAGGGATTCATTTGGCAATACACTTACCCCGTTTATGGCAAATGAATATAATTATGCGATATTTGAGAAGACGGTACCTTACAGAATAGACTATATGGAAGAGTATGAGATGGATACCTGTATATTTGAGATGGTTGAGAGAAATCTTAAAACACTTCTTAGCTATTCAGCAGTATTTGATGCACCAGAGAGAAGACTCTTGGATTTCGAAATAAACACTATAGATATAACCGAGAATAATTCTGCAGACACCTATGTCAATGCAGAAACGTATATGAACTATATTAAGCTAAGCGGTGAGATCTGTAAGGACTATATATCCGACGAATCTGATATATTTATTATGACCAAGGTAGATGGTGAGGAAAAGGTCTATGAGGCTTCACTTGCGGACTGCTATGGAAGTGATGAAGAGGGTTATGATAATGGCTTTACTATGTATATAAAAAGTGATAAGCTGCCAGAAAAGAGCCTGGATGTAAAGGTATTTGTAAAGGATGATTCGAAAATAAATATTGTATTTGATGGAAATGTGTCGTATAGTGAGTAGGACATTTATTTGATACATAATTTGAAGGAGAGAAAAACAATGAAAAAGGGAATTCTTGCACTTTCAATGGTGCTTGCATTTGGAACTATGCTTCTTGCCTGCAATGGTGGAGAAGATAATAAGACTGAGGCAATATCCACAGAGACTGAGGTAAGTACAACTTCTGAGGCTCCAGAGGAGACAACAACAGAAGAGAAGAAAGAAGAGACTACAAAAGAAGAGACTACAATAGAAGAGACTACAACAGAAGAGAAAACTACTGAGAAGACTGAAGAGACAACCACTGTGGAGACTACCGAGGCAAAGACAGAGGTTACTACTGAGAAGGTCACAGAGAAGAAGACAGAAAAGAAGACTGAGGCAGTAACAGAGAAGAAGACTGAGAAGAAGACCGAGGCTGCTACAGAGAAGAAAACTGAGGCAACCACAGAGAAGAAGACCGAGGCAACCACAGAGAAGAAGACCGAGGCTACTACAGAGAAAAAGACTGAGGAAAAAACAGAGCATAAGCATTCATATGTTAAACAACCAAGCTGTGATGGACCAGGATATGACAATATTTGTACAGTTTGTGGTCACTATTATTACAGTGATAATTAAATAATATTTGAAGAAAAATAAACCGATTTCATATGCCAGTTGATTATTTGATAAGCAAGGGCAATTGAAATCGGTTATTTTTTATAATTACATAAATACAAGGTTAAAGATTATCAGATTAAAAAAACAAAAAATTAGAATGAAAAACAGAGTAAATAACTATCAAAATTATCAAAACAAAAAAAGCTCTGAAATAAAATTTCAAAGCTTTTAAAGCAGGGGATGAGAGAATCGAACTCCCACCAAAGGTTTTGGAGACCCCTATCATACCATTTGACCAATCCCCTAGGTTTGTCACCTCGAATAGATTATCATTTTTAGGTTCATATGTCAACACTTTTTTGAAAAAAGTTTCTTACCGTATTTTGAAGAAAGTTTCCTCTGGCAGAATATTATCAAGTAAATATATTGCACTGACTAATAATGTGTGGTAATAATATTTAGGGTTAAATTATTATGAAATGAGGAATAATATGAAGAAGCTAATTCAAATCTTAAAGAAGGAAACAGTATTATCGATAGCAGCAATACTTGCATTTGTTTCGATGTTTTTTGTTCCTCCGAATAAGGGATACATTGATTATATAGATTACAGAGTTATCGCGCTGTTATTCTGTCTTATGATAGTAGTATGCGGAATGAGAAGTATAAGAGTGTTTGATATTATTGGCAATAAGCTTTTAGGAAAAACTAAGAACCTGAGAAGTCTTTCGGCCACTCTTATATATCTTTGCTTTTTCAGTGCGATGATAGTGACGAATGATGTAGCTCTTTTAACCTTTGTACCATTTACAATAATGGTGCTTAAGATGGCGAAAAAGGTAAAGTATTCAATTAATATTATTGTATTTGAGACTATTGCCGCAAATCTTGGAAGTATGCTTACACCGATTGGAAATCCACAGAATCTTTATCTGTATAATTATTACGGGTTTTCGCTTGGGGACTTTATACTATCAATGCTTCCGTTAACAATTCTCTCATCGTTTTTGCTTTTCTTAGGGCTCTTTGCAATAAAGAAGGTTGAGCTCGATAAAAAGGATATTAAGGAAGCAGATATGTCTGAAAATAGCTTTGATATAAAGAGATTTTTTGTGTATGTGGTTTTGTTTGTAATTTGTATTCTGTGCGTTGCACACATTTTAGATTACAGAATAATGACTCTTATCGTTGCTGCTACAATGCTGATAGTATCAAGGGGGCTCTTTAAGGAGGTTGATTATATGCTTCTTCTCACCTTTGTATGCTTCTTTGTGTTTATTGGCAATATGCAGAACATTGAGGCTGTGAAGGAGTTTTTGTCAAATGTCATTGCAAAAAGAGAGCTTGTTATGAGTATTCTTGCAAGCCAGATAATAAGTAATGTACCTGCAGCAATCCTCCTTTCAGGCTTTACAGAAAATGGAAAGATGCTTCTCTATGGAGTAAACATCGGTGGACTCGGTACACTTATTGCTTCTCTTGCGAGTCTGATTTCATTTAGAGGCTTCAGAATGGTTGCGGCAGTAAATGACGATGGAAAGGGAGAGGAAGGACCAGCAAGAGAGCTTGGCCTTACAAGAGTCAGATATATTAAGGTATTTACAATTTATAACATAGTATTTCTTGCGGTACTAACATGTGTTGCATATTTCTTCTTGTAAAAAGAGCGCAGTACAGGATATAAAGTCCTGTGCTGCGCCTTTTTAGTTATACAACTTTTCCTGAACGATTGAATTAACAAGAATTTGAATTGCTTCTCTCTGATAGTCGCTAAGTACACTTGCGTCGTACAGTTCAAACACAAGCTTGTCATCTTTTCCAAGTAAATAATCGATGCTGCAATTGTAGATGTCCGAAAGAATCAAGAGATTCTCCAAGCTTGGCGTCCTATATCCCCTCTCGTAGGCGCAAAGGTTTGACACGGATATGAAGGATATTCGTGAGACCTCTTTAAGCGTAAGCTTGTATCTTTTTCTTGTCAATCTAAGTCGTTCTGCTAAGCAATTAATCATTTTACTCCCCTTTCATAGATAGTAATCACTTAAGTTTTAGCTGCAGATTAATAATAGCTTACTAACTAAAATTGATAGGTTGTAAAAATGAAAATGAACTAAAAATAGTTTTGACCAAGGCTTGCAATAATGATAAAATAAACAGGTATTAAGTGACATATCGAAGAGATGTGAATTGTGTCAGGGTTTCTATGAAAAGCTGACATATAGCGTCGCTGCTACTGCGAAGCATAAATTTCATGCGGCGATGTTCAAAATGGAAGGGGGAAAATATGAATAAGAAAGGGATAATATTCTTATTATCAAGTATAGCAATACTTGGAGTGTTACTGTACTTCACGTTTACCACAAACGGAAAAGTGGATCCGGAGACCTATGAGCCAGCTATATATTCAACTGGTTTTGCACTGTTGCCACCGGTAATTGCAATAATTCTTGCTCTTATTACCAAGGAGGTTTATTCTTCACTGTTTGTGGGAATTGTTGCGGGAGCATTGCTTTATGCAAATGGTAATCTGGAATTGATGATTAATACCATGATGTTCAATGAAGATGGAGGAATGGTTTACAAGCTTGCAGATTCATGGAATGTTGGTATTCTCATATTTCTTGTAATTCTTGGAATTCTTGTTGCACTTATGAATAAGGTTGGTGGTTCGGCAGCCTTTGGAGAGTGGGCAATGAAGAGAATTAAAACAAAGACTGGAGCACAGTTTATGACTATGCTTCTCGGAGTGCTCATCTTTGTTGATGATTACTTCAACTGTCTTACAGTAGGATCAGTTATGAGACCTGTAACCGACGGACATAAGGTTTCTAGAGCCAAGCTTGCATACCTTATAGATGCAACAGCTGCACCTGTATGTATTATCGCTCCAGTATCAAGCTGGGCGGCAGCAGTTACATCCTCTGTGCCAGATGACTCAAACATAAATGGATTTGCAATGTTTATTAAGACAATTCCATACAATTTTTATGCTTTGGGAACACTTCTTATGATTATACTTATCATTGTACTTAAGTTTGACTTTGGTCCGATGAAAAAGCATGAAAAGAATGCAGAAAATGGAGATTTATTTACAACCTCCGACAGACCATACGGTGACGGAGAGGTGAAGAGCAGTAATGCGAAGGGAAAGGTTATAGATCTTGTATTCCCAGTAGTTGTTCTTATAGCAAGCTGTATAATCGGAATGATTTACACTGGCGGATTCTTTGATGGAACCTCTTTTGTTGATGCCTTTGCCGGCGCAGATGCGTCTATGGGCCTTGTTTTTGGCAGCCTTGTAACTTTGATTATTACATTTTGCTTCTATATGACACGAGGCGTAATCACCTTCAAGGAGTTCACAGATTGCATTCCAGAGGGCTTTAAGGCGATGGTTGCTCCGATACTCATCCTTACTATGGCATGGACACTTTCGGGTATGACTGGACTTCTTGGAGCTAAATATTATGTTAGAGATTTAGTTGCAGTAGGAACAGCTGGTGGAGCAGTTGGAGCACTTAGTATTGAGATATTTATTCCTGTTATTGTTTTTGTTGTAGCAGCCTTCCTGGCGTTCTCTACTGGTACAAGCTGGGGTACATTTGCAATTCTTATTCCGATTGTTTGTAATGTATTCGGCGGAGAGGCAAATATGCAGGAGATGCTCTGTATATCTATTGCAGCTTGTCTGTCAGGTTCGGTTTGCGGAGACCATTGCTCGCCAATTTCTGATACAACTATTATGGCCTCAGCCGGAGCTCAGTCTAACCACGTAAACCACGTATCGACTCAGCTTCCATATGCACTTACAGTGGCAGTGATAGGAGCAGTTGGATATCTTATTGCAGGTGCAATTGCCTATGCAGGAGGACCAGCGATTATTTCACTTCCTATAGTTCTTGTTCTTATCGGTGGAATATTATTTGGAATGAGAAAAATTGCCGGAAACAAGAAGGGTGTTGATGAATTCATTGACAAGCTTAATGGGGCTGACTGATATATCTTAATATAGTCAATATTCGCAATCCGCTTACGCTACTTGCTCATATAAAGTCGGTGCTTCTTACTTTATAAATAATTAGTTCATAGTGACGCAGGTAGAAAAAATACTTGCGTCACTTATTATATTTTTATATAATATAATTACTCTTTGCACTGCAAATAATTCTACAGTACAAACTGATCAGGCCAGATGGAATTCATCCGGAGCCGGGTTGCGAGGGCAACAGTGGATTATACCATCCGCGGGACAGTAGTTATTCTGGAACGCGGGTGTTTTTTTATTCTTTTTTAGATAATCATCCGTGAAGTATGGAGAGGTACATTATTGTTTTTTTCTTGAAATGGAGGGTTATCTATGAAAAATGAATTTGAAAAAATAGCGATTAAGGTGTCTGTGGTTAGTATAATTTGGAATTTTATACTATCCTTTGTTAAGCTTTTGGCAGGAATATTTGCTCATTCCGGCGCAATGATAAGCGATGCGGTCCATTCGGCATCGGATGTATTTAGCAGTATAATTGTAATGATTGGAGTAAAGATTGCTGCAAGGGATTCTGACGATGAGCATCCGTATGGACATGAGAGACTTGAATGTGTTGCCGCAATTGTTCTGGCTACGGTGCTTATGGCTACAGGTATTGGTATAGGTTATAATGCTATTATTAAACTTAAAAATGGTGATTACCAGAATTCAACACCGGGAATTATGGCACTTATCGCAGCAATAGTATCAATAGTTGTTAAAGAGGCAATGTTTTGGTATACTAGATATTATGCAAAGCTTATTGATTCAAGTGCTGTTATGGCTGATGCATGGCATCACCGTTCAGATGCATTATCCTCTGTTGGAGCTCTGATTGGAATAGGAGCTGCAAGGCTGGGAGCGCCTATTATGGAGCCTATAGCAAGTCTTGTTATCTGTTTATTTATCGCTAAGGCAGCCTATGATATTTTTATGGACGCTGTAAACAAAATGGTTGACAGGTCTTGTGATATTTGCCTGGAGATGGATATTAGGAAGTGTGCAATGACCGTTGAGGGAGTGGAAAATGTTGATATGCTGAAAACCAGAGTTTTTGGCAATAAGATATATGTTGATATGGAGATTGCAGCAGATGGCAGCTTGACATTGAATGAGAGCCACGAGATTGCTGAACGTGTTCATGATGAGATTGAGAAGAACTTCAAGAAGGTTAAGCATATTATGATACATGTTAATCCAATCGAAGGATAAGGAGGTTGTATGTCAGATAATTCTTTTGATGATTTTGAGATTAATGATATAAACATTGCTTTCGTTGAGAGAATATTAAAGGCCTTGCCGTCCAATATTTACTATAAGGACAGTGAAGGCAAGTATGTATTCTGTACTCATTACTGGAATCATTTGAAAACTCCTGATGATGATCCAAATTGGACCATCAGAGGAAAGTATGATGTAGATATCAGAAAAGATAAGGAAAATGCCCTTAAAGCCATGGAGGAAGACAAAAAAATCTTTGAGACTAAAAAGGGTACAAGCTATGAGATTAGGATTGATGTTGACGGCAAAACTGACTACCTTGAGCTTATTAAGGAGCCGGTTTTTGACGATAGTGGCAATGTCATAGGCATTTCTGGTCTGATTAACAATATTACAGATAAGAAGCTCATTGAGCAAAAGCTTGAAATGCTTGCCACAACAGATATGCTGACCGAAACTAAGAACAGAGCATATCTTGACATTTGGATTAGTAAGAATAGAAATAAGGATATATATCCGCTTTCTGTAATAATGGCGGACTGTAATGGATTAAAGATAATAAATGATAAGTATGGTCACTTAATTGGTGACAAATACATCATCGAAGCTGCAAGAATAATGAAGGAATGCCTTTTAGCAGATGGTACAGTTATTCGAATGGGTGGAGATGAATTCATGGTTATTATACCTAATTGTGATAAGGCGAATGCTGAAAAATACATCAAGAGAGTACTTGATGTGTCAAATAGTGTGACAGTATTAGGGCTTCCAGTCAGTATTTCACTTGGTGCATCCACAACAAGTGATGTGAGCCTTAGAATTGAGGATTTGATTAAGGAAGCAGATAAAGAGATGTATGCGAGCAAGGAAGAATGGCATAGACTACATCCAGAGAGTAATAGATAAAAGTGAGGTAGAAAGATGAAAGTAGCAGTAGTTATGGGATCAACAAGTGATTTAGCAAAGGTTGAACCAGCAGTTGATGTGTTAAAGAAGTATAATGTTGAGGTAAATGTAAGATGTTTATCAGCTCACAGAGCTCACCTTGGACTCTCTGAGTTTATTGAGGAATGTAATAACAATGGAACAGAGGCAATTATTGCAGCGGCTGGTATGGCAGCAGCTCTTCCTGGAGTAGTGGCTTCACAGACTGTGCTTCCAGTTATCGGAGTTCCACTTTCAGGCTCAAATTTAGAGGGTATGGATGCACTTCTTTCGATAGTTCAGATGCCTTCAGGAATCCCTGTTGCAACTGTTGCTATAAATGGAAGTAAAAATGCAGCATATCTTGCACTTCAGATTATGGCGATTAAGCATGATGAGATTAAGGAGAAGCTTAAGGCAGAGAGAGTCGAGATGGAGCAGGCTGCAATGAAGGCTAATGCGGAGGTTATCGAGAAGTTTAAGTAAGAAAGGGGCTATTATGGGGTATGGAAAGAGAATAGCAGCATTATGTCTATCATTTGTTTTAGCCTTATCAGGCAATACAGTATCTTATGCAAGCACTGACGGGATAGAAGCAGTGTCAACAATAGATGATGAGGTGGCAACAGGTACGGATGCTAATGTAGTCATTAAAACAGAAGATACTGAGGAGACATTTAATGAGGAATCAGAAAGCACAGAATCAGAGGGGATTACTATTGAAGGCCTTGACTCTGAGTTAGAGGAGCAGCTCACTGAGGCAGAGGAGATGGTCTATGAGACAGTATCCTGTACAACTCATAAAGGAACTAATGAAGGCTACAATAACTATATCACTTGCGCATCTCCAATCTATTCATATCTGGTTGAATGTTCAAGCAATAAGTTTATGAAGCTCAGAGCAAATGCTGAGGATGGAAAGCTTGTTGTTGATTATTATGACAAGAGTTTAAATATTCTTAGCTCAAAGGAGGTAACTCTTCAGCTGCCTCGATTTGGAGGCTTTTACTCATCGGGAGGTTATTATTACGTTGTTACAGGACAGAGTAATTCAAATAGCCAGGATAGTGTAGAGGTAATCAGAGTTACCAAATATGATTCTGAATGGAAGGCTCTTTCTTCAGGTCATATTTATGGGTTTAATACAATGAATCCATTTTATGGAGGCTCTTTGAATTTTACGGAATACGGCAATTATATATTCGTTCGTTCCTGCCATCAGATGTACAGCACCCATCAGGCCAATATTACATTTTCCTTCAGAAAGGATACTGCGGCAATTGTAGACAGCTATGGCGACACTATGAATATCGGTGTTGGTTATGCCAGTCATTCCTTTAATCAGTTTATCGGGGTTGATGGCACCAGTCTTGTCGCTGTTGACCATGGTGATGCATATCCAAGGTCAATTGTATTAGTTAAGTATTCTAAGAGCATTACTAGTGGAGCGTTTCAGAGCTCCTGCAAAAACGTTACTCTTATGTCAATACCTGGTAAAACTGGCGATAATACCACGGGTACATCTATAGGAGGTTTTGAGATTTCCTCTGGAAGATATATTGTTGTAGGTGCTTCAATGCTAAAGAATAATCCTTCAAGCGTTGATAACTCTTCGACAAGAAACATTTTTATTGCAAGCTGTAATAAGAGTATGGCTGACGTAAAAACTACCTGGGTTACAAGCTATGCTGCTGATTCGGGAGTTAATGTTTCAACACCAAAGCTTGTGAAGCTTGCAACAGACAGCTATATCCTTATGTGGACAGAGGATTCTAGCATAAAGTATTGTAAATTAGATGGCTCAGGAAATGTTACATCGGGTATTTACAGTATGAGTGGAAAGCTTTCTGACTGTAATCCAATTGTTATGGATGGCAAGATTACCTGGTTCACCTGGAACAATGAGAAGGATGCATATTATCAGATTTCAACCTCTGACTTAAGCAATACAAAGGTAACTAATATCACAAATGGTCATAACTTCGAAAATTTAGGAATAACTAGTGGTAAGGCACAGTTAAAGTGTAAGAGATGCGGAGAAACAAGGGAAGAGATAGTTCCAACAAGCTATAGTAATTACTGGTGGAGCAGCGAGAGTGGAAAGACTTCCTATTCTACAAGAATTGCCACAACACTTATTGTCGGTCAGAAGCTTGATCTTTGGGTACACAGCTATACGCCAGACAATGCTAATAAAGAGTATAAGCTGACATCCTCAGATGAGTCAGTGGTTGCAGTAGATGGGGATTATCTTATTGCAGTCGGCCCTGGAACGGCAGTAGTTGCTGTTCAGAGCGTTTATAATCCGAGCTTATCATATAAGTATACATTGACTGTAAAGGATCCAAATATGCAGATTCATGTCAATGATCAATTATTAGCATATACTGGATATTCTTCTCAGAATGTTTCAAGTGCTGAAAGAGCAGAGAAGCTTGAGTATTCCTGGTATTTGTATACAGATAAGTCTGGCTGGCAGATGATCAGCGACTGGAAAACGAATGATTCTTCTGTTAATGCTACGTGCAGAGCATACGGTTCAGCTATGCTTCTTGTTAAGGGAAGAGTAAAGAATTATCCGAATACAGAGATTTCATCCTACGTATTTGTAAGATCACATGGATATATAAGTGGAACCTGTCAGATGCCATATGCAATGCAGGTGCCTGGAGCATCAGGATATCTTATTGGTCTTCAAACCTATGACAATCCTGACAATGAATATAGATATGAGATGCTGGTTTACGATTGTAATGCAGGAACATGGGTATATACTACAACTCCTTGTAAGATAGAAGGAAACTGTATGTGGACAGTCTGGGATCCGCAGTATGGATACTATTGGACACTGTTTAGGATATATGATAAGAATGGTACGCTTCTTGACGAAGTGTGTTATGGCTTTGAAAATATTTAAGTGGTGATGACCTCATCAAGAAGCAAAAAAATCAATACAAAAAAGGCAGGTTTTAAACCTGCCTTTTTTGATGTGAGAGTAGTAATAATTATACTAAATCCTCACCTGTGATAAGCTTATATGCCTGAAGGTACTTAGCGATTGTCTTCTCTGTAATCTCTTCAGGAAGCTCCCAATCATGCTTTCCTTCGTTAGCCTTGAGCCAGTCACGAGCAAACTGCTTGTCAAAGGATGGCTGAGACTTGCCTGGCTCGTATGTATCTGCTGGCCAGAAACGTGAGCTGTCTGGTGTAAGCATCTCATCACCGAGTACGATATTGCCGTCCTCATCAAGACCAAACTCAAACTTTGTATCAGCGATGATAATTCCTCTCTCAAGTGCATAATCAGCACATTTCTTGTAAAGAGCTATTGTATAATCACGAAGCTTTGTTGCATACTCAAGACCCTTTCCAGGGAATTCCTTCTCGAGATGTGTAACACTCTGCTCAAATGAAATATTCTCGTCATGGTCACCGATTTCAGCCTTAGTAGAAGGAGTGTAGATAGGCTCAGGAAGCTTGTCTGATTCCTTAAGGCCTTCTGGAAGCTCGATACCACAAACCTTTCCGGTCTTCTGGTAGCTAGCCCAGCCAGAGCCTGTGATATATCCACGTACGATACACTCTACTGGAAGCATATTAAGCTTTCTGCACATCATGCTGTTTCCATCGAACTTTGGCTGCTGGAAGAATTCAGGCATATCCTTAACATCTGCAGAAATCATATGATTAGGAAGGATATCCTTTGTAAGATCAAACCAGAACTTAGACATCTGTGTAAGAACTGTACCCTTCTTTTCGATGATATTCTTAAGAATAACATCAAAGCAGCTGATACGGTCTGTAGCAACCATAATAAGGCTGTCACCATTATCATAAATCTCACGAACCTTGCCTTCCTTTACGGGCTTTAATTCATTTGTACTCATCTAAAATACCTCGCAATTCATTAATCTAAATTAACCATTTATCTGGCTTTGTACGTAGAATAGAATAGATGATTTATGCCGAAAAATCAAGAGAAATTGGACTATAATAAGAAAATTTATAAGAAATGATTATTAACGAAAATAAATGACAAAAGCTTTAGTGAATTTGTATAGAAATAAATTGTAATAGTTCCCTGTGATGTGATAAAATGTATTGGAATGAAAAATAATAATACTTTGGGAGGTATATATAGTGGAAGAGGTTATTCTTGACTCTGGTCAAATCTCGGAGGAGGAACCGATATGAAAAAGAAAAGTGTATTTAAAAAAGTTATCATTGGCATTGTTGCACTTTTGACTTTGCTTATTCTGGTTGTTGGAGGCTACCTGGCTTATGTATTTGCAACATACAGCCGAATTGATGACAACAAGGAGGTTGCTGCAAAAAATCAGCTGGAAACTGAAGGTGAGGTAGCAAAGCTCGGAGAAAGCTATACCATTATTTCCTACAACATTGGATTTGGAGCCTATTCGGCAGATTACTCCTTCTTTATGGATGGTGGAAAGTATTCAAGGGCCTTCAGTAAGAATGCCGTAATCAATAATACTGATAATGCAATGGCTCTTGTAAAGCAGTATAAGCCTGATTTTGTATGCTTACAGGAGGTTGATACAGATTCAACCAGAAGCTATCATGTGAATCTAGAGGACAGGATTAGGGCAGAGTTTTCAAGCTATTCGTCCACTTATGGAGTGAATTATCATTCGGCATACCTGTTTTATCCAATACTTGAACCACATGGAAAGTCAAATTCGGGCCTTATGACTCTTTCTGATAAGAGAATAAATGAGGCTATTAGAAGAAGGCTTCCTATAAGCGAGGATTTTAGCAAGATGCTGGATCTTGACAGGTGTTATGTTAAAAACTATATTCCAACAGAGGATGGACATTATTTAGTTATTATAAACGTCCATCTGTCAGCTTATACAAGCGATGTTAGTATTGTTCAGAATCAGATAAAAATGTTAGCAAGCGATATTCAGGATGAATATGAGATGGGTAATTATATTATATGTGCAGGAGATTTTAATCAGGACTTACTTGGTAATTCTCCAGAGGTTTTTGGAACAGAGGACAGCACAGAAAACTGGGCAAAGCCATTTCCTAAGGAATATCTTCCAGAGAATTTCAAGCTTGCATGTGACCTGTTAACAGAAGAGGAGATAGCAAATATTACTCCATCATGCAGAAATGCTGATAAACCATACAGCGAAGGAAACTTCGTTACCATGGTTGATGGGTTTATTGTATCAGATAATATAAATTTTGAAATGTTCAGCACTATAGACAGTCAGTTCGCAAATTCAGATCATAATCCGGTTATTATGAAGTTTAGCCTTAAGGGTAGTAATGCTGAAGAAGAATAAAATGAGTTAATCACAAGGAGAATTATTTGGTCAGTTTGACTAGATAATTCTCCTTTTTTTATTGTCATTTATTTTTCTTGTAAATTAGACGTTATAATATGATCAGTCTGCAGGAAATAATGGTATGGATAGATTAGTAGTAATAAGCTAAATGACTTGAAAATATTAGAGAAATATCTAGAAAAAACTAGATAATAATTAGCGAACTGCTAGAATAAGCTAGTAAAAACTAGCAAACACTAGCACGTCTGGTCCTTGAAAATATATGTGCATATTGCACAAAATGCCAGCTTCAAATGAAACTAGAAGGCGATCTGCCTGGTATATACTTCAGTTAGATATATAGTATTATTTTGAGTGGCACATACTATATATTGGGCGGGAATAAATGTGTAAGAAAATATACGTATTCGAGAGAATTTTTAATTAAAATAATTGTAAAAAATAATCAACAAAATACTAAAAAATACGTTATTTTATTTAAAAATTCATTGAAAATACTGAGATTTTGTGTATAATAGGAGATGTATAACTGTGCGAAAAAATGGGTTGTTATTCGCAAAAGGTACGTATTTTATTATTAACCGGAGGGTAGATTTATGACAAAATCGAAGAAACGAATTATCGCATTTCTTATGGCTTTTACCATGGTTCTGTCAGTCTGTGTGCCATCATCAGGCATAAGTGCACAGAGTGGCTATGGCGATGGATCAGGCTACGAGAATGCAACACCACAGGATGCCAGTTCAGAAGGGGATATAACTGAAGAGGCTTCTTTTGGTAAGGAAGAGAGCACGGCTAGTGCCACGACAGAAGAAGTAGTTGAAGCGGCAGTCGAAAAGGTTTACGCGGTTGACCCAACTGTTCTCGTAAATGGTCTGGCTAGTGCAACAATTACAGCAGATAAGAATGAAGCTGGAAAGTATGTTATTGAGAGCGGCGAGAGATATAAAATCAGACTTTCATTTGCTGAGGATGGCTTTGGTTATCAGTTTGCAAATGATGATTCCCAGATGATATATGATCTTCCAGATGGACTTGAGGGAGTCGATTGTGGAAATGGCTCATCAACCAAGAATATTACAATTTCTGTAACAGATGCAGAAGGTAATTTCAAATTAGAAGGTAATCAGTATTCTATTTCGGATGGACAGCTTTATTTTAAGTTTAATACTGATGATCCAAATTTTGATAGACTTACAGCCTGTGCTAATGCAAAGGTGTCTCTCGAGATTGAAGCAACAGTAAGAAATGATGTTACAGAGATTGACTTTGGTAATGATATCAGAGTTGGAATTGATATGATTACTGATAAGGGAATTGATGCAGTTAAGTATGCAACATATAATGCTTATACAGGAAAGGTTTACTATACTGTAAATGTTGAAACAACAGGTACTAATAATAATGTCGAAGTTACTGATACTATTATAGGTACTGCACTTAAGTATGATATCGGTTCTATTAGAGTTGATAACCAGGCAGTTAGTGCAACTGAAAGTGACAGTGGATTCACATATACTATTCCTCAGATGAAGCATGGCAAGACTGCCAAAATCACATACTCTGCTTCAGTTGATTACTCTCAAATATCTGACAATGGAACAATTGAGCAGACAGGCAATGTGGTAACTGTTACTAGTGATGAGGTTACAGATCCTGCCGTTTCAAGTGCTAGTGTTTCTGGACAGATTAGTTACGATCCTAGTCTTACGAAGGGAGCCGGAACCACTTCAACCTCGGCTGATGGAAAGACAACAATTCCTTGGACAGTCACATTAAATGGTGATTATAAGTATACCTTTGGCGGAAACAGCATTTCAGATAGTATTTCAGCTGATTCTCAGAAGTACATGAAGTACAGCGGAACTGGAATAACAGTTACTAAGTACGCAAAGGATACAGAGGGCAATGAAAGTGTTGTTTCAACAACTACAAAAACCTGGGCAGAGCTTGGAGCTTCTGATTCAGAGTTTACTTATGCGATACCTACAGATGATACAACCCCATATAAATATGTAGTAACTTATAATACAGTAGCTGAGAATAACACACTTAAGGATGTAAACTTAGGCAATACAGCATATGTTGGTGATAGTGAGAATCCAGTAAAGTCAGTTGGCTCGTCAAAACCGCTTCCTGCAACAGGAGAGACACTTGCTATAAGTAAGTCAGGTAAAGCAGGAAAAACTAGTGATAGTGCAACCTATAAAGATAAGATTGACTGGACAGTAAGCTTTAATGTTGCAGCTAACAAGGAGTATAGCAGCTGTGTAATTACTGATACATATCCAGCCACCTATTTTGATGATCTTGGACTAGTATCAGATACAATGGATTACAGCAAGATCGTTGTTACAGGACTTACTTCACCAGAATCCTATACGATTTCTTCAGATGATGCAAACCGTAGATTCATTATTACATTTTATCAGGATGCTGAAAAGACTATTCCTGGTCTTATAAAAACTGATAAATCAAGAAACATTACAATCACATATCCTACAAGTACAAATAAGGATTGGTATGACAGGTCAACAAAGGAGGATTTGAGATGCAATCATACTAATCAGATTAGAATCGATGTTGGAGATATTGGACTTCAGGAACAAGCAGTTGTTCCAGTTTATCCAGAACTTCCAGTAAGCATAACAAAAAATGCTTGTTCAGGTGAAAAAACTGGTGAATACTATTATGAAGATGGAATTCAGACTTATGATGTTTGGGGAAATATGACTAAGTATCCTATATATAAGTTCACAATTCTTCTTACAGGCGGAGTTCAGGACGGAATGGTAGTATCAGATTCATTTGATACTTCAATTCTTGAATATATGGATGGCAGTGACGTTACATTATATGGCGCAACTGTAGCAGGCTTGACACATGCTCCAACTCTTAAGGGTGGAAATCAATATAACTATCAGCAGAATAGTGATGGTAAGCTTTCTGCGGAGAAGACCTCAGATGGTGTTAAATTTACACTTACTAAGCTTCCAACTAACAGTGGATACATTGTTCTTACTTATTATTTATATGTAAAGAATAAGGCAGCACTTGATAAGCTCAGGTCGGATCCTTCTGGTCAGTATGTCATTTCGAACACAGCAAGCTGTGAAGGTGAGGTATCATCAGACACAATCATTTTCTCTGATCCATCAGATGTATCAAAGATGATGACTCAGGAAGCTACAGCAGAAAATGATTACAAGGCTAAATACAATATTGTTATTAATCCTGACAAGCTTACATACGGAACAGAGAAGACACTTACTGTAACTGATAGTTTTACAGGACAGAGAATCAAGGATGATGCTGATATTACAATCACTACAGATCCAGCAGGAAAAGAGAGTGAAGTAAAGTATACTCAGTCTAATACTCAATTGATTTTCACTATTCCTAATAGCACAAAGGTAACAATTAATTATCAGGCTACTGTTGTTGGAAATGGAGCAACAACATATTCTAATACAGTAAACTTTGTTGGACATACAAAGAGTACCTCACAAAGCGTTGACGTTCAGACAAGCGAAGAGGGTAGTGCTGATAACCCAGGTGTATATATTCTTAAGCATACATATGGAAGTGATGCAGATAGACTTGAGGGCGCAAAGTTCAGACTTGATATTTATAGAAACGATGTATGGCAGCCAGTTACCGACAAGGATGGAAAAGAGGTTACTGTTATAACAGATGCCGACGGTAAGGTTTTCGTTCAGGGTGATTTTAAGAATCTTGGATGGGCTCTCTTCACAGATTACACATACAGATTATATGAAATTGAGACACCTGAAGGATATGCACCAGATGAACCAACAATATTTACAATTAAGAGTTCAATCTTAGACAGTGCTTCTAATCAGGTAGTAAATGGTGATACAATTTACATTTCTAATATGAAGGAAAACTTCCACTTAGTTAAGACAGATCGTAATGATTTAACTAAGAAGCTTTCCGGAGCAACATACAAGCTTACTTCTACAGAGGGCGCTTCAGTATATGAGAGAACAGTTACTTCTGGAGCTGATGGCGTAATAGCATTCAGTGGTCTTAAGGAGGGTACATATACTCTTGTTGAGACAGCTGCACCAGAGGGTTATGAGATTGATAATACAGTGTACACAATTACTGTTTCAGATCAGCTTGTAATTACTAGTGAGGACTTGGAGTTCTCAGAGGTTGAGATAGGTTCAGTTTCTTCATACGAGGCGATTGTTCAGGATGCTCCAACAGAAGCACCAACTGGAACAATTGAGGTAACAAAGCAGTTTTCACTTAACAGTACAATTAAACCTGTAACAATCGGTGTTTATACAGATTCTCTTGGTAAGACAGCATATCTTAAGGATGGAGTAGCTTACACAGTTACACTTACTGAGAATGATATCAAGGAAGGAAATAAGGCAGTATTTTCTGGCCTTCCATATGGAACCTACTATGTATATGAGGTTGACAACCTTAAAAACCCAGTAGTTGGCAATGATATTCATGCAACAATTGCAGGAATTATCTACAATGTAACTTCAACACTTACTGCAGGAGCAGTTCTTAATGCTGAGAACAAGAAAACAGAGGTTACAATTACTAACTCAGAGGTTAAGGTTGATGTAACAATTGATAAGAGAGACATAACAGGTGGTGTTGAGCTTGCAGGAGCAAAGCTTGTTGTAAAGGATGGCTCGACAGAGATAGCTTCATGGGAGTCAAAGACAGGAGAGAATAAGACCATTTCAGGACTTACACCTGGCAAGGTATACTCACTTGAGGAGACAACAGCACCAGCTGGATATAATACAATTGTATCAACTGTATACTTCAAGGTTGATGATAGAGGAGTTGTGACAGTAGTTAATGAAGATGGTTCTGCAAAGACAATTTCTAATAAATTTACAGCAGACGCTTCGGTATCGGACACAGGTATACTTCTCATCAACGATCAGCCAAAGAAGGGTTCAATCAAGGTAACTAAGGTTTACTCAGAGGGAAGTACAGTTAAGCCAGTAATGTTTGGTCTTTTCAAGGATCAGGCTGGAACAACATTTGAGTACGACAAATCTGGAATCGGTACAAAGACTCTTTCAGCAGATGATATAAAAGCTGGAAAGCAGGCAGTATTTGAAGGTATTCCATATGGAACCTACTACGTATATGAGATGGATGGTGCTACACCAATAACAACAAATGGTGGCAAGTATACTATAGATTCTATTTCATATACAGTAACAGGAGTAGAAGGAGCAACAGTATTAGACTCTCCTGAGGCAACAAAGACAATTACTAATACTGAGGATAAGGTTAGCGTAACAATTGATAAGTGGGATATCACAGGAGATGTTGAACTTGAGGGTGCAGTACTCGTTGTAAAGGATGGCACAACAACAGTTGATACATGGACTTCTGAGCTTAATGAGACACATACAATTACAGGTCTTACACCTGGCAGGGTATACTCACTTGAAGAGACAATAGCACCAGTTGGATATAATACAATTACAACAACTGTATACTTCAAAATTGATGATGCAGGAAATGTAACAGTAGTAAATGCAGACGGTTCTGTAAAGACTATTACAGACAATAAGACAGCAGATGCTTCAGTATCTGAGACAGGCGTACTTCTTATCAATGACCAGCCAAAGGATAAGGTTAGTGTAAAAATCGAAAAGTGGGATATCGCAGGAAATGTTGAGCTTGAGGGTGCAAAACTTGTTGTATATGATGGCTCAACAACGGTTGATACATGGACTTCTGAGCTTAATGAGACACATACTATTACAGGACTTACACCTGGCAAGGTATACTCACTCGAGGAGACAACAGCACCAACTGGATATAACAAGATTACAACAACTGTATACTTCAAGATTAATGATGCAGGAAATGTAACTCTTGTTGAAGATGCAACAGGAACAACAGAAAAAACTAATCCGACAGGAGACGCTGCTATGACAGCAGATGCAACAGTAAGGGGTGGTATACTTCTCATCAATGACCAGCCTAAGATTGGTTCAATCAAGGTTACTAAGGTTTATTCAGAGGGAAGTACAGTAAAGACAGTTGTGTTTGGTCTTTTTAAGGACGAGGCAGGAACAATTCCTGAGTATGGCTCATCTGCTTTTGAGATTAACACAATAACTCTTGCAGCTGCTAATATTAAAAATGGACAGCCAGCTATATTTGAAGATATTCCTTATGGAACCTACTATGTATATGAGATGGATGGCGATAATCCGATAAAAACAAACGGTAGCAAGTATACAATAGATGCTATTTCATATACAGTTACAGGGGTTGAAGGAGCAGTAGAATTAAACTCTTCTGAGGCAACAAAGACTATTACTAATACTGAGGATAAGGTATCAGTCAAGATTAATAAGTGCGATGCAACAGGTGGTAATGAAGAGCTTGAAGGCGCAATTATTGAGATTAAGAAGGGCGATACAGTAGTAGGCTCTTGGACATCAGAAATTGGTAAGGTTGGCGAGGTTTCAGGTCTTACATCCGGCGTTGTTTATGAATTAAAAGAGACAACAGCACCAGAAGGTTACGAGAAAATCACAACAAGCACATATTTCGTAGTAGACAAGGATGGAAAGGTTAAGACAACAGATGCATCCGGAAATGCTAAGACATATGATGAAGTTGTAGTAACAGAGAGTGGAGTACTTCTTGTAAATGACCAGCCTTCAACAGTAACAGTCAAGATTAATAAGTGTGATGCAACAGGTGGTAATGAAGAGCTTGAAGGCGCAGTTATTGAAATTAAGAAGGGCGATACAGTAGTAGGCTCTTGGACATCAGAAATTGGTAAGGTTGGCGAGGTTTCAGGCCTTACACCAGGTGTTGTTTATGAATTAAAAGAGACAACAGCACCAGAAGGTTACGAGAAAATCACAACAAGCACATATTTCGTAGTAGATAAGGATGGAAATGTAAAGACAACAGATGCATCAGGAAATGCTAAGACATATGATGAAGTTGTGGTAACAGAGAGCGGAGTGCTTCTTGTAAACGACCAGCCAAAGAAGGGTGAGTTTACACCAGAAGCTACAAAGGTATTCTCTGGAGATACACTTTCAGGCGGTAGCTCATACACCTTCAATTTCAATTTATATGAAGGAACAAAAGACGGATATAGCATAACAGCTACACCAATCCAGACTGGAACAGCTACATTTACAGCTACATCAGATGAGGCTAAAGCAATAACAGGCTTTACAAAGATTACCTATGGTCCAGCTGATATTGGTGATCATTATTACTACATCAGAGAGATAGCTGGTGAAGATACTAAGGTAACTTATGACGACACAAGCTATTTAGTAAAGGTTACAGTTGCTGACAGCGAGACTACTAGCCTTAGTGTGACTACGACAATACAGAATTTTGATACTAAGGAAGCAGCAACAGCAGTAGCATTTACAAATACATATGCTAAAGATAAGGTTAGTGTAACAATCGATAAGTGGGATATCACAGGAAATGTTGAGCTTGAGGGTGCAGTACTTATTGTAAAGGATGGCACAACAACAGTTGATACATGGACTTCAGAAATTGGTAAGACACATACAATATCAGAACTTACACCTGGCAAGGTATACTCACTTGAGGAGACAACAGCGCCAACTGGATATAACACAATTACATCAACTGTATACTTCAAGATTGATGATGCAGGAAATGTAACAGTAGTAAATTCAGATGGTTCTGTAAAGACAATTGGTGATAATAAGACAGCAGATGCTTCAGTATCTGAGACAGGCGTACTTCTTATCAATGATCAGCCTAAGACAGTTAGCGTAACAATTGATAAGAGAGACATCACAAACGATGTTGAACTTGGAGGAGCATTACTTGTAGTAAAGGACGGAGAAACAGAGGTAGCTTCATGGGAGTCAAAGACAGGTGAGAATAAGACAATTTCAGGACTTGCACCTGGCAAGGTATACTCACTTGAGGAGACAACAGCACCAACTGGATATAATAAGATTACAACTACTGTATACTTCAAGATTGATGATGCAGGAAAGGTAACAGTAGTAAATTCAGACGGTTCTGCAAAGACGATTACAGACAATAAGACAGCAGATGCATCAGTATCAACAGAGAATGTACTTCTTATCAATGACCAGCCAAAGACAGTAAGCGTAACAATCGATAAGAGATACATCACAGGTGATGTTGAGCTTGCAGGAGCATTACTTGTAGTAAAGGACGGAGAAACAGAGATAGCTTCATGGGAGTCAAAGACAGGAGAGAATAAGACCATTTCGGGACTTACACCTGGCAAGGTATACTCACTTGAGGAGACAACAGCACCAGCTGGATATAATACAATTACATCAACTGTATACTTCAAGATTGATGATGAAGGAAAGGTAACAGTAGTTAATGAAGATGGTTCTGCAAAGACAATTTCTAATAAGAATACAGCAGACGCTTCTGTATCGGACACAGGTATTCTTCTTATCAATGACCAGCCTAAGAAGGGTAAGATTAGTCTTGTTAAGATATTCAATAATCGTGCTGTAGCCTTAGTAACTGTTAGAATTTATAAGGATGCGGAAGCAACTACTAGAGCAACATATGCAAGTGGTGAGATTATTGCTGACATAAATCTTTCACCAAATGGTACAGGTAGCTTAAGATGTGAAAGTATGATGTATAATATTCCATTTGGAACATATTATATCTATGAGCTTGATAATAAAGGTAACCCAGTTATTGATACAACTAACGTTGTAACACTTAATGGTGTAGAGTATGTTGCAAGCTACTCATCAGAAAGTGTTAAGGTTGAAAGCGAGACTGCACCAGCTGAATACACAATTACTAATACAATAGTAGAACCAGCTAATGTATATCTTACTGCAACAAAGATATTGAATGGAAAAGCACTTGCAGCTGATGAATTCGAGTTTGTTCTTCAGAAAACTGATGAGAGCTATCAGGCACTTAGTTCAGTTGCACCAATAACCGCAAAGAACGATGCAAGTGGAAATGTTTCCTTTGAGGCGATTTCTCTTGCTGAAGAAGGAACCTACTACTATACAGTAAGTGAGAAGATTCCGACTCCAAAGGATTTAGACATTACATATGATACAACAGTATATAAGGTTAAGATTGTTGTAACTAGAGATACTGATAGGAAGCTTAAAGCAGCAGTTACAATAGATGGCGAGACTGACAAGGATATCACTTTTGAGAATACACTCAAAAAAGATATTATTGTAACTAAGATGGATGTTGCAAATAGCGAAGAGGTTGAGGGAGCAACATTAGTAGTTAAGGATACTAATAAAACAGAAGCTTCTGACGATGATGTTGTGATTGCAACTTGGATATCTGCTAAGGATGATGAGTCTACTCTTACAGTTAATGAGTCAAAGCAGACTGTTAGCGGACTTATTCCAGGACATGTTTATTCATTGGAAGAGACAGTAACACCATATGGATATGCAACAGTATCTACAATCTTCTTCACAGTCGATACTGATGGAAAGGTTACTCTTGTAACAGATGAAACAGGAGTGACAGAAAAGACTAATCCAACAGGAGAGGCTGCTAAAACAGCACCAGCAAGCGTTTCAGATGATGGCACATTGCTTGTAAATGATACACTTCTTGTTGGTAAGATTATAATTAAGAAGACATTTGTTAGACAGGCTACTTCATTAGTAAAGGTTGGAATATATAAGAATCCTGAGGCAACAGAACGTGCAACCTACGCTAATGGAAATGAAATAGAAATTATTCATTTATCGCCTAACGGTATTGCTAGTTTAGTATGTGATGATGAAACAATTTCTAATATTCCATACGGAACTTACTATATTTATGAGTTAGATAATTCTGGTAATCCAGTTATTGATACAACTAAGATTGCAATGATAAATAATGATTACAAGGTAACATATTCATCAAGCAATGGTACTGGTTGTACTGCTGTAATTGATGCTGAGCATGAAGCTGTAGAATATAGCATTACCAATACAGCAGTAGATGCGGCTTATGTCAGTCTATCAGCCACTAAGACTTATACAAACGGAACACTTAATGGAGATGACTTCTCATTTAAGGTTACTGAATTAGTTGATAATGATGGTGTTTACGTTGCTAAGGAAGGCGGCTTTACTGAAACAGTAAAGAATGATGCTAGCGGCAATATTAAGTTTACAGAGTTTGGTAAGATTGGTTATGCTACAGAGGGTACATATTACTACAGTGTAAAAGAGGTTATTCCAGAAACAAAGGATGTATCTATTACATATGATACTAATGAATACATTGTTACTGTAGTTGTAACCTATGATGGTACAAATGCTAAGTATGTAGCTAACGTAAGCGGAATTCCTGAGAATGGTATTAAGTTTACAAATACCTACACAGCTCCAGCAAGCACAGAGTATACTCCAGGTGCTAAGAAGGAGTTAATTGGTAGAGAACTTAAGGCAGGCGAATTTACATTTGCATTATATGCAGCAAATGAAAGCTTTGTTGATTTAGGTACAAACCTTGGCGAAGCAACAAATGACGCAGATGGCAATATTACATTTGCTAAACAGACATATAGTACTGAAGGTTCACGCTACTATTTAATTAAGGAGAAGGTTCCAACTCCAAAGGAAGATGGAATCACATATGACACTAAGGTATATGGTCTTAAGGTTGTAGTAGAGAGAAGTACGGAAGAAAACAAGCTTGTTGCAACTCCATACTATTATGATCTTGAAAGTACGAGTGGAGAGAGTGCTACAACTGTAAGCACAACTCCTAAGACATTTATCAATACTTACACAGCTCCTGGTTCAGCAACAATTGTTGTAAATAAGGTAGTAGCTGCTGGTTATGCAGGTGGCATAGTTATGGTTCCAGTTCCAGATGGAGTATTCAAGTTCAACCTTTTGGATGAGGATGATAAGGTACTTCAGACTATTACATGGGATAGTACTAAGGAGAATAATGGTGCATTTGCTCCAATCGAATATCAGCTTTCTGATGTAGATAAGACGTTTAATTACACTATTCTTGAGCAGGAGATTCCAGATACAGCAAATGGAGATAACTATGAATATTCAAGGGATCCAGTAGGCCATAGAGTTACTGTAAAGGTTGAAAAGAATGCCGAAGGAAAGATAGTAACAACAGTTAAGTATGGCGTAGAAGCATTAGTAGAAAAAGATGACCTGACCTACGAAGAGATTTATAACACATATACAGAGTATATCACTAAGAGTCTTGTAATTGATAAGAAGCTTATAAAGGATAAAGAAGAGGTAAGTCCTGAAGCGGGTGAATTCGAATTCAATATGAGACAGGTTTATCTCTTCGATAATGAATTCGTAACTCCTGTTGGACCAATGTTCGATGTATATAGTAAAACAGTTTCATGTGATGCAAATGGAAAAATCACATTTGATGGACTCGAGTATTATTCAGGCTTAATTGATCAGCCACAGTACTACATATTATGTGAGGTTTCTGGTGATGAGAAGGATATTGATTATGATCCTGCTGAGTATTTATACATCGTAACTCCAAAGCTTGATACTACAAAGGCTGCTGGTGAGAGATTATATTTAACAGAAGAATTCTACAAGATTTCTGATTATGACAATTCAAGTGAAGTATCAATCATTGATCAGATTAAGGGAAGTAGTTCAAAGCTTAGCACGGTAACCTTTACTAATTACGAGATCACAGATGGTTCAGTTAAGCTTGCAGGTGTTAAGGCGTATAACGATACTGAGGATGAGTTTACCTTCAATATGGTTGAGGTTGACACTAAGGGCAATGCACTTGAAGGAGCAAAGACTTACACAGCTACAACAAATGGAGCAGGTAAGTTTGAATTTGAAGAGCTTACATTTGACGCTGATACATCAGCATTTAATGAGACTCATTACTACAAGATTACAGAGGCTTCTGATAGTAGTAAGGCGATCATTTACGATGATACAGTTTATTATGTTGCTGTAATAATTAATTACGACAGTGATGAAAAGAAGATGGTATCAACAATTGGAGTTTGTAAGAAGCTTGGTGAGAGCATTAATCTTGCTGATGAGGCTCTGTTCGTAAACTACAGTGACAGCTCTATTACATTTACAAATACTGCTACTGAACTTTCAGTTGCTAAGGTTGATCAGTTTGGTGAGCCAGTAGTTGGAGCAAAGCTTGTAATTAAGGATTTACTTGGAGTAAATACAGTAGCAGAGTTTGAGACTAAGGCTACTGCAGAGGATGTCTCTAAGAAGATTATTCCAGGTGTATTCTACAAGCTTAGTGAGGTTGAGGTGCCAAAGGGTTACTATGCTGCAGATGACATTGTATTCTACATTGGAACCGACAATGTATTATATGTGTACGATGTAGAGACAGATGATTATGTAGCTCAGGGTAAGCTTGAGATTACAATGGTTGATGAGAAGATTACAATTGGCAATATCAAGTTTACAAAGACTGGATACTTCAATGAGAAGTGTTCTGCTAAGGCAAATGAGACAAAAGCATTAAACGGAGTGAAGTTCGGACTTTACATGGATGCTGAATGTACTACATTAGTAGCAGGTGCTGAGAGCAAGACAATCGATGGTGTTGATGGAGTAGTATTGTTCGAGAAGATTCCATTTGGAACATATTACATCAAGGAAATTGAAACATTAACTGGATACAAGCTTTCTGAGGAAGTTATAAAGGTTGAGGTTACAGCTGCTAACATCGAAGAACCAGCTAAGATTTCTGAGGAGAATGTTGTAATTAATGATATCATTACTACAGATATCAAGCTTAAGAAGGTTAATGAGCAGAAGGAGGAGGAAACACTTCCAAATTCTAAATATGGTCTTTACACAGAGACTGAGCTTGGAACTAAGGTTGAGATTGCTACAGCTGTTACAAATGAAGAGGGTATGATTACATTTGCGGGAGTTATTCCTGGTAAGCCATACACAATTAAGGAGCTTGAGGCTCCAAACGGAAGCTATGTTTCAGAGTTACCAGTTAAGATTGAATTCGAAATTGATCCTTCTACTGGAAAGATTAAGGTTAAGGAGTTTGATCCTGGTAAGGGAAAGACTGGAAGCACAGCAAGAATTAATGAAGAAGGCGAGATTACATGGCTTGAGCCATCTGTATGCTACGCATTCGAGAAGGTTGACGAGGACGGAAATCCTGTTAGTGGAGCTAAGCTTCAGATAGTTGATAAGGATGGCAAGGAGATTGCAAGCTGGACAACTGATGGTACTGCATACAGATTAGACAGAGTTCTTGTGATAGGTGAGACCTATACACTGAAGGAGCTCGAGGCACCAGAAGGATACCAGTTAGCAGAGGATGTGACATTTACAGTCGACGATTCAAAGGTTGGTCCTGGTGAGGATAAGGTTATAACAATTAAGATGGTTGATAAGTCTGTCGATGATATAACCGAGACAACAACCGAGTCAACAACAAGTACAACAACTGAAACAGTAACAACAGAAAAGACAACTGAGAGCGGTAGTGGAAGCTCGGCTAAGACAGGAGATGATACTCCAGTATTACCAGTAGCTATCTTATTCACAATCAGTGCAGCTGGACTTGTAGTTGTTGGAAAGAGAAGAAAGAAGGAAGAGGAAGAGTAAGCCTCAGGCCTATAATAATGGACACGCAGTAGTGAAAAGCTACTGCGTGTTTTTTAGTTAAAAAAATGTACCATATTTTTATAAAATGTGATATTATCTATATGATTATGCTTGAATATGGAAATTCAGAGTATCTCTGATGGGAAAGGTGGATATATGAAGCGTTACACTGCGAGAATAAACATAGTTGTAAAAAATGAAGATTTATGGAAGAGGCTTGCAAAGGTTGACATAAGCAAATATAAGCTTGGAGCAAAGTTTGGAGAAGAATTATTTAAGGGAATTGGAACAAGCTTTTATCTTGAGAAGAAGTGGTTTGTATCTGATAAGGCGTTAAAGAGTCTTGTAATTAGCATTAGAAAAAGACTTGGATCAGATGCTATTATCATTGCCGATTTAAAGGATACTGATAAGGTTACCGGCGCTGAGAAGAATTACATAGTATACAGCCTTAATGAGGTTGCCGAGGACGCAGTGATTAATACTGAGGATCATAGAAAGTCTACAATCAGGGACGTAGAAACCTGGTTTAAGGCAACTGGATATAATCTTACTGCTAAGGATTATTATTTCTTTGCTATGTTCCCAGGTGCAAATTTTGATAAGATAAGAAAAAGACTTGCATCAAATGTTAATATTGATGATTTCAAGTTTACTGCAGATAAGAACGGAGATTTAGTTATCACTAAATATTTAGGTTCTGCAAAGGATCTTTTTGTTCCTGCCTTTGAGCCAAAGGGAGGAAGAATAGTTGAGATTAGAGATGGTGCATTTGCAAGAACGGGTGTTTCGAGTGTAGTAATTCCTTATGGATATACAAAGATTGGAAAGAATGCATTTGCAGAGTGTAAATACTTAAGCAGAGTTCTTATAGCTGACAGTGTGAAGAAGATTGGAAAGGGTGCATTTGCAGAGTGCACAAGTCTTCAGTCAATAAGGATTCCTAGCTCAATCAAGAAGATTCCTGATGAGGCATTTTATAATTGTGAATCACTATTAAGAGTTCTTATTCCGGCAAATGTAAGATTAATTGGAAATGCAGCCTTTGCTTACTGCGATAACCTTGAGAAGGTTAAGTTCAGCAGAGGAAATCGCGTAATTGGTAATAGTGCATTTCTTGCCTGCGAGGGCCTTACTGAGGTGGAGCTGCCTCAGGGACTCTTATGCATAGGTGGAGAGGCGTTTGCTGATTGTATTAATCTTGATAAGCTTAGAGCTCCAGCCAACTACGGCTGGATTGGAGAAGAAGCCTTTGTTAACTGTGGAGAAAGATTTGTAATCCTGGCCAAAAAGGGTTCAAAGGCATATGAGTATGCTGTAAATAGAAGACTTCCTATAAAGGCAGTATAAAGAAGTAGCAAGCATTGCGAAAAGTATATTGCGAACAAAAAAGAGGCTGGAATAGCTACAATAAAAATGTAGATATTCCAGCCTCTTTTTATTAATCTGATTTTTTGGTTTTAATAATATTTGATGGAAGCTGGGCTAGTATTATTGCAATAAACATTAGAACACAGCCGATTATTTCGTCTTTAGTCAGTTGTTCCTTCAGGATGACAGCTCCCGCGATTGCAGCAAATACGGATTCCAGACTCATAATGATTGATGCTACGGTAGGATTTAAATCCTTCTGTGCAATTATCTGCAGAGTATAGGCAACACCGGAAGATAGAATTCCAGCATAAAGAATAGGTATAGCAGCAGCGGTAATGCATTCAAAGGAAGGTGAAATTCCGAAAAATGGTCCATCAACTGTAAACATTCCAATTGCAGATAGGATGGCAGAAACATAAAACTGTGTTGCGGCTACAATAATGCCGATGGATTTCTCGCCAAAATGGTCAACTGAGAGAATCTGGAAGCTAAATAGTAGTGCACATACAATAAGCCAGATATCGGATACCATAATCTTAAACTCTCCAGAGGTACCAATGCTAACCATAAAAAGACCTGCAACTGCAAACAAAACTCCTAACCATAGAAAGGGTGAGCATTTCTTTTTGAAAAATAGACCAATAATTGGTACTAAAACAATATACATGGCAGTTATAAAACCACCCTTTCCGGCTGGCGCATCTATCATTGCTATCTGCTGACAAATAGAGGCAGAGAACAAAAAGAAGCCGCATATTAATCCGGCTTTAACAGAATAAAGGATTTTGTCCTTTGATTCGTTGCGGTAAAAAATCAGAATAAGTGGGATAAGAACAGTACCACCCAGAATATTTCTTGCCGAAAGAAAGGTAAAAGGTCCAACGTAATCCATAGCTGAAGACTGAGATACAAAGGCTGCACCCCAAATCGCTGCAGTAATAAGTAATAAGAAAGAATTTCTAAGTTTTTTCATATAATTTAGCCTTCTTTATATTTAGTATAGATATTATTATGATATAGAAACAAAGTATTTGACTAACACATTAAGTAATATCACAAAGATGATAATATTACTTGAAAAGAGATTTGACAACAAGAATTTCTATGATAGAATTCATTTTATATATAATGAATGAAAGGGAAGACAGACTATGAATAGAAGGAATATAGCTCTTATTGGAATGCCAGGATGTGGAAAAAGCACAATTGGAGTTCTTCTTGCAAAGGCGATGAATTACCAGTTCGTTGATACAGACCTTATTATTCAGGCAAGAGAAAGAAAAACGCTTCAGGATATAATTGAGGAGAGTGGCAATACAAAATTCAGAGAGATAGAGGACAGTGTGATTGCTGAGCTTATTTATGATGGACATATTATTGCGACAGGCGGAAGCGTAATTTACGGTGAGAAGGGCATGGCACACCTTAAGGAAATTAGCACCATTGTTTATATTAAGCTTGAATGTGATGAGATAATAAGAAGAATTAACAATATAAAAACTCGAGGAATCACTATGAGAAAGGGTGAGACCTTAGAGTCGCTTTATAAGGAGAGAACACCTCTTTATGAGAAATATGCAGATTTAGTTGTTGGCTGCGATGGAAGAAACATTGAGGAATGTGTTGAGGAGATAATTAATGCGATTGAGGAGGAAATATCATAATTCGGATGATCCTCCAATCTGCTTCCGACTGAAAATGAGGGGGCAATACATATTATTATAAAAGGAGTAGCTTATGAAATTTGTAATACAGAGAGTGACACATGCCAGTGTTACGGTGGAGGATGAGGTAGTCGGAAAGATTGGAAAGGGTTATCTCGTTCTGATAGGAATAGAAAATACAGATAATGAGAGGATAGCTGATAAGCTCATCTCAAAGCTTATGGGACTTAGAATATTTAGTGATGAGAATGATAAGATAAATCTTTCGATAAAGGATGTTTGCGGCGAGCTTCTCCTCGTTTCACAGTTTACGCTTTATGCAGATACCAGAAAGGGTAATAGGCCATCCTTTGTAAATGCAGGCGCACCTGATATGGCAAACAGACTATACGAGTATATAGCTTCAAAATGCAGTCAGGAGATACACACAGAAACAGGAGTATTCGGTGCTCATATGAAGGTTGAATTACTTAATGATGGTCCATTTACTATTATATTGGACAGCCACGAGATTATGCCAAACGGTTAAGGAGTTAAGATGAAAAAGGTAAAGGAAGTATCAAATTGTGATACCTGTCAGTACTATTACTATGACGAGGAATACGGCTATTATGTATGTGATGCTGATTTGGACGAGGACGATATGGCGAGGTTTATGCTGTCAGGACATTTTGACTGCCCATTTTATAGAAATGGCGATGAGTACAGAATTGCCAGAAAACAGTAATATTAATTATATTTAATATAGAGTTAATAATAACTTCAATATGGGATAGTATACTAGCATTATTGAATATAAATATAATAACTATAAATATATGCTTTTATATGTTGGAATTGGAGGATTATCATGTTTAAAATTCTGATTGTTGAGGATGACAGAGAGCTTGCACAGCTGTTTAGTAAGGTTTTGAAGAAGGAAGGTTATATCACCTTTCAGGCAGGAGATGGCGAGGAGGCACTTAAGGTGCTTGACTCGGAGTATATTGATCTTATTATTTCTGATATTATGATGCCAAGAATGGATG
>DCHE01000060.1:36433-36601 GCA_002314775.1 Lachnospiraceae bacterium UBA1760
TGACTCGTTCAATTAGAGAGTCAGAGAATAATATCCCTATTCTTCTCATTACTGCAAAGGACAGCTTTGATGATATGAGAAAGGGCTTTTCACTTGGTTCTGATGATTATATGGTTAAACCAGTCAATGTCAATGAACTTGTGCTAAGAGTGAGTGCACTGCTTAGAA
>DCHE01000038.1:0-6349 GCA_002314775.1 Lachnospiraceae bacterium UBA1760
ATCGGTATTTCAGGTGCTATTCAGCACGTTGCTGGTATGGAAGAATCTGACATCATCGTTGCTATCAACAAGGATGAGGATGCTCCTATCTTTGATGTAGCTGACTACGGTGTAGTTGGAGATCTTAACAAGATTGTTCCAGCTCTTACAGCAGCTATTAAGGCTGAAGCAGCAGCTAAATAATTAAATCTAAACAAGATTTTTACGCAGGCACTACTCAGGTAGTGCCTGTTTTTTGTGAACACAATGAGCCAAGTCAAGAAGAACACCTCGTTAGAGGTGCACATATAAAGACAGGGTTGTGAAACATCGCAAGATGCTTCGCAAACCCTGTTTTTATATGTGCATAGCCCGAAGGGCGTGTTCTTCTTGATTTGGCGAATGTGCATCATCGAGTCGAAGCGAAGCGAAGACGAGATGGGGACAGCGGAGCGAATGTGCATCATCGAGTCGAAGCGGAGAGAAGACGAGATGGGGACAGCGAAGAACCGGTTGCATTGACGAATCGCTGTCGGCTGAGGGAGAAGACTGTGGCGAAGACAGCGGAGAACCGGTTGCTTCTTCGAATCGCTGTCGGCTGAGGGAGAAGACTGTGGCGGGGACAGCGAACCCCCAGTTGCTTCTTTGAATCGCTGTCAGCTGAGTAAGAAGACCGGGTTGGGGACAGCGGAGAACCGTTTTTTTGTTGAATCGCTGTCAGCTGAGTAAGAAGACTGTGGCGAAGACAGCGGAGAACCGGTTGCATTGACGAATCGCTGTCAGCTGAGAAAGAAGACTGTGGCGAAGACAGCGAATCCCCAGTTGATTCCTCGAATCGTGGTAAGTAGAGAAAGATTACCTTGATAATTATAAAAGCATTTCGTATAATTTATAAAGCAACCGTTTATGAGTATAGTATGGAGCCGGGCCTAGTGGTATCGGCTTGCTTAGGAAAGAGAAAAAATGTTAAGAGATGTAAAGCTAGAAGAAATATCAGATGGAAGAATATATGGTCTTAACGACATGGTTAAGGCGGATACAAATGGCTGTAACGGCTGCTTTAAGTGCTGTCAGTCTGTGGGCGATACGATAAAGCTTACTCCGTTTGATGTTCATATGATAAAGAAAGCTACAGGGAAAAGCTTTGAAAAGCTTCTTGGCGATAACAAAATAGAAATGAACATAGTTGATGGCTTAATACTTCCAAATCTTAAGCTTATTGAAGGAAGTGGATGTTCGTTTCTAGAGGATGGCAGGTGCAGTATTCACAATGTAAGACCTGATATATGCAGGCTGTTTCCACTAGGAAGAATATATACCGAGGAGGGTATCGGATATATTATTCAAAAAGACGAATGTGCAAAGAAGGATCTTTCAAAGATAAAGGTTAAAAAATGGATTGGAATTGATAATATATCAGAAAATCAGGAATTTATTGGCGCGTGGCACAGGCTTGTAAGAATGGCAGGAGATAGGATAATAGAACTTAAGAAAAATGGCAGAGGAGATGCGGTTAAGGATATTACGATGTTTATCCTTAATGATTTTTATGTAACTGATATCTCAAAGGATATTAGCGATACAGAGATATATAATAGATTGATTGCAAAGATTAACAATGCTGAGAAACTGATTAATAAGATATAGAAAAATGTATACATATTGCTGATATAATGCAGATAACCTGCAATATAATGCAATAAGTTGCTGATTTATAAAGTAATAAGAAAACCCACTGCCTTTAGGCGGTGGGGCTTGCTTCTACGAGGTGCGGGGTATAAGCCCCGTACCTCGTAAGGTGCGAAGCACCGACTTTATATGAGCAAGTAGCGTAAGCGGATTGCGAATATTGATAATACGTGAGGTGTAAAATGGAAAAAATAGCAAGCTTTACAGTTAATCATCTGAATTTACTTCCAGGTGTTTATGTTTCAAGAAAAGACAATGTAAATGGTAGTATAATTACAACCTTTGATCTTAGAATGACAAGACCAAATTATGAACCAGTTCTGAACACTGCAGAGGTTCATACTATGGAGCATCTTGGTGCAACATTTTTAAGAAATCATCCAGATTGGAAGGAGAAGGTTATTTACTTTGGACCTATGGGCTGCAGAACAGGTTTTTATTTGTTGCTTGCAGGTGATTATGAGTCTAAGGATGTTGTATCACTTGTTACTGAGATGTATAAGTTTATGAAGGACTTTGAGGGCGAGGTTCCTGGTCAGGCTGCAAGAGACTGTGGAAACTATCTTGATATGAATCTTCCAATGGCAAAATATGTGGCAGGTAAGTATTACGAGGTTCTATTAAATATAACCGAGGACAGACTTATATATCATGATTAAATTGATATTGATAAATATATGAGATTTAAGGCACTATTGTAAGAATTCTATATGCTTGCAATAGTGCTTTTTGTTCTAATTAAAATTTGATAATATACCCATATTGGGTATTATTTAGAATAAAGTAACAATATTGGTATATCAAGAGTGAATCAAATGCATATCTGTTACCCAATAATATGATTTAATACGAACGAAGAATTAAAAGAATTCATGTTCGGAAAAGAGTTGATAATAATATATGAATGAAGAAATAAAATTGCCTCTCCTGTCTGCAAACAGAAGAGGCGTGGTCTAATGACCAAATAAACCTTTTCGAGAGCATCCACTTTGGAGTGGGAACTCTTTCTATATTTAATATGTCATAAACTGCATGATTTTTCAATGAAATATTAGATGAACGGTTGATTCGATGTAGGATCTAATGATGTTATGTTCTTGAGAAAGATGATGGAACATTTATTATAGCGGAAAAGAACGAAAATCTTTTGATTATTAAGTTAGTAAATTTAATGTTTATGATTTTATCTATTTAACCACAGGTTTATTGGAATTAATGAAAATGAGGTTATAATAAAAATATACAGATTTACTTGACAATCCAAATATTAATGGATAAAATAATTAAGTCTGTATTCTGATACTAGATTTACCTATATTTCAAGGGATACGGACATAATATTAGTAGCGAAAAGCATTATTCAAGGAGGAATTATATAAAATGAACGTATCTTTAGAGAAATTAGAAGGAAGCATGGCTAAACTTACAATTACAGTTGAGGCTGAGAAGTTTGATGCTGCAATCAAGGCTGCATACAACAAGCAGAAGGGTAAGTTCAACATCCCTGGATTCAGAAAGGGTAAAGTACCACAGACAATGATCGAGAAGATGTATGGCGCTGCTGTTTTCTATGAAGATGCTGCAAATGAGCTTATCAACGAGACTTATCCAGAGGCTCTTGAGAACACAGAGGAAGAAATCGTTTCAAAGCCAGAGATCGATGTAGAGCAGATCGAGAAGGGTAAGGATTTTATCTATACAGCAAAGGTTGCACTTAAGCCAGAGATTACACTTGGCGAGTACAAGGGAATTGAGATCGAGAAGGTTGATGCTACAGTAACTGAGGAGGATATTGAGGCAGAAATCAAGAAGGCTCAGGAGCAGAACAAGAGAATGAACCCAGTTACAGACAAGCCAGCTAAGCTTGGTGACGAAGTTACAATTAACTTCGAGGGCTTTGTTGACGGAGTAGCATTTGAGGGTGGTAAGGGAGAGAACTATCCACTTACACTTGGTTCACACTCATTCATCGATACATTTGAGGATCAGTTAGTAGGAACATCTGTTGGAGATAACGTTGAGGTTAACGTTACATTCCCAGAGGAGTACCAGGCTGATGAGCTTGCAGGTAAGCCAGCATTATTCAAGGTTGAGGTTCTTGGAATCAAGGAAGTTGAGCTTCCAGAGTTAGATGACGAGTTCGCATCAGAGGTTTCTTCATTCGAGACATTTGCTGAGTATAAGGAAGATGTTAAGAAGACACTTGAGGTTAAGAAGCAGGATGAGGTTAAGAAGGAGAAGGAGTCTAAGGCAATCGCTAAGGTTATCGAGAACTCTACAATCGTTCTTCCAGAGGCTATGGTTGAGTATAACCAGGAGAAGATGGTTGATGATTTCGCTCAGAAGCTTCAGTATCAGGGTCTTAACATTGATCAGTACTTCAAGCTTACAGGTCAGACAAGAGAGGCTATGATGGAGTCTGTTAAGCCAGAGGCTGAGAGAAGAATCAAGGCTAGCCTTGTAGTTGAGGCTATTGCTAAGGCTGAGAACGTAACTGCTTCAGATGAGGAAGTAGATGTTGAGGTTAAGAAGATCGCTGATCAGTATCAGATGGAGATAGATAAGTTTAAGGAGTTAGTTGGCGAGAAGGAAATTGAGGCAATCAAGATGGACGTTTGCATGAGAAAGGCAGTTGAAATCCTCGTTAACGAATGTAAGGAGGTATAATAATGGCATTAGTGCCTACAGTCATTGAGTCGAATTCAAGAGGCGAGAGAGCCTATGATATTTATTCGAGACTTTTAAAGGAACGTATTATTTTTCTTGGAGATGAGGTAAATGATGTTACAGCTAGTCTTGTAATAGCACAGCTTCTTTTCCTTGAGTCAGAGGATCCTACAAAGGATATCAGCCTTTATATCAACAGCCCAGGTGGTTCTGTAACAGCTGGTATGGGTATCTATGACACAATGAATTATATCAAGTGTGACGTATCAACAATCTGTGTTGGTATGGCAGCAAGTATGGGAGCTTTCCTTCTTGCAGGTGGTGCTAAGGGTAAGAGATATGCCCTTCCAAATGCTGAAATCATGATTCATCAGCCACTTGGTGGTGCACAGGGTCAGGCAACTGATATCAAGATAACAGCTGACCATATCTTGAGAACAAGAGAAAAGCTTAATAAGATTCTCAGCGAGAGAACTGGAAGACCTCTTGAGGAAATCGAGAGAGATACAGAGAGAGATAATTGGAAGACTGCTGAGCAGGCACTTGAGTATGGCCTTATCGACCACGTAGTAACAAATCGTAAGTAATTATTCAGGTAATCTGCAGTGAGAACTGCAGATTACTTAAGTTAGAAAGATATTATTTTGAGGTAACATAGATGGCTAATCGTATAGACGACAGAAAGCAGCTTCGATGTTCATTTTGTAATAAAACTCAGGATCAGGTAAGAAAGCTTATTGCTGGACCTAGTGTATATATTTGTGATGAGTGTATCGAGATATGCTCAGAGATTCTTGAGGACGAACTTTCAGAAGAGTCAAATACAGGTAACATCAACCTTCTCAAACCAAAGGAAATCAAGAAATTTCTTGATGATTATGTAATCGGCCAGGAGGAGGCTAAGAAGGTTCTTTCAGTTGCAGTTTATAACCATTATAAGAGAGTATTATCTGACAAGGATTTTGATGTTGAGCTTCAGAAGAGTAATATTATTCTTGCTGGTCCAACAGGTTCAGGTAAGACATATCTGGCACAGACACTTGCTAAGCTTCTTAATGTGCCATTTGCTATAGCTGATGCTACAGCACTTACTGAGGCTGGTTATGTTGGAGAGGATGTTGAAAATATCCTCCTTAAGCTTATTCAGGCAGCAGATTATGATATTGAGAGAGCTGAAAAGGGAATTGTATATATTGATGAGATCGATAAAATCACTAAGAAATCTGAAAATGTTTCAATAACAAGAGATGTTAGTGGTGAGGGTGTTCAGCAGGCACTCCTTAAGATTATTGAAGGCACAGTAGCTTCAGTTCCACCTCAGGGCGGAAGAAAGCATCCACATCAGGAGTTTATTCAGATTGATACTACAAATATTCTTTTCATCTGTGGTGGTGCATTTGATGGAATGGATAAGGTTATTGAGTCGAGAATTGGGCAGAAGAGCATGGGCTTTAATGCTGAGCTTGGCGAGGATAAGAAAACCTTTAATGCGCTTTTCAAAAACATTGGACCACAGGATTTCATCAAGTACGGTATTATTCCAGAGCTGGTTGGTAGACTTCCAGTTGCTGTTACTCTTGATGAGCTTGATGAGGAAGCGCTTGTAAGCATCCTTACAAAGCCAAAGAATTCTATTATCAAGCAGTACAAGAAATTGTTTGAGCTTGACAATGTTGAGCTGGAGTTTACAGAAGAAGCACTTAAGGAAATTGCAAAGCTTGCAATGGAGAGAAAAACAGGAGCCAGAGGCCTTCGTGCAATTATTGAGAAGGCTACTCTTGATATGATGTTTGAAGTGCCATCTGATGATTGTGCAGAAAAGTGCGTCATTACAGAGGGAGTAATCAAGGGAGAGGAAGAGCCTACATTGCTTCGTTCTGCAGAACCAAAGCAGACTTCAAAGAAGCATGCTAAGAAAAATGGCGATGATATAGCATAAAATCTAATGATTGTCCGGGCAATAGCATTGTCCGGACAATTCTTACATATTTAGGAGGAACCATCATGACGAAGT
>DCHE01000038.1:6419-19730 GCA_002314775.1 Lachnospiraceae bacterium UBA1760
GGGAGTTGGATGCGACTTACATATTTTGATGAGAAACCATTATGAGGAACCATTATGACGCAAGTCATAATTATACATGATTCCGACGACCTGCCACCGACTGAAAAGAAGGGGCACTATAAATTTACGAGGAAATTGAGTAATGATAATAAAAAATGCAGAGCTTGAAACAGTATGTGGCATAACTAGTACACTACCTCAGAATGAAAATTATGAGGTTGCCTTTGCGGGAAAATCTAACGTTGGTAAGTCATCGCTTATAAATGGACTTTTGAATAGAAAGGCATTAGCAAGAACCTCATCTCAGCCGGGCAAAACACAGACTATCAATTTTTACAATGTCCGTTATAACGATGACGACAGAATGTATTTTGTTGACCTGCCAGGCTATGGATATGCCAAGGTTTCCCAGGAAATCAAAGAAAAATGGGGCAGGATGATTGAAAGATATCTCAAATCTTCAGAGAAGCTCATCTTAGTTTTTCTTCTGGTTGATATAAGGCATGAGCCATCAGCAAATGACAGACTTATGTACGAGTGGATACTTGATAAGGGCTACCATCCTGTTATTATTGCAACAAAGCTTGATAAGATAAAGAGAAGTCAGAAGGATAAGAATATAAAGATTATCAGACAGGGACTTAACGCATCAAAGGATACAGTGATAATACCATTTTCTGCAGAGACAAAGCAGGGAAGGGATGAGATATTAAACCTTATTGAGAGCCGTGTAAATAAGATGACGGATTTTTCTGAGGCTGAGGAAGCGGTGATTTCTGAAGATGCAGCAAATTCAGAAGAATAATCAATATAAGAATAATCATAAGATAAGAATATATAATAAGAATAATCATCAAATAAAATGAGCTATGGAACCAGGCATTAATTGTTTTGGTTCCATAGCTCATTTATTAGGAAGGAGTAAACATTTCCGCTTCGCTCACGCCAGTTATCACATATCATGATAGCCTGACTCTTGGTTGGCACACTCAGCTTGATGTCAACTAAGGTTTCCTTCCTTTCTTTAATTACACACTCAACCGTGTATTCGTTGTGTTCGTTGAAATAGTAGTCAGCGTATATCTCTGACTCATTTTTCATCTTAATCTTCTGAGCATCAAAATACTCCATGATATCCTGCTTGATTGAGTTTGGAAGTCTGTTCTCAAAATATGAGAGAGCCTCCTCGCCCTGGTCAGTAATCTGATAATGTACAGTATCTCTTATGCTGCTTCTCTGAATAAAGCCGCTATCAATCAGCTCACTTATTGATTCGTGAATGTTGAAAAGATTGGTATAACCTTTATCAAGAATAAAATCACTGAGCTGAGAGTTTGTGAGAGTGTAATCAATTCTGTCAAGCATATATAGGATAATCAGCTTATATAAAAATAAACCTTCCATAATTAAACCTCAATTAAACCTCAATTAAACCTCAATTAAACCTCAAAAAATACCTTAACTAAACCCTTTTATAAATTACCCTTATTATAAAAACATTAAATAACCTCTAAAAATCAGTCAGTTTCGTGTAAACACAGAAATAATAACTGATAGTTAATCTAATAACGCTGAATTTTAGAATAACGTATTATGTTGAAAAATGCAATAAAAATAAAAGAATTGCGAAAAACACTATATTGTGGTATATAAGAGATAAGCTGATTAAAGCTTATTCATTGTTTAGATCTATTAATTTTCTATAAGACAAAAGAAAAATCCCAGATAAAACATAATAGCTGTATATATCAATACTGAGTTGGTAAATAGCTATATATAATACTGATAAGAACGCAATAATTAGGCGGTTATTATATTGGAAAGGAATGGAAGTATGGATTATAAGAAGATTCCAGTCAGTGAGCTCAGAAAGCTTGCTTCAGAAAAAGGAATTAAGGATGCTGCAGATATGAAGAAGAAGGATTTGCAGGAGCTGCTCGAGAAGATTGATCTTATGATGCAGAGTAAGAGTAAACCTGAGGTGAAAAATGAGGAGAAAAATAGAACTCAGGCAGAGCAGCCTAGAACTGTCAGAACCGAGGAAAGACCAAGGACGGAATATGTAAAAAGAGAAAGAACTGAGGAAGACTTTAGAGATAAGTCAGAGACACCAGCTTATGAGGAAGCATCAGTAAGCAGTAACGCCCAGGAAAAGCCTGAGGCAGAGAAGAAAACTCAGCCAAGCTTTGATGGCCAGGATTATAATCCTGTACTAAACAGTGGCAAGAATGCAAATGGAATCCTTGAGGTTATTCCAGATGGATTTGGATTTTTGAGATCGGATAACTACATGCCTGGTGACAGAGACATTTATATATCTCCTTCTCAGATCAGAAGGTTTGGACTTAGAACAGGTGATATAGTAAAGGGACCAATAAGAACAAAGCAGCAAAATGAAAAATTTAGCGCACTTCTCTATATCGAGTCAGTAAACGGTTTCCTTCCATCACAGGTTGCAAGGAGAAAACAGTTTGAGTCACTCACACCAATATTTCCAGATGAGAGAATCAGACTTGATTATGACAATGCTCCTAAGTCACTTAGAATAGTTGATTTATTCTCACCTATTGGCAAGGGACAAAGAGGAATGATTGTATCGCCTCCAAAGGCAGGAAAGACAACTCTGCTTAAGCAGATTGCAAAAAGAATAAGCGTTGCGTACCCGGAGATGAATCTTTTGGTTCTTCTTATCGACGAGCGTCCTGAGGAGGTAACTGACATAAAGGAATCAATCGAAGGAAAAAATGTCGAGGTTATCTATTCAACCTTCGATGAGCTTCCAGAGCATCATAAGCGTGTGTCTGAGATGGTAATTGAGAGAGCTAAGAGACTTGTTGAGAGCAAGAAGGATGTAGTAATTTTAATTGACAGTATTACACGACTCTCGAGAGCCTACAACCTGACAGTTCAGGGAAGTGGACGTACACTCTCAGGAGGACTTGATCCTACAGCACTTCATATGCCTAAGAAATTCTTCGGTGCAGCAAGAAATATGAGAGAGGGCGGAAGCCTGACAATACTAGCAACAGCTCTTGTTGAGACTGGAAGCAGAATGGACGATGTTGTGTTTGAGGAATTCAAGGGAACTGGCAATATGGAGCTCGTATTAAACAGAAATCTCTCTGAAAAGAGAATATTCCCAGCTATTGATCTTGCAAAATCAGGTACAAGAAAGGATGACCTTTTACTTGATAAGGATGAGCAGGAGGTTTTAGATATGCTGAGGGCTCAGCTTAGAGGGCTTAAGACTGACGAGATGACCGAGGATATTATTAAGCTTATTTCCAGAACAAAGAATAATAAGGAATTCCTTGAGTATGCCAGAAAGTCATTTCAGAGAAGACCAAATCAGTAGCATAAAAAAATAAAAATAATACTTGCAATGTAAATGTTGCTATGTTAAAATCCTAATGTTGCTGGTATGAGATCAAGAATGATACAGTTTTATTGATATCTAGGTGTCTCATATACGTATATATTAAAGGAGAGAAAAGATGAAAGCAGGAATACATCCAGATTATTATCAGGCAAAGGTAGTTTGCAACTGTGGTAACGAGTTCGTTACAGGTTCTACAAAGGAAGATATCCACGTAGAAATTTGTTCAAAGTGTCATTCATTCTACACAGGTCAGCAGAAGGCTGCTAAGGCTCGTGGACGTATTGATAAGTTCAACAAGAAGTACGGCGTACAGGCTTAATAAATAATGACGATTATAGGTTGAGGATGAATATTCTCAACCTATTTTTATTTGTGAGGTATTTAATTTGAAAAAGGTTAGTATTGGTGGTCAGGCAGTCCTTGAGGGCGTAATGATGAAGGGACCGGAAAGCTATGCACTTTCGGTGAGAAAGCCTGATAAAGAGATAGAGGTTAAGGTTGTACCTTATAGGAATATGGGCGATAGAAGTCCTCTTTTTAGAGTGCCAATTATTCGAGGAGTAGTTAATTTTATTGAATCCCTTTACATTGGAATGAAGACTCTTATGGATTCAGCTGAGTATTTTGAGGATGAAGAAGATACAAAGGCTGACGTTGATGGAACAAAGACCAAAGCAAATGATACAAAGGAAAAGTCGGCCAAGGACAATGCATATCTTATTGGAACACTTCTCTTTTCACTTGTTATCGCGATTGGACTTTTCATGCTGCTTCCTGCATTTCTTGCGGGACTGCTGGAGAAGGTTACAGATAATCAGATACTTATCAATCTTGTTGAGGGTATCATCAGAATAACAATATTTATTCTTTATGTAGTTCTCATTTCCCAGATGAATGATATAAAAAGGACATTTATGTATCATGGAGCTGAGCATAAAACTATTAATTGTCTGGAGGCTGGTGAGGAGCTTACTGTTGCAAATGTCATGAAGCATACCAGATACCACAAAAGATGTGGCTCGAGCTTTCTTGTTATAGTGATGATTATTAGTATTCTTATGTTTATGTTTGTCAGAACAGATACAATGTGGCTCAGGCTTTTATCAAGAGTATTACTTGTTCCTGTTATTGCAGGGCTTTCATATGAGGTGATTCGCTTTGCAGGAAGAAGCAACTCCGCCCTTGCAAGCATTTTAAGCGTGCCTGGCAAATGGGTTCAGGCCCTCACAACAAAGGAGCCTGAGGAGGATATGGTTGAGGTTGCAATTAAGTCAGTTGAGGGAGTAATTGACTGGCATGAGTATATTGACTGCGTGAATAATAACTCGTTCACAAAATGATAAATCTGCGAGAAGGATGCATTTTATATGAAAATATTTGAGGCAGTAAACTGGGGTACAGAGTACCTGGAAAAACTTAATATTGAAAATGCTTCCTACGATGCAAGAGCACTGATGCTTTTCATTCTTGATTTAGATATGAATGGCTATTTTATGGCGAAGCAGGACATTTGCGAAAAGGAAGCCTTAGACAGCTATAAAATGTTGATTGAGAAGAGGGGTACACATTACCCACTACAGTACATACTCGGAAAAGCAGGCTTTATGGGCTTTGATTTTTATGTTTCAGAAGGAGTTTTAATTCCAAGACAGGATACTGAGATTTTGTGTGAAAATGCACTTGAAATAATAAAGCACTGCAGTGCAGATTCTGACAGTGTAAAGCTACTTGATATGTGTACGGGAAGCGGATGCATCGGGATTAGTCTTGATAAGCTGTCAAGTGAAAAGGGTATTAAGCTTGATGCAACTCTGGCAGACATTTCCGACGCTGCACTCAGTGTTTCGAAAAAGAATATCCAAAGTCTTAAGTCTGAGGCAAAGCTTATAAAATCGGATTTATTTAGTGAAATTACTGATAAGGATTTTGATATCATAGTTTCTAATCCACCATATATCGATGGTGAGGAGATGAAAAGCCTCATGCCAGAGGTCAGGGATTTTGAGCCCCACCTTGCTCTTTACGGAAAAGAGGATGGACTTTTCTTTTACAGGGAAATTACTGAAAAAGCAAAGACGAGGCTTAAAAATGCAGGATATCTAATATATGAAATTGGCTGCAGTCAGGCTAAGGCAGTGAGTGGCATAATGGCTTCAAATGGATTCTGCGACATTGTGGTTAAGAAGGATTATGCTGGCCTCGACAGAGTTGTGATGGGAAGGCTGGACGGCTTGTAGCTTGTTGCAAGATAATATAGAAATAATATCGAGATATTATAGTTTTTTTGATGTATAAGAGGTTCAGTGCATTTTGTTGGATAAAAAAGTGGATTATACCTACAATGTATTGACATTTCCATAATAGATTTTGTATATTGTCGAAAGACGGTTTTTATTTTAAATTGGAGGAATGAATAATGTTTGACAAATTAGAGGATTTAGTTGCCAGACTTGAAGAACTTGAGCAGATGCTTGCAGACCCTGATGTTGTTACTGACAATCAGAGATTTACAAGACTTATGAAGGAGCAAAATGAGCTTTCACCTATCGTTAACAAGTATAACGAGTATAAGCAGGCAAAGCAGGATATAGAAGACAGCATCATGATGATTGAGGAAGAGTCTGATGAAGAGATAAAGGAGATGGCCAAGGAAGAATTGGCTGATGCAAAGAAGCGAGTTGAAGAGTACGAGCAGGAGCTTAAGATTCTCCTCCTTCCTAAGGACCCTAATGATGACAAGGATGTAGTAGTAGAAATCAGAGCAGGTGCTGGTGGAGATGAGGCAGCGCTTTTCGCGTATGAGCTTTACAGAATGTTCCAGAAATATGCTGATAAGTTCCGTTGGAAGACAGAGCTTATCGATTGCAGTGAAAATGGAATCGGTGGATTCAAGGAAGCAATCTTCATGGTTAGAGGAAAGGGCGCATACTCAAAGCTTAAGTATGAGTCGGGAGTACATCGTGTACAGAGAGTACCTGAGACAGAGTCGGGAGGAAGAATCCATACATCGACAGCTACAGTTGCAGTAATGCCAGAGGCAGAAGAAGTAGACATCCAGATTGATGAGAAGGATATCAGAATTGATGTAATGCGTGCTTCAGGAAATGGTGGTCAGTGTGTCAATACAACTGATTCAGCTGTACGTCTTACACATTATCCTACAGGTATTGTTATTTACAGCCAGACTGAGAAGTCGCAGCTTCAGAATAAGGAGAAGGCTTTTGCACTTCTTCGTACAAAGCTCTATGATATCGAGCTCCAGAAGGCTCATGACGCAGAGGCAGAGGCAAGAAGAAGCCAGATTGGTACTGGAGACAGATCTGAGAAGATTAGAACCTACAACTTCCCACAGAGCCGTGTTACAGACCATAGAATCAAGCTCACATTATATAATTTAAATGAAATTATGAACGGTGATATTCAGGGCATCATCGATGCCTTAACAGCCGCCGACCAGGCCGCCAAGTTAGCAAATATGAGTGAGGAATAAGCGAAGCTTATTCCGACCTGTCGTGCCCGACCGAAGGGAGGGTATGACCTGCGAAATATAAAATTTTCTGAAGCATATTTTAGCACTAGTAAAGGAGTGATGATATGAAAGCATGGGAAAAAAACATTAGAAAGGTAACACCATATGTGCCAGGAGAACAGCCAAAGGTTGATGGTATTATCAAGCTTAACACAAATGAGAATCCATACGGACCATCAAAGAGGGTGGAGGAGATAAAGTATGATATGGATAATCTCAGGAAGTATCCAGATCCAAAGATTGAACTTCTAGTGGACGCTATTGCTGAGTATCATGGACTGACAAGTGACAAGGTATTTGTGGGAGTTGGCTCGGATGATGTAATTGCTATGGCATTTATGACATATTTCAACAGCGATAAGCCAATTCTGTTTCCTGACATAACATATTCATTTTATGATGTTTGGGCAGATATGCTTCATATTCCTTATGAGAGAGTACCACTTAATTCTGACTTCAGAATAGTAAAAGAAGATTACATCGGAAGAGAGTGCGGTGGAATAATATTCCCTAATCCAAATGCACCAACAGGAATTCTTGAGAGTGTAGACTTTATCGAGGAAATTGTAAAGGCCAATCCGGATGTAATTGTAATTATTGACGAAGCATATATCGATTTTGGCGGAGAGACAGTTCTTCCGCTTATTGATAAGTACGATAACCTTGTAATAACAAGAACATTTTCAAAATCACGCTCGATGGCAGGACTTAGAATAGGCTATGCTATGGCAAATCCAGTGCTGATAAAGTACTTAAATGATGTAAAGTATTCATTTAACTCTTATACTCTCAACTCACTCTCTATCATACTGGGAACTGAGTCGGTAAAGGATGATGCTTACTTTAAGGAGACAGTTCAAAAAGTAATTAACACAAGAGAGTGGTTTACTGAGGAGGCCAAAAAGCTTGGCTTCAGAGTGCTTCCATCCTCATCGAACTTTGTATTTGCTGAGCACGAAAAACTCAGTGGAAATGAAATATTTGAGTATTTAAAGGCAAATAAAATATATGTGCGTCACTTTAGTTCGCCAAGAATTGACAACTTCCTCAGAATCAGTATTGGTACTGACGAGGAGATGAAGGCGCTTGTTAACTGCCTTAGGCAACAAATTGAAGCATTATAGTATTTGACTCGTAAAGTTAATAGATGGTAAAATAAGAGAAGGCAGAAACAAAAGCTCTGCCTTCTTTTTTCCGCAATACTCTTTTTTCATAGTAACATAAATATGATGAAAAAGGAGACAATATGACAAAATACGAAATATACGAGTTAATAATAGACAGACTGTGGGATGAGGTTGGTGATCTTGGAATCATAGAGCTAGAATATGTTGAGAGAGAAAAAACCAATGGAGTATATCTCGATGGTATCAATGTTATAGTTGAGGGTGTGAATTTAGCTCCGTGCGTATACACAGGACATCTGCTTGATGAAACAGTATTGGATGATGATGGGATATTTACCTATCCATATGAAGAGAGCTATATTAGCAGAGTGGTTAGTATTATAGCAGAGAATATAAGATATGCTGTCGAGGAGGCAAGGACTGCCTCACATAGTATTGACCTGGATGATTTAAATGAGGAAACGCTAATTCCAGTCATTGTGAATACTGCTGATAACTATAATATGCTGGAGAATACCCCGCATAAGGAATTTCTTGATCTTGCAATAGTGATTAGGATGGTATGGAAGATTAATGGAAGATTCGGCTCGGCTCTCGTGAACAATGCATTATTTCAAACCTTCGATATGTCCTTCGAGGATATGCTTTTAGTTGCAATGTCAAATTACACAAAGATGTTTCCGCCTAAGCTTGAAAATATCTTTGAAAAGCTTAGTGGTATTGAGCAGGATTATCCAATCCATCTGTACAAGGAAGAGCTTCCAATGTTTATTATTTCAAATGATGACTATTATTTTGGAGCATCAGTATTAATCGATGCAGATTATATGCTAAGTGTTGCAGAATTTGTAAAGGATGATTACTATATCATTCCGTCCAGTCAGCATGAGCTGATAATAATACCTAAGGGAGAGGTGACGGAGTGCGAATATATCAGGGAGATGATAAAGCAGGTGAATGATGAGGTTGTTCCAAAGTCAGAAATTCTGTCAGATACACTTTATTATTATGACACTAGTAAGGGAAGAGTAGAGATAGCATCCTAATAAATCAAATTAATATAATAGGTGGGCCAGCTGACGACTGGCCCATTTGCTTTGTTAAAAATGTTTAAAAATCAGGTATTATATTTGACAAATCTTATAAATTCTTTTACAATTAGTTAGTGGGACTAGATAGTGTTTTATATATTGGAGGAATAGTGTTGGCTGGGGAGTTTATTTCAATTAAAGATAAAATTATTGCTACTGCGATAGACATTATCAGTGAATCCGGTATGTCAAAGCTTACATCGAAGAACCTTGCGATGAAGGGCAATATGACCGAGGCATTGCTCTACAAGTTTTACGGAGATATTAATGAGGTTCTTGTTGATGTAGTGGATTATTATGCCAAGTTTGACAAAAGTATCCAAAAGACTGTGAGTAGTAAAAGTATTACATACCTTGATAAGGTAGATAAGTATATTGAGGCGTATGCAACATATTATGATAATTATTATGCATTATCTACTCTTATGCTCCAGTATGAGGAGCTTTTACATAACAGCTATACGAGAGACAAGATTGCAGACTGCATTCAGGATAGGCGGAATTTTGTAAGAAGTCTGTTTGAAGGGGCAATTTCTGAAGGTGAGATTACCTGTGACATGGGGGCGGATGATTTGACTAACCAGCTTACTGGTATGGTTATGGTTCTCACTCTTGACAGGAGAATTAATTATCACAAGGATACATTTAAAGAAGAATTCAGAAGATATATGAGCAAGTGGCTTGCTTGTATTTCTAAACGATAGGTTATTTTATATTTGGAGGGATCAATATGAAGGTATTAATAGCAGAAGACGATATGGCAAGTGGAAAGTTTTTATCAAAGCTTCTTGCAAAGTATGGTGAGGTAGTTCTTACCAGAGATGGAATCGAGGCAGTTGACGCATTTGTTAAGGAGGTTTCATCTGGCAGTAAATTTGATTTGGTATGTCTTGACATTATGATGCCTAAGATTGATGGATATAAGGCTCTTGCGTCGATTAGAGATGCGGAGAGAAAGCTTGGAATCTCGAGAGCGAAGAGATGTAAGATTGTTATGATTAGTGCACTTGATGAGGGCTTTGATGCAGATTATGCAAGCGATGATTATGATGACTATATCTGCAAGCCAATCGATATAATGAAGTTTGATGCAATAATCAGAAAGCTTGGAGTACTCGACAAATAATTAGAGGTTTTTACATTGGATTTATTTGATTTTATGAGGGAACAAAAAAAGGAGACGGAGTCGCCGCTTGCAAAGAGACTCAGACCAAGGACAATCGATGATGTAGTTGGTCAGGAGCATATTCTTGGTAAGGATAAGCTTTTATATAGAGCGATAAAGGCAGACAGGCTAAGCTCGGTTATCTTTTATGGCCCTCCTGGAACAGGAAAAACAAGTTTGGCGATGGTAATAGCAAGTACTACCAGCGCAAACTTCAAAGAACTGAATGCTACTACTTCTGGAAAGAAGGATATGGAGCAGGTGATAAATGAGGCGAAAGATAATCTTGGTATGTATGGTAAGAAAACCATACTCTTTGTTGATGAGATTCACAGATTCAACAAGGCACAGCAGGATTATCTTCTTCCTTTTGTTGAGGATGGTACGATTATTCTGATTGGAGCAACCACTGAGAATCCATACTTTGAGGTTAACAGTGCTCTGGTTTCGAGGTCGACTATTTTTCAGCTTAAGCCCCTTTCGAAGGAAAATATTGAGGTGCTTATCAGAAAAGCAGTTTATGACAAGGAAAAGGGCATGGGAAGCTACAACGCTGAGATTACTGATGAGGCAGTAGAGTTTCTTGCAGATATGGCTGAGGGCGATGCAAGACATGCGTTAAATGCAATTGAGCTTGGAATTCTTTCAACTGAAAGAGATGGTTCAACCGGTAAGATTATGCTCACAATTCCAGTCATGGAGGAGTGTATTCAGAGAAGGAATATCAGGTATGATAAGAGCGGGGATAATCATTACGATATTATTTCTGCATTTATCAAGTCCATGAGAGGCTCGGACCCTGACGCAGCAGTTTACTATCTTGCCAAAATGCTTTATGCAGGTGAGAGTGTAACCTTTATTGCAAGAAGAATTATGATATGTGCAGCAGAGGATGTTGGAATTGCGGATCCTAATGCAATTAATGTTGCAGCGAGCTGTGCACTTGCGGTTGAAAGAGTTGGACTTCCAGAGGCCAACCTTATACTTGCGGAGGCAGCGGTTTATGTGGCGACTGCACCAAAGAGCAATGCAGTTACCAATGCAATATTTGCGGCTCTCGACTCTGTAAAAACAGTGGGTAATGCATCAGTACCACCACATCTTAAGGATGCGCACTATGCAGGCTCAAAGGAGCTTGGACATATTGGTTACAAGTATGCTCATTTGTATCCTAATAATTATGTTGAGCAGCAGTACCTGCCAGATGAGCTTGTTGGTACAGTATTCTACGAGCCAACTGAGAATGGTTATGAGAAACAGGTAATAGAGCATTTTAAGAAAATAAAAGGAAAGAGCGAGGATTAAGCAGATGAAGTTTAAAAGAGTGATGGCACTTTTGGCGGTAATAATAATTACGCTGTTATTTGTGCTTATGATAATTGCTGCATTTACAGATAGCGCATTTTTCCTCCCGCTTTTATATCTGACACTTATTGTGCCAATTCTTTTATTTATTATGTCGTGGCTGTATAAATTAATTAAGGGTGACAATAATGCACTTGATGAGGCTGCTGCTGATTACGAGGAAGAAAAAAAGTAAAGCATAAATTGCCAGAATAATTTAAGGGCAGACCGAATTTTGGTCTGTCCTTTTATATTAATTAAATCTTAAAATACAAAATGAAAAAATATGATATTATTATCATAAAAATTGTGGGAATATTCGTATATAAAAGTAACAATAAAAATGAATAAGAGAGGTACAAGGTATGAAGAAAAAGGTATGGATAGGACTAGCTATCGTGCTCCTATGTATAGCGATAGGAGTGATAGTATTCCTAAAGCTTAATTCCAGAAGTGGTTCTAAGGGAAAGAATGTAGTACTTGTTGAGTCGGTGAAGGATATAACTGGTAATTATGTTGGTCTTTCGAACAAGTTTATGGGCATAGTTGAATCTCAGGATACTAAGGGTGTAAACAAGGATTCATCAAAAAAGGTGAAAACTGTATTCGTAAAAGAGGGTGATATGGTTAAGGAAAATGATCCTCTTTTTGAGTATGATACTGATGATATGAACTTGACACTGAGACAGCTTGAGCTTGATTTGCAGGGAATAAAAAATGAAATATCTGGATATAACGATCAGATTAATTCTATCACTCAGCAGATGAAGACTCAGGAATATGAGGAAAAGCTTGCATCAAAGGCTCAGATAAGTGTGCTTAAGGCTGAGAAGGCAGAGGCACAGAATAATATCACTAAAAAGGAATTGGAGATTGAGAGACAGAAGAAGTCTATTGAAAACTCAGTAGTACTTTCTCCTATGGATGGTATTGTGAAGAAGATTAATAACCAGGATGACCAGTCGTCAGATGATAATGGTGATATGGGTATGGATTACTATGGTTATTCAGGTGAGGAATCCGGAGACAATGCATTTATTACAATAATGGCAATGGGTAATTACAGAATAAAGGGCACTGTGAACGAGCTTGAGATAGGCAGAATCTCTGAAGGAATGCAGGTGTTAGTAAGATCCAGAGTGGATGATGAGGCTATTTGGAGAGGATCAATTACATCAATAAGCAGAGAAAATGAAAATAGTGCCACAGATCAGAATAACTATGATATGTATGGAGCTGAAACTGCATCGAAGTATACATTTTATGTCGATTTAGAGGAGACAGATAACCTTTTACTTGGACAGCATGTTTATATCGAGCCTGATTTAGGACAGTCTAGTGTAAAGGAGGGCATCTGGCTCCCAGAGTATTTTATACTTGAGGATGGTGGTAATTCGTATGTCTGGGCAAGAAATAAAAAGGGCTTACTTGAGAAGAGGCGAATCGAGAAGGGAGAATATGATGAGGAAGGCATGCTCTATGAGATTAAGAGTGGTCTTACTCTTGATGATTTCATAGCATATCCTGCAGAATACTATGAAGAGGGCAACAAGACTACTACAGATATGTCAGAGGTTGTAGTTGATGAAGGTCAGGATGACATAATAGTAAATCCAGAGGATACTACTTGTGCGGTTGATGAATATGATATTAATTCTGAAAATGCAACTGAGTCG
>DCHE01000038.1:19796-31681 GCA_002314775.1 Lachnospiraceae bacterium UBA1760
AATCCGGGAAATGAAACTGAGTTAATTGATCAATTTGATATTGATACAGGTGAGAGTAATGGAATACTAATGGATGAAATGTCTGACGGAGGTGAGTGATATGCTGCTAAGGTTAGAACATATATTTAAGACGTACATGCAGGACAAGCTCGAGGTGCCGGTATTAAAGGATATTAATCTTGAAATTGAAGAGGGAGAGTATGTAGCTATTATGGGACCTTCAGGTTCTGGAAAGTCGACTCTTATGAATATTATTGGATGCCTGGATATTCCAACCTCAGGTGAGTACACGCTTCTTGATAATAAGGTTGCAAGTCTAAATGACAGAGCACTATCCAAGCTCAGAAATGAAAGCATTGGCTTTGTATTTCAGAATTTCAATCTGCTTCCAAGACAGACTGCACTTCAAAATGTAGAGCTTCCACTGCAGTATGCAAATGTACCAAAGAAAAACAGAAAAGAGCTCTGTCTCGAGGCACTTGATAAGGTTGGGCTTTCGGAAAGAGTAACCTTTAAACCTACTCAGCTTTCGGGTGGTCAAAAGCAGAGAGTTGCAATTGCCAGAGCACTTGTCAATAAGCCTGCAATTCTTCTTGCAGACGAACCAACTGGTGCACTCGATTCCAAATCTGGAATTCAGGTAATGGAGCTTTTTAGAAGGCTCCATGATGAGGGTGTAACAATAATTATGATAACTCATGCAAGGGAGATAGCAGAGCAGGCAGACAGGATAATAACTATTTTAGACGGAGAGATAAAGGAGGATGTATTATGAAGAAAAAGATAATGATAGTCCTTCTTACGATTATTTTAATAGTTGGAGTTACAGCTGGTGTTATTTATCTGGTAAAGAATAAAAGTGAAAAAAGTAATCCGGTTAAGGTAGTAAGCGTAATGACCATAAGTGGCGGTATGTATAGCGATGGAAGATATAGTGGAAATCTTATTGGAAATGACTGCCAGAAGCTTTACGCAGATAATGATACTGTCATAAAGGAGGTTTATGTAACCCAGGGGCAAACTGTAAAAAGGGGCGACCCGCTGCTAATGTACGATAAAACTGCAGAGAATCTTAAGCTTAACACCAAGAAGGCTGAGTACAATCTCGCAAAGGCTAATATTGCAGTAGCTGAAAAGGAGTTGAAAAAGCTTAAGAATACAAAGCCCGTTGAGGAAATTCCGACGGAAGAACCGACAGAGCCAGTCACAGAAGAACCAACAGAAAATCCGGCTGCAACTAGTACAGATGCGCCAAAGGAGGAGGGAGTAGTAGCAAAGCCTGCGGATATTGAACCTCCAGCAAGTGATGACCCTTCTGATAATGGTGAAATTCAATACACGAAGGAGGAACTGGCTGAGGCAATAAAGGCTAAGGAAGCTGAGATAGACGAGATGAAGTTTCAACTTAAACAGCAGCAGTTAGACATTGATAAGCAGGCCAAGCTTCTAAGTGACGGTGTAGTGTATAGCAGACTTGACGGAGAGATAGAGACTCTGGATATTTCCGATGAAAATATTGCAGCAGGAGGAGAAATTATATCTGTAAAGGGTGAAAAGTTTTACAGTATGATTCTAACTGTTGATGAAACAAGCTATAGTAAATTTATTATAGGACAACCTATGAATATGATGTCCTATGACACGGGTGGACAGTATAAGGGAATAATATCGAAGGTTTCGACCATACCAGCAGAGACTTATGGTGATGACTCGACAAGCTATTATTCGGTTACTGTCGATGTGATAAATGGTGAAGATTTGATGGAGGGAGCCTGGATCGAAGCATCCTTCGAGCAGATTAATTTCGATGGAACAAGCGATTCACTCATTTTGTCAAGAGCCTTTGTCAGAGAGGAAAACGGCAAATTCTATGTATTTAAGGATGATAATGGAAGCCTGAAAAAGCAATATATAAAGGCTGGAAAGATCTATTATGGCTCGGAGATTGAAATCCTTGGAGGCGTTACAGCTGATGATTATATTGCATTTCCGTATTCAAAGGATGCGGTTGAAGGAAGAAAAACAAAAATCGTAACTGTTGATGAAATGTATTAGAAGAAAGGATTTGGATTATGATAGAAAATATAAGATTATCATTTCAGGGTATTTTTTCACATAAGCTTCGTTCCTTTCTCACAATGCTGGGAATTATTATTGGAATCGCAGCGATAATTGCTATTGTCTCAACGATAAAAGGAACCAATGACCAGATTAAGGCAAATCTTGTTGGACAGGGCAATAACCTTGTTAATGTAAAGCTTATGCAGTCGGACTGGGAGGTCTCAGCTGTGGTAGCTGCAAGGCAGGGTATACCAGTAATTGATGATAGTATAATGGATGAAATACTTGCAATTAAAGAGGTCAGTGCTGCAACCTATTACCATAAGCTTAATATGTATGATCCTGTAAAATATAAAACGAACAGTGTAGATGGCGTCACTATATATGGAGTGAAGGATGGATTCCTTGAGATAAATGATAATGAAATAGTAAGTGGAAGAGGCTTTGTTGAAAAGGATGCAAAGGAGTTTAGGAAGGTGGTAATCCTTGACAGGGATGCAGAGAGAGCTCTGTTTCAGGGTGAAAGCGGTGTGAATAAAACCATTGAGATTAAGGGCGCTCCTTATACTGTCATCGGCATATGCGAGGAAAAAAATGCATTTTCGCCAACTGTAGAAAACCTGAGTGACTGGTATACCTACTATGGTCAAAATTCGATGGGAAAGATTATTGTAAATGATGCAATATGGCCAGCAATTGTTGGATTTGACCTGCCCTACGATGTTATTGTGAAGGCTGTAGACACAGATTCTATGTCAGAAGCAGGAAAGAAGACGGCAGATTTGCTTAATAATTATATTAATTCTGCCAATTCTGCAAATACTGCAAATACTGCAAATAATGGCAATAATACTAATAACAGTGATTCAGGTGATGTCAGTGGGGAAACAGAGCTTCAGATTAAGTATAAGAGTGATGATATATTAGAGAAGGCAAGACAGCTTCAGGAACTCAGTAATTCTACTAATAAGCAGCTCATCTGGATTGCCGGAATATCACTTATTGTTGGTGGTATTGGAGTTATGAATATCATGCTTGTTTCAGTTACAGAGAGAACAAGAGAGATTGGACTAAAAAAGGCTTTGGGTGCAAGGAGAGGAATTGTTCTTGGACAGTTTCTTACAGAGGCAGCGGTTTTAACCTCCATGGGAGGAATACTTGGAGTCGGAGTTGGCGTTGGTCTTGCATATCTTATCGGAAAGATAGCCGAAGTACCAGTTGCGATATCTGTACCAGCTATATGTGTTTCAGTATTATTCTCGATGGTTATAGGAGTTGTATTTGGGCTTATTCCATCAATAAAGGCATCAAAGCTCAATCCTATCGATGCACTTAGATATGAGTAGATATTAGCTAAAAATCAGAATACTCATATTTGCAAATGATAGTTGTTAATAACATCTTTAGAAATCTTAATAAAAATTGTAAAAAGGTCCTTTGGCAATATGTGTCAGAGGACCTTATGTTTTGAAAAAACGCATAGTTTAACGGAAAAATGAATAATTTATTGATAAGTGCAAATCCCAATCATACTGTTGCCTCGAGATTTTAAAGCAACAAATTGTTGCAAAAGGGCATAGTGAGGGTTTGACAGAAAAGAATGGGGGAGTATTCTATAAACAGGATTAATATTAGTCGTATCGAGCAACCAGAAAGCGCGGACTGGTTGAAATATTAAATATGGAGGCGATGAGGATTAAGGTGCGTAGTCTTTAATTGGGAAAAGAGTAGCGGAAAAAGAATCTATGAGATTACGCACCTCGTATATAAAAATGATATTTATGAATCTCTAAGAAATCGAAACAATTCGATAAGAAAAGTGTTGAATTAATAAAGTATATTTGTTATACTGTTAAAAGCGCATTTTTGCGGATTTCTTTAAGCATTTTTGATAGGAGATTTAATATGGGATTATTAAAAGAATGGCGTGATCACGCATATAGCCTTGATGACAGAACACCAGAGGGAAAAGAGTTCTGGCTTAAGTATTTTCAGACTGAGAAGGGAATTTATGAGCAGCTTCTTGAGAATCCAACTGAGATGGTACGTGGAACAGTTAAGGAGTTAGCTGAGAAGTACGGTACTGATATCGAGACTATGGTAGGTTTCCTTGATGGTATAGATGAGAGTCTTGTGATTCCAAACAATATTGAGGAGATGGACGAGGATACTAATGTTGGACTTGGCTTTGATCCGGAAAAGCTTTACATGAACATGGTTGGATGTAATGCAGAGTGGCTTTACACACTTCCACAGTGGGATAAGATTCTCACAGCAGAGTCAAGAAAAGAGCTTTTCAAGAGAGAGAAAACTTCTCATACAGTAGTTAAGCCACCTAAGGTTGGACGTAATGATCCATGTCCATGTGGAAGCGGCAAAAAGTTTAAGAAGTGCTGTGGTGTAAACGCATAGTATGACTAAAAAAGAAAGATTTCGCGCTCTTTTCGAGTGTAGAATCTTTCTTTTTATTTTGAGAAAAGGTAGATTAAATGTTCAACGAAGCACAAATGGAAGCAGTTAATTGGTTTAAGGGACCGGCTATGATACTCGGGACTCCGGGTTCAGGCAAGACCACAGTAATTATTAACAGGCTTAAGCATATGATAGAAGTTAATAATGTGAAGCCATCCAATATTCTGGTAATAACCTTCACCCGAGCAGCTGCAGATTCCATGGAGCAAAGGTTTATTAATCTTATGGAAAAAAGTGAGGTTTGCAGGAATCAAAAAGAACAGGTAAGATTCGGAACCTTTCATTCCTTTTTTTACTGGATAATTCGAACCGCCTATAAGCTTGGAACTGACAGTGTGCTTGATGAGGATGAAAAGAGAAGGATATTAAGAGGTATTATCCAGGAGAGTAAAAGAGGAGAAGACCAAGAGGTGACCGAGGAGCTTTTATCTAGTGTTTTGAGTCAGCTTGGGCTTATTTCCTGTGATATGATTGATATTGAGAACTATTATAGCAAGGATATGGCCGGCGAGGAGTTTAAAGCAATCTATAGAAAATTCAGTGAGTATAAAAGACGAATTGGCAAGATAGATTTCGACGATATGAATTCTATGTGCTATGAGCTTCTAATAAAACGTCCGGATATATTAGCTGCAATAAAGAATCTCTATCCTTATATTTTGGTTGACGAGTTTCAGGATACCAATAAGATTCAGTATGAGATACTTAAGCTTTTGGCAAAGCCTGAGAATAACCTGTTTGTTGTGGGTGACGATGACCAGTCAATCTATGGCTTTCGAGGTGCAAGACCAGAGATTATGCTGGGATTTCCAAAGGAGTTTGAAGGAACAAGGGTTATCACACTCTCTATAAATTACAGATGCCCAGAGGTAATAACAAAGCAGTCAGGTCTTGTTATTGCCAATAATAAGAAAAGGTTTAGCAAAAAGCTTATTTCCTCTGGAAGAGCAGGTGATATAATAGTCGAGTTTCCAAGAGATGTAAAAAATGAGAACGAGATGATTGTATCAAGAATAAAGGAAAGCTATGAGTCAGGAGTTCCCTACGATGAGATTGCTGTGCTGTACCGCACGAACATGAATCCAAGAAGACTTATATATAAGCTTAAGGAGTACAACATTCCATTTTTGATAAAGGATTCTATTCCAAATATATTTAATAATTTTGCTGTTTCAGTGATTATGGATTACATTCATTTTGCACTGGGTGACAACAGTAGAGACAGATTTTTAAGAATAATGAATAAGCCGGTAAGATACATCCCAAGGAATATTCTTACGGAGGAGAAGGTCGATATCAGCTTACTGATAAAAAGAACCGTGTCGAAGGATTATCTTCACACAAATTGTATGGTGTTAAGGAATCAGCTAGCAAGGATAAGAAGTCTCACTCCATTTGCGGCAGTCAACTATATCAGAAAAACTGTTGGCTATGATGACTACCTGAAGGATTATATGGAGGAAAGAAATATCGATAAAGGAGAAATCAGCGATATTTTGGATGAGTTCATGTCCATAGCAAAAGAGTATGAAACCTTTGAAGAATTTTTCGGATTTATAGAGGAATATACAAAGCTTCTTTCTGAGGAGGCAAAAAGAAACAAGTATACAAAGGATAAGTCAAAAAAAGTTACACTTATGACGATGCATAGCTCAAAAGGACTTGAATATAGGGACGTTCATATTATAGAATGTGTAGAGGAGATAATTCCTCACAAGAAGTCGAAGACGTTAGATGAGATTGAGGAGGAACGAAGGATGTTCTATGTTGCGATGACAAGAACCATAGAGCATCTCTACATATATGCTCCCAAGATGATAGGGGAGAAGAAGAGATACCCTTCAAGGTTTATTACAGAACAGATTAAGAAAAAAGAGGTGCAATAATGCTATTTTCAAGTATTACATTTTTATTCGTATTTTTACCACTTGTACTTATAACATACTTTATTTGCCCAAGGAAGCTGAGGAATTTTGTACTCCTCATCTTTAGCCTTGCATTTTATGCCTGGGGCGAGCCTAAGTATATTATAGTTATGACCGCGTCGATTATCGTTGGTTATATCTCAGGACTTGTTACTGAGATGTTCCTAAATAAAGAAAAAAAGGGTATGGCAAAGCTTGCAATGATAGTAGCAGTAGCTGTCAACCTTGGAATCCTTATATTTTTCAAGTATAGTGATTTCTTTATCCTGAATTTTAACAAGCTTACTGGAACAGAGTACAAGCTGCTTAAAATTGCACTTCCACTGGGTATTTCCTTTTATACCTTCCAGATTTTATCCTATTCGGTGGATGTATACAGAGGTGAGGTTAAGGCGCAGAAAAACATTATTAACCTTGCAGCCTATGTAACGCTTTTTCCACAGCTTATTGCAGGACCTATTGTTCGTTACCAGACAGTGTGTGAGGAGCTTACCACAAGGAAGGAATCTGTAGATTTATTTGCTGAGGGTGCTCATAGATTCGTTGTAGGTCTTGGAAAGAAGGTATTAATTGCCAATACTGTTGGTGCAGTGTTCGACCAGCTTTCAACACTCCCTGCAGCAGACAATACAGTTGTTTTAAGCTGGATGTCAGCAATTGCCTTTTCACTTCAGATTTATTTTGATTTTTCAGGCTATTCAGATATGGCTATTGGACTTGGTAAGATGTTTGGCTTCCATTTCCTTGAAAACTTTAACTATCCATATATATCAGACAGTATCACCGAGTTCTGGAGAAGGTGGCATATATCGCTTTCCACATGGTTTAGAGATTATGTTTATATTCCTCTTGGCGGTAACAGAAGAGGCCCGATAAGAAGAATTGTCAATATTTTTGTCGTTTGGCTTCTTACAGGCTTCTGGCATGGTGCTGCCTGGAACTTTATCATATGGGGACTTTACTATTTTGTGCTTCTAATGCTTGAGAAGACATTTCTCCTTAAGGTACTTAAGAAGCTGCCAAAGTTTATATCTCATATCTACACCCTGTTCCTAGTGAACTTAGGATGGGTAATATTTGCTTATGATGATATGGGAAATCTGGCAAATGCAGTTAAGAATATGTTTGGTTTAAATGGGCTTTCCTTTGCTGGAAATGGTACAAGCTTTTACCTTTTAAGCTATGTGATTGTATTCGTTATCGCATTCATCGGAGCAACACCATTACCAAAGAAGCTTGGTAATAAAATTATCGCAGGCCTTGAGGGAAAGAGCGCAATAAAGGAGACAGCTGCAATAGTACTTACAACTGTATTTCTTCTTGCTGTGCTTATTCTTTCAACAGCGGGACTTGCAAGTGATTCATTTAATCCGTTTTTATACTTTAGATTTTAGGAGGGCTTTGTAATGAAAAAGAAAAGTATTGTAATTGCAGCTTCGTTCATTTTGTATATTGCCTTCTTCTCAGTAGGTTCGATAATAGCAAAGGATAGAGAATTCTCTGATATGGAGAACAGAAATTTACAGGGCTTTCCGAAGGTTTCTGTTAAGGAGATTGTTTCAGGAAAGTTTATGGAAACCTTTGAGACCTATATGTCAGACCAGATTATCCTAAAGGATAACCTTGTAAAAGTCAGCAATACTGCAAAGCATGGTTTAAATCAGAAGCTGCTTAACAGTGTTTACGCAGCAAAGGATGATATGATAATTCAAAACTATGAGTTTGATGAAAAAAATGTTGCGTCAAATGTAGATTTTGTAAATGAATTTGCGGATGCTAATCAGGACCTTGATATCTCCTGGTTTGTTGCACCTACAGCGAGCTACATTTATAATGACAAGCTTCCAAAAAGCAATATCTGCGAGGATGAGAAGCTCTGCCTTGACTATATAAGTGAAAATGTATCAGATAATATTAACTTTATCAGCTGCACAGATGAGCTTCTTCAGCATAAGGATGAATATATCTATTACAAGACTGATCATCACTGGACTCAGACGGGCGCCTTTTATGGATATGAGGCTCTTTGTAAAGGATTAGGTATAGAATCGAAACCGGTTTCATGTTATAATGTAAATGAGCCATCAAAGGAGTTTTACGGCTCTCTTTATTCAAAGGCACCGACCTTCAATGTCGAGCCGGACAGTATATTTTTATATGAAAACAGTGAAGGCAAGTACAATGTTGAGTTCCTTGATGATAAGTTTTCGCTAGACAGCCTCTATAATTATGAGAAGCTTCTTACTAAGGACAAGTATACTACCTACTTAGATGGCAATCATGCACTTATTAGAATTACCTCTAATGCAGAGTGTAGTGAACCTGTTCTTGTTATCAAGGATTCATACTCACATGCACTTCTTCCGTTTCTGGCAGATAATTACGCAGACATTCATGTGGTGGATCTTAGATACTATCATAAGAGTGTAAGTGAGTACTGCAAGCAGAACGGCATTTCAAAGGTTATATTTATTAATAATGCAGATTTTGTAACAACAGATAAAAATTTCAAGTGGTTATACTAGGAAGCTGGGAATTACTGATGTATTTTCACATCTGTAATATGAGGCTATGCCTTATATTTACTTGATATTTGAGAGGATATGACATGACATTACAGGAAGTTAGAGTAAATATTGACAGAGTTGACAGCGAGATTAAAAAGCTCTTTAAGGAGAGGATGCTTCTTGCAGATGAGGTGGCCAGAGTAAAGGCTGAAACCTGTGACGAGATATTAAAGCCTGAGAGAGAAATTCAGATTATTGAGAAGCTTACCCAGGGAGTGGATGATTCCATAGTTATGGAGTACACAGCACTCATCAAGCGAATTATGGAGATAAGCAGAAAGTATCAGTATGGAAGAACGCTTCAGCTTAGAGACTGTCTTGATATTGACTATAGTGAAGAGGAGCTCACAGTTAATTCAGCTACCATGCTAAGGAATGAGCTTTATATACTTGATTCAATGTCAAAGGACAATGTAACTACAGTGTCAAGATATGATGATATGGTGGGACTCATCGAGACAGGCAAGGTAGATGCTGGAATTGGAATATTAGAAGAAATTGGAATTGGGGTTTCCGATGAGCTTCATAAGCTTCTGACAGATAAGGAATTATTTATCAGTAAGTGCGATATAGTGATGGATGAGGGAGTGAGAAAAAAGGTTGTCACCTTTTCAAAAAAGCTTATTGTACTTCCTGACCATAACAGACTCAAGGTTGCCTTTGTCTGCAAGAATAAGAGTGGAAGCCTTGCAAGTATTTTATCAATGATTTCAGATTATGGGGTTAATCTGACAGAGATTCATTCAAGACCAAATATGGAGGCAGAATGGAATTACGAGTTCATGGTTGAGATGACCGCAAACCTTCTTAAGGAGGATATCAGAGCTTTGGTATTCCAGCTTATGAATGAAACTCAGCATATGAAGATACTAGGCAGCTATTATTGCGTGGACTAACTGTTTTTTATTAAAAGGAGAAGATAATGGAGAATATGGGGAAATCATATACTGAAGTCCATTTCAATGCAGAGGACTTACAGGAATTAAATGATGCCCGAATTGCCATTGAACAGGCAATTATTGCAAGACTAAACAAAGCAGGCATTTACTATCGAAGCTTTTCGAGAGTAAAGAGTGAGGATTCTTTAAACAAAAAGATAGAGAAGGGTAGATACGAGGGAGAAAGAAAGATTCAGGATTTGCTTGGAATCAGAATCAATCTTTTCTACTATGAAGATATTAATATTTGTGAAAAGATATTAAATGACACCTTTCAGAGCCTAAACTGGTCAAAGTCAAAAAATCAGGAAAATGAATTTCATGCGCAAAAGAGAAATGGAGTGTTTGTTCTTCCTGCAAGATATGCGAGAAATATTTCAAGTGATCTGTGGGATAAGCCAATAGATCAGACCTTTGAGGTTCAGCTCAGAACACTTCTTTTTGAGGGCTGGCATGAGATTGAGCATGATATGCGCTACAAGTTCAAAAAGAGCGAGGATGTCAGTGCAGAATTCTGGGACGGCCAGAATAAGATGTCAAGAATTATGAATAGTATTATTGCTAATCTTGAGCTTTGTGACTGGTCCATTGTTCAGATATTTGACAATATGGCGGACAACCAGATTGATGATAAAAACTGGGAGTATGCACTTAGAAGCAAATACAGATTAAAGATGAACGACGACGATCTGAAGGAGGATTTGGACAGCTACTTTGATGAGAATCCAGAGGCAGCACTTCCCTTCTTTGACATTTCAAAGCAGGAGCTTGTTGATGTGCTACTAAGAGAGAAGGTCGTAAAGGAGATTTCTCCTAACAGAATATTCTATCTTCTTAACAAGAATATTGTTCATGATATCAATGTTCACCAGCTTCTGATGAATGAAACCTTTGAGCCGATAAGAAGGAGAGAGCAGATAGCTGAATTACACCCTCTTAAGTCGGACAGAGTGTTTAACCAGGAGGTATACATAAGACCTGAGGCCTTTGATACAGCAAGCTCAATTATTTATGACTGGGCGTATGAGCGCATTCACGAGGTGTTCAATCAGATGCCTAAGAATATTGACAGACTCAGGTATGAGAGTATAGGCTATAAGATTGTAATAGATTACGATCCACATGCTGGATATTTCTATATGGATATGCAGCATCTGAGCTCTATAGAGGCCGGTGCAATCTGGCATACGAAGGCTGAGATATGTCGAATAGAGAAGGGAACAGTTCTTAGAGTTGAGAATATATGTGAGGCATTTACATCACGAGTAAGACATTATTCAAGACCAAGATTTATGCGTGATATTTACAGAAGAGTGGGCTTTATAGATGCCGACAGAGCTATCGGAAGGCACGAGGACAGAGAGAGTGAGTTCTCATTTGATGAGCTTATATCACTTGTAAAGCATCCAGAGCGCAAGCTTTCAATAATCGCAGCCATAAAGAATAGTGAGGAATATGACTGGTCTACTGATTTTGCTGGTTATATCATAGACTATGAGAAGGTGGAGCGTGATCTTGCCGGAATAAGCCATGTTGTTACTGTGAGCAATGAGTGTATGAATATGATTTATCCTGCTGTCGAGGACAATGATAAAAAGGCAGCAGTCCTTTACTGGAAGAAGGGCAAATCAAGTGTTCAGGTATTCACAGCAGAGGAAGTAAAGAATTGCAGGTTTGAGGAGGTTTATCAGAGTCAGGGGATTTCTGAGTATGAGAAGGCCTTCAGATACCAGCTTAAGGAATTGATAAAAGACGAATTTAAGGAATAGAAAATGTGCCAGGTACACCTTACTGTAGGTTGTACCTGGCACATTTTTTGTTATCCCGATGAGCCAAGTAAATGCTCATGCTTGCATGAAAGCATTTATTTGGCGAATGGTAATCACTGAGATGAAGCAAAGCGAAATCGAAGTGATACCAAA
>DCHE01000038.1:31689-57031 GCA_002314775.1 Lachnospiraceae bacterium UBA1760
GGGATATCGAGTAGGAGGTTTTTCACCTCCTACTCGATTCGGGTGAGTCATTCCAAATCATAACTTGGTAAAGATTATTCATCCTCCGATACGGCATTAAATTCCTGCTCATCAAGAATTTCATCAAAGGCATCAGCGACCTTCTCAAATTCGTCCTCATCCTCAATCATAATGAGTTCTAAGTCATCCTCTGTATCAAGCTCCTTGTACTGATAGAAGAATACGTCTCCCTCCTCAAAGCCATCAACAACCTTGTCAGGAAAGAGAGCGATATATTTCTTTCCCTCCACCTCAAATTTGGCAATTACTTCACATTCAAGCTCAGTGCCATCATCTAAGGTCATTGATATTGTATCTACTATTTCTGAATCATTCTGATTTCCCATTGTTACCTCCGATTATTTTTTATTTTTTTTTATAATACATTGAATATTGGGCTTTCGTCAATAATACTTTGATTTACTTGTTATATAAGTGAATTTATGTTAAAATTTATCGGTTATAGGAGGAGTCAGTTCCTGCCTAAATACGACCTGTCGCAGAAGGAACCACGAAGTGGGAGCTTGATGCGAACCACCTAAAATGCAAGGAGATACATTTAAAAAATGAAAAGCTTACTAAAATACCTGAAAAATTATAAAAAAGAAACAGTGCTGGCACCACTTTTTAAAATGCTTGAAGCAACCTTTGAACTTTTTGTTCCTCTTGTTGTGGCAAGCATTATCGATACAGGAATCAAGAACTCCGACAATGTATATATCTGGCAAAGGGGCGGTCTTTTACTTCTTCTTGCGGTGATAGGACTTACCTGCGCCATAACAGCACAGTATTACTCTGCAAAGGCAGCAATGGGTTTTGGAAGAGAACTGAGATCAGATTTGTTCAGACATATATTTTCGCTTTCATATAGTGAAATTGATAAAAATGGTACAGCAACACTTATTACAAGAATGACCAGTGATGTAAATCAGATACAGACTGGTGTAAACCTTGTATTAAGACTTTTCCTTCGTTCACCATTTATTGTTATTGGTGCTGTAATTATGGCATTTTATGTAGACGCCAAGGCAGCAGTTGTATTTTTGGTTGTTCTGCCACTTCTTGTTCTGGTTGTATTTGGAATAATGCTTGTAAGCATTCCAATTTATAAGAAGGTTCAAAAGAGACTTGATAAGGTTACCCTTATCACCAGAGAAAATCTTGTTGGTGCAAGAGTAATCAGAGCCTTCAGCAAGGAAAAGGAGGAGATGGCTGAGTTCGACAAGGCTACAGACAGCCTTATGAATATGCAGCTTTTTGCTGGAAGAATATCGGCATTTCTAAATCCAGTCACATATGTGATTATTAATGTTGGTATTATTTTCCTTATCAAGAGTGGTGCAATCAGAGTTGAAGCAGGCGTGCTCACTCAGGGACAGGTTGTTGCTCTTGTAAATTATATGTCTCAAATTCTTGTTGAGCTTGTCAAGCTTGCAAACCTGATAATAAGCTGTACAAAGGCGGTTGCCTGTGGTAACAGAATTGAGACAATATTTAATCAGAAATCCTCAATAAATTACAAGGAATCAGAGATACTTCATTTTGGAGATTCGCCAAGAGTTGAGTTTAAGAATGTAGCACTCAAGTATCAGGGAGCTGCTGAGAATTCGATAGAAGAGGTAACCTTTGCTGCAAATAAGGGTGAAGTAATAGGAATTATAGGAGGTACAGGCTCGGGTAAGAGTACCCTTGTCAATCTGATTCCGAGATTCTATGACGCGACAGAGGGTCAGGTTCTTGTGGATGGAATTGATGTTAAGGAATATACAAAGGACGGACTTAGAGAGAGGATAGGAGTTGTTCCACAGAAGGCCGTTCTCTTCAAGGGAAGCATCGCAGATAACATGAGATGGGGTAAGAAGGATGCCACCGATGAGGAGATTATGGAAGCCCTTGAGATAGCCCAGGCAAAGAGCTTTGTTATGGAGAAGGATGGAGGAATTAACTTCATGCTTAACCAGGGGGCAAAGAATCTTTCAGGAGGACAGAAGCAGAGACTCACAATAGCGAGAGCACTTGTCAGAAAACCGGATATACTTATACTTGATGACAGCTCATCAGCTCTTGATTTTGCTACCGACGCTGCTCTTCGAAAGGCTATAGCAGAAAGAACCAAAGATATGACAGTATTTATAGTATCGCAGAGAGCATCTTCAATTATGCATGCTAATCAGATTATTGTGCTTGATGATGGAAAGGTAGTTGGAATTGGAAAACACAGCGAGCTTGTGAATAGCTGCGCAGTATACAGAGAGATTTGTCTTACTCAGATGTCAGAGAAGGAGGCGAATGCATAATGAATAATAAAAAGGTATTAAAGAGAATATTTAAGTACTTAAAGAAGTATATGCCACTTATTATACTTTCATTAATTTTTGCGGCAGCTTCCGTGGCAGCTCAGCTTTACGCACCTATACTGCAGGGTAATGCAATTGATGAGATTATCGGACCGGGCAGTGTGAATTTTACTGAGATTGGTAAAATACTGGCCAAGCTTGCAATATTTGTTGCAATAACAGCAGTGGCTCAGTGGATAATGAATATTTTAAACAACAATATCACCTACAGAGTAGTAAATGATGTAAGAACTAAGGCCTTCAATAAGCTTGAGTCACTTCCTCTTTCATACATTGATAAAAAACAGTATGGAGAGATTGTATCAAATATCGTCGCAGATATTGACCAGTTTTCTGATGGACTTTTAATGGGCTTTTCACAGCTTTTTACTGGAGTTGTAACAATAGTTGGAACACTTATATTTATGTTTTCAATCAATGTTAAGATAAGCCTTATAGTAGTAGTTTTGACACCACTTTCACTTTTTGTTGCATCCTTCATTGCGAAGAAAACCTACAACCTGTTTCTTAAGCAGTCAGAAAAGCGAGGAGAGCTTACCGGACTTGTTGATGAGATGGTTGGAAATGAAAAGGTAGTACAGGCCTTCTCCTACGAGGATGAGGCAGTTGAGAGATTTGATAAAATCAATGATGAGCTGCAGGAGGCGAGTCTTAAGGCGACCTTTTTCTCATCAATTACAAATCCTTCAACAAGATTTATCAACAGCCTGGTATATGCAGGAGTTGGAATATTTGGAGCGCTTCAGGTAGTTAGAGGCAGCCTTTCAGTTGGTTATCTAACCTGCTTTTTAAGCTATGCAAATCAGTATACTAAACCATTTAATGAAATTTCAGGAGTTATCACAGAATTACAGAATGCATTTGCCTGTGCCGAGAGAGTGTTCAGTCTCATTGATGAAGAGGCTGAGGTGCCTGACAAGGATGATGCATTTGTTATTGAAAAGGCAGAGGGACAGATTGATATTAACAATGTAAGCTTTTCTTATGTGAAGGATAAGGAGCTTATAACTAATCTCAACCTTAAGGTTTCCCATGGACAGAGAGTAGCCATAGTTGGACCAACCGGATGCGGAAAGAGTACGCTCATAAACCTTCTCATGAGATTCTATGATGTGGACGAGGGGGAAATAAAGGTTGACGGACACGAGATTAAGTCCGTGACCAGAGAGAGTCTTAGAAAGAATTACGGAATGGTTCTTCAGGAAACCTGGCTAAAATCAGGCACAGTGAGAGATAATATTGCATACGGTAAGCCGGATGCAAGTATGGATGAAGTGATTGCTGCGGCAAAGCTTACACATGCTCACAGCTTCATAAAGCGTCTTCCAGAGGGCTATGATACCGTGCTTACAGAGGATGGCGGTAATCTTTCACAGGGTCAGAAGCAGCTGCTTTGTATCACAAGAGTAATGCTTGGAATTCCGCCAATGCTTATTCTTGATGAGGCAACTTCATCTATTGATACCAGAACAGAAATCAGAATTCAGAATGCATTTGCAAAGATGATGAAGGGAAGAACAAGCTTCATAGTAGCACACAGACTTTCAACAATAAAGGAAGCAGATATCATTCTTGTTATGAAGGATGGAAATATCATTGAGCAGGGTAACCACAATGAATTGATAGAGAAGCAGGGCTTTTATTACAACCTTTACAATTCACAGTTTGCCTCATAGAATAGCGCAGGGAATTGAAGGATAAAGGAAATCAGATTAAGAAAAGGAACTAAGATTATGAATATAGCAGCAGTAATAGCAAAGGAATTAGAGATAAATGAATGGCAGGTTGAGGCGGTAATAACACTTATCGACGAGGGAAATACCATTCCATTTATCGCAAGATACAGAAAGGAAAAGCATGGCACCTTAAATGATGAGCAGCTTAGAAAGCTTTCTGAAAGACTCACATATTTAAGAAATCTTGAGGAGAGAAAGGAGGCAGTCCTTTCTTCAATCGAGGAGCAGGGCAAGCTCACAGAGGAACTGAAAAAGCAGATTGAGAAGGCAGAGACTCTGGTTGCAGTTGAGGATTTATACAGACCTTATAAGCAGAAGAAGAGAACACGTGCAACAATTGCTAAGGAAAAGGGCTTAGAGGGACTTGCAACAATAATCAGACTTCAGATGACAGGTAAGTCAATTGAGGAGGAGGCTAAGGCATATTTAAGCGAGGAGAAGGAGGTCACCTCGGTAGAGGATGCCATAAACGGAGCCTGTGATATAATTGCGGAGCAGATAAGTGATGAGGCTGATTACAGAACAGAGATAAGAAAGAGAACAATTAAAGCCGGAGTCATAGCATCTGTAGCCAAAGACCCTGAGGCTGAATCTGTATATGAGAATTACTATGAGTATAAGGAGCCTGTAACTAAAATTGCAGGTCACAGAGTTCTTGCCTTAAACAGAGGAGAGAAGGAGAAGTTCCTCACAGTTAAGGTGGAGGCACCAGAGGAGGAAATCTTAAGATATCTTGGCTCAAAGATAATTGTAAATGACAACAAAAACACCGAGCCATATTTAAGAAGAACAATCGAGGACAGTTACCAGAGACTGATAAAGCCAGCTATTGAGAGAGAGGTTAGAAATGAGCTTACCGAGAAGGCAGAGGATAGTGCCATTTCCGTGTTTGGAAAGAATTTGACACAGCTTCTTATGCAGCCTCCAATCGCTGGAGAGGTTGTGCTTGGATGGGACCCAGCATTTAGAACAGGCTGTAAGCTTGCAGTTGTAGATGCAACAGGCAAGGTGCTTGACACAACAGTTGTGTACCCTACAGCACCTACAAATGAGTTCAAGATTAAGCAGGCAAAGGAAACGGTTAAAAAGCTTATTAGAAAGTACAATATTTCACTCATTTCCATCGGAAATGGAACTGCATCAAGAGAGTCTGAGCAGATAGTAGTTGAACTTCTTAAGGAAATTCCAGAGAAGGTCTCTTATGTGATTACTAATGAGGCGGGAGCTTCAGTTTACTCAGCATCAGCCCTTGCAACAGAGGAGTTTCCAGAGTTTGACGTTGGACAGAGAAGTGCAGCGAGCATCGCAAGAAGAGTCCAGGACCCACTTGCTGAGCTTGTAAAGATTGATCCAAAGGCAATTGGTGTTGGACAGTATCAGCATGATATGAACCAGAAGAAGCTTGGAGAGGCATTATCGGGCGTGGTTGAGGACTGTGTAAACAGTGTTGGAATAGATTTAAATACTGCATCTGCACCACTTCTTGAGTATGTTTCAGGAATCAATAAGCAGATAGCTAAGAATATTGTAATTTACAGAGAGGAAAATGGCACCTTTAAGGAGAGAAAGGAGCTTCTCAAGGTTGCAAAGCTTGGACCAAAGGCTTACGAGCAGTGCGCGGGCTTCCTAAGAATAGCTGGTGGTAAGAATCCTCTTGATAATACAGGAGTTCACCCAGAGTCCTACAAGGCAGCAGAGAAGCTTTTAGCTGAATGCAGCCTTACGATGGCAGACCTTAGAAAGGGCCAGTCAGTAATTAATATTAAGGATTATAAAAAGCTTGCCGAGAAGATTGAAATTGGCGAGCCAACCTTAAGAGATATCGTGAAGGAGATTGAGAAGCCAGGTCGTGATCCAAGAGAGGATATGCCACTTCCAATACTTAGAACCGACGTGCTTTCTATGGAGGACTTAACTCCGGGTATGGTACTTAAGGGAACAGTTAGAAATGTAATTGACTTCGGTGTTTTTGTTGATATTGGAGTTCACCAGGATGGTCTTGTTCACATTTCTCAGCTTACTGCAAAGAAGTTTGTAAAGCATCCTCTTGACGTAGTGAGTGTCGGGGACGTGGTTGAGGTTAAGGTAATGTCTGTTGACATTAAGAAGAAGAGAATCGCACTTACAATGATACTCTAAGCGGTGTGATTATTAGGAAAGAAGATGATAGCTTGAGTAAGCAGAGATTAAAAGGAATATTCTACGTTATTATGGCGGCTTTTTGCTTTGCTACTATGAATGTATTTGTAAAGCTGTCAGGGGACGATATACATTTTATGACCAAGACTGTATTTCGAACCTCCATAGCCGCACTTATGGCATTTATTCTCGTGATGGCGGAGAACAAAAGAGCGAAAAAGTCAGGCAATAAAGAAAATACTGTGATTGATAACACTAATAAAAGGCTTGCTATAATCTTACTCTTTGTAAGATCGGCCTTTGGTACCTGTGGAGTTATATGCAACTTTTATGCGGTGACACATTTAAATGTTGCGGATGCTTCAATGTTAAACAAGTTGTCTCCGTTTTACGTGATACTGCTTTCGGCGATTCTTCTCAAAGAAAAGCCTGATTTATTCCAATGGATTGCAGTAGCGATTGCATTTTTCGGAAGCATGTTCATAATAAAGCCATCCTTTGAGTTTTCCGATACAACCTTTGCAGCACTTATCGGGCTTTTAGGAGGACTTGGTGCGGGAATAGCATACACTTCAGTGAGAAAGCTTGGAAAGCTGGGAGTCAGAAGCTCAGTTATAATACTTTTCTTCTCTCTCTTTTCAGTGATTGTTGTTCTTCCCTTTGCAATCCACTATTACGACGGAATGAGTGAAAAGGCATTTTTACTGCTTGTTGGCTCAGGAATAGCTGCCGCTGGCGGTCAGTTCTTTATCACAAATGCCTACAGGCAGGCACCTGCTAAGGAGATATCAGTTTACGATTATACACAGATATTATTTGCGGCACTGCTGGGTTTCTTCTTTCTTGACCAGGTGCCGGATATATATAGCTTTATCGGGTACGGCATAATATGTACAGTTGGAATATGTGTATTTTTCCACAATAAAAAGCTGTAGCAGAGAGTGAAAGCTAACAAAAAGCAAAAGCTACAAGCTCACATATAATGTCAGGAGATTTATAAACGAAATAGTTATTATGAGTGATAGTATTACTAGCCAAAATGAAATTAATAATGACAGAAATAGAGGAATTGCTGGAAGTACACTTAAGCTTGTTGCTATTATCACGATGGCAATTGATCATATTGGAGCATCAGTTATAGCAAGAATGCTTTCCAAAGCAGGAAAAAGTGCACTAACTACATCAAACCCAACGTATCTATTGTATGAGATATTAAGAGGCATCGGAAGACTTGCTTTTCCAATTTTTATCTTTCTTCTTATAGAAGGATATGTTCACATGAGAAATAAGTGGAAATACTTAGGGCGAATGGGAATATTTGCCCTGGTTTCAGAAATACCCTTTGACATAGCAGTCTTCATAAAGCCAGAGGTAGTAAGGGAATATAAGCTGCTTGAGCTTGCACATCAGAATGTGTATTTTACACTTTTCATTGGTCTGCTTACAGTGGTTGCCTTAGATGAGATTGAGAAGACCTTTGCGGGAACAGCTTATTATATGCTTCTAAATGCCGCTGCAATCATTACAGGGTCTGTAGTAGCATATCTGTTAAAGACGGATTACAGTATGGCAGGGGTAATTGCAATATCGGAGATGTACATTTTTAGAAGGAATAAGATGCTGGGCTTCACCCTTTCGGTGGCGGTTCTCGCACTTATTTCCTCAACAAGTGAATTATTAGCACTTTTTGGGCTTCCTCTCATTTATTTCTATAACGGAAAAAGAGGATTAAAACTAAAATACGTATTTTATTTATTCTACCCAGTGCATTTACTTATCCTCGCTATGATAAGGATTTTCTTTGTTGGGTAGTCAGTAACACATAAAAATTAAACGAGTAGTTTATTATACTTATCATTAGTTGATAAAACGATTATAAAATGATATATTTAAAGTTGACTTTAATGAAGAAAAGAGGTAATGGATATGAAGGTATCAGAAACAGGACTTAGTAAAGAAGAGTTAAAAGATTTAGCATCGAAATATATGAATGAAACCTTCAAGAGATTTGACTTCATAGCAGATTCTGGAAATGGAATGTATATAACTGCTGAAAATGGTGACAAGTATCTTGATTTTATGGGTGGTATAGCAGTAAATGCTACTGGCCACTGCAATAAGAGAGTAGTTGAGGCAATCAAGAAGCAGGCCGAGACCATGATTCATGCTTCAGGCTACTGCTATACACTTCCACAGATTATGCTTGCAAAGCTTATCTGTGAATCAATTGGAATGGACAAGATTGTATATCAGAACTCAGGAGCTGAGGCTAATGAGGCAATGATAAAGCTTGCCAGAAAGTTTGGAACAGACAACTACGGACCAGAACGTTACAAGATTGTAACTGCTGCAAACAGCTTCCACGGAAGAACTATGGCAACACTTTTCGCGACTGGTCAGCCTAACTCTGCAATTCAGAATGGTTATGCTCCGATGATTCAGGGCTTAAGCTACGCTGAGTACAATAATCTCGAATCCTTCAAGGCTGCCTGCGATGAGAACACTATAGCTATTATGGTAGAGCCTATTCAGGGAGAGGGCGGAGTTATTCCTGCAACTAAGGAATTCTTACAGGGACTTCGTGACTTCTGTGATGAGAAGGGAATGCTTCTTCTTTTCGATGAGGTCCAGACAGGCTGGGGACGTACAGGAGAGCTTATGGGTTATATGGCATATGATGTTAAGCCAGACATCCTCTCAATGGCTAAGGCTATGGGTGGTGGAATGCCAATCGGTGCAATCTGTACAACAGATAAGATAATTAAATCATTTGGCCCTGGTGCACATGGAACAACCTTTGGTGGAAATCCAGTATGCTGTGCAGCAAGCTACGCAGAGATTACAGAGATTATCGAGAATAAGCTTTGCGATAATGCAAGGGAAGTAGGAGACTACTTCAGAAATGAATTAAAGATGCTTCCTTCTGTAAAGGAGGTTCGTGGTATGGGTATGCTCATCGGAGTTGAATTTGATAAGGATATCGCAACAGAAGTAAAATACCTTGCAGCTGACAAGGGACTCCTTATCACAGCAGTTCGTCCATCAGTAATACGTATGGCACCAGCCCTTAATGCCACAAAGGAAGATTGTGACAAGGCATTTGAGATACTCAATCAAACTGTAAATGAAGTACTTTCAAAATAATTAATATATAAAACCGGAGGCATTATAAATGGAAAGAGAAAACGCCTGGAAAAAATATACAGATAAGGAAATGTCAGAGCTTAATATGCTCTGCGAGGAGTACAAGATATTCCTTGATGAGGGAAAGACAGAAAGAATGTGCCTTAAGCTTGCAGTAAAGATGGCAGAGGCAGCAGGCTATGTTAAGCTTGATGATGTAATTAAGGCTGGAAAAAAGCTAAAAAAGGGCGACAAGGTTTACAATGTATGCATGGAAAAAACTATTGCACTGTTTGAGATTGGCGATATGCCACTTGAAGAGGGCATAAATATACTAGGAGCACATATTGACAGTCCACGTATGGATATTAAGCAGAATCCACTTTATGAGGATGCAGACTTTGCATATCTTGATACTCACTATTACGGAGGAATCAAGAAGTACCAGTGGGTTACACTTCCACTCGCAATTCACGGAGTTGTTGCATTTACGGACGGAACTGTTAAGGAGGTGCATATTGGAGATGACGAGGAGGATCCAGTATTCTGTATTTCAGATTTGCTTATCCATCTTTCTTCGGAGCAGCTCGAGAAGAAGGCCAATAAGGTGATTGACGGCGAGGGACTTGATCTTTTATGTGGTTCAATGCCACTTAAGGGCGAGGAGAAGAATGCTGTGAAGGCAAACTGTCTCAAGCTTCTCGAGGAGAAGTACGGCATGAAGGAAGAGGACTTTATGTCAGCGGAGCTTGAGGTGGTGCCAGCTGGAAAAGCCAGAGACCTTGGATTTGACAGAAGTATGGTAATTGCCTACGGTCAGGATGACAGAGTTTGTGCCTTCACATCACTTTATGCAATGCTTAAGGTTACAGATGTCAAGAAGACTACCTGTACACTTCTTGTTGATAAGGAGGAGATTGGCTCAGTTGGAGCAACAGGTATGCAGTCTAAGTTTTTTGAAAATACAGTGGCAGAGCTGATTGAGCTTACAGGTGATTACAGCGAGCTTAAGCTTAAGAGATGTCTGAAGAATTCAAGTATGCTCTCATCAGATGTAAGTGCTGGCTTTGATCCACTTTATTCTTCAGCATTTGATAAGAAGAATGCTGCGATGTTTGGGCAGGGAATGGTATTTAACAAGTTCACTGGTGCCAGAGGAAAATCAGGCTCAAATGATGCAAATGCAGAGTATGTCGCAAGAGTCAGAGGAATACTTGAAGGTAATAATGTTTCTTACCAGACAGCTGAGCTAGGTAAGGTTGATATCGGCGGTGGAGGAACTATCGCATACATTCTTTCACTGTATGGAATGGAAGTTATTGATTGTGGAGTGGCAGTACTCAGTATGCACGCTCCATGGGAGATTACCTCAAAGGCAGATATATATGAAACAGAAAAGGGATACGAGGCATTCCTTAAGGAGGCCTAATTCAGGAAAAATAATTGCATATATCCAGATTATGGCATGTGTTCTCACATGCCTTTTTGGAATTATGGGAAAAGAAAACCCTGCATATGCGAAGGAGGACGGATTCGAGTCCGGATATATGCAGACAATCTTCAACGAGGAAAATGGACTTGGAAGCGTTGAGGTTCAGTGTATATATCAGACAGAATCAGGTCATATCTGGATAGGAACAGATGGCGGACTATACAGATACAATGGATCTGAATTCAAGATAATGAATCTCTGGAATACTGAGAAGGCTGACGTGTATTCAATCAATGATGTATTTCAGGATGGACAGGGAAGATTTTTTGTGGCGACCAATAACTATGGACTGTTTGTTCTTGAGAATTCAGCCTTCACCCATTTTACAGATGATTATTATGAAGGTCTTAAGTGTACAAGGAAGGTTGTTGAGCTTAACGGAGGCATATACGTTGCAGCCAATACGGGTCTTTACTACCTGAATGAGGAGACTAAAAGACTAGTTGCTGTTGAGGGTACAGAAGGAAAAAGCATAACAGACATTACAAGTAACAATGGAAAAATCTGGGGAATTACTGAAAACGGCGAAATTTTCAGCTACAATGTCGAAAACTCAGTCAGTTATATTGATTCTACAGCATATACAAATGATGAGCTTACCTGCATCTATGCAAGAGATGATAAGATGTATATTGGTACAAATGGTACCGACGTCATCTTTGTCAGAGATGAGACATCATTTCAGATTATTAAATCCTACAAGGAAGGTATAAATTTTATCTATGGTGATGATGAGGACAGAGTATTTGTTCTCGCAGATAGTGGAGTGGGCTATTTTGACAGGATAAACTTCTTTAATTCCTTGAATAATTTACAGTTAGACAGCTATTTTTCTGGAATGATGAAGGATTACGAAGGTAATTACTGGTTTTCATCTAACAGAAAGGGAATTCTGTTTATGGGCTTTTCAAAGTTTACTGATTTTGGCCTTTTATACGGCTTAGGTTCAAAGCAGGTAAACTGTATGTACGAGAATGGAATAAATAAATACATTGGTTCTGATGACGGACTAATGATTCTCGGCGCAAGTAATCAGATAGTTAAAAATGAGCTTACAGATTTTTTGAAGGGCGCAACAATAAGAGACATAAATCAGGATAAGAGCGGAGCACTATGGATTAGCACCTTCCGAAGAAGTGGTATAGTGAAGTACTCTGATTCAGGTGAAATAATAACAATCGGAAGGGGAGCCGGGCTTCCAACCAACAATATTAACTGCACCGCAATGCTTGGAGACGACGGAGTGGTTGTTGGAACCTCCGAGGGACTTAGTATAATTAAAAATGACCAGGTTGTTATGAATTACTCGCCAGCAAATGGTATGGCTTACTCAAATATCATCTCACTTCTGGTAGACGGAGAGGATATTTACGCAGGCTCAGATGGTGGCGGATTATATGTAATTAAGGACGATATGCTTTCGGAATATACTGAAAAGGAGGGCTTAAGTTCAAATACTGTTACCACGATAAAAAAGGGTAATAATGGAATATACATTGGAACGGACAATGGTATCTGTGTATTCAATGAGGCCATAAGACCACTTAGTAATATTGATTACTCAAACAGTATCTACGATATGATAATTGATGACCAGAAAATCTATATCATTGGCTCGAAGGGAGTGCTCTGCACAACAGAGGAGGATATTCTCAGCACTGAACCAATTAAAGAAAGATATTTATCGAAGGGTGACGGCATTCAGAAAACAATATCACTGAGTCATAAAACTATATTGGATAAAAATGGAATATTATATATTCTCTGTGACGAGGGTATATACAGTCTTGATACAAATAATATCCCTGTAAATGACAACAGTCCTAAGCTTATTGTTTCAGAGGTTGACGTTGATGATAAGGTATATTCCTTTGATTCAATTGACGAAAAGCTTACAATACCAAGGGATGCAAAGAAGGTATCGATTTCCTTTGGTGCTCTTTGCTATAGCAATAGAGAAAACGTGAGAGTTGAGTATAAGCTTGAAGGCTTCGACAAAAGTCCAATAGTGATTTCAGGTACTGACAGTATGCAGGCGGTTTACACAAACCTTGATGGTGGAGATTACACCTTCACTATAAAGGTGGTAAATAGTGATGGAATTGAGTCTGAAGTGGTCAAAAGCTTTAAGCTTACCAAGGAATCTAGTTTGTTTGAGAAGAGAACCATAATAATACTGATTGCAGCAGGCTTTATAATTATACTTGTTCTTGTACTTTTCATATCAATGAAATTTAAGAAGACAGTTACGGGTAAGGAGAAGGAGATTCTTGAGCTTTCAAAGGAGCATGAGGATGTGCTTAAGAAAAGTACCGCCAAAACGGATTACCTTGCCAATATCAGTAATGAAATTAAAATTCCTATGAACGCTATTATATCTCTCTCGGAGAAGATGCTGAAGGATTCAGAGGGAGACCCGGTATATCATGATGATTTGACAAAAATAGTAAGCTCTGGAAATCAGATTATCGATAAGGTTGACAGTATCATTTTGCTTGCAAGACTGGAGTCAGGAAGAGTTCCATCAGTTAATCAGTCATACTCAATCACAACCCTTGTATGTGATTTGTCCGACAGACTTATAAATGAACTATCCGACAGACCGGTTAAGTTTTTTGTTGAAATTGGTGAGAATATTCCAGATATTCTTTCAGGTGATTTCGATAAGATTAAGGATATACTTCTTATACTCCTTGACAATGCACAGAAGTATACCAAGGAGGGATCCGTGATTCTTTCTGTGGACTGTTATCAGTTTGATACAGAGGAAAAGGAAGATAACAAGGAGGTTAATATTGTATTCTCAGTTAGTGACACGGGAGTAGGTATTCAGGAGGATAAGCTTGGTAAAATCTTCGAGGGTTATAATATTTCTGAGAGTGGAAAGCCTAGTGGGGGAATTAACCTTGCTATTGCAAAGAAGCTTGCAGAGATTCTTGGTGGAGATATCTCGGTTGAGAGTACCTATGGAGCAGGTTCACTTTTTACACTTTCTATAACACAAAAGCTTCCAAGCTCAAATGTATTTACCTCTGAGGAGAGTGTGCAGGTTATCTCAAAGGAGGAGGCTGAGAGAATGTGGACTCCGGATATCAGTGCTCTTCTTGTAGATGATACAGAGGTTGCAAGAACAGGAGCCTTATCAGTACTTAACCAGCTTGAGATGAAGGTTGACATAGCGACAAATGGAGTCAGCGCTATCGATATGGTTATGAATAACAGATATGACGTTGTATTTATGGATATGTCAATGCCGGTTATGAACGGTAAGGATGCAATGGAGGAAATCAGAGAATTTGAGGATGAATACTTCAAAAAGCTTCCGATTATTGCAATGTCAGAGGATGCTGTCTATGAGGAAAGAGATAAGGTTATAGAGAGTGGATTTACAGATATGCTGATAAAGCCTATCGAGATAACTAACCTGGCTGCAGTGTTATCAGCATATATGCCTGTCGAGAAGATAAAACAGAAAACAAACAATATGCTTCAGTATATCAAGGAGTCAAGATATAAGGATGGACTTACAAGACTTCAGGAAACGCTGGATGTACCAAAGATTCTCGATAAAATTGGTGGAAGTATTGATGTGTATAACAAGATACTTTTTTCCTTCTACAACACAAACCTTAATGAGGAGGAGCTTCTTTCTGGAATGCTAAAGCATGATTTCAGAAGCTTCAGAATAAGAATTCACAATATAAAAACTGGTAGTATAAATATTGGTGCAACGGAGCTCTCAAAGATTGCAGGGCGCGTGGAGTCTGCTGTCAATATTGGAAACAGGGAGTACGCAGAGAATAACCTGAATCATCTCATCAGAGAGATGAAGAAGGTCATGGAGGCCTTGTATATATACCTTAGCTTTGTGGAGAATGAAAAGGGTATTACCGATCATGAATTTGCAATTAGAGCCGCAAGAAGAAAGGATGACAAGAAGGAGGCAGAGTCTCATATTGAGGAAAATGCGCTGTCATCAGAGCTGGATGTTGCAAAGGAGGATGCACAGTCAGAGAAGAAGGAGCCAGAGCAGGCTGTTATTGATGGAGAACTTCTTATTGTGATAAAGAAACATATCAGAGATAAAAAGTACGATAAGATTAAACCACTTATGGATGAACTAAAGATTAAACAATATGTATCGGAGGACAATGAGTTCGTTGAGGTACTCACTGAGATGATAAGTGAAAAGAATTATGATGAGGCTGATGAGATTCTCGATACATACATAAGTCTTAAGAGCGTTTAAAAAAATAATTGTATTTTTTTTAGTGCATTTATTTACAAAAGGGTACAGCTAATATATACTCATCTTGGATGGTATTCAAGGAGTATTTGAAGCTGTACCCTTTGTAATTTAATAGAAACATCACACCTTATATTTCCTTTATTATTAATTGGCGTTGATTAACAGATTGAAGAAAGAGAGGTGGTTGTATGAAGATTGGATTTATAGGCGCAGGCCGCGTGGGCTTTACCTTAGGGAAGTACCTTAAAATAAATGGCCAGTCTGTAACAGGCTACTTCTCAAGAGACCCAAATCATGCGAAGGAAGCTGCGGAATTTACTGATACTTTGTACTACAATGATGTGAGCAAACTGATATTAGACAGTGATGTTTTATTTCTTACAGTGAGTGATAATGCTATAGCTACGGTTTTTGAAGAGCTTAAGCAGTATGACTTAAGTGGGAAGCTTCTTAATGGAAAAATACTCTGCCACACCAGTGGCGCCATGTCCTCGGAGGTGTTCACCGATTCAAAAAAACTGGGGATTTATGGTTATTCAATCCATCCAATATATTCTTTCAGCGATAAGCTTGAAAGCTATAAAAAACTTAATACAGCATTTGTTACTCTTGAGGGTGATGAGAAATACTTAAGCTTTTTCGAGAACCTTTTTTCTGGCTGTGGCAATAAAACTGCAGTAATAAAAAAAGAGACGAAGTCTAAGTATCATGCGGCAGCAGTATTTGCCAGTAATTTCTGCTGTGGAATCATTGAGGAGGCAGTAAAGCTGCTTAGTGAATGCGGGTTTAAAAGAGAGGAAGCATTCGAGGCACTGAAAGGGCTTTTTATAGGGCAGTCATCAAATATTGAGACTTACGGTTATGTAAAAGCACTAACTGGTCCTATTGATAGAAATGATACCCAAACGGTTGAAAAACACTTAGCTGTATTAGAGGGTGAGGACAGACTTTTATATAGTCTTCTTGCCAAAAGGGTAATTGATGTTGCCAGGGAAAAGAACAAGGATACCGATTACACAGGACTTCAGTCACTGATTGACGAGGTACCAAAAAAGGGAGGTAAATTATTATGAAGAACACAGTACTTACATTTCAGGAAGCAAAGGTTAAGGGCGAGAAGCTTTCAATGCTTACAGCCTATGATTATTCAACAGCAAAGCTCATGGACGAGACAGGGGTAAACTCAATTCTGGTTGGTGATTCACTTGGAAATGTAATGCTCGGATATGAGGATACAATCTCAGTTACCATGGAGGATATGATTCACCACGGTGCTGCAGTTGCAAGAGGTGCAAAGAACGCACTTGTTATTATAGATATGCCATTTATGTCATACCAGACTTCAGTCTACGATGCAGTTGTAAATGCAGGAAGACTTATGAAGGAGGGACGTGCCAATGCGGTTAAGCTTGAGGGCGGCCGTGAGGTTTGTGACAAGATTGAGGCAATAGTTGCGGCAGGTATTCCTGTATGTGCACACCTTGGTCTTACACCACAGTCAATCAATGCCTTCGGTGGCTTTAAGGTGCAGGGTAAGTCAGAGGCAGCAGCAAAGAAGCTTATAGAGGATGCAAAGCTTGTTGAGAAGGCAGGAGCATTTGCGGTAGTGCTTGAGTGCGTACCAGCAAAGCTTGCAGAGCTTGTTACTAAGTCAATTGGAATTCCAACTATCGGAATCGGAGCAGGAAATGGATGCGATGGCCAGGTTCTTGTGTACGCTGATGCGCTTGCGATGTTCAGCGACTTCAGACCTAAGTTTGTCAAGAGTTTTGCAAATGTTGGAGATATTATGCGTGAGGCCTTCAAGGCTTATGACGCTGAGGTTAAGGCAGGAACCTTCCCTGCTGAGGAGCACACCTACAAGATTGCAGACGACGTGCTTGAGAAGCTTTATTAGGTGGAAGTATATTAGTTCGTATAGCTTCGCAATTATGAAGCTATACGAACTTTGAATACGAACTTTGAATAAAAAATATACATAAGCATTATATTATAATGAAAGGAGTAAGTGGTTATTTCTTCATCGATATTTAGATAATTAAGGAGAGTGACTTAATGATAGATGAAGCAAACCACAGAAAAAGATATGATAAAGGTCGAGGGAACAGTTAAAGCAGTTAGAGAACAGGTAAAGGCATGGAAGAAGGAAGGCCTTTCAGTAGGCTTCGTTCCAACAATGGGATATTTACATGAGGGACATGAGTCACTCATCAAGAGAGCTGTAAAGGAAAATGACAGAGTAGTAGTTAGTATCTTCGTAAATCCAATGCAGTTTGGACCAACAGAGGACTTAGCAAGCTACCCAAGAGATTTAGAGGCAGATAAGAAGCTTTGCGATAATGCAGGCGCAAACCTTATCTTCCACCCAGAACCAGAGGAGATGTATGACGGTGGTTTCTGCAGCTTCGTAGATATGAATGGACTTACAAATGCACTTTGCGGACTTTCAAGACCAGTTCATTTCAGAGGTGTATGTACTGTAGTAAACAAGCTTTTCAATATTGTTGCACCTGACAAGGCATACTTTGGAGAGAAGGATGCACAGCAGCTTGCAGTAATAAAGAGAATGGTTAAGGATCTTAACATGGACATCGAAATTGTTGGATGCCCAATCATAAGAGAAGCAGACGGACTTGCTAAGAGCTCAAGAAATACCTACCTAAATGCAGAGGAGAGAACAGCAGGACTTATTCTCTCAAAGTCAATCTTCCTTGGAAAGAAGATGGTTGAGGACGGAGAGAGAGATGCAGCTAAGGTTAAGGCTGCAATGGTTGATTTGATTAACACAGAGCCAATGGCAAACATTGATTATGTAGAAATCGTAGATGTTAATACAATGAAGAACATTGATGAGATTAAGGGAGAAATCCTATGTGCAATCGCTGTAGGTATCAACGGTAAGGCCAGATTAATTGATAACTTCATGATGACTGTATAAGTTGCGAAGTAGAATTTTTATTCGGAAATGAAAACAGCTAGGAGAAATCGAGATGGAAATCACAGTATTAAAGAGTAAAATCCATAGAGCAACAGTGATCGAAGCAAAGCTTGATTATGTTGGAAGTATTACAATAGACGAGGCTCTTATGGAAGCATCAGGAATCTACGAGTATGAAAAGGTACAGATAGTGGATGTTAATAATGGTAACAGATTTGAGACCTATGTAATTGCTGGTGATAAAGGAAGCGGAATGATATGCCTAAACGGAGCGGCAGCAAGAATGGTTTCAACAGGAGACAAGGTAATCATTATGGCATATGCCCAGATGAAGCCAGAGGAGGTAAAGGAAAATCCACCGAAGGTAGTATTTGTAAATGATGATAACACAATCAGCCGTATCACAAACTATGAGAAGCATGGACTTCTCAAGGATATGGAGTAAAGGAGGTAAGTATGCTTACTGGAAAGAAAATTGTACTTGGTGTCTCAGGCGGTATTGCAGCCTATAAGATGGCAAATGTTGCAAGCATGCTAGTAAAGCTTAATGCAGATGTACATGTAATTATGACTGAGAACGCAGAGAATTTTATAACACCACATACATTTGAGGTATTAACAAAGAACAAATGCTACACAGATACATTTGACAGAGATGTTGACGACGCAGTTCATGTTCCACATATCTCACTTGGTACAGGAGCAGACCTTATTCTCATTGCTCCTGCAACTGCAAACATTATCGGTAAAATCGCAAATGGAATTGCAGACGATATGCTTTCAACCTCAGTGCTTCCTGCAAGATGCCCAGTTCTTCTTGCACCTTCGATGAATGTTTATATGCTTGAGAATCCGATAGTTCAGGATAATATTGAGAAGCTTAAGCGTTTTGGATATGAGATTATTGAGTCTGATACTGGATATCTTGCATGCGGATACGAGGGCAAGGGAAAGCTTCCTAAGGAGGAAACACTTGTAAACAGCATCCTTATGGAGGTTGGAATGGAGCATGATCTGGCTGGAAAGAAGGTGCTTGTTACAGCGGGAGCAACAATGGAGGCCATTGATCCAGTTAGATTTATAACAAACCACTCAACCGGTAAGATGGGATATGCAATCGCAAGGGTTGCAGCTCTTAGAGGAGCAAGTGTAACACTTGTATCAGGCGCTTCTAAGGTTGAACCACCATTTGGTGTAGAGGTTGTAAATGTCAAGTCTGCAGAGGATATGTATAATGCTGTTATCGAGAGAGCAGGAAATCAGGATATTATTATCAAGGCGGCAGCGGTTGCAGATTATACTCCAAAGGATGTAGCTACGGAGAAGGTTAAGAAGAAGGATGAGGATATGTCAATTCCTCTTAAGAGAACTAAGGATATCCTTAAAACACTCGGTGAGATAAAGAAGGATGGACAGTTTATCTGTGGTTTTTCGATGGAGACTGAGAATATGCTTGAGAATTCAAGAGCAAAGCTTGCAAAGAAAAATGCTGATATGATATGTGCAAACAGCCTTAGAAAAGAGGGAGCTGGATTTGGCACTGACACAAATATTGTCACAATAATTACTAAGGATAATGAGATTGAGCTTCCGATTATGAGTAAGGAGGAGGCTGCTTCAAGGATTCTTGATGAAATAATTAAGTAAGTTATAATAAACTTATAAGATAAAATAACTTGAAAAATAAGTATATATGCATTAAACTGTTGCTATATGTTGTGTAGCGACAGTTTTTTGCAGTATTCACAACAAAAGTGACAATTTAAAACGTATAAGATAATGGAGGTCGTAATGGAGAGATATAAGGAAGAGTTTATCGAGTTTATGATAGACTGTAACGTACTTAAGTTTGGAGACTTTGTTACAAAGAGTGGAAGAAAGACACCGTTTTTTGTTAACACTGGATTTTACAGAACAGGCGGACAGTTAAAGAAGCTCGGCGAGTACTATGCACAGGCTATTAACGATAAGTTCGGATTTGATTTTGATGTATTATTTGGACCTGCTTATAAGGGAATTCCTCTTACAGTAGCAGCAACAACTGCAATCTATGACAAGTTTGGAAAGGACATTAAGTACTGTTCAAACCGTAAAGAGGTTAAGGACCACGGCGATAAGGGAATCCTGCTTGGAAGCCCAATCGCAGATGGAGATAAGGTTGTAATTATTGAGGATGTAACTACAGCTGGAACTTCAATTCAGGAGACACTTCCAATTCTCAAGGCTCAGGGCGATGTATCAGTTCTTGGTCTTGTCGTATCTGTTGACAGAATGGAAAGAGGTCAGGGCGAGAAGAGTGCACTTACTGAGATTGAGGAGAACTACGGCTTAAAGACTACAGCAATAGTTACAATGGCAGAGGTTGTAGAGCATTTATACAATAAGCCATACAACGGAAAGGTAATTATTGACGACACACTTAAGGCTGCTATAGATGCATACTATGAGCAGTATGGTGTAAAGTAGAAGCTAGGAGGCAGTAATGGGCGAACAGGTTTATAAGGTTATGAAAAGAAATGGTGCATCTTGCATCGTATTAGGAGTACTTCTTATCGTGTTTGGGATAGCATTCGGAGTACTTAACATATGTGTTGGTGGAAGCTTACTTAGAAACAAAAGAAACATTATGTTTTAATAAAGTGGAAGAGGAATAAACATGAACATAGGAAAAAGTAGTAAAAGAGGTAAGTATAAGAACGTATTTGCAGAGATGGCAATAAGTGCAACAAAGCAGATTGAGTTTTGGTTTGCTGCAGTTCTTGTGTATCTGGAGATAGCATTTCACATCATCAGGTTTGACGGAACTAAAAATGTAGGCTACAAGATTATTTTTGGTATGCTTGTAGGAGTTATAGTTGGATATCTAGTTGGACTTCTTCCAAGTAAGGCTCAGAAGATTGCAACTTATATCCTGACATTTTTCTTTGGAGTATATTTTATTGCTCAGATTGTTTACAGTGGTGTATTTAATACCTTCCTTTCAATCTCGGGTACATTTGAGGTACAGGATCAGGCTCTTGACTTTACAGATGTAGTGTTCAAGGAGCTTAAGGAAGAATTCTTCTACGTGTTAATTATGCTTGTTCCTGGAATTCTTTTCAGTGTAATTTTAAGAAAATGGGTTTCATTTAGAAGACACGCGTTAAAGGGATATCTTGTAAAGCTTGCTGGAGTATTTGTAGTATTTTTATTTGTACTTTTTATTCTTCAGTTTGGCAAGAAGGAGATGTATTCTGCATACTCTATGTATAAGAAGTATGAGTCGGTAGATATGTCAGTCGAAAAGCTCGGAGTTATTGAAACCTTCTACCTTGATACTAAGGCAGGAATCAAGAATGCTGCCGGAGCAGAGGCTGACGAGGCTGAGTTTATTGCAGTTGATACAAAGCCATCAGGTACTACTGGAAAGACAACAGAAAAGGCTGATAATAAGACAACAGAAGAAGGTGGCGGAGAGACTGGTACAGATGAGCAGGGCGAGGTTACAACTGAGGAGCAGGTAACCTGGGATACTTCACCTAATGTATTTAATCTTGACTTTGATGCACTCGCTGAGAAGGAGTCTAACAAGAATATTAAATCTCTTCATCAGTATGTTGCATCTGCAACACCTACAAACAAGAACAAATATACAGGAATGTTTGAGGGCTACAATGTAATCTGGATTACAGCAGAGGGCTTTGACGGATACGTTATTGATAAGGACAGAACACCAACACTTTATAAGCTTAGCACAGAGGGCTTTAACTTTAAGAACTTCTACAATCCACTCTGGTATGGTTCAACTCTTGGTGGTGAGTATGCTAACTTAGTTGGTCTTGCACCAGCAAATGGTGGTTACTTAAGTATGAAGAAGGCTGGTAAGAATAAGAATGATATGTATCTTACAATCAGCCAGCAGCTTAAGAGAAAGGGATATACCTGTAAGGGCTTCCATAACAATGATTACAAGTATTATGGAAGAAATGTATCTCATCCAAATCTTGGTCTCGAGTGGATTGGTAAGGGCTCAGGCTATGAGCCAGAGCTTAGCAAGTATAACAATGCTCTTTGGCCACAGTCTGATCTTTATATGGAGCAGCAGACATTTTCTCAGTATAGCAGTGAGGAGCACTTCTACACCTATTACCTTACTGTATCAGGACATGTATTATACAATTTCTCAGGTAATGCAATGTCAATCAGACATAAGGATTTAGTTCAGAATTTGAATTACTCTGAGACAACAAAGGCATACATCGCTTGTCAGCAGGAGCTTGAGCTTATGCTTACACAGCTTATTGTAGATTTAAATAATGCAGGAATTGCTGATAAGACACTTATTGTACTTGCAGCAGACCACGTTCCTTATGATAATAAGGAGGTTGTAGATGAGCTTGCAGGACGTACACTCGGTGATGAGATGGAGTGGTACAAGAACACAGCTATTATCTGGTCAGCTTCAATGACTGAGCCAGTTGTAGTTGATAAGGTATGTATGAGTCTTGACCTTCTTCCTACAGTATCTAATCTTCTTGGTCTTGAGTACGATTCAAGAATGCTTGCTGGTCAGGATATTATGTCTGACAGTGAAGGTCTTGTAATGTTCAACTCAAGAAGCTGGATTACTGACAGATGCAGCTACAATGTAAAGACTAAGGAAGTTAAGAGCTTTGGAGAGCCTGTAAGTGATGAATATGTATCACAGATAAAGTCAATTGTTTCAAATAAATTCAATATGTCGAAATCTATTTGTGATAATGACTATTACAAGTATGTTCATAAGGCGATTGGAAATTAAATAAAAAAAGCCCGGTATAGTGACCGCTATACTGGGCTTAAAAAGTTTTTGAGGAAAATAATATGGCTGATTATATTAGAACAGTAACAGGAATTATGATAGCTCCGCTTGAGGCAAAGGAAGAGGATATATGTATAGAGGATATCGCTCATGCCCTTTCGTTTTTGTGTAGGGCTGGTGGACATTATCGTAAGTTTTATTCAGTTGGAGCTCATTCGATAAACTGCTATGATGAAGCAGTGTCAAGAAATGAAAAAAAGAGAATACAGCTGGCGTGCCTGCTGCATGATGCAACAGAGGCATATATGGCAGATGTGACAAGACCGGTAAAAAAGAACTTTCCTCAGTATTCAGAGTATGAGGATGAACTGGCGGATAAAATTTTCAGAAAATATCTGGGTAAGCCTCTTGAATCCTATGAGAAGGCTATAGTAAAATCAATAGATGATGCAATGCTATTTTATGAATTCTACGAGTTTACCGCGTACAGGTTATCAGATGAAGCACCTTATGTGGCGGCAACTCCAAACTTCTTCCAGGGAGAGCCAGACATGGTTGAAAGGAATTTCCTTTCAATATTTGAAAGCTTAATCGAGGAGGTTAAGGAGGAAGAAAAAAAAGAAGAGAATGTGCCGAAGCTTAAGTTAGATACAAGCAGACTGTTTATGTAATGATTAGAATGATTCAGGGGTGACAAAATGGATAATATTGATATGAAGATACTGAGATGTCTAAAGAAAAATGCACGACTTGCAGCGTCTGCAATTAGTGAAGAGATTAATCTTTCGGTATCTGCAGTGATTGAAAGGATAAAAAAACTTGAGAATTCAGGCCTTATTAAAGGCTATACCATAGATATAGACCAGAAGGTTTTGGGCAATACTATGGAGGCACTGATGGAGGTAAGCTTAAAGCATCCAGACTATTATGAGGACTTTGTCAAGCTTGTGGGAAGCAACAATTCCATAGCTGCCTGCTATTATCAGACAGGACACTTTGATTTTGTCCTGAGAATAATAACTGATAGTACGGAGGGACTTGATAATGTTTATAAGGTTGTAAAGGGCTTTGAAGGAGTTGCCAGCACGGAAACACACATTGTTCTTAAGACAGTGAAGGAGGACAGTGCGCTTCTGCCTTATGTTGACTAAGAAGATAACTAAAGATAGATGGACTGGCAGAGATTAGGAAAATTCGTAGCTTAAGTATAAGCATAGAGCTTATGTCATAGAATGGGAGTGATTTTGATGATAAATATTCCAGATAGAAAAGAAAAAGTTGGACTTGTGCTTGAGGGCGGTGGTATGAGAGGAATATACACTGCAGGTGTTTTGGATGAGTTTATGAAAAACAACATTGCAGCTGATGGTGTAGTAGGAGTATCAGCGGGCTCGATTCATGGCACATCATATATATCAGAGCAGTTCGGTCGTAGCATAAGATATTATATGAAGTATAGAAATGACAAGAGATTTATGAGCGCATATTCACTCATTACAACAGGAGATATTTGCGGAAAGGAATTCTGCTATGAGACAATTCCAAATGAGCTTGATAAATTTGACTATGCTGCATTTAAGGAAAATGCTGCGAGAATTCCAATATATGCAACAGTGACAAGCTTAGAGACAGGTGAGGCTGAATATCTTAGACTCTTTGATCTTAAGGAGGATATGGATAAATTGAGAGCTTCGGCATCAATGCCACTTGTTTCGAACACTGTAATGATAAATGATAAGGGATACCTAGACGGCGGTTCTGCGGACAGTATTCCTATTATGTTTATGAGAAAAAAAGGCTATAAAAAGAATATAATTGTTCTTACACAGCCGGAGGGCTATGAGAAGAAGCCTGACAAAACCATGCCTCTTATGAAAAGAAGATACAAGGATTATCCTGAGTATCTTGAAACCTGTGAAAACAGATATATTATGTACAACAAAACGCTGAGATATATTGAATATCTTGAAAAAAAAGGCGAGGTACTGGTAATTAAGCCAAGCAGAGACCTGCATGTAAAGCGAACTGAGAAAAATATAGATAATATTAAGAGACTTTACAAGCTTGGCAGATACGACGCAAGAAATATTATGGAGAGTCTTAAAGACTTTATCAAGTGATTTAGAGGAATAACAATGTTAAGAGATGATGTATTAAGAGAACTTGAAGCAAATAGGGACAAGCCACTTTCAGGACAGGAGCTTGCCAAAAGATACAATGTGTCACGCAATGCCGTATGGAAGGTGATTAATCAGCTAAAGGCGGAGGGCTACACCATTTCCTCTTCGAAAAATCTTGGATATGTGCTTGATACTGATTGTGATATTATCTCGGCTCAGGGTATTGCCCAGCATTTATCTGAGAACAATAAAAAGCTTAACATTATCAGATATCAGACCATAGATTCAACTAATAATGAAGCAAAAAGGATAATTGCAAATGGTGAGTACCAGGATTCGCTTATTGTAGCCTGTGAGCAGACAAATGGA
>DCHE01000038.1:57054-62554 GCA_002314775.1 Lachnospiraceae bacterium UBA1760
AGACTTGGAAGAAGCTTTTATTCTCCTATGGAAAAGGGCATTTATATGACCTATCTCTTTAGAACCCTAGATGGTATTGAGTCGCCAATGCTTGTGACTATGGCAGCTGCAGTTGCAGTATCAAGAGCGATAGAAGAGCTCACGGATGTTAAAACCGGGATAAAATGGGTCAATGATATTTTTATCGGTGATAAAAAGGTTTGTGGAATACTGACAGAGGCCTCATCAAATCTCGAAACAGGCAGAATAGAAAACGTTGTTGTTGGTATAGGTATCAATATCAAGGAACAGGATTTTCCAGAGGATATTAAAGGGATTGCCGGAACTCTCGGAAAGAATTCCCTTAACAGAAATGAACTAATAGCCCATGTTATAAACTGGCTTACAATATTTTATGACAAGATGGATAGCGAGCTCTTTATGAATGATTATATCGACAGATGCTTTGTGGTGGGAAAGAAAGCAAGGTTTGATATAGGAAAGGATAAGGAGACAGGTACAATCTGCGGAATAAATAAGGATGGAAGTCTTAGTATCAGCTGTGAGGATGGAAGATGTCATAACGTTTTTACAGGAGAGATAATTCTTGACTCATAATTAGGAATATTACTCAAAATAATAAGATAATAATAATTGTTTATTATGAGAAAAAAAGTGTTGACATTTATAATTCACTTTGGTATTATAAACAAGTCGCGAGGAGAGCGGTAAGCTTTCTATGAATAAGTTTTTTATGAAGAAGTGACATAATGCGCGAGTGGCTCAGCGGTGGAGCACCTCCTTGCCAAGGAGGGGGTCGCGGGTTCGATCCCCGTCTCGCGCTCTTAATATCTAATAAAGGTATTATATATTATATATTATATTTCACATATATTTCATATAGTAGTTTAATTTGCGCGAGTGGCTCAGCGGTGGAGCACCTCCTTGCCAAGGAGGGGGTCGCGGGTTCGATCCCCGTCTCGCGCTCTTTTTTTTCCAGGTTTTTCATGCCTGGTTTTTTTATTTTTAAAACATTATTAATAATTTAATAGTTTACATTCAAAAATAAAAGCCTTATAATTTCTTAGATGCATTATAGGTATTAATTATAATTGGGTATTTTATATGAAGGAAAAGAAAGAAGCAGCTAATGGTAAGCTGGCTAAATTCAATGCTAAGGTTGAATGGTTTAATTCTCTCAGTCTGAGATACTGGATACTGATGTGCTTGGGAATTTCAGTGGTGCTTCAGATTGTACTTGAGATATTAGGAAGAAGATCTATTACTGCAGCATTTGTATTTATGGCCAAGGCACCTTTAGTCTATTTGTATAATATTATAATTTTATTTTTTACTTTAACACTATCGATAGTATTACGAAAAAGAGTATTTGGCTTGCTTTTCATACTGATGGCATGGTTGGTCTGTGGATTTGTTAATTTCACAGTTCTGGGATACCGAATTACACCGTTTTCAGCAATCGATTTTTTGATGGCAACAGATGTAATAAGTATGCTGGATGTATATTACAGTCCTTTTCAGCAGGTTCTTTTATTTGCAGGAATAATTGTCGGAATTATCCTGGTTGTTTTTATTTACATAAAATCACCTAAGGTAAAGGGAAAGGTGCGATATGGAAGAAATGTTGCCTTTTGCCTTGTACTTTTTGTGGCGGTTTATACATTAAGTGTTCTTGAGATAAAGTATTCTCTGATTTCAGATGATTTCTCTAATCTTGGAACTGCTTACAAGGACTACGGATTCGCATATTGCTTTAGTAACAGTGTATTGGACGTAGGAATGAGCTATCCGGATGGCTATGATATTTCGGCTATTGATAGTCAGGTTGCGCTTATGCAAAGAGAGGAAAAAGAGACTGCGGCAGAAAAAAAAGAGGAGATAAGGGCCAACATCATCATTATACAGATGGAATCCTTTATTGACATTTCCAGAGTGAGTGGAATTAACTGCGACAAGGATCCAGTCCCTAATTTTAATAAGTTCATGGAGGAGTATCCGTCAGGATACCTGACAGTACCGTCAATTGGAGCAGGAACAGCTAATACTGAGTTTGAGGTAATCACAGGTATGAAATCCAGCCTTTTCGGAGCAGGAGAGTATCCATACAAGACAGTTCTTGCGTCAAATGCTACTGAGAGTATGGCACAGATATTGACTCAGGATGGTTATGGAGCTGAGGCTATCCATAATAATAAGTCAGTGTTCTACTCAAGAAATAAGGTGTATGCAAACCTTGGGTTCAAATCATTTACTTCACTTGAATATATGTATGGAGTAGAAAAAACAAGTGCAGGCTGGGCGAAGGACAATGTTCTTGTGACAGAGATAAACCGCTGCTTGGATTCAACAGGATCAAGAGATTTGGTATTTACGATTTCGGTTCAGGGACATGGAAGATATCCAACTGAATCAATTAATACCGAGGAGCATGTTAAGGTTACTAGAGATGATGGTGATATCGCAAAGCAGAATCAGTTTGGCTATTACGTTAACCAGACCTATGAGATGGACGAGATGCTTTGTGAGCTTAAGAAGAGCCTTGACGAAAGAGGAGAAAAATACGTTCTCTTCATTTACGGGGATCATATTCCTAGCCTCGAGTTTGAGGAGGGACAGATTACCGAGGGAACAGACTTCCAAACTGAGTATGTAATGGTCAATAATCTTGGACTTAAGATAGAGGATCAGGATTTATATTCCTATGAGGTTTCAGATTATATCCTGTCTGCGTTAAACCTTCCTAAGGGTTATATGCAGTGGCTTCATTCAAAGTACTATAATAAGGAAAAGGAAGAGGCAAAGGAGAGAGAGGCAAGTGGAGAGGAAGCTGCTGAGACGGAATCAGAGTATGCCAAGCTTGCAGAATTGTTCCAGTATGACCTGTTGTACGGTGAAGGCTACGCCAGAAGATTTGAGGGAAAGGAACCATATCAAGCTGCTGATATGAAGATGGGAATTCTGAAAATTGAAATTGATGGCGTCAAGTTTGTGGATGGAGAGATTATTGTCCAGGGAAGTAATTTCAACGAGTTTTCTCAGGTTATTATAAATGACAAGCGTCTAGAGACCGAATACATTGATGCGTATAACCTTAAGGTCATCTCGGCCAATGTGAAGAAGGAGCTTAAGGAAGGCGATAAGGTTTGTGTTGGTCAGATAGATAAGGAAAAACACGAGTTATCAAGAACAAGAGAGATTGAGTATTAATTCACTTAAGCTTGAATTCTGATAAGTGAAAAAATGCATAATAAATTAGTCAAAGATTGGAGTTTAATGTTATTGACATTAATTCCAATCTTTGATAACATATAGCAATATTTATGATATTCCTATCAAATAATGGGATATTTTTCAAAAAATAAAAAAGAAAGTGAGAGAAAAAATGAGCAAGATTATTGGCGAAGGCATTACTTTTGATGACGTACTTCTTGTACCAGGTTATTCAGAGGTTATTCCTAATCAGGTTGACGTTTCAACACAGCTTACAAAAAACATTAGACTTCAGATTCCTCTTATGAGTGCAGGTATGGATACTGTTACCGAGCACCGTATGGCTATTGCTATGGCTAGACAGGGTGGAATAGGTGTTATTCATAAGAATATGAGTATTCAGGCACAGGCAGAAGAAGTTGATATGGTTAAGCGTTCTGAGAATGGTGTAATTACAGATCCATTTTCACTTTCTGCAGAGCATACACTTGCAGACGCTGATGATCTTATGGCTAAATTTAGAATATCAGGTGTTCCTATCACTGAGAATGGTAAGCTTGTAGGTATTATCACAAACCGTGACCTTAAGTTTGAGACAGACTATACAAAGCTTATTAAGGACTGTATGACCTCTGAGGGTCTTGTTACAGCAAGAGAGGGAATTACACTTGAGGAGGCTAAGAGCATTCTCGGTGCAGCTCGTAAGGAGAAGCTTCCAATTGTAGATGGCGAGGGTAACTTAAAGGGACTCATCACAATCAAGGATATTGAGAAGACAATTAAGTATCCAAACTCAGCTAAGGACTCAAAGGGCAGACTTTTATGTGCAGCAGCAGTAGGTGTTACAGCAGATATCACAGACAGAGTTGATGAGCTTGTTAAGTCACATGTAGATGCAATCGTTATTGATACAGCTCATGGACATTCAGCAAACGTTCTTAAGTGCTTCAAGATGATTAAAGAGAAGTATCCAGACTTAAATGTTATCGCAGGTAACGTTGCAACAAGAGCTGGTGCTGAAGATATGATTAAGATGGGTGTAGATGCCGTTAAGATTGGTATCGGACCTGGATCTATCTGTACAACACGTGTCGTTGCTGGTATCGGTGTTCCACAGATTACAGCAATTATGCAGGCATATGATGTTGCAAGAGAGTACGGAATTCCAGTTATCGCTGATGGTGGTATCAAGTACTCAGGAGATATTACAAAGGCTCTTGCAGCTGGTGCCAATGTATGTATGATGGGTAGCTTATTCGCAGGAACAGACGAGGCTCCAGGTGAGTTCGAGCTCTTCCAGGGAAGAAAGTACAAGGTATACAGAGGAATGGGTTCTCTTGCTGCTATGGAGTGTGGTAGTAAGGATCGTTATTTCCAGGCTGGTGCTAAGAAGCTTGTTCCAGAAGGTGTTGAAGGACGAGTTGCTTACAAGGGTTCTGTAGAGGATACAGTATTCCAGCTTATTGGTGGTCTTAGATCAGGTATGGGTTACTGCGGAGCACCAACAATCGTTGATTTACATAATAAGGCTGAGTTTATTAAGATTTCTGCAGCTTCACTTAGAGAGAGTCATCCACATGACATTCAGATTACTAAGGAAGCTCCAAACTACAGCGTTGAGTAATCTGTTGATTTTTCTATAGATTTTTTCTATTGAGTTTCAACAGTAATTAAAGATTTTTATGGGCGGGCATTTTATATGTTCGCCCTATTTTGAGGAAAGAAAAATGGTAAGAGAAGATATAAGAAACATAGCAATTATAGCACACGTTGATCATGGTAAAACAACTCTTGTTGACGAGCTTCTAAAGCAGAGCGGCGTATTCAGAGAGAACCAGGAAGTTGCAGAAAGAGTTATGGACTCAAATGACATTGAAAGAGAGAGAGGAATCACAATTCTTTCTAAGAACACAGCTGTAACTTACGGAAGCACTAAGATAAATATTATTGATACCCCAGGTCATGCTGACTTTGGAGGAGAGGTAGAGCGTGTACTTAAGATGGTAAATGGAGTAATCCTTGTGGTTGATGCATTTGAGGGTGCTATGCCACAGACTAAGTTTGTACTTAAGAAGGCGCTTGAGCTTAACCTTAGTGTAATTGTATGCGTAAATAAAATCGACCGTCCAGAGGCACGTCCTGAGGAGGTTGAGGAGGAAGTACTTGAACTTCTTCTCGAGCTTGATGCAACAGATGAGCAGCTTGACTGTCCATTTATCTATGCTTCAGCTAAGGAAGGCTTTGCAAGCTACTCAGCAGACGAGCAGGGTACTGATATGAAGCCTCTCTT
>DCHE01000038.1:62641-79577 GCA_002314775.1 Lachnospiraceae bacterium UBA1760
ACAATCGATTACAACGAGTACGTTGGACGTATCGGTGTAGGAAAGATTGATAACGGTTCATTAAAGCTTAATCAGGAAGCAGTTATTGTTAACCACCACGATCCAGATAGAAAAATTAAGGTTAAAATTGGTAAGCTTTATGAGTTCGAGGGACTTAATAAGGTTGAGGTAAACGAAGCCAATATTGGTGCTATCGTTGCCATTTCCGGAATCGCAGATATAAAGATTGGTGATACAATCTGTTCACCAGAGGAGCCAGTTGCAATTCCATTCCAGAAGATTTCAGAGCCAACAATCTCTATGGAATTCAGAGTAAATGATTCTCCTCTTGCAGGTAAGGAAGGAAAGTTTGTAACATCAAGACACCTTAGAGACAGACTTTACAGAGAGCTTAACACAGACGTAAGTCTTCGAGTTGAGGATACAGAGACAACAGAGAGCTTCAAGGTTTCTGGTAGAGGAGAGCTTCACCTTTCAGTTCTTATTGAAAATATGAGAAGAGAGGGCTACGAGTTCGCAGTAAGCAAGGCTGAGGTTATCTACAAGTATGATGAGCGTGGCAAGAAGCTTGAGCCATTTGAGGTTGCTATAATTGATGTACCTGATGATTTTGCTGGTTCAGTAATCAATATGCTTCAGGTAAGAAAGGGTGAATTACAGGGTATGGCTCCATCTCAGAATGGAACTACACGTCTTGAGTTCAGAATTCCATCAAGAGGTCTTATCGGCTTCAGAGGCGACTTCATGACAGCTACAAAGGGAAATGGTGTTATCAATACTCTTTTCGATGGCTACGATGATTACAGAGGAGATATGATGTACAGACAGCTCGGCTCGCTTATCGCCTTTGAGTCAGGTGAGTCAATCACCTACGGTCTTTTTAATGCACAGGAGAGAGGAACACTCTTTATCGGTGCAGGTGAGCAGGTTTATGCAGGAATGGTTGTTGGAGAGTGCGCAAGAGCAGAGGATATCGAGGTAAATGTATGTAAGAGAAAGCAGCTTACAAATACTCGTTCATCAGGCTCAGATGAGGCACTTAAGCTCACACCACCTAAGGTTCTTTCACTTGAGCAGTCACTTGATTTCATTGACAGAGATGAGCTCCTTGAGATTACTCCAAAGTCAATCAGAATCAGAAAGAAGATTCTTGATTCAAGACTTAGAATGAGAGCCAATAGAAATAACTAATACATCATTAAATAAAAATATACACATGTGATAATCCCCGGCAGTTTATTGCCGGGGATTATTGCATTATTTATTAAAACGGTATTGAAAACTGGTCATATTGATGATAAAATTAATTAATCAGACGTATGGGGGTTGCAACATTTATGGATAATACAAACGGACAGAACAGTTATGATGAATTCACATTGAATTTTAGAATCGAAGAGGATATACCTATTGAGCCTCAGGAGATGCAAAAGTATAATTATGAGTTCGCTGGTAACAGAACTGTATGTAATGTAGTTGCAGTAGAAGGAGTGAGAGTACTTCAGTACAAAATTCCAGCAACACTTCCACTTGAACAGTTTTTAAGAAAGCAGTTATATAAAGGCGAGTTCCTTTCTATATTAGAGAATATACTTAATCAGCTTCTTTATTTTGATGAGAATGGTATGCCATCTAGAAAGATTCTTCTCAATATTCACTATATGTATATTGAGCTTTCTACTCTTGCAATTCAGCTTATTTATATGCCTATAGATAAGAAGTTTTCAGATTGCAATGTAACAAAGTTTATTCAGACATTTATTAGTAAAGTAAGATTTGCAAACAGAGAGTGCGTTGACTGTGTAGATAAGATTCTTCAGTACTTAGACAGCAGACTTATGTTCAATCTGGGCGAGTTCTATCACTTCATCCTTTCACTTGAGGAGGAGTCAATCGCAGAGGAAGACAGAGAGCCTGTAACTAACGAGACTACAGTACTTGCTACCTCAGCAAACTACAGTAATCCAATTCCTTACCTTCTTAGATGTAAGACCAATGAGCTTATTGCCATCCTTAAAACCGAGTTTATGGTTGGTAAGTCAGCTGATGCAGATTACCAGATTAATGACAACAGAAAGGTTAGCCGTCGCCACTGTACCTTCCGTATTAGTAATGGCGAGTGCTACATAAGAGATAACAACTCAACAAACCACACCTTCATAAACGGAAAGCTAATCCAGCCTGAGTTCGAAATCATGCTTCAGAATGATGATTACATCAGACTCGGAGACGAAGAGTTCCGCTACTGGGTAAGATAATAAAAACAGGTGCAAGTTATTGCACCTGTTTTTATTATCTTGTCTATTTAGTTTTAGTATTAGTATTTTAGTATAAAACATTTAGTAGTTATCGTCTGCATGCTCGTCTTCAACGTAGTTGTCAACTAGGATGTCTCCTATATTGAAGTCGAAGTTGTCCTGGTCCTTTAGGACCTTGGCATCTCTATTTTCAGGCGCAACCTCTTCTTTTAGCTTTAATACTTCGTCGAGTGGAAGCCCCATCATAAGGGAAACCTCCTCAGGATCAATCTTTCCAAGAAGCATTCTCTTTGCAGCGTCATATTTTGCTTTCGTTGAGTTATTCATATGTATTCCTTCTTTCAATTACATTATGTATTAAGTGGCTATTAACCAACTACAGATTCGCAAGAAACTCTTCGTTGATATCAAGTACCTTCTGCATTGCGATAGGACCAGGAGCACCAATGGTGTTACGCTTTTCAACACACTCCTCTAAACTAAGAGCAGTGTAGATGTCCTCCTCAAATACAGGACAGATCTCCTTATATTCCTCGAGGGTCATATCGAGAAGTGAAATGTTTTTATCGATGCAGTAGAGTACAAGGCGGCCTACGATACTGTGAGCATCACGGAATGGAACGCCGTGGTTTACGAGGTAGTCAGCAGCATCAGTTGCATTTGTGAAGCCGTTCATAGCACTCTTTGCCATATTCTCCTTGTTGAGCTTCATAGTGTCAATCATACCAGTGAAGAGAGCGATGCAGCCCTTAACTGTGTCAATTGCATCAAAGGTAAGCTCCTTATCCTCCTGCATATCCTTGTTGTAGGCAAGCGGAATTCCCTTCATAGTTGTAAGGATAGAGGTGAGTGACGCATATACACGACCTGTCTTGCCACGAACAAGCTCTGCGATATCAGGGTTCTTCTTCTGTGGCATAATTGAGCTTCCAGTGCTGTAGGCATCGTCAAGCTCGATAAACTGGTACTCGTTAGAGTTCCAGATGATTATTTCCTCTGAAAATCTTGAGAGGTGCATCATAATAGTTGAAAATGCAGATAAGAGCTCTATTACGTAATCTCTGTCTGATACAGAATCCATACTGTTAAGTGTTGGTCCGTAGAAATCAAGAAGAGAAGCAGTTAAGTCTCTGTCGAGTGGGTAGGTTGTTCCTGCAAGAGCTCCTGCACCGAGTGGACAGTAGTTCATTCTGTTATAAATGTCAGTAAGACGGCTGTAGTCACGCTTGAACATCTCCATATATGCTCCAACATGGTGAGCAAATGTTACAGGCTGAGCCTTCTGAAGATGAGTGAAGCCTGGCATATAGGTCTTTAGGTTTTCCTTCATGAGTCTGTGAAGAACCTTCATTAAGTCTGCTACAAGGCTCTTAACTTCAACGATTTCATCACGAGTGTAGAGACGCATATCAAGAGCAACCTGGTCATTTCTGCTTCTTCCTGTGTGAAGCTTCTTGCCAGTATCACCGATACGGTCGATAAGGTTAGCCTCAACGAAGCTGTGGATGTCCTCGTACTCTGCTGTGATTTCAAGCTTTCCTGATTCAACATCAGCTAGAATTTCATTTAGACATTTGATGATATCATCTCTTTCGGAATCAGTGATGATTCCTGATGCAGCAAGCATTGTAACATGTGCAATGCTGCCTCTTATATCCTGCTTATAAAACTTCTTGTCGAAGCTGATTGAAGCATTAAAATTGTAAACTAACTGGTCAGTTTCCTTAGTGAAACGACCGCCCCAAAGCTGAGCCATATTAATTCCTCGCATTTCTTTATTATAGTTGTAAAAACATCTAAAGGCTATTTTACAATATATACATAATCGCTTCAAGTTTTATTTGTAAGAATGATGTATGCAAAATAATAAAAAATGAGAGATATTTTAAGACAAACAGTATATAATTATTAAATATTAATGAGTGAGGTATGCTAAAGGATTCAAATATTAGATTAAGGTATAAGTTGTTAATCATAATAGTTAATCATAATAGTTAATTTGAGTGATTGATATTTTAAATGAATAATAATACTATTACTGGTAGATGCTTATAGGGGCATTAATATGTTGGAGGGATTGAATGAAAAAGGGAGTAAGAATAATTTTTGGAATCATGATACTTATGGCTGCATTTATTACTGGCTGTATGCCAAAGACAGCGACAGATGAGCTGATAAATGAAACCTATAATACCTATGAGCCCGAGGTTAAAGAATGGTTTAGTAATAATATACCAGATGCAGTAATTGGCAGCATGGAGATTTATTCATCGAGAGGACTTGATTGTACAAGGGCAATTCAGGGTACATTTACAATAGGGGAAGAATTTTATAATTTCACTTATATTGGTGACACTAAGGTTATGCTGACAGATATGGAGGAGAAGCTAATCGATTCTGTTACTGAGGAGCTTATTCAAAAGGAATTAGGCTTAGAGTATGAGAGATTTGAAGTTCAGAATATGGCATTTAGCTATGAGATTACATTTCTCACGGACAGGAAGAGTGGAAGTGGAGAGGATTCGGCTGTAAAGGAAGACGTGAAGGAGGCGAAGGAGAAACGGCGAATTAAGATGCTTCCATATGGACTTTCAGATGAAGAGGTTGCGCTGGCTGTGGAGAAAGGACTTAAGGCAGAAAGTGATTACAATGGTCCAGACGTTTATTTCTACCTCAAGGATGACGTTGATCTTACAAATGTTGAGGTTGATGAGGCAGTTTTTGAAAAGTATACTCATCTTAACTTGATAAAAATTACATCTAATCAGTCGGGAAATGGAATTATAAGCAAGAAATACGGATATGGTTCAAAAGAACTTAAGGATAAAACCTATTACACTCTCTATCTGGTTGAGAGCATCCCTGAAAAACAGTCAGGTGATGATGTGGTAAACAGAAAGAGCACTACTATTCATTATAAGAGAGGAACTAGAAATATCCATGACCAGTATTCACATGAATATAAGGAATAATAAGTAAAAATAAGTAATAATAAGGATAAACAGGAATAAAAATGATTGAGATAGATATTGAAGATATTAAGGGATTTATGGGTAAGCTTTTGTCGGATTCATTTGACGAGATGCTTCTTTATAAGGCTGATGTAAAAACAGCAACAACTCTGTCGATTGATGGCATACTAAACAAAGCCTTTTACGATTCGGAGGATGAGCTAGGAGATAGAAAATATGCCCTGTGGCAGGAGATTAAGGGCGTTTTTTTCCAGGCGATAAGAGGAAAGAAATTGCCACTTTCCTTCAAGATATCACTTATGCCAGACGGTAAGTTGATTGAGTCAATGATTAACAGAGAGGCAGTGGCAGTTGACAGGGATAATATCTCAGCACTCTTTATGAATATTATTTATGAAAGAGGCAGGCTTGCGATAATTACTGGAAGCTCGTATAAGACATTTTCTCTCGATAAGACAGTGGACAGAATGTGGGATAAATTCGTAACTGACTGGATGAAGTATTATAATTTTTAGGTGGGAGCTCATTTCATATCATAGGAGAATATGAGTAGTGTGAGTTTGCTGACTTATAAAATGAAAAGGGGAATTTGATGAATAAAAAAATACAGGGATTAATAATATTTTTGGTGGGAATAATTTCCCTTGTGATTTTTATGATGCTTGGTGGAGTAATGGGCGAGTTTTTATTTGTGAGTGCGCTTATTATGACGATAGGAATAATTAAAATCTTCGCTGGAATAAAGGAGACCTGCGATAATGAGGGAAGGGCATATCCATTTCCCGTTAGCAAGGCCTATCACACATATCCTGAAATTAAGGATTTCGACGAGACGAGTTCACTTCTTACCGGCTTTAGAAACTCGGTTGCAGATTATCTTAAAAATCCGGGAATGACCGAGAATTCAAGTCTTCAGAATTATGCCTCGCAGCTCCAGTGGCATGCGCTTTATCTTCAGAAGAAGAGACTAATAAAAAAGAACATTGTTGTTGATACCAGTTCAAAAAGATGCGCATATTCGAACGAAAAAGACCCGCTTCTGGTATCGGCAAAACAGGGCTTAAACAAGCTCGGTTGTCTCAAGGTAAGGGCCTTTCAGGATGGCAGGTATAATGTAAAAGAAATCTACGAGGAGATAAATGCAAGAAGAACCTACGAGAAGGAGGGGCTTAAGCTTTTCAGTAAGAACAGCCAGGAGGTTTGTCATTACAGCCTTCTATCTGCAAAGCAGACTGGCGATGGACTTATCGTATGTCCTAATTGTGGCAGTGCTCAAAGCAGAGAGAGTCTTATTGATGGATGTGATTACTGTGGTACCAAATTTCTCATCGAGGATATGCAAAACAAGATTGGCTGCTTTGCATATCGTAAGGATATTGAGACTGAGCAGAGTAAGAAGGAGCTTGCAATAGAAACACTTGGCGGAAGACTATCGCTACGATTTATGCTTTTCTTTTTCTGCCTGGGTGTAAGCTACTCGCTGTATCAAAATATTGATAAGGGTATAGGAATGGCACTTATTGGAGGAATTGGTGCAGGCCTTGTTGTGAGTTTACTGGGGCTTCTATGTGGATATCTGCTTATGAATTTCTGTGCACCTGTGATTCTTGTAAGCAGTGTATTTAAGTCGGTAAACAGTTCATTTAAGTCTGAAAAGGATAGAGAAACCGAAACAAAGATAGCAAAGAAGATACAGGACAGAGATCCACAGTTTTCGCTTCAGAGCTTTTATGGAAGTCTCCAGAATAAGCTTTCGTCAGTTGTATATGCTGAAAATGAAGTGGAGATGGCTGCCTTTGCAAACAGAGGGGTGGCATCACTATTAAATGATTTTAAAAATGTTGTTGATATGGATGTCGATGCAATGACGCTCACTGATTATAAAATTGATGGACAGTGGCAGGTTGCAGTGGCTGATGTTTCACTTGATCTGGTTGAGGTTTCGAACTCAACAGCTGGTAGTAAAAATGAAAAATATAAGGTAACGCTTATTAGAAATGCCGAGGCAAAAACTGAGGCGGTTTGTGGACCTTTGACGTTTAGATGCTCAAAGTGTGGAAGCTCGCATTCGCTTCTTTACGGAAGAGTCTGTGCCTACTGTGGAAATGAGGTTGAACTCGAGGAAAAAGACTGGGTAATTAAGTCAGTTAAGAAGTGCTAAGGCCAAGACTTGACAATAAATGTGATAAAATGGCATTTATTACGCAGTGTAAACTGAATATTAAGAATATTTTATTAGCACTCACTACAAATGAGTGCTAATTTTTCTTGACTTTTTTCCGATTGAGTATTATTATACATTGTAGCAGGAAAAGGTACATTTGATAGTTGCTGAATCAGATGGCCTTATAAATATATTAAGAAAAGGATGATGTAAAGATGGCAGCAAAAGGTAGTTTAACAATTAACAGTGAGAATATTTTCCCTATTATCAAAAAGTGGTTATATTCAGATCATGATATATTCGCAAGAGAGCTTATCTCTAACGGATGCGATGCGATTACAAAGCTTAAGAAGCTTTCAATAATGGGAGAGTATGACGAACCAGATAATGAGAAGTACAAGGTTACAGTATTTGCAAGTGCAAAGGATAAGACACTTACATTTGTAGATAATGGTCTTGGAATGGATAGCGAGGAGATTGAGAAGTACATCAATCAGATTGCATTTTCAGGTGCAACGGACTTTCTTTCAAAGTACAAGGATAAGGCAAGCAGCGAGCAGATTATCGGTCACTTCGGACTTGGTTTTTACTCAGCATTTATGGTAGCGGACAAGGTTACAATTGAGTCGCTTTCATATAAGAAGGATGCAAAGCCAGTTTACTGGGAGTGCGATGGCGGTACAGAGTACGAGATGAGCGAGGGTGATTACTCTGAGAGAGGTACAAGAATCACACTTTACCTTGCTGAGGATAGCTACGAGTTTTCTAATGAATACAGAATTCGTGAGATAATCGAGAAGTACTGTGCATTCATGCCATATGAGATTTATCTTATCAACGAAGATACAGCTAAAGAAATTGACGACGAGATAGAGGCTGAGGCAGAGATATCTGAGGAGGATGAGCTCATCGGTGATACAGCTTCTAAGGAGGAAAAGGAAGACAAGGCTGAGGATAAAAAGGATAAGAAGCCTGAACCAAAGCCATTAAATGATACTAATCCACTCTGGATGAAGACTCCATCGGAGTGTACTGATGAGGAGTATAAGGATTTCTTCCAGAAGGTATTCCTTGATTTCAAGGAGCCACTTTTCTGGATTCACCTTAATATGGATTACCCATTTAACTTAAAGGGAATTCTTTACTTCCCTAAGATTAACACAAACTACGAGCAGCTTGAGGGCAAGGTTAAGCTTTTCAATAATCAGGTATTCGTAGCTGACAATATCAAGGAGGTAATTCCAGAATTCCTTCTCACACTTAAGGGTGTAATTGACTGCCCTGACCTTCCACTCAATGTTTCACGTTCTGCACTTCAGAATGATGGCTTCGTAAAGAAGATTTCAGACTATATTACTAAGAAGGTAGCCGACAAGCTCATTGGAATGTGCAAGACTGAGAGAGAGCGTTACGAGGGTTACTGGGATGACCTTAGTCCATTTATCAAGTTTGGATGTCTCAAGGATCAGAAGTTCAACGAGAAGATGACAGACTATATGCTTTTCAAGAATCTCGAGGGTAAGTACATCACACTTCCAGATTATCTTGAGGCAGGAAAAGAAAAGTATGAGAATAAGGTATTCTATGTGACAGACGAGGAGTGCCAGGCTCAGTACGTTAAGATGTTCAAGGAGGAGGGCATGGATGCCGTATATCTTACCCACAACATCGATAACGCATACATTACCAGTCTTGAAGCTAAGGATGAGAAGATTAAATTCCTCAGAATAGATTCAGATGTAAATGACAACTTCGCAGGGGAGCCTCTTACAGAGGAGCAGACTAAGGAGTATACAGATAAGCTTACTGAGACCTTCAAGAAGGCTCTTGGTAATGACAAGCTTAGTCTTAAGGTTGAGTCTCTTAAGGATGCTGAGATTTCTTCAATGATTACTCAGTCCGAGGAGGCAAGACGTATGGCTGATATGATGAAGCTGTACCAGATGGGCATGATGCCAGGTATGGACTTCGGTCAGAACGCAGAAACTCTGGTATTAAATGCAAACAACGAGCTTGTAAAGTTTGTTCTTGATAATCCAGAGGGTGAAAACACAGAGCTTATCTGTAAGCAGCTTTATGATCTTGCAGTACTTGCAAATCATCCGCTTTCAGCAGAAGCACTTACAGAATTTGTAGCAAGAAGCAATAAGGTTCTTAAGATTCTTGCAAAATAATTAGTCCTTTCGCAATAATTAGGCTGAAAAAACAGCCATATACAAGACCGTAGGTAGCAATTAAGCTTCATACGGTCTTGTTTTTTATTTCAAAATCAATAGTGGCAGGCTTAAACTATATATCGAATATTGATTTGACTTGATTAGAAGGTGCATTTATGATAAAACAAAAAATGATGATGCAGATGGAATATTACTAGTGTTGAAGGGGTATTAAGATGGACAAAATAGCTGTATTAATTCCTTGCTATAATGAAAGCAAGACAATTGAGAAGGTTGTAACAGACTTTAGAAAAGTATTGCCGGAAGCAGTTATATATGTATACGATAATAATTCTACAGATGGGACTGACAAAATTGCAGAGGCAGCAGGTGCGGTTGTAAGATACGAGTATCAGCAGGGAAAAGGTAATGTTATTCGTAGAATGTTTAGAGATATTGATGCCGAATGTTATATTATGACTGATGGTGATGATACCTACCCTGCGGAATATGCACCAGATATGGTAAGTAAGATATTGGATAGAAACGTTGATATGGTTGTTGGGGATAGACTTTCCTCGACATATTTTGAAGAAAATAAAAGACCATTCCATAACTTTGGAAATTCAATTGTTCGTTGGAGCATTAATATGCTTTTTAGGAGCGATATAAAAGATATAATGACCGGGTATAGAGCTTTTTCATATCAGTTTGTTAAGACATTTCCAGTCTTATCAAAAGGGTTTGAGATAGAGACAGAAATGAGTATTCATGCCATAGATAAGAATATGTTTGTGGAAAATGTAATTATAGATTATAGGGATCGTCCAGAGGGAAGTGAATCAAAGCTTAACACATACTCAGATGGATTTAAGGTTATTAGGACAATTATAAGATTATTTAAGAATTATAAACCAATGACCTTTTTTGGTATTATTTCAGCAATGTTAGTCATTTTATCTGCTGTATTTTTTATTCCTGTTGCTATAGACTATGCCAATACTGGCCTGGTCGAAAGGTTTCCAACATTGATTGTATGTGGGTTTGTTGTTATGGCAGCTTTGCAGTCATTATTCACAGGGATAATGCTACAATCTATTATTCAGAAGAATAAGCATGATTTTGAGATGCGACTTATGGAGGTAATGGATAACAAAAAAAGATATAATCAAAAGGATAATCGAATTGCAAATTCTGAGGATAGTTAATTCATTTTACATGAAAAAATGGGGGCTGTAAAAAAAGAGTTTTACAGCCCCCATTTTTATACGCATGAATTCGGAAATTAGTATAGTTAAATTAGTTGACTTTTTTGGGCTTTTAATATATCTTTACTTTGAATATCTATGTGTAAATGATACTGATATCAATACATCGAAAAGGTATGTGAAGATATCCGTTAAAATACAGACAATATAAAATCCGACAGAGGAAGGAAGAGAATATAAGATGAAGATACTTAACACATTAACTAAGAAAAAGGAAGAGTTTAAGCCGATTAATGAAGGAAAGGTTGGAATCTATGTTTGTGGACCTACAGTATATGATTTCATTCATATCGGAAATGCAAGACCTATGATAGTATTCGATACATTAAGAAGATATCTTGAGTACAGAGGCTACGAGGTTAATTACGTATCTAACTTCACTGACGTTGATGATAAGATAATAAAGAGAGCAAATGAAGAGGGCGTTGAATCAAAGGTTATCTCAGAGAGATATATCGCTGAGTGTAAGAAGGATATGGAGAGTCTAAATGTAAGACCTGCAACAACACATCCAAAGGCAACAGAGGAAATCCCTGATATGATAGAGATGGTTAAAACACTTATCGAGAAGGGTCATGCCTATGAGAAGAATGGAACAGTTTACTTCAGAACAAGAAGCTTTGAGTCTTATGGAAAGCTCTCACACAAGAATATTGATGACCTTGAGTCAGGACACAGAGCAGACAACCATCAGTTAAAGGTTTCAGGTGAGGATGAGAAGGAGGATGGACTTGATTTCGTTCTCTGGAAGCCAAAGAAGGAGGGTGAGCCATCATGGGAGTCACCATGGGGCGATGGCCGACCAGGCTGGCATCTCGAGTGTTCAGTTATGTCTAAGAAGTACATCGGTGATGTAATCGATATTCATGCAGGTGGAGAGGATTTAATCTTCCCACACCATGAGAATGAAATTGCTCAGTCAGAGGCTGCAAATGATAAGGAATTTGCAAGATACTGGATGCACAATGGTTTCTTAAAGATTAATAATGAGAAGATGTCTAAGTCTCTTGGCAATTTCTTTACAGTTAGAGAAATCGGTGAGAAGTATGACCTTCAGGTTATCAGATTCTTCATGCTTAGTGCTCACTACAGAAGTCCACTCAACTTCTCAGAGGAGTTAGTAGCTTCAAGTAAGAACGGCTTAGAGAGAATTGTAACTGCTGCCACAAAGCTTAAGGAGGCAGCTGGAAAGAACACTGAGGCGGAGCTTACTGCTGAAGAGAAGGAGCTTATTAGTAAGCTTCCTGAGTTCGAGGAAAAGTTTGATAATGCAATGGATGATGATCTTAATACAGCTGACGCAATATCTGCACTTTTCGAGTTTGTTAAGTTTGCAAATACTAATGTAAAGGAAGAGTCGACAGGCTCATTTGCAAAGGAAATATATGATTTACTTGCAAAGCTCTCAGAGGTACTTGGTATTATTATTGAGAAGAAGGAAGAAATTCTTGATTCAGAGATCGAGGCACTCATTGAGGAGAGAAAGAATGCAAGAAAAGAGAAAAATTTTGCAAGAGCTGACGAGATTAGAAATCTTCTTCTTGAGCAGGGAATCGTTCTTGAGGATACAAGAGAAGGAGTAAAATGGAAGAGAGTATAGAAAAGGTGATAAGTAAGGAGACTGCAAAGGAAACCTGCATGAATCCTTATCAGTATTCACCGCTTGCGCTTGCATATATTGGAGACAGCGTGTTTGATCTTCTTGTCAAGACACATTTTGTGCTTAAGAAGAATATGCAGGCTGAGAAGTATCATAAGGCAGTGACAGAGATAGTTAAGGCGAAGAGCCAGGCAAAATTTGTGGAGGAAATCAAGGATTCTCTCACAGAGGATGAGCTTGATATATATAAGCGAGGCCGTAATCAGACAACTCACAGTAAGGCGAAGAACGCCAGCATGAGTGAATATAGAAGAGCTACAGGCTTTGAGGCACTTGTTGGTTATCTGTATCTTTCAGGCAAAAAGGAGAGGCTTGATTATCTGATGGACAGACTATTTGCTATGTTTGATGCCTAGGATTTTTAACAGAGACATTAATAGGGAATTTTAACAGAGATTTTGATAAAGGTAATAAAATGTCAGAAGAATTAGAATTAAAAAACGAGAAAACAGAAAATGAAAACCACATCGAGGGAAGAAACGCAGTCCTTGAAGCATACCGTTCGGGAAAGACAGTTGATAAGCTTTATATCCAGGATGGACTTAGAGATAGCGTAATTGCATCAATCCTTAGAGAGGCAAAAAAGAAGGACACCATCATAAGCTTTATTTCAAAGCAAAAGCTTGACCAGATGTCTGATACAGGAAAGCACCAGGGCGTTATTGCAATGTGCTCCTCATATGAGTATTCAGAGATGGAGGATATATTTGCACTTGCCGAAAATAAGGGCGAGGATCCATTTGTAATCATATTAGATGAACTCGAGGACCCACATAACCTTGGCGCAATCATAAGAACAGCAAATCTGTGTGGAGCGCATGGAGTTATTATTCCAAAGAGAAGAGCAGTTGGACTTACCTCAACGGTTGTTAAGGCAAGTGCAGGAGCGCTAAACTACACACCAGTAGTAAAGGTTACCAATATCTCAAAAACAATCGAGGAGCTGAAGGAAAGAGGACTCTGGTTTGCCTGCGCTGATATGGGCGGAGAGGTTATGTACAAGGCAAATCTTACAGGACCAATCGGGCTTGTTATCGGAAATGAGGGAAGTGGTGTATCAAGACTTGTTAAGGAAAAGTGTGACTACATCGTATCAATTCCTATGAAGGGCGATATTGACTCATTAAATGCATCAGTTGCCTGTGGCGTACTGGCATACGAAATTGTGAGACAGAGAATGAAGTAGACCGGAGTTTGTTATGGAAAAGTTATGTGAGAAGGATGATAAGGAATTAGTTCATCTGGCAAGGACGGGGGATAGTGTGGCAGAGGAATTTCTGCTCAAAAAATACATACCGCTTGTGAATAAAGAAATCCGTTTTCTCTATATTGTGGGAGCTGAGGACAAGGATTTACTTCAGGAGGGTATGATTGGTCTCATGAAGGCAATAAGAAACTATGATGAGGAGGGTGAGGCTTCCTTTATGACATTTGCTTCTCTTTGCATCAGAAGACAGACAAGAACTGCAATCACTGCTTCGAACAGAAAGAAGCATGCACCATTAAATGAATATACCTCAATCTATCAGGAGAGCGAGGAGGACGGAAATGATTCCATGCTCATAAATGCAATCGAAAACAGCTATTCCGCTGATCCAGAAAAGCTTGTTTTAGATGCGGAGAAGATGGAGGAGATTCTGAAGAAGATAGAGGAGCGCCTTTCACCGTTTGAAAAGAAGGTGTTCAGACTATACGCCGACGGTCTTTCCTACGCTGACATAGGAAGAAGACTGGGAAAAGAGGAGAAGTCGATAAACAACGCTTTGACTCGAATTAAAGCAAAGCTGAGGGCATAGCATATACATTTTTTAAGGAGAACCTATGAAACTTTGGACCATTCAGAGAAAAACTGTATTAGACACAATAATGAATACTGGCATTTGGGTGCCTGATTTCGAAAAAAGCAAGTACCGCGATGAAATTCCTGGCTTTAAGGAAAATTATGATTTCATCCTGGACTGCTTTAATAAGGTGAATAGATGTAATAGTAAGGGTCTTGTATTCTGCTTTATGAAAAGAAGAAATGACGAGGTGTTCACTATCAATTCCATTAGCGATTTTGAATCCTTTTTAAACAACAATTACAAGGATTTAAGTAAAATGATTGACTATATTAATACAGAAGAATCAGTATTGCTAGAGCTAGATGTAGACACAAGCCTTTTCTATCCTATGCTCATCGAATTAAATGACTGGAACCTGATGGCTGTTGGTTATGAGCTATTCCCATATCCAGAAGGGTATATTTCTGATTTGAAGAGACAGCTTAGTCAGGGCAAATTATCCCTTACAAGAGTTATGCCAACAAATGTAGTTCAGGCCCACATTCCATACATTAAATCTGAAGATATTGTAAATGCATATGATTTTCAGTTGACAACTGCTGAATAATCTATTATTATACTATAGTGCTTTGCACTAAATGCTACTATAGCTCAGTCGGTAGAGCGCATCATTGGTAGTGATGAGGTCACGGGTCCGATTCCCGTTAGTAGCTTAAAAAAACGTTGATTTTAAACCATTTTCCAGGTTGAAATCAACGTTTTTTTGTTGCTTATTAGTATGCGTAAGACAATCAAAATTATATTTTAGTATATAGATATATGTTTTTTGATGTGCTATTATCTAACTTAGATATAATCAGGTTAAAGAGTGAAAGCTTTATGCCTGGTGCATTAAGTGATTTTGGAATGAGAATAGTACCTGAAGGTAATTATTTTAGGAGGTTAAGATGGTTTTTAGCAGCGTTGAAGAAGCAAGAGAGTTTTTTGTTAATGACAAGTTTGCAACTACAAATGGTATGGTGATTGATGAGATAGGTGAGGATTATGCAATCTGCAGTATGAAGGTTTGTGAGAACCATATAAATGCTGCCGGAAGTGTTATGGGCGGAGTGTATTTTACCCTGGCGGATTTTGCATTTGCTGTTTCAGTAAATAATGTTCACAAGGTAACTGTAGGAATGGATTCCAATATCACATTTCTTGTACCTGCCAAGGGAGATAAGCTTATTGCCACAGCTAAGGTTATAAGAAGTGGAAAGACTACAACCTTCTGTGAGGTTCAGGTTAAGGATAGCTTTGACAGACTGTGCGTGGTATTTACAGGCACAGCATTTAAGCTGTAAGGGATAAATTGAATTTGATAAATTGAATTTGATATACATTTGAGATTAAGAGATTAATATAAGATAGATAAAAAGCAGGAGGTCTATATTAAAAGACCTCCTGCTTTTATCTATCTTTCGCTTCCGTAGAAGAATAGTCCAAGCATTCCCGGACCAACATGGGCTCCTGAAAATGGCTCGTGTTCACAGATTACTATATCCTTTGGAGTAGCAATCTCGCGGATTTTACTGGCTAATAATGCTGCGTCCTCAGGACAGTTACCGTGAGATATATAAACCGTGTTATTTTCAATATCAATTGCCTTTTCCTTGAATTTTTCAACTAAGGAATCTATAGACTTCTTTCTTCCTCGAACCTTTGAGCAGGATACAATATTGCCCTCTGAGGTGCCGAAGAGAATTGGTTTAATCTGAAGAACAGTTGCGATAGCAGCGGTTGCACCACTGACACGACCAGTTCGTTTTAAAAAGTTTAAATCATCTACAGTAAAGTAGGAGCAGCAATGTTCTGCATACTCATCAAGTATCTCTGAGGCTTCCTTTGCGCTTAAGCCTTCGCTGCTAAGCCTGGCACTTTGTAATGCCTGCATTCCAGAACCAAGTCCACAGGTGCGGGAATCAACGATGTGTATAAAACGCTCTGTAAACTCCTCCATAAGCTCGGCTGCAGCAGCTTTTGCGGCCTGATATGTACCACTTATTCCAGAGGCCATTGCAACATAAATGATGTCAGTTCCCTTTTCGAGAGTCTGACGAAAGCTGTCTAAAAATACCTGCATATTTAACAGGCTGGTTTTTACGACACCACCTTCCTTTAAGGTTGAATAGAACTCTGAAGAGTTGAAATTCTCAAGTATACCATCGTAGGTGTGAACCACATCATTTAATGTATATGTGCAGGGAAGAAGGGTTATCCCTTCTAGAAGCTTGCCTGGCAGATTTGCAGTGCCATCAGCAAAGGTTGAAAAAGACATAGTAAAATCTCCTTTTTGTAAGTAGGCTTAGTGTATAAAGTAGATAGAATAAATTATCTGTATTGACTATTCAAATGATAACTTCCAGGTGCCTTTTGTTTTTATGTTCAGGAAAACAGGTCCCTTAGGTGCATCAATATATCCCTCCGTAGCCCCACTGCCAATGCTCGTAAAGCTGTTTATTGTCGGAAGACCAGTGGTACCGTCATATACAGTAATATCAATATCAGCGGATGAAGTGATGTGAATCCTTCCAGAGGCCTCAAAGATTGGAGTGACATATCTGCCATTTCCGGCTTTAGGCATATCTCCCTTTGGAAGATTAAAAATCTCTGCACTCCACTCACCATCAGTCTG
>DCHE01000038.1:79637-137640 GCA_002314775.1 Lachnospiraceae bacterium UBA1760
AAACCAGATTCCGAAAGCATTTCATAGTTAGTAATATCCTCGTCCTCTGAATCGCATAACAGTTTAATATTTGTCCCGTCCTTGGAAGTAATATATATACACTGAACGTTATCTGTATTTTGGAAATCAAGCTTTGTATTGCACATTCCACTCTTTTCATCGGTTTTATATTCACTGTATGGATTGCCGTCCGAAAGAGTTACTGTAACTTCAGTTTCTGAGGAATCTCCACATCCGACGAAAATGAAGCATAGTGACAAAAGTAGCAGTAATAGTTTCTTCTTCATATGTGAAATCTCCTTTTTTAATCTCTTTTTTAGTTTATTCTGTATAATTCCGTAAATAACCATTTTCATTATATAATAAAATTTGGATTGTAACAATAAAATACTTAATAAACATAAATATTTCACACAATTTACACCAAAATATGTCGAAAAACTTTGTAATAGAACAATATATATGGTATTATATCAGTAATAATGCCCAAAATAGGTGAATAATTATAAAATATTAGATAAACATATGGAGATTGTGCTGATGAATAAAAAATCTGATAGATTTGTTATATATATTTGCATCCTGTCACTTGTTCTTGCAACGGTATTTTTTGCTGCTGGAGATGGCGGAGAAACAGTATATGCTGCAACTGGAAGTGCAGTTGTAAAGGCTGGAACAGGAAACCTAAGAGTGAGAGAGACGCCCGGCGGTAATGTTATGAAGGATAGCTCGGGCAATACCATCTATCTTACCGGTGGTGACAAGTTAGATGTAACTGATACTACAAACGCAACCTGGTATAAGGTTCAGTTTACATATAAGAATGAAGAATACACAGGATATGTATCCTCTAGCTATGTAACCTTCTCAGATACAAATGCTTCTACAGAAGCAAGCTCTACTGGAAGCTCAAATAATAATACCAGCGATGAGGAATTCGAGAAAAAACTAAAGCAACAAAAATTTCCAGAAAGCTACAAGCCATATCTTAGAGCTCTTCATGAAAAGCACCCAGACTGGGAATTCGTTGCAGTACAAACAGGTATTGCATGGAGTACAGTTGTGAGTAAGGAGGTTAACAGAACTGGGCAGGTCAAAAATCTTGTATACTGTGCCTCTTCAAACCCACACTATGGCTGGAGATCCACAGTAGTTGGATATAACTGGTCAACTGATACCTATAGTACCTTTGATGGTTCGACCTGGTATGCGGCCTCAGACGATTTGGTCAAGTATTATCTTGACCCAAGAACCTACCTTAATGAACAAAATATTTTTGCCTTTGAATCCTTGAAATATGAGGAGGGTGTTCAGAATATTCAGGGTGTAAATGCAATACTTAAGGGCTCATTTATGTATGATAAGGTTCCGACAGGATCAACCAAGACATATGCTGAGATTATTATGGCTGCGGCGAAGGCATATGGGGCAAGCCCTTATCATCTTGCAGCCAGAATGAGACTTGAGATGGGTACAAAGGGCTGCGCTCAGGCACTTGGAACTCATTCTGTTTATCCGGGAATCTACAACTATTTTAACATTGGAGCTTCTGATTCGGCATCAGGTCATGCGGTTTCAAACGGACTCAAATGGGCTTCAACGGGAACTACCTACGGAAGACCATGGACCACTCCTGAGAAGGCTATTATGGGAGGCTCACAGTATCTTGCAGCGATGTATATCAACAAAAAGCAGGATACTATTTATACACAGAAATTCAACGTAACAAACACCTCGGCACTATTTTCACACCAGTATATGTCAAATGTTCAGTGCCCTGCACAGGAATCACAGACAAACTATAAGGCGTATGCAGCAAATGGAATCCTTGATTCAACAATGGTATTTTCAATTCCTGTTTATACAGGTATGCCGGAAACAGCTATGACTAAACCAAGTGATACAGGTAATTCCAATAACTATCTTAAGACCTTAAGTATTACTGGTAAGACACTCACACCTTCATTTTCAGGAGATGTGACTGAGTATTCTCTCATAGTTGATGGAAGTGTTAACAGTATAAATGTATCAGCTACAGCAGTTACTACAAAGTCAAAGGTTACAGGAACTGGTACAATAACACTTAAGAATGGTTCGAATGAGATTGATGTTAAGGTTACCGCAGAAAATGGTTCAGTAAGAACCTATAAGATAACCGTGATAAAGGAAAATAAAAATGAGAATTCAACTGAGGAATATGAGACTGGAATTACAGGCGGTGTGACTAAATCACTCAAAGGTGATTTAAATGGTGACAGCAAGATAAATGCACTGGACATCGTAGTAATCCAGAGAGTCATAGTTGGTCTTGAAACTGTGACAGATGACCTTGTTGCAGTTGGTGATATCAATAAGGATGGCAAGGTAAATGTTCTCGATATAGTAGCAATCCAAAGACATATAGTTGGATTAGAAAGCATAAATTAGGAGGAACCATTATGACGAAGGCAATGAAAAAACTAGCAGCATTGGTTATGGTAATTATTCTATGCTTGACATTAAATTTTGTAAATACGAGTGCTGCATCAGCAACAGTAAAGATAAGTCTTTCATCAAGCAGTGTTAGCATTGGTAACCAGTTCACGGCTACCGTTAAAATATCAGGTTCGTCAATTTCGGCCTACTCTCTATCTATAACATATGATTCTTCCGTGATTTCATATGTATCAGGCTCTGGAGCTACCGTAAATGGAGGCAATGGCACAATCAAAATCTCAGGCTCTGCGGCAGGCTCAGTCACACTTAAGTTTAAAGCAGTTGCAAATGGCAGCGCCAAGATAAAATCCGGAAGTGGTGAGTTTTACGATATCGATTACAAGGAACTAGATGCATCCTACGGAAGTGCCACAGTGACAGTTGCAACTACAGAGAAGAAAACAGAAGCAACAACAGAGAAGAAAACAGAAGCAACAACAGAAAAGACAACAGAAAAGAAAACAGAAGCAACAACAGAAAAGAAAACAGAGAATAAAACAGAAAAAACAACAGAGAATAAAGAAGAAAAAACAACAGAGTCAGCCCCGGAAAATGAGACTGAGGAGGTAACTACAGAAGATACCAGGTCAAATAATTATTACCTTAAGGACCTGAAGATTTCTCCAGGTACACTTGAGCCGGAATTTGTAAAGAAAACTAAGAATTACACTGTTCAGCTCGACAAGGATGTGACAAGTATTGTTGTAAGTGCTGAAGTAGAGGACGAAAAGTCAAAAGTAAGTGTTAGTGGTGCAAATAGCCTAAAGCCTGGCGAAAACCTTGTAAAGGTAAGTGTTACTGCTGAAAATGGAGCAGTAAGAGTATACAAAATAACTGTAAACTGTGGACCAGTGCTTGGCGATGCTAAGGTTACCGTTGATGGAAAAACCTACGATGTAGTCGAGAGTGGAAATCTTGAGAATATTCCTGAAGGCTTTTCAGAGATAATCACAAAGTATCAGGAATGGGAAATACTGGCCTTTGAGTCAAATAACAAGCTGATTAAGATTGTGGCTCTCTCAGATGAGGAGGGCAATATATCATGGTTTTTGTATGATGAATCAAGTGAAAGCTTTACCAGATATAATGAGTTTTCATCGGAGTTTAACAGATATTTAATTCTGAGCATTCCAGAGGGATTAGATGTGCCAGCTGGATTTGAGAAGACAAGCATTCAGATTTCGGGACTCATTTACGATGGAGCAGAGAGTGTAAATAATGAGGGAATAAGTCTTGTTTACGCCATGAATATTAATAGTGGAGATAAGGGCTTTTATTTCTACGATTCGAAGGAATCAGCATTTTTAAGATATGTTACTCCGTATGTTGATAGGGAAAAGGAGGAGGTTACAACCCAAAGTAATGCAACACCTCTTATTCCTGCAACTACAGAAGCACCTAAGCAAGAAGAAAAGAAGGAAGTGGTTTCAAATAAAGCACTGAAGATTCTTCTTATCATTATGGTGTTTATGTTCCTTATATCTATTCTTGTGCTTATACTTATGGGAGTTAAGATTAGCAATATCAAGAATTATGATGAGCAGGATGATGATTATGATGATTATGATAACAAGTCCTTTGAAGATGATTTCCAGAGTAAATCAAAGGATGATTATTATGAATCAGCAGAGGATGGTTATCAGGAAGATGCAAATGATGCCAATGATGCAAATTTTGATTATTATCAGGAAGATGCAAATGATGACTATTATCAGGAAGCTGACGTAAGTATGGAAGAAAACTCAGAGGCAGAGGAAAAGGCTTCTGTGTTCGAAAGTGCAGAGGAGTATAATGGCTTTGTACTTACAAATGAAGGGGATTACGTAGAAAATCAGAATAGTTTTGAGGAGGAGAAGGCCGCTTCTTTTATCGCAAAGGGTATTGATTCGGCTTTTGATATTACAGAGGATCATATTCCTGAGAATAATATTCCAGAGAAAGACTATTTCAAAGACTATTACAATGAAGCTGAAGATATAGTAATTGAAGGAGATTCAGCATTTGCCACAGTTTTGGATTACGATGAAACAGCAACAAGCAATACTGTTGAGGTTGCGGCTGCAGTGGCTGAGAATGAGAAACAAGAAAAAGAAGCAGTGGCTATTCCAGAAGAGGGTTCAGAACCAGGAACTGACACAGTAGAGGGGTCAGAACCAGAAGCCAATACAGTATTAGCTTCTGAACCGGTTGTTGATTTTGCTACAGTGGATGAGGCTGAACAAGTGGACATGGCTGAGCTAAAGCATGAAGAAGAAGCTGAACCTAAAGAAACTGAACCTAAAGAAACTGAATCTGAAGAAGCTGAACCTGAAGAGGCTAAGTCAGTAACAAATCAGGCAGTACGTAAGGATGTCAGGGTCGAAACAAAAAGGAATAGAATAGAATTCCCTGATGAGGATGATGACTGGGAATAATAACGTTTGGTTTGACGTTATGAGTGAATAGTGATAAACTACGATTTAACATATTTTTCAGGAGGCTATAAAAATGGCAGAAGAAATGCAGACAAAAAACTTTATCGAGCAGATTATTGACGAGGATCTCGCTGAAGGAAAATACACAAAGATTATTACAAGATTTCCACCAGAGCCAAATGGATATCTTCATATAGGACATGCAAAGTCTATACTTTTAAACTATGGACTTGCAACAGAGTACAATGGTCAGTTCAATTTCAGATTTGATGATACTAACCCAACAAAGGAAAGAATGGAGTTTGTTCAGTCTATTCAGGATGATGTTAAGTGGCTTGGAGCGGATTTTAGAGATGAAGTATTCTTTGCATCAAACTACTTTGACGAGATGTATGAGGCAGCTGTAAAGCTAATCAAAAAGGGCAAGGCTTATGTCTGCGACCTTTCTGCTGATGAGATAAAGGCTACTAGAGGCTTTGGCTCAGAGCCAGGTACAGATAGCCCATATAGAGATAGAAGTGTAGAGGAGAATCTTGCACTTTTTGAGGGAATGAAAAACGGTGAGTGTGAGGACGGAGCAAGAGTGCTTCGTGCCAAAATTGATATGGCAAGCCCTAATATGAACATGAGAGACCCTGTAATCTACAGAGTTGCAAGAATGACTCATCATAATACAGGAGACAAGTGGTGCATTTACCCAATGTACGATTTTGCTCATCCAATTGAGGATGCAATCGAGGGAGTTACTCATTCAATCTGTACTCTTGAGTTCGAGGACCATAGACCACTTTATGACTGGGTTGTAACAGAGCTTGAGTATGAACATCCACCAAAGCAGATTGAGTTTGCAAAGCTCTACCTTACAAATGTTATCACAGGAAAGAGATATATAAAGAAGCTTGTTGAGGATGGAATTGTTGATGGATGGGATGATCCAAGACTTGTTTCTATAGCAGCACTTAGAAGAAGAGGCTTTACACCTTCTGCAATCAAAACCTTTATGGAGCTTGTTGGCGTTTCAAAGAGTCAGAGTTCTGTTGACTATGCAATGCTTGAGTACTGTATCAGAGAGGATTTAAAGCCAACAGCAAAGCGTATGATGGCTGTTCTTGATCCAATCAAGGTTATTATCGACAACTATCCAGAGGATAAGGTTGAAGAAGTTGAAGTTGAGAATAATCAGGAGAATCCTGAGCTTGGTTCAAGAAAGGTTGCATTTTCAAGAGAAATCTATATCGACAGAGAGGATTTCATGATTGAGCCACCTAAGAAATATTTCAGACTCTACCCAGGTAACGAGGTCAGACTTAAGGGTACATATTACATCACCTGCACAGATTACAAGGTTGATGAGGAGGGTAAGGTTACAGAGATTCACTGTACCTACGACCCACTTACACAGGGCGGAACTTCACCTGACGGAAGAAAGATTAAGGGTACTATTCACTGGGTTGATGCTCGTACAGCAGTTGACGCAGAGGTTAGACTTTACGAGAATATTGTTGATGAGGAGAAGGGCAAGTTAAATGACGATGGTACACTTAACCTTAACCCTAATTCACTTCAGATTTTAAAGAATTGTAAGCTTGAGGCAGCCTTCAAGGAGGCAAAGCCAGGGGAACAGTTCCAGTTTCTTAGACATGGATTTTTCTGCGTAGACTCAAAGGATTCAACAGAAGAAAAGCCTGTTTATAACAGAATTGTATCACTTAAGAGCTCATACAAGCCAGTATAAATATCCACGATGCATAGCATTTAGTGAGAGAATAAAAGATTAATTTAGAATAGTATCAGTATAGTATCAGAATGGTTTTGCTTAAGCGTTTAGGATCATTTGGATTTTAGTTAAGTTATTTTACTAGAATAAAGGCGGGCTTATGAAGGACAAGAAAGATAAAAAAGTTAAAAAAGAAAAAATAAAAAAGAATAATTGGCTTAAATCTGAAGAATTCGACAAGCTTCTTAAGGCGCCGGAGGGCATCCTTAAAAGTGTTAAGGAGATGAGCGAAAACAGCAAAACCAAGAAGGCTGAGAAAAAGCAGAGAAAGGCTGAGAAGAAGCAGAGAAAGGCTGAGAAGAAGGATTATCAGAAGAATAAAACAAGATGTGTCTATATTGTTTTATCAAAAACTTCAACCCTTCCTTCAAAGGTTATTAAGCTTTGGACAAGGACTCCTTATGTTCATACTTCGCTTGCTCTTGATATAAACTTGAATGAGATGTATAGCTTTGCCAGAAAGAAACTTAACAATCCATTTGACTGTGGCTTTATCTATGAGGATATCACAACAGGAGTTTTTGGACGAGATACCGGCACAAAATGTCTTGTAAGAAGACTTAGAATAACCGAAAAACAGTGGGATACACTGCAGGTGGAGATACAGAACTTTAAGGCAAACAAGGACAAGTATAAGTATAACTATCTTGGAATATTTGGAGTTATGTTTCATAAGGCAGTTGAGAGAGAGTACAATTATTTCTGTTCACAGTTTGTGTACAAGATTCTTCAGTCCAGTGGTGTTAAGATGTTTTTGAAGAAGCCTGGTCTTTGTGAGCCTGACGATTTCAGAACCTGGAAAAAGCTGGAAACTGTGTACGAGGGACTTCTCATAAACTATAGAGATTTTGTTAAGAACAACAACATTAAGGATAATGTAATACCTTCAGAAACTGTTATAAAAGAGTATAACGAAAAGAAGAAAAAGCGCAGAAGACACTGGCTGATTGGAAGGTGTAAGAATAGGGATAACGTTGTTCAATTTGAGGATATAAAGAAATAACGGAGGGATTATGGCTGAACAGTTATATACTATACCAGTAAATGATGCATTTACAGCAGATTGTGAGTGTCCTCTTTGCCATCTAAATGATGAGCTTGAGAGAAATGCCATAGATTATACAATGGGACCTAGCTATATGGAGGATGATAACAGAGCCGAGACAGACAGACTTTGGTTCTGCAGAAATCATGCAAGGATTCTTTATGGTGAGAAGAACAGACTGGGGCTGGCTCTCATGATGAACACTCATAACAACAAGGTTATCGCAGATCTTAAGAAGCTTTCTGGTCAAAAGCCAACTGCATCAGGGCTGTTAAAGAGAAATAAGCAGTCTTCACCAGTTGGTGATTATATCTCAAAGCTTGAGGCTAGCTGTTTTATATGTGAGAGAATAGAGAAGACTGTTCCAAGATATGTAGATACAGTTTTCCATCTTTGGAAAAAGGACAAAGAGTTCCTTGATAAGTTCAAGGGCTGCAAGGGCTTTTGTACCTACCACTATGGAATGCTCTTTGAGGCTTCGGCTGACAAGCTTTCGAAGGCTCAGTTAGATGAGTTTTTAGAGGCTTTAAACAAGGTTTATTTTGAAAATATGGAGCGTGTCAATGGCGATGTAAGCTGGTTCATTGACAAGTTTGATTACAGATTCAAGGATGAGCCATGGAAGAACTCAAAGGATGCACTGCCAAGAGGTCTGATTAAGGCAAATCATCTTTTGATTAGTGAAAAGAAGTAATATTCGAAAAAACACTGCGGGTATAAATGATAGACATTTGTACCTGCAGTTTTTTTTGTGTAAATAATCAATTAATAAATAGACAAACATATGTTCAGATGGTATAATTTTTATAGACAGTTGTAATCATAGATAGTATAAGTTTGTGGTCACGAAGGAGTGAGAATATTTCTTTTTGAGAACTAAGTAGCTTTAAGCTGTGACCTGGTATTAATTGGAGATAATATGGAGAATATTTACGAATCGCTTAATAATTCGCAGCTTGAGGCTGTTACAAGTACAGAGGGAATAATCAGGGTTATTGCAGGAGCCGGTTCTGGAAAAACAAGAGCTTTGTCGCACAGATTTGCATTTCTCGTAAGTGAGATAGGTATACTGCCCGGCAATATACTTTGTGTAACCTTTACCAATAAGGCTGCCAATGAGATGAGGCAGAGAATTCACAATCTTACCGGAGATAATGACACTGGATATATCAATACCTTTCATGGATTTTGTGTTTCTATATTGCAGGAGGATATTCATGCAATCAATTATCCCAAGAGCTTTCTTGTTCTTGACAATACGGACATAGACGCAATGCTTAAGATTATTTATGAGGAGAGAGGGCTTACTTTACGGGATATGACCTTCAGCAATGCGAGGGACATGATAGAGATATTAAAGCTTAAAACAAGGCCTGACTATTATAAGGATATTATTACTATGTCGCTTGAGGTGCTTCATGAGAAGTATCTTGCTGCAAGGACAACAGAGGATATTATTTTCTACGGGTACCTGTATCAGCAAAAGAAATGCTTTGGACTTGATTACAATGATCTTATAGTTTTTTCGATTTATATTTTTGAAAATAATGAGGCAATAAAGCTAAAGTGGCAGAAGAGGCTTGAGTATATTATGATAGACGAGTTTCAGGATATAGATGAGCCTCAGTATAAGCTGATGAAGATATTATGTGATTATCACAAGAATTTATTTATAGTGGGTGACCCAGACCAGACCATATATACCTGGAGAGGGGCAGATGTTAGATATCTGCTTGATTTTGACAAGAATTTCGCTGATGTAAAGACTATATTTTTAAATGAGAATTACCGTTCAACCCCTGCCGTTATAAATGCTGCCAATTCTCTAATCAGCAGGAACAAGCAGAGAATCGATAAGAAGCTGATTCCAATAAGGGAGGACAAAATATGCGACTCTAAAGATTGTGAAGGGATTAATGAAAGTGAAGGGATTAATAAAAGTGAAGTGCTTAAGCCTGTAGCATATTTTGCACCTGATACAGAAAAGGAGGCTGAATGGATTTATGATCAGATAGTAAAGCTAAGTGGTGAGGGAGTTAGCTATAGGGATATAACAATTCTGTACAGAGCGCATTATATTACAAGACCAATTGAGGAGGTATTTCTAAAGAAGGAGCTGCCTTACAGTATTTACAGTGGTATACAGTTTTTTGCCAGAGCAGAGATAAAGGATGCACTTTCCTATCTTAGAATGGTTGCTTATAAGGACGACCTTTCTTTTGTCAGAGTTATAAATACACCGAAGAGAAATATGGGCGATAGACGTTTAAGCTTTATAAAAGAGAAGGCTGAGAGTGAAGGTATCAGCTATTACCAGGCCCTGCTTAGATATAGGGAGGACCCTGTCTTCAAGAATACAAAGGCTGAGGCATTTATCAGGCTGATTGAGAAGTATTCAAGCCAGTGTGAGAACATACCAGTATCTGAGATACTATCAGATATCATCGATGAGAGCGGATATGAGGCGATGCTCAGAACTGAGGGAAGCCAGGAGAGACTTGATAATCTTGCTGAGCTTAAGCAGTCTGTGTATGAGTATGAGGTTTCCTGCGGTGAGGAATGCGATATAGTTAATTATATTGATCATATCGCCCTTTTTACAAATACCGACAGGACAGAAGGCGTAGACAAGGTTAAGCTCATGACAGTGCATGCAGCAAAGGGACTGGAGTTTCCATACGTCTTTATTGCGGGTATGAACGAGGGCGTATTTCCGTCGAGGAAGATAAGAACCTTACCTGCTATGGAGGAGGAGAGAAGGCTTGCATTTGTTGCGTTGACAAGAGCAATGGATGGACTTTATATGTCAGGAGCAGATGGAAGAAATCATGACGGAAGCATGAGGTATCCTTCAAGATTTGTTCTTGATATCGATAAGGAGTATGTGGATTTGTATAAGCCTCTCAAGGAAGGACTTATTAAGGAAGCCAGGGATTACATAGATGTGACTGAGAGTATGATGGACAGGGAGGCAATGCTTGATACTATGCCTGTTGGAACTAAGGTGAAGCACATGGTATTTGGCGAGGGAAAAATAATGGATATTGATACCGAGAAGAAGGCCTATGTGATTAAGTTTGATAATGTGATAACCCCTAGAACTATCTCACTCAAGGTAAAGCTGGAAATACTTGAAGGTTAATTGGATAATATTGTTTGAGATTTGTATAATCCTGATTGATACAGGCATAATTGTTTTTAAGAATTTAATATGTTATAATCATAATTTGAAGCGCATAGTGACAATATGTGCTTCAAATTAATCATTTTGAGGGGAAGATTGCATGGGCAGATTCATAAAAGACAACAAAAAATACTATGGATATTCCGTTAGAGCTGCCAAATCAATGCTCAACTCAGAGGTTGCGAATTCGCACCTAAACTGGCTTTGGTGGATACTCGATCCACTTCTCTTTATGCTGGTTTATGCCTTTGTTGCAAAGGTTGTTTTCGATAAGTCTGAGCTATATCTAGAGGCTTTTATATTTATCGGTCTTTCCACCTGGGATTTCTTCTCGAAAACGGTTAAGCAGAGCGTAAAGCTTGTGACTAATAACAAGGCGATAGTTTCGAAGGTCTATCTTCCGAAGTTCATACTTATTTATTCTCAGATGATGGTGAATTTCTTCAAGATGCTAGTGGCCCTTTCACTTGTAGTAATTGTGATGATAGCATACAGAGTGCCAGTATCCTACAGACTTATTTATATATTGCCACTCTTTATCTTACTAATACTTGTGACCTTTGGAGTGAGCACACTTTGCCTTCATTTTGGAGTTTTCTTCGAGGATTTGTTCAACATAATAAATGCAGTATTAAGACTTGTATTTTATATGTCAGGCGTGTTTTATTCAATAGAAAAAAATGTTCCAGAACCATACAAAACAGTACTGCTAAGGTTTAATCCGATAGCACTGATTATGGATAATCTCAGGAACTGTATGATTTATAAAAAGGATCCAGATTTCAAGTGGATGGGAATTTGGCTGATTGTATCAATTCTATTATCCATTCTTGGAATTCACACGATTTACAGAAATGAAAACACCTACGTTAAGGTGATTTAGGAGGAAGCTTTTTGGCATGGGAAGTAGTGCAATTAGTGTAGATAATCTTAAAATTCGATATAAGTGTCTGAACAAGATGTCACTAAAGAAGAGCCTCCTCAGCTTTAAGAAGAGTAAGGTGGAGGTGTTTGAGGCACTTCATGGTATTTCCTTCGAGGTAAAAGAAGGAGAGATACTAGGTATAGTCGGTAAGAACGGCAGCGGAAAATCAACCCTGCTAAGGACAATCGCCGGAATATTTGCACCGGACGAGGGTACGGTTAATCTTTTCGACCATTCTGTTTCGCTCCTCTCGATTGGAGTTGGCTTTCAGAAGGGACTCACTGGAAGAGAGAATATCATCCTGTCAGGTATGCTTCTTGGCTTTAAGGAGAGTGAGGTACTTGCCAAGATGGATGAGATTATAGAATTCTCTGAACTTGGAGATTTCATTGACAGACCGGTTAAAACCTACTCAAGTGGAATGTACTCAAAGCTTGCATTTTCCATAACAGCAATTCTTGAGTCTGAGATTATTCTGATTGATGAGGTGCTTTCTGTAGGGGATATTAACTTTAAAAAGAAGAGCAAGAAAAAGATGAAGGAGCTAATAGAGGACGAGGCGAGAACGGTTCTTATTGTTTCTCACAGCATGGAGACCATAAGAGAGCTTTGTACCTCAGTGCTTTGGCTTCACGATGGTGAGATTAAGATGCAGGGAGAGGTTGATACGGTTGTCAGGGCATACGAGGAATTTATGGCGTGATAAGAATTAGATGGTATTAAAACAGCCTTTATGCCTAAAATGCCTAAAATGCAAAAAAAATAAAGAAAGACTATAAGGATTAATATATTTGAATGGAGTAAGATGATGAAGATTGAAGTGAGTAAAAGATTAGATCATTTTAAAACTGGAATATTTGCGGCTTTAGATGAGAAAAAGATAGAACTTATTAACAGTGGAAAGAAGGTTTTCAATTTTTCTGTAGGAACTCCGGATTTCCCGGTGGCTGACCATATCAAGAATGCACTGCTTGAGTCTGCAAATGACCCTGATGAGTGGCATTACACATTAAGAGATATACCAGAGCTCACAGAGGCGGTTAAGAGCTTTTACAAGAAGAGATTTGAGGTTGATGTTGAGCTTGATGAGATAGTAGCCGTAAATGGCTCACAGGAGGGAATTGCCCATATCGGTATGGCACTAGTAGATCCAGGAGATGTAGTGCTTCTTCCTAATCCAGGCTATCCTGTTTTTGAGGTTGGAGCATATCTTGGCGGAGCTGAGTTATACTTCTATGACCTTAAGGAGGAAAACGATTTCCTGCCAGACTTTTCAGAAATCCCTGAGGAGGTTGCTAGAAAAGCCAAGTTCATTATGGTTTCCTATCCATATAATCCTGTTTGTGCCGTGGCTCCGGACAGCTTTTATGAGGAGCTTATTCGTTTCGCAAAGAAGTACAATATTATCGTTATTCACGATAATGCGTATTCAGATATTATTTACGATGGAGTAAAGGGAGGTTCATTCCTTAGATTTCCTGGAGCAAAGGAGGTTGGAGTTGAGTTCTATTCACTTTCAAAATCCTTCAACTTCACAGGTGCAAGAGCATCCTTTGTTGTAGGTAATAAGGAGATAGTAAGAGCCTATAAGCTTCTTCGTTCTCAGTATGATTTTGGACTTTTCAAGCCAGTGCAGAAGGCTGCCATTGCGGCACTTACCGGACCATTTGACGGCGTGGTTTTACAGTGTAAGAAATATCAGGATAGAAGAGACGCACTCTGTGGTGGACTTAGAAGTATTGGCTGGAACGTAAGAGACAGCAAGGGCACAATGTTTGCCTGGGCAAAGATTCCGGAGGGCTTTAATTCATCACAGGAATTCTGTATGGAGCTTATGGAAAAGACAGGTGTTATATGTACTCCGGGAGATGCATTTGGAACAATGGGCGAGGGCTATGTGAGATTCGCACTAGTGCTTCCAGTTGAAACCATAAAGGAATGCATCAAAATAATTGACGAAAGCGGAATATTAAAGAAAACAGTTTAAATAGCAGCATAAATAATTATAAGTCTATATAAGATATTTTATCAGACATTTAGTATTGGAGAAGGATATATGAAGCAGGAAAAGATAATTCTTGGTATATCAGAGGATGAATTAAATACACTTATCAAGAGGTTTCATTTTGAGGGGACTAAGCTTGGAATACTAAGAAGCCTTTCGGATTCTGTGCTTCCGCTTCTTCAGGCTAATGCATATTACATAATCTCACATAAGGATGAAGAGATTAGTTACGAAGAATATGCACTTTGCTTAGTGACCTTAGGAGAAGGTTTTGATGAGCTTCAGGAGCTTTACGTAAAGAGAAGCTGCATAGAGGAGGCATATATGCTTGAGTGCATTGGACTTTTCCTACTTGGAAGGGCATACGAGGAGCTTGTTAAAACCATCCAGATAAATGAGGGCAAGTGGGCTCAGAAAATCGATTTCTTTGGTGACAATTATCCGGCGGAGATGATGACGGATATGATAAAGAGGTTTGATAGTATTGAGATAAGTATCAGCAAGGAACTCCTTCTCACTCCGAAGAAAAGTGCATTCTTTATGCTGCCATTATCTGATAAGAATGAGGGCTCAAAGCCTTGTGAAATCTGCAATAATTGTGGAAACAAGGACTGTATGTTTAGAAATCAGGACAAGGTTTCTAAGATGAGAGAAGAACATTCAAAGCTTTTTCTTGAGAAGAAGAATAAGAGCCTAGAGAGAGTTTCAGAAATTGTGAATTCAAAGCCTCAGCTTATGAGCTACGGAATGAGCCGGATTTTTTCAGGAAATATAAAGAAGTAATTCTTTGATGGAGAGATAAATGAAGATATTACTGACAGGAATAAATGCAAAATACATACACTCGAATCCTGCTCTTTTCATGCTTAAGGCATATGTGGGAAGGGAGGATTTTGATATTGAGATTGCGGAATACACAATCAATAACATGCCTTTTGACATCCTTTCAGACATATATAAAAAACGCCCTGATGTGATCTGCATTTCCTGTTATATATGGAATATTGATATGGTTGAAAGGCTAATTGAGGAGTTGCCCAAGGTACTTCCAAGTACCGATATATGGCTTGGCGGACCTGAGGTGAGCTACGATTATATGTCATTTATGAAAAGCCATGAACTCATTAAGGGAATAATGGTTGGAGAGGGAGAGGAGACCTTTAAGGAACTCAGTGAGTATTATAATACTAACGCGGGTGCGCTTAGCAGTATAAAGGGTATTTGCATTTGGAAGGAAGACACTGATAATGGGGCGGCAGAGCCATACTATACAGGTGCCAGAGCTGGAATTGACATGAACAGTATTCCTTTTTATTATGATAAGCTTACTGATTTTGAGAATAGAATTATTTACTACGAGTCAAGCAGAGGCTGTCCATTTGCCTGCAGCTACTGCCTGTCCTCGATTGAGAAGAATCTGAGATTCAGAGATACTGATACCGTGCTTAGGGAGCTCCAGTTTTTTATGGACAAGAGAGTGCCTCAGGTCAAGTTTATCGACAGAACCTTCAACTGTAATCATAAGCATGCCATGGCAATCTGGAAGTACATAACAGAGCATGACAATGGAATTACGAATTTTCATTTTGAGATATCGGCGGATCTTATTACGGAGGAGGAGCTGGATGTCCTAAGCATGATGAGAAAGGGGCTTATTCAGCTTGAGATTGGCGTTCAGTCAACAAATCCAGATACCATAAAGGAAATACGAAGAACCATGAAGCTCTCTAAACTTAAGGAGATAGTTTCAAGAATTCACAATATGGAGAACATTCACCAGCATTTGGATCTTATAGCAGGTCTTCCATATGAGGATTTGTCTAGCTTTGAAAATAGCTTTAATGAGGTGTACGAGATGAAACCAGATCAGCTTCAGCTGGGATTTCTCAAGGTGCTTAAGGGGTCATATATGGAAACCAAGGTGGCTGAATATGATATAAAATATCAGTCAAGACCACCCTATGAGGTGCTTTCCACAAAATGGCTTAGCTATGGGGAGGTGCTTATCCTAAAGCAGGTTGAGGAGATGGTGGAGCAGTATTACAACAGTGGACAGTTCACATATACACTGCCTTATCTGGTGGGTAAGTTTGATTCACCCTACAGCTTTTTTTATGAGCTTGCCCTTTACTACGAAAGGATGGGACTTTATACTAATAAGCCGGCAAGGCTTTATAAGTATCAGGTTATACTTGGTTTTGCAAGGGAGTATGAGAGTGTAAATGTCGAACTTTTAAAGGAGCTTCTTACCTTTGATATGTATCTGCGTGAAAAATGCAAATCAAGACCGGAGTTTGCAAGGAATCTTGCGGATTATAAAAAGGAAATTTACAGCTTTGAATTAAGCAAGAAGGAGATGGTAGACATATATTTCTATCCGGTTTGGGAGAAGAATACTGATAAACTTATAAAGAGTGATGCACCATGGCTTGTAGGCTTCGATTATGATAATAGAAATCCACTCAGTAACAATGCGACTATCAGAATAAAAAATATTAATGAATAAAAATAAAGGGTATTCTATAAACCAGGCAGCTTTTCTGGCTTATGGAATACCCTTTTTATTAAAGGAGTGTTTTAGTTACGCAACATATGTGAAATCCTCTGAATCAGACTTCAGTCTATCATGGCTTTTGTAGTAATTTGAAATGCTGGTCACATTATCTATTGTTTCCTCGCCTTCCTCACCAACATAATAAACAGTTCCGATAATGTTGAGAATAGTAAGACCTACACTCATAATCTCAAGGCTCTGATTATGGTTTGAGAAGCTTACACAGCCTGAAACAAACCATACAATAGAGAACATCAGGCAAAATAATGAAGTTTTATGTGTTTTAATATTATTAAATAGGTTTTTCATTTCTATTTTCATTTCTATCATCTTCCTTTCACTGACATAACCTAAAATACTTTAATAGATTATGTGTTATTCGTTAAAACAAGAGTACATCATAAAGTGTCTCAGAACTGTCTTAGTTGTGTTTTACACTTATTAGTATAGCAATAGTTTATTAAGAAATTTTATAGTTTTCTTTCAAAATTTGTGAAATTAGAGTATAATAATTATTGATTAAAAATGAGGTTACGTGAGGAGGCAAGAAACATCAAAATGAAAAGAGTAGCAGAGATAATGTATATCGTACCAGAAGAGAGAGAGGCATTTTTAAAGAGTGCAACAAGTATTGATGTAGAGGCTCAGAAAGCAATGTGGGGTTGCGGAGTTAGAAAACAGCAGTATTTTGAACTTGGAGAGCTTATTTTTATGACCTTTGAGTATGGAGGAAAGGATTTTCCAGCAGATATGGCAAGACTTACTGCATATCTTAAGAGTAAGAACTGTCTTATTGAGAAGCGTCGTAAGGATGTACCTGAGTCGGAAAGAGCAACTACAAACTGGTGGGCACCTGTAAAGAGGATTGCATCTCTTCTAGATTCAAAGCCGGAATTTGATGATGAGAGGGAGGAGGAACTCGGACTCATGGCTATGCTTGATGGCTGCATGAGCAAGGATTCAGGCTACAATGATATTTCCTATGACGAGGATGACTGGTCATGTGGAATGCATTTTTAAATAAATAATATTTTTCTTTAATCCAATATTAATCTAAGTACCATTTTAGTTTAATAATTCAGGGGTATTATAAGTCCATCAGATGAAGCAAGGAATCTGATACAGAATTTGACTTAAAATTAGAAAAAGGAGATTAATATTATGGAAGAAAAGAAGATTTTTACAGAGGAAGAAAAGTTAGTTAAGCTTGAACTTGTAATGAACAGAACCAAGGTATCATTTGAGGATGCAAAGTCAGCGCTTACAGCCTGTGACTGGGATGCACTTGAGGCAATCATCTATCTTGAGAAGCTTGGAAAGGCTGCACCAAAGTGCGATTTCAATTTTGACGAGAAGAAGCAGAAGTTTGAGGATACTGCAGGCGACCTTATAAATGATTTAAAAAAGCTTTTTAAGAAGAGTATCGATACTAAGGTCGAGGTTAAGAAGGACGATAAGGAAGTAATGTCAGTTCCAGCTATCGTTCCGGTTGCAGCAGCATTTGTTGCTCCAGTAGTTACAATTCCACTTGTTGCAGCGGGTCTGCTTACAGACCACAAGTTTTCATTCAAGGATACAGCATCAGCTGAGACAGAGGCTGCTAAGGCTGAGGTAAAAGAAGCTGAGACTGCAGAGGTTAAGGCGGAGGAAGCAGTTACAGCTGAGGCGACAGATGACAATCTTCCTGAGGAATAAGAATTAATAGATAGTTCGCAAGGTGCAAGGCATTTTGCGAACTATTTTGTGAATGTTAAAAGGAAAGATGATATGAAGATATTAGTTATTGGAGGAAGCTATTTTCTTGGAAAATACTTCGTTGAATTAGTAAAGAAAGATAATGAGGTTACCCTTCTTAATCGTGGCAATAAACCAATGAATGATGCATCGATTAAGGAAATAGTCGGAGACAGACATGCTGAAGAGACGTACTCAGAAATTAAGGGCTTAAGCTATGATGTGATAGTTGATTTTTGTGCATACCAGAAGGGCGACATCGAATTTACAGTAAATCAGTTTGACGATAAAAGCTTTCAGTATATCTTTATTAGTACAAGTGATGTTTACGAAAGAGGACTAAATAAAGAGCTTGATGAGACTGCGCCATTTGAGAAAAGAGATTTCCCGGGTGAGGAGGGTGCATATATAAAAGGCAAGATAAGCTTAGAGGAGGAGCTTCCTCAGGTTGCTGAAAAGGAAGGTATTAATTATACAGTGATAAGACCTGCGATAATATTTGGTCCTGACAATTATGCTCCACGCGAGGATATGTACTTTTTCTGGATAAAAAATGCCAAAAGAATCATTCACCCATCTGATGCGACGGGAGAATTCCAGTTTGCATATGTCAAGGATGTTGCAAAGGCAATCAGTCTTTGTATGGGAAATGAAAAAGCCAAAAATGCGGCCTTCAACGTATGTAACGAGGAATACATGACCTATGAAAAATGGATGAGAGTTCTAAAAGATGGACTTGGACTAGATTTTGAGGCTACTACAGTAGGAGTGATTGATGTGCTTGAGAAGCAGATACCACTTCCATTTCCGCTGATTAAGTCTCAGTCAAACTGGTACAATGGAAGAAGAATTAAAGAGCTTGGACTTGTTTACAGTGATTTCACTGAGAGCTTAAGAGAAACCTATGAAAGTAGTGAGCATGTAAATTAAATTAATGCATGCAAATCGAGATGAGTTTTTGCAAGTAAGAATAAAAATAAGCCACTGATTGTGACAGCCTCCTGGACATTAGGGACCATCATAATCGGTGGCTTATTAATATGCAAAATACTTTTCTATGCCAAAATACTTTTCTATGCAATAATACTTTTCATTGCAGAAATAAAACAGTCTATCTCCTCAAAGGTATTGTAGTGCGAAAAGCTTAACCTGACTGAACCCTTTTCCTTCGTGCCAAGTGACTCGTGCATTAGCGGGGCGCAGTGGCCACCGGTTCTTGTCTGGATATCGAATTCATTTGCAAGTATATCGCCAAGCGAAGATGCGGAAATGTCAGCTAGATTAAAGGAGATTATTGGGCATCTATATGCACTAACCTCGGAACCTGATTTAAACATAGAGAAGTCTCCGTAAACCTTAATACCTTCAAGCTTATTAAGAGCCTCGTAGCAGTATTTTGTTAGCTGAAGCTCAGTCTGGTAAAGATTTGAGATACCAGCCTCCTCGATAAAATCAAGGGCTGCACCAAGTCCAGCGATGCCAGGTCCGTTAAGAGTACCAGCTTCAAGAAGAGTAGGCATAATCTCTGGCTGAGTTTTGCTATAGGTCATTATTCCAGTTCCGCCCTGCTTAAGGGGGCTTATACTTACACCCTCCTTTACGTAAATTCCACCAGTTCCCTGAGGACCAAGGAGTCCTTTGTGGCCAGTAAAGCAGAGGATATCTATATTTGCAGCCTGAACATCAATAGGAATAATGCCTGCTGTCTGAGAGGCATCGACAATGAATAAAATATCATGCGACCTTGCAATTTCACCTATAGCTTTTATGTCAAATACATTTCCGGTAAGGTTGGACCCGTGACACATAATTATCGCCTTCGTTTCAGGAAGAATAGCTGCTTCAATATCATGAGGGTTAAGCCTCCCGGATTCATCACATGGAATAATGGTTAAGCCTGTTCCCTTGTTTAAAAGATTATACAAGGGTCTTAGCACAGAATTATGCTCGGCGGCGGTGGTGATAACGTGATCCTTTGACGTAATCGTTCCATATATTGCAGTGTTAAGAGCTTCGGTGGCATTTTGGGTAAATGCAATCTGCTCTGGCTTAGGCACATTAAATAGTCTAGAGAGCTTCGTTCGAACTTCATAGATTACTCTTGATGCAGATAAGGAAGCAGAGTTAACACCCCTGCCGGAATTGCCGATATTAGTAAGGGCATTGGTCATGGCAGTGGCTACTGGGTCGGGTTTATTTATTGTTGTTGCTGCGTTGTCAAAATAAATCATAGAGCACCTCAGTTTTATTGATAAAAGTATTATAAACTATGTGGATTAGTTAATCTACAAGCAATTGAAGTTCGCTGATAATAACGAAAGCACCTTAAAGAAAAAAACAGAGAAAATATGGATTAATTGAACGGGTAATATAGATAAAACATATAGAAAAATATCTAAAAATAGAGTAAAATATCATAGGGTAACTCTGTTTAGAAATAGAAAAATACGGGAGATGTTATGCCTTATATCATAGCAGTTGCTGGAGCTGGCGGAAAAACTACATACATAAAAAAACTGAGGGATAAGTATATTTTAGAGGGTAAAAGGGTACTCATTACTACTACAACCCATATGATGCTTGAGAGTGATACAGATTTATCAGATGATGCGGGTATTATCCTTAAACGTATTATGGAAAATGGATTCTGTCATGCCGGAACTATGGCTGATTTGGAGAAGATAAAATCACTTTCTGAGAATACCTACAACACGCTTTGTCAGAATGAAGAGATAGATATAATACTTGTCGAGGCTGATGGTTCGAGACATTTGCCAGTTAAAATTCCTGGAAAAAATGAGCCTGTGATACCGGAAAATGTATGCGAAATAGTAATTATTCAGGGCGAATTTTCTTTGGGACTTAAGGCAGCTGATAATATTCACAGATATGATTTGATAAGGAGACAAAAAGGCTTTGCTGAATGCTTTGAGGAGTTGGATGAAAGCGCAAATGGGTTAAAAGATAACATTAATTTGTTTGATGAAGGCCTTAGTATCAGCAGGGGCCTTATCGATAGAATAACCAAAGAATTCTATGTAAAGCCACTTGGCGAGAAATATAAAAATGCAAGGATAAGAGTATTATATTCGAATTATAAATCAGGAAGGTTGGAGTTTTATGAACAGAAAAATTCTAGTGGCAGTTAGAGGTGGTGGCGACCTGGCAACAGGAATCATTGTGAGACTCTTTAAGGCTGGTTTTGCTACTATGATACTTGAGTGCGAAAAGCCCTCTGCCATAAGAAGACAGGTTTCACTCTGTGAGGCAGTTTACGAGGGTGAAAGGATTGTTGAGGGAGTAAAGGCAGTAAGGATAGACAGAACAAGCCTAGATGAAAAAACTATTGATGAAAAAGCTATTGATGAAAAAATTATAGATAGAGAGAAGATTTTCGAAATTTGTCTTTCAGGGTCGATACCGCTTTTTATTGATCCAAAGGGTAGTCTAATAGGAAGAATAAAGCCAGATATTGTTGTCGATGCAATAATTGCAAAGAGGAATCTTGGCACAACTCTTGATATGGCAGATTTAGTAATCGGTGTGGGGCCGGGATTTACTGCAGGTCTTGACGTGAATTACGTTGTTGAAACAGTAAGAGGTCATGATTTAGCAAGGGTAATAGAAAAAGGATCCGCAATACCCGACACAAAAACTCCAGGAAATATTGGAGGCTACACCAAAGAAAGAGTAATCCACGCAAGTAAATCGGGCTTTATAAAAAATATAAGAGGAATCGGAGATATTGTAAAAAAGGATGAGGAGCTTGCCAGAATATACGATAATCCTGAATTTGAGGGAGATTACCAGGCTGTTAATGCCACAATACCTGGAATAGTCAGAGGCCTTATCAGGGAGGGCTACGAGGTAAGCGAGGGCTTTAAAATCGCAGACATTGACCCAAGAGAAGCGGAGCTTAAGAACTGCTTTACTATATCCGACAAAGCAAGAAGTATCGGAGGAAGTGTGCTTGAGCTTGTGAGTCAGTATGCAAACAGCATATGACAGTGACATTTTACATATGCAACAAGGATTTATTGCAAAATGTGAGTCAATAATTATACGAAAAAGGCGAAGCCTTTTTGAGCCTACGATAAAAATGAAATACGGAGAAGCTATGGAATTAACGCATATAAATGAAAACGGCGAGGCAAGAATGGTGGATGTCCATGAGAAGGATGATACTTATCGCGTTGCTAAAGCAAGGGGCGAGATAAAGCTAAATAATGAGGCATTTGAACTTTTAAAGAGCGGAAATGCAAAGAAGGGTGATGTTCTTGCGGCTGCAAGAATAGCTGGAATTATGGCAGCAAAGAAGAATTATGAGCTTATTCCACTTTGCCATCTGATACCACTCACTAAATGTCAAATCGATTTTGAAATGGATGAAGGTAGTAACACGGTTTCTTCAGTCTGCACGGCCTGCTGCGTAGGAAAGACTGGAGTTGAGATGGAGGCTCTTCAGGGTGTTTCCGTAAGCCTTCTCACAATATATGATATGCTTAAGGCAATCGACAGAGAGATGGTAATAAGTAATATTATGCTTATGGAGAAGGACGGCGGAAAGAGCGGACATTTTGTCAGAAAACTATAAGAGAGGAAGACGTAAGGATTTAATTACGCAATATAGAAGATGTACAGGACTGCAGTAATAACACTTAGCGATAGGTGCTTTGCAAAAGAGAGAGAAGATTTAAGTGGGAAAAAAATAATTGAAATGCTCCCTGAGAATAGCTACGAACTGGTATGCTATAAGCTTCTTCCAGATGACAAGGAGAAGCTTAAGGAGGAACTGATTCGGCTTAGCGATAAGGAAATGGTCAATTTGATTCTCACCACAGGCGGGACAGGACTTTCAGCAAGGGACAATACTCCAGAGGCAACCTTAGAGGTTTCAGAGAAGCTTGTTCCAGGAATTTCTGAGGCCTTAAGAGCTTACAGTATGCAGATAACTAAAAGGGCAATGCTAAGCAGAGGCGTGTCAGTTATCAGAAGGAATACTCTTATAATAAACCTTCCTGGAAGCGTTAAGGCGGTTACGGAGAGTATGGAATTTCTTATTGGGAATATTGAACACGGGCTCGATATTTTGCTTGCAAATGTTACTGACTGCGGTGACATAAAATAAAGAGGAGACATAATGAAGCTTGTTAAAACAGAGGATGCCGTAGGTCAGGTTTTGTGCCATGACATAACCCAGATTATTAGGGGTGTGACTAAGGATGCGGTATTTAGAAAAGGACATATTATTACTGAGGAGGACATCCCTGTTCTTCTGAGTGTTGGAAAAGAGAATATATATATTTGGGAAAATGATGACAGTAAGCTTCATGAAAATGAAGCGGCAGATATTCTGTATGAGCTTTGTGCCTCAGAGAATATGCATCCGTCAGAGGTTAAGGAAGGAAAAATTGAAGTAATTGCAGATGCTTGCGGATTACTCAAGGTTAATTCAAAGCTTCTATATCAGGTTAACAGCCTTGGAGAGATGATGATTGCTACAAGGCATGGGAATACATTTGTGAAAAAGGGCGACAAGCTGGCTGGCACAAGAATTATTCCACTTGTTATTGATAAGGAAAAGATGGAGAAGGCAAGAAGCTTGTGTGGTGATGAAAGGATATTAAGACTGCTTCCGATGAAGGAAAAGAAGGTAGCAGTACTCACAACAGGCAGTGAGATAAAGAAGGGGAGAATTAAGGATACATTTACCCCGGTTATTGAGGAGAAGCTTGCCTATTTTGGTGCAAGGATGACCTTCCATGAGATTTATGAGGATGCGGACGTGGGAATTACAGAGGGAATTCTAAGAGCCGTGAAGGAGGGTGTGGATATAGTATTTTGCACTGGTGGAATGAGCGTTGATCCGGATGATAAAACACCACTTGCAATAAAAAATACTGGCGCAAGGGTTGTTAGCTACGGTGCGCCCGTGCTTCCGGGAGCAATGTTTATGCTTGCGTATCTTGAGACTGGTGATAGAAGGATACCTGTTTTAGGACTTCCTGGCTGTGTTATGTACGCAAAGAGAACTGTATTCGATATTGTTTTGCCGAGATTACTTGCAGACGATGAGATAAAAAAAGAGGAGCTTGATATGCTGGGCGAGGGCGGGCTTTGCCTTTGCTGTGACATTTGCACCTACCCAAATTGCGGATTTGGAAAGGATTAGTCATGATTTAGGATGGCATATGCGACCTGCATATTTAAAGAGAGAGGAAATATAGATGCTATCAGACAGATACGGAAGGCAAATTTCATATATGAGAATTTCAGTGACCCCGTACTGTAATATGAACTGCTATTACTGTATGCCGAAGAATGTATGCAGTGGTAAGAAAAATGAATCGGAAATACTAAAGGATGACGAAATCCTAAAGCTTGTTAAGGCAGCAGTTTGCCTTGGCATAAAGCGTATAAAGCTTACGGGCGGTGAGCCACTTCTTAGGAAGGGCATTTGCCAGCTGATAGAAGGTATAAAAAAGCTTGATGATGAAATGATGGTAACTATAACTACCAATGGTTATATGCTTTATGATATGGCGGAGGAGTTATCTGAGGCTGGTGTAGATACAGTTAATGTGAGTCTTGATACTGTAAATCGAGAGAGGTATCAGGCGATTACCGGTGTGGACTGTCTTGATAAGGTTAAGGCAGGAATAAAGAAGGCGAGGGAAAAAGGATTAAGAATTAAGCTTAATGCGGTTTTGCCAGAGGGCAGGGAAAGCATGTGTCACGAAGAAATAATGGACAAGGCCAGTGAAATTATTTCTGAAGATACTGATGTGCTGACAGAGGTGATTGAGTACGCAAACTCGGTGGGTGCAGATGTCAGATTCATTGAGAGAATGCCTATGAATGTTACTGGCACAGATAATATAACAGTAGGTGAAGAGGCTGCTTCTAAGACTGATTACATAGGCAGATTAATTGCGCTTTACAACCTGAAAAGTGTAGAAAAATCAAGCATTGACAATGGTCCGGCAGAGTACTATAGGTCTGATATACTTGGCGTCAGAGTAGGATTTATAGGGCCCTTAAGCAATGATTTTTGCAGAGAATGTAACAAAGTAAGAGTCACATACGATGGAAGGCTTAAAACCTGTCTATTTTATGAGGACGGTGTAAATCTTAGGGAGAGTGGCTTTGATAAAGACAGGCTGACGGGTATGATAAGTGATGCGGTGGAGTCGGTAAAGCATGCAGGGCATCATTTTACTGAGGAAGCAAGGAATAAGTATCGAGAAGAAAAAAACATAAAAAGGGATATGCGGCCTATGGGCTGTATCGGTGGATAGAAATTGTCAGGAAATAATATAGGCAGGCTGATTGCCATCAATATCAGTGAAAAAAGAGGAACGAAAAAGCATGGTGTAGACTCAGTTAGACTGATTGAAAACTGGGGCTTAGAAAATGATGCTCACGCTGGAAACTGGATAAGACAGGTCAGTCTTCTTCCTTTAGAAAAAATAGAGAGCTTCAATGAAAAGGGCGCTGGGGTTAAATATGGAGAATTTGGTGAGAACCTTGTCGTGAGTGGCTTTGATTTGAAGAGGCTTTCCGTTGGAAGTAGGATTATTATAGGTGATTCTGTGCTAAGAATTACCCAGATTGGAAAGGAATGTCACAGCCACTGTGAGATATTTGAGAGAATGGGCGAGTGCATTATGCCCTATGAGGGTGTATTTGCAGAGGTTTTACTAGGTGGTGAAATTAGGGCTGGGGATAAGGTTACAGTGGTACCAGCAAACAGACTTAAGAGCATAAACAGGATGATTCTTTGCGGAGGTGGGCACGTCTCAAGTGCGGTGCTTGGTATGGCAAGGACTCTTGGGTTTGAGACTGTTGTCATAGAGGACAGAGAAGAGTTTTCTGAGAAGCTAAAGAATGAGGGGGCAGATAAAGTCATCTGTAAGGATTTTTCAACTGCGCTTAAGGAGCTTCCTGAGACTGAAAAGGATTATTATGTTGTGCTTACAAGAGGTCACTACTTTGATGTGGATGCACTTAAGGAGATTCTTAAAAAAGACTTTTTGTATGTCGGTATGATGGGCTCTAGAAAAAGAGCTGCCATGGTAAAGGAGGAGCTTAAGGCCTGTGGCTACGATGAAAAAGCGGTGGAAGGTCTTCATTCCCCGATAGGCTTATCTATAAATGCAGAAACCCCAGAGGAGATAGCAGTATCTATCATGGCTGAAATAATAAGCGTAAAAAATGAAGGTGAACAAAAAGGCAATATAGAAAAAGTAGTAGCTGAATATATAGAAGACGCAAATCACGAGCCTGCTGTTTTGTGTCAGATTATAGAGAAGCATGGAAGCGCACCGAGAAGCGTTGGAACAACAATGCTTGTAAAGAAGAACGAGATAATTTCAACTATTGGTGGCGGAAGGGCAGAGGCTGAGATTATTAACCTTGCGAGAGATATGCTTGATGGAAAAGGCAATAGAGTGGAGCTTGGAGCATTTACTATGAATAATGCCGAGGCTTATGATGATGGTCTCTTATGTGGTGGAAGTATCAGAGTTCTGTTTGAGCGGATATAGTATTAGCTAATTTGGAAGAAATAATGAAGAAGAAATAATGAAGAAGAAATAATGAAGAAGAAATAATGAAGAATTAATGAAATTAAAGCAATAGAGCTTTAAGAGTGTAATAATAAAAAAAGGAGATAGTTAGTGATGAAGAGAATACTAAAAAAAGTATTGGTTTTAACAATTATATTAGTAACTGTTATGGGCAGTCTTAGCGCCTGTGGAGATAAGAAAACAAGTGAAAAGACCGAGATAACCGTATTTGCGGCCAAAAGCTTAAACGGAGCCTTAGATGAGATAATAGCTGAGTATGAGAAGCTTAATCCTAATGTTAAAATAGTAGTAAGCTATGACAGCTCAGGAACCTTGATGGAGCAAATCAGGGCAGGTGCAGAGTGTGATGTATTTTTTTCGGCAGCCCAAAAGCAGATGAACACCCTGAGCGAGGAATCACTTATTGTAGAAGAAAGCAGAGTTGATGTAGTAAATAATCAGGTCTGTGTTGTGACCTACAAGGACAGTGACACAAAGGTTACAGGACTTATGGATATTGGTAATGCCAAATCCATTGCGCTTGCGGATGGGTCGGTTCCAGTTGGAAGATACACGAGAGTTGCCATGGTTAATAGTGGAATTCTTGCAGGTTACGAGGAAGAAGGAGCGAAGGATCCCTCAGAGATTAAAACAGAGTATATAGCAAAAAAACTCGGTGACAAGGAGATAAATGAATGCGCAAATGTTGGCGCAGTAAAGCTTGCTGTAGCAGAAAAAACTAACGAGGTTGGAACTGTTTATTACTCAGACATATATGGATATGAGGATAAGCTTCTAGTGCTTGAGATTATTTCCTATGAACTGACAGGAGATGTAAAATACCCTGCAGCAGTTGTAAAAAATGAGAAGCAGACAGAAGAGATGAAAAGGGTGTCTGAGGATTTTGTGAAGTATTTAAAATCCGATGATGCAAAGAAGATTTTTGATAAATATCATTTTGATACAGATTTGTAGAGAATAATAAGAATAATAGGAATAGTATGATTGATTTTTTGACAGGGCTTGATTACTCGCCCTTACTAATTTCGATAAAAACAGGAATAGTTGCAACGATAATTTCGTTTTTCCTGGGAATATATGCAGCAAGATATGTAGTAAAAAAGGGAAGATTCAAGGTGGTGGTTGATGGACTTCTGACACTTCCTCTGGTGCTTCCGCCTACAGTTGCAGGATTTATTTTGCTCAGAATTTTCAGTCTGAGAGGAAGCCTTGGAATATTTCTTTATGAAGAGCTTGGTATTAAGGTGGTTCAGACCTGGCTTGGGCTTGTGCTTGCTGCCACAATAATTGCATTTCCGCTTATGTATAAGAGCGCACTCTCAGCATTTTTGCTTGTAGATGAAAATGTTATCAATGCAGCAAAAACTCTTGGAATGTCAAACAGAGAAATATTCTGGAGGATAAGAATTCCTCTGGCAAAGCCTGGGCTTATTTCTGGAACAGTGCTTGCATTTGCAAGAGCAATGGGTGAGTATGGTGCAACCTCGATGCTAGCTGGAAACATACCTGGAAAGACCTCAACAATCTCTCAGAAGATAGCGATGGTAATTCAGGATGGTGATTACAAGGTGGCAGGCTTTTGGGTTCTTGTGGTTGTGATTATTTCATTTGTAATAATACTTACGATAAATGTGGCTCAGGGAAGAAGAAAATGATGGAAAAACTTTACGTTGATATAGAGAAAAAACTTAGTAGCTTTACACTTAAGGTGAAGCTTTTTACGGATAGCATTACAGGGGTTCTGGGCTATTCTGGTGCTGGAAAAAGTATGACCCTAAAGTGTATTGCAGGAATTGAAGCTCCTGACAGAGGCGTAATTAAGCTTGGTGAGAGAGTGCTTTTTGATTCTGAAAATAGAATTAACCTTGAGCCACAAAAAAGGCGAGTTGGGTATTTGTTTCAGGATTACGCATTATTTCCTAACATGACTGTGAGGGATAATATTATGGTCGGTTTGAAGCATAATGGCGATAACCTGGGACTTTCAAAAAAGAAGCTTGAAAAAAAGCTAGATAATTCGATTAAAGAATATTTGGAAAGGTATAAGCTTTCTGAGTATGAGAATTCATATCCGGGAGAGCTCTCAGGAGGTCAGAAGCAGAGGGTAGCAATCATTAGAATGCTTGCAGCAAAGCCTGAATGTATTCTTCTTGATGAACCATTTTCGGCCCTTGACGAGGGGCTAAAATGGAGGCTTGAAAATGAATTAAAGGTAACTCTTAGAGAGACAGCTACACCAGTTATATACGTGTCTCACAGCAGAGATGAGGTATATAGAATATGCGATAAAATCGGGTGCATAGTGGATGGAAGAATGGATTCTGTAATGGATAGAGATGAGTTCTTTCAAAACCCGGGGACAAGGGATGCTGCAGTATTGTCGGGCTGTAAGAATATTTCCGAGGCTGAGATTATGGAGGATGGTTTAATTCTTGCAAGGGACTGGCAGGTTAAGCTTAGGCTTAATTCTGAGGATTTAAAAGCTGAAGCATATAATAATATCAGATATGTTGGCATCAGGGCTCATGATTTTAAAACTGAGGGTGCAAGTGATACAGTATTTCAGATAGATAAAAGTAAAAGTGTAATATCAGAGGATATGTTTGAGTGGAGCCTTGAGCTTTATCCTGAGGGCTGCAAGGCACCTATTGTGTGGAAAATACCTAAGAGAAAAAATGGTAATACATATGAGAAGTCTTCTGAAGTTTTAAAAAGACTTCCAGATAAGCTCTATGTATCTGAAAATGATATTATGTTACTAAGTAAATAGGATGTTCCCTAGCTTGGTCGCTGGAAGAGCGCAAAGCGGGAGCAAATTGAGACTAATACTTTAAAAGGGTGGAAGATATGCCTGAGGATATAATATTTTGTAAAAGTGGAGGCTGCACTGCCAAGCTTGGTGCAGGAGTATTGTCGAATATACTGAGCAAGCTTCCAAAGGGAGAAAAGGACGAAAATTTAATAGTTGGGTACGAGTCGAGTGATGATGCTGCAGTTTATAAGCTTACTGAGGATGTGGCCTTTGTGCAGACGCTGGATTTTTTTCCGCCTATGGTGAGTGATCCCTATATATTTGGTCAGATTGCAGCTGCGAATGCGATGAGTGATGTATATGCTATGGGAGGCGATGTTAAGACTGCTCTTAATATTGTCTGCTTTCCAGAGACTGGCGATATGAATGTCTTAGGTAGAATTCTTCAGGGTGGAGCTGATAAGGTTATTGAAGCTGGAGGAGTTCTTGCCGGTGGTCATTCAATTTCCGACTCAGATATAAAATACGGGCTTTCCGTAACTGGTGTTATAAATCCCAACAGGATATTTACCAACAACGGTGGAAAGGCTACAGATTATCTGATCCTGACGAAAAAGCTGGGAGTTGGAATAGTAATGGCTGCAAATAAAGCTGATGCGGCAGAAAATGAAAGCTTTGAGGAAGCGATAAGCTCGATGACAGCCTTAAACAAAACAGCTTCGAATATCTGTAGAAAATACAAGGTCCATGCCGTGACAGATGTTACCGGTTTTGGATTTTTGGGACATCTTAAGGAGATGATAAATGATGAGGTCTCAGCAGTCATAGATTCAATTTCAGTACCGGTAATAAAAGGTGCAGTGAGGCTTGCCAAGGAGTTTTACATAACCGGAGCCGGGCAGAAGAACAGAAGCTATGCTGAGAGAGAGGTTTCATTTTCAAGCTATATAAGTGAAGCTATGAAGGAGGTTTTGTTTGATCCTCAAACCTCAGGAGGGCTTCTGGTTGCGGTAGACAGTGAGGATGCAAAAGGTCTGCTTAGTGAATTAAGAGAAAATAAGCTTCCAGCAGCGATAGTTGGAAGACTAGTAGAAAAGAAGGAGAAGAAGATATATGTCGAATAGAATTACAGTTAATGCAATGGGAGATACCTGCCCAATTCCACTTATTAAGACGAAAAAGGCTATGGCTGAGCTTAAGGAGGACACAGAGGTATTCGTTTTAGTAGATAATGAGATAGCAGTACAGAATCTGAATAAGCTTGCAAAATCAATGGGGTTTAGCGCGATATCATCCAAGATTTCTGAGGGTAAATTAAGTGTTATGATAGGCTTTAAGTACGACGAAAATATAAAGCTTGATAATGAAAATGATTTTGATGTGGAGGACTGCACTATGGATAAGAGGGGCAATAAGGTTGTTGTTATAAATTCAAGCACAATGGGAGAGGGAAGCGAGGAGCTTGGAAAAATTCTTATAAAGGGCTTTATCTACGCGATATCTCAGCAGGAGACTCTTCCGAAGACAATGCTTTTCTACAACGGCGGGGCTAAGCTTACCTGCGAGGGTTCTGATTCGATTGATGATCTTAAAACACTTGAGGCAGAGGGCGTGGAAATTCTAACCTGTGGAACCTGCCTGAATTATTATGGGCTTTCAGAAAAGCTTCAGGTTGGTGGTGTTACAAATATGTATGTTATAGCAGAGAAGATGAGTGATGCATCACTTCTCATTAAGCCATAAAATGAGAGAGAAAAGGGACTATCTCATCATTACCTTTAAGCAGACAGAAAATGCAATAATGATGGAGAAAAGGGCAAAAGAAAAGGGAGTATCCGGAAGAATAATACCCCTTCCATCAGAAATTTCGGCCGGCTGCGGAATGGCCTGGAAAGCTGAGGTGGAAGAAAAAATAAGTCTGATTCATTTTATGAATGAGGAGGGTATTGTTTGGGAAGGCGACTATATCGTGAGAATGTATTAGCACTAGTGGATTAACCAGAAAGTGTTAATAAGATAAAATTAACAAGAATACATTAATTAGATGAATTAATAAAAATTTTATATAGGTACAACTGAAGGGAGGCAGCATGTTTTCATATAACCAGTATGTCAGAGCAAAAAGCGTTGAAGAAGCATACGAATTAAATCAAAAAAAGAACAATGTAATACTTGGCGGAATGCTTTGGCTTAAGATGCAGGACAGAAGTATTGGAACAGCCATCGATCTTACAGAGCTTGGGCTTGATAAGATAGAGGAGGATGAGAATAATTTCTACATTGGAGCCTATGTAAGCCTAAGACAGCTTGAGAAGTCAGAGGTTTTAGACAGGTACACTCAGGGAGCCATAAAGGAGGCCTTGTCGGGAATCGTTGGTGTGCAGTTTAGAAATGTTGCAACAGTAGGAGGAAGTGTCTGGGGAAGATACGGCTTTTCTGATGTATACACAATTCTTCTTGCGCTTGATGCAAGTGTTGATTTATTTGGTCAGGGTACGATGTCCCTCTCTGATTTTGCAAAGATGGACAGAAGTAAAAGGGATGTTCTGACAAGAATAATAATACCAAAGAAGGTTGAGAGAGTGGTTTACCTTCATCAGAGAAATACAAGGACAGATTTCCCTGTATTAACCGTGGCAATAGCAAAGGTGGACGGAGCATTCAGAGCGGTAGTTGGGGCGACCCCATCTCTTGCAAGGCTGTATAAGGATGAGGAGAAAATACTTGCTTATGGAATAAATGATGAAACAAGTAAATGCTTTGCAGGCTATGTTGCAGGCCAAATTAAGTTCGAGAGCAATATGAGAGCTGGCAGGGAATATAGAGAAAAGATATGCAGGGTTCTTATAGAGAGGGCTTTGGCTAAATTTTAGTTGAGAGTATAGTAGGTTTTGATCAGATTAGATATAAGCTTAATCTGACAGACTTTAGATGAATGGAGTTATTTATGGATATAAAACTTACATTAAATGGAAAAATAATAACAGACTCTGTTGACTGTGATATGATGCTTCTCGACTTTGTAAGAAGGCACAAATGCTATTCAGTTAAGAGAGGATGCGATACGGGAAATTGTGGTCTTTGTACCGTTATGTTAGATGATGTTCCTGTGCTTTCCTGCAGCACCCCTGTTGGAAGGGCAAATGGAAGAAGAGTCGATACCTTAGAGGGACTGACTAAGGAGGCGGATGAGTTTATAGGCTTTATCGCCGAACAGGGAGCTGACCAGTGCGGCTTCTGCAACCCGGGTTTTATAGTTAATACCGTGGCACTTTTGAGAGAGAATCCTGACCCTACAGATGAGGAGATTAAACAGTATCTTGCAGGAAATCTCTGCAGATGTACAGGCTATCAGGGACAGCTGAGAGCGCTCAGAAATTTCCTGAATCAGAGAAACAAAAGTGGAGAATTAAACACTCACGCAAAGGTATATGGAGAGGATATCGGAAGGGAGTGGAAGAATGAAGGAGTTTAGCAAAGAGAGAAAGGACTACAGAGTAGTCGGCAAGGATTACATTAAAAAGGATTCCATGCAGCTTCTTCATGGAAAGCCGGTATATATGGATGATATCGTACCACAGGACTGTCTTGTGGTTAAGCTACTTAGAAGTCCTTATGCCAGCGCCATAGTTGAGGAGATAAATACAGCGATGGCTATGAAAATTCCAGGAATTGAGGCGATTTATACCTGGGAAGATGTACCTAAAAAGAGATTTTCAATTGCAGGTCAGACCGCTCCGGAGCCTTCGCACTATGACAGATTAATATTAGACAGACGATTAAGAAGCGTTGGAGACCCGGTTGCAATTGTTGCGGGAGAATCAGAGAAGGCAGTTGACAAGGCCTTAAAGCTTATAAAGGTGAAGTATGAGGTTCTTGAGCCCGTGCTTGATTTTAGAAAGTCACTCGACAATGAAACACTGGTGCATCCTGAGGAGGACTGGGTAAAGCATGAGCCATCAGGAGATGCAAGGAGAAACCTTGTGAGCCATGAGGAGGATGCCCATGGTGATGTCGATAAGGTGATTTCAGAGTGCGATGAGGTTATAGAGCATACATTTCACACTAAGGCCTGCCAGCAGGGCTATATGGAGACCATAAGGGCCTACTGTGAGATTGACAGATACGGAAGACTTCACTCAATAAGCTCAACCCAGATTGTTTTCCATGTAAGAAGAATTATTGCAAATGCACTTGGTATTCCAAAATCAAAGGTAAGAGCTGAGAAGCCACGAATTGGCGGAGGCTTTGGTGCGAAGCAGACAGCAGTCTGTGAGGTTTATCCGGCATTTGTAACCTGGATGACCAAGAAGCCATCAAAGCTTATATATTCGAGAAGAGAATGTCAGATAATCTCATCTCCAAGACATGAGATGGAGGTTACGGTAAGACTTGGTGCAATGAAGGATGGTACTATAAAGGCAATTGATGTGTACACACTTTCAAATGGTGGTGCCTACGCAGAGCATAGTACCACAACAGTTGGTCTTTCGGGTCATAAATCTCTTCCGCTTTACACAGGAAGCTGTGAGGCAACAAGATTTAGGGCGGATGTAGTTTATACCAATGTACAGTCTGCTGGAGCCTACAGAGGCTATGGAGCAACCCAGGGAATCTATGCGGTGGAGAGCTGCGTAAATGAACTCTGCGACAGACTTAATATGGATCCGGTTGAGCTTAGACTTAAGAATATTGTAAGAGAAGGAATGTGTATGCCTGCTTATTTTGGAGAGACTGCAAATTCCTGTGCTTTAGACAGATGTATCGAGCACTGCAGAGACATTTTCAAATGGAACGAGAGATATCCGGTCAAGGATATGGGAAATGGAAGGGTTCGTTCAGCAGGTATGGCAATCGCCATGCAGGGCTCGTGTATTTCCTTTGTAGATGTTGGCTCCTGCACACTTAAGCTTGGAGATGATGGTACCTACAATATGATGATAGGGGCAGCGGACATGGGAACAGGCTGTGACACTATACTTGCCCAGATGGCTGCGGAGGTGCTTGATTGCGAGTTAGACCAGATTTCTGTATTCGGCGCTGATACAGATGCATCGCCTTACGATTCGGGCTCCTATGCATCGTCTACAACCTATGTTACAGGTATGGCCACACAGAAGGCAGCAGAAAGGCTGAGAGAAAACATCATTAAGATAGGAGCTGAGCTTCTAAGTGTTAGCGAGGACAAGGTTGAATTTGATGGAAATAGAGTATATATTCTAGAGGCAGAGGATGAAACCGATGAAATGAAGGAGAAATATGAAGGAAAGACAGAGGTTAGCCTTACAGATATTTCCTTCAAATCCCAGGTGGGAAACACAATTCCGGTTGATGTGACTGAGACCTATTCGTCTCCAGTATCACCACCGCCTTTTATGGCTGGTATGGTTTATATCGAGCTTGATAAAGAGACTGGAAGTGTTGAAATTCTCGATTACCAGGCAGTAATAGACTGCGGAATTCCTGTAAATCCTAACCTGGCAAGAATACAGGCGGAATCAGGCATTGTTCAGGCTATCGGTATGGCACTTTCGGAGAATGTTCAGTATACTGACAAGGGTCGTATTATGGAGAACAGCTTCATGCAGTATAAGATGCCTACAAGACTTGATATGGGTAAAATTAATGTTGAGTTTGAGACAAGCTATGAGCCGACAGGTCCATTTGGTGTAAAGTCAATCGGCGAGATAGTTATCAATACTCCGACACCGGCACTGGCGCATGCTATTTACAGGGCAACTGGCGTATGGCACAGAACTACTCCATTTACCCCGGAGGTAATCCTTATGGGTATGGAAAACCCTGATTTTGAGCGAGCTGACAGAAGAATAAAGGGCTAGGCTTATATGGCTATTAGTATATGAGCTTTGGTGATAATATGAAAATATTTATAATATATATGGCGGCTGGTAACAGCGAAAGGTTTGGCAGTAACAAGCTTTTACATAAGATTTCCGGAACTGAGATGTATAAATATGGGCTAAAAAGCATAGTGGAGGCCGTAAAGCATATAAAAGCTATGGCAGGAAATGATATCTCAGATATCTCACAGAGTGAGCCTGGGTTTATATATCCTGCTGAATTAAGTGTTAAAATTGCAGCAATAACCCAGTATAAGGAGATATTTGACGGGATAGGCCGTGACTACGAAACAGACACAGTTTTTCCAATAATGAATGAAGAAAGTAAAAAAGGTGTTTCATTTACCATAAAATGTGGTATAACCTATGCTATGGAATATGGGATTTCCAAGGATGACTACATAATGTTCGTAACTGCAGACCAGCCTTACCTTACACCAGATACAATACTAAGGGTGATTAAGGCTGGAATTATGGACGCAGAGGCTTCGGATTCATTTTTGAGGAAGGATATTTTCGTAGCAGCCTATGACGAAGTTACAGGAAATCCGTGTATGTTCAGATACAGGGTTATTCCAGAACTGCTTAAGCTAAAGAAGGATCAGGGTGGACGAAAAGTATTTCCTAAGTTTGAAGTACAAAGGGTCCAGGTTGCAAGCTTAAAGGAGCTTTGGGATATAGATGAAAGAGAGGAAGAGTAATATGCGAGGCAAGAAGAGACATTTATCATCCATAATTTTAGTGCTTTTGCTGCTTATCGGTACCTTAGCTCTTGGAGGCTGTGAGTTTCTTGAGGTACTTGATGGTGATGATGAATATATTATCGAGGAAAGAGAAAAAACTGAATATACCACTGCTGGGGAATCTGAGGAGGATACAGAGGAAGAGACCGAGGAAAAGACTAAGAAAGAGACTGAGGAAGAGACTGAGTATGTAACAACTACTGAAGCAGTAACAAAGGAAGATACGGAAGAAGATACAGAAGAAGCCGAGGAAGTGACCTACTATTTCAGAAGCAAAAAACTCAAGAATCAGCACTATGAGAAGCATGGCAAGGAGATGGGCTTTGACTCTGCAGACGAATATGAATTAGCTGCCTCTAAGGTTGTGAATAATCCCGATGTGCTTCATAAGATTGAGGCGGAGGACGGAGATGATGTATACTATCTCGAGGCTACAAATGAATTTGTTGTCATTTCCACCGATGGTTATCTGAGAACGTATTTCAATCCTAGCGGAGGAAAGAAGTATTTTGACAAACAGTAAAGAGCCAAAATAAAAGAAAAAGAAGAGCAAAATTAATGCCGGTACATATCATATGCACCGGCATTTTTTAATGCATTTATTAATGTATTTTTTAACTGGATTAGTTTTCGCCAAGAAGCTTCTCTACGCTTACAAGCTTAACACAGAGAACGAAAATCTTAGCTGCTGCAGCCATCTCCTCAGGTGTTGGGAAGGATGGGGCGATACGGATGTTTGAATCAAGCGGATCCTTGCCGTATGGGTAGGTTGCGCCAGCGCCTGTTAAGATAACACCGCACTCCTTACACTTAGCAACAATTGCCTTTGCACAGCCTTCTAGAGCGTTAAAGCTGATGAAGTAACCTCCGCGTGGCTCAATCCATGAACCAATCTCAAGACCTGCAAGCTCTGTATTTAACTCAGCAAGAACAGCCTCGAACTTTGGTCTTAAAATATCACCGTGCTTCTTCATATGAGCCTTTAAGCCGTCGATATCCTTGAAGAATCTCGAATGACGAAGCTGGTTAATCTTGTCATGACCGATTGTCTGAACTGTAAGCTGCTTTAAGATGTAGTCGATATTTGTGAGAGAAGATGCAAGAACTGAAACACCTGAACCAGGGAAGCTGATCTTTGATGTTGAAGCAAATACGTAAACCATATCTGGATTTCCAGCCTTAGCACACTCATCGATAATATTTAAAATCTTATCCTGCTTATCATCGTAGAGATGGTGAATGCAGTATGCATTGTCCCAGAAAATTCTGAAGTCGTCTGCAGCTGGCTTAAGTGCAGCAAATTTTCTAACAACCTCGTCAGAGTAAGAGATACCAGTTGGGTTAGAGTACTTTGGAACGCACCAGATACCCTTTATAGCTGGGTCACTCTCAACATACTTTGCAACTAAATCCATATCAGGACCATCTGAATTAAGCGGAATATTAATCATCTCAATTCCGAAGAACTGTGTAATTGCAAAATGTCTGTCATATCCAGGAACTGGACATAAGAATTTAACCTTATCTAATTTACACCATGGAGTGCTGCCATTTACGCCATGTGAGTATGAACGAGAGATAGTATCGTACATAATATTAAGACTTGAGTTACCGTAAACAATAACGTTATCCTTAGCAACCTCAAGCATATCAGCCATAAGATGTCTGCACTCACCGATACCATCTAAGTCACCGTAGTTACGAGTATCAGTACCAAGAATAGTCTTCATATCTGAAGAGCTGTTGATTACGTCAAGCATAGGCATAGCGAGCTCAAGCTGGCTGAGACCTGGCTTTCCTCTTGCCATATTGAGGTTAAGGCCCTTTGCCTGCTCCTCCTTGTATTCCTCTAAAAGAGCAGCCTTAAGTGTAAGGAGCTCATCCTTTGTCATCTGATTATATGGTTTCTTCATAGTGTTACCAACCTTTCTTATAATTAAAAGTCTAAACTAAATATATAGTATATTTATGAATGAGTAAAATGTAAAGTAAGAAATTGAAATAGAGTAAAAAATTTGATAAAAATAAGCGAAATCGTAGTAAAAACGCGCGTAATACAGCGCTAAGGATTAAAAAATAAACTGTAATGAGGGTTGAAATTAATCTATAATTAATATGCAAATGTTTATCATTTATGATAAAATATTAAAAGTGAAGAAAATACCGAAATACAGTTATTCCTGCATTTCGACTAAAGGAGGAGAGAAGAAAATATGGAAGAAGAAAAGAAGAGATTTAGGATAACCTTTAATTCACCGGTTATTCTTATTTTTGTAGCTGTCTGTGGACTGGCAACACTGCTTAATTATGCAACTGGCGGAAAGAGTAATGAGATAGTTTTTATGACCTATCACTCATCGCTGAAGAGCCCGATGACCTATGTCAGATTCATTACCCACATTTTTGGACATGCAAACTGGGAGCATTACATTGGCAATATGACCTATGTGCTTCTTCTTGGACCACTCCTTGAGGAGAAGTATGGTCCTAAGCTTCTTATCGAGATGATGGGAATTGTGGCAGTGTTCACAGGACTTATCAATTATATCTTTTTTTCGGATGTAGCTCTTTGTGGTGCCAGCGGTGTCTGCTTTGCACTCATACTGCTTTCATCATTTACAGGCTATAAGGAGAAGGAGATACCTATCACATTTATCCTTGTGCTCGTTCTCTTTGTTGGACAGCAGGTATACCAGGGCATATTTGTTAAGGATACAGTATCACAGATGGCACATATTATCGGTGGACTTATCGGTGCAGTGTACGGATTTATGTTTACTCATGATGATAAGGCTAAGGGTAAAGCCGTATAGTTAATATGGATAATAATTACAATATTGAGATAATAAGAAGCAATAGAAAAACTATTGGGCTTGAAGTAAGAGCCGATGGAAGAGTGCTTGTAAGAGCACCTTTAAGGGCGGATGCTGCTACAATAAATCAGATGATTAAATCCCATGAGGGATGGATAATTGATAAACTAAAAAAGGTTAATGAAAATAAGCAGGCATTGGAGAAGGAAAAAATTAGAAAGCTTACCAGGGAAGAGCTAGAAGATTTGGCAAGAAGGGCTTCAAGGATTATTCCGAAAAAGGTGTTTTACTTCTCAAAAATAGTCGGTGTTTCCTATGGAAGAATCACCATAAGAAACCAGAGCACGATATGGGGCAGCTGCACAAAAAAGGGCAATTTGAATTTCAACTGTATGCTAATACTGGCACCGGAGGAGATCATTGACTATGTGGTGGTACACGAACTGTGTCACAGAAAAGAGATGAATCACTCAAAGGCATTTTGGCAGCAGGTGGAAAATGTACTTCCAGATTATAAAAGCTGCGAAAAATGGCTAAAGGAGAATGGAAGCCTTATCATGGCACAGAATCCTGCGAAAAGAGATTAAGAGCATTATATTTTTAGAGAGGACTAGGACTAAGAGAGGTCTGAGAGAAAGGGCTAATAGAAAGGGCTAATAGAGAGGGCTAATAATGAAGGAATTTGATGAAGATTTCGAAACTGAATATGATACTCCAAGGAGAAAAAAAGATGACAGGGACAAAAAACTAAGAAGACCCCCTAGATTTATAACAGGGGGAGTAAACAGATGGACCTTTTATCTGATTATTATAGCAGTAATAGTCTTTGTGATATTTCTGATAATCTTTAAGGTTACAAAGAAGAATATTGTCAAGGATATGCTCGATGAATCCAAGGAGATTGCCAAGGAGATTATCATTGGCGAGGAGGGAAAGGTCACAACAGTAAGTAAGTCGACCCTTGAAAAGGTGTTTATGAAGAGTGATCTGTCTACTGGTGAGTACAGATTTAATTCAATTGCCAGAAAATACAATGAAACTGGTTATATCGTATACTACGTAAAATATGAGGGCTACATAAAAGCAGGTATAGATTTCAGCAAGATAAAAATTGACTGTGATGAAGAGAAGAAGATTATAAATATCACTATACCTGAGGTTGAGATTCAGGATGTGACAGTTAAGATGGAGACACTCGATTACATTTTTAAGGATGAGTCTTATGAGACTGAGTCAGTATCCCAGGAGGCCTATAAGCTTGCGGAGGAGGATTTAAAGAGCAAGGCTGAGTCAGCTACTGAGCTTAAGGAAACCGCAAGGCAAAATGCATACGACACTGTTGAAGCACTTGTGAGGCCGTGGATTGCTCAGCTCGACACAAGCTATACGGTTAATATAAAATAGGAGGGCATTATGAAAAAGAAAAGTTTATTAGTATTAATGTCACTCATGCTCACATTTGCCCTTGCTGGATGCGGTAAGAAAGAAGAGACAACAGAAACAGTAACTGAGACTACTGAAACCACAACAGAGGAAGAGATTAGTGAAGAAAAGCTTCCAAGTGGTGAGGAAATACAGAACATTTGCAAGCTCGCAACCTTAGAATGCTACTATAATAATGTGGCAAGCTCAACTAAGAGCGCAGGAACAGGTATTATGCACATTGGTGAGAAGGAGCGAAAGTTCTGGATTGAGTACACAGGTGTAGCTACAATCGGAATTGATGTTTCTAAGGTAAAAATTACTGTTGAAGGAAAAAATGTTACAGTATCTGTTCCGGATGCAGAACTCCAGGGAGAACTGAAGGTAATAAGCAGTGAGCTGTCAAGCGAGAACTATGTTCAGACAGAGGATGGATTCTTCAACGAGAATAAGATTACTGCTGAGGACCAGACTGCTGCAATTGCAGTAGCACAGGAGGAGATGAAAAAACAGGTGCTTGAGGATACAGAGCTTATGACCAGGGCGAAGGACAGAGCAAAGAATCTTATAAGAAATTATATAGAGCAGCTTGGGGAAGCTGCAGGAGTCACCTACGAGATAACCTTTGTGGATGTAATCTGATATCAGAAAGAATAATAAAACACAAAAAGTCACGGTCTGTGCGATTAATAAGTCGCATAGACCGTGACTTTTTTGTGTTAGATATTCGCTGAACAGGAATTATTCACTATTATTCAGCTACTGTATTCACTACACCGATAAAGAGTGGAAGATTGGTTGTATTGTCGATAATCGCATATACAAATGGTCTGTCTAAGTATACTTCTTTATAAGGAGGCTCGTCAGCCATTACTGAAGTGGCCTTGGTCATAGTTACTATTGTTGCGGCTGCTGCCTTCGTTCCATTTTCGTCAACCTCAATGTGAGTCTTATGAACAATATCTGAAATTAAAAGAGGGTATTCCTTGCACATTTTGGTAAAATCTGCAGAATCAGTAAATGCATTTGTAATACCCATTTCCTGAAGTGGAGCCAAAAGACTATTACTATAATCATAGCTAAACCTTGGGATTCTCGTATATACTTCATAAGCTGTAGTCTTTTCTTCTATAAGCTTTTTGAGCTTTTCACCGCTTAAATTATTCACATAATCATAAACTGAAACATCTTCGTTTGGAAGAATTGCTACGAAGGAGTAGGCATCCCCCTTGTAGTTTTTGATGAAACCAGTTGAACTTTCATCCTCGATGTAGTACTTCTCCTTACTTCTAAGCATGGTCGAGGTTTCTTCATCACCCTTGTAATTAGTGAAGGTGCAGTCCTCTAAAATCTGATCTGCCTCGTATTCCTCGGCCCACTTCGAATCGAAGCATACTGCGTTCACAAGAAACATAACTGTATCAGGGTCAATTCTGTCAATTATCTGAGGAATCATACCATCTGTTGCATTCTTAACCCAGTTATTCAGGTTCTTTTTTGTATTGTCATCGAATGGTTCGGAGTATATCTCTGCGTCATAATAAGACTTGTCAGTTTCAAGGAAGTCTTTTTCAAAGGTGATATCCTTCTTTGCCCAGATTGAGTTTGCAAGCTTTACCTTAACGCTGTCATCGGAAGAAGTACCACCCTTTAGGAACTTGCTGTAGGAGTACATATATTTGTTGAAGGTTTCAATATCAATTCCCTGACAGATTGAAGCCTCAAGCTCCTCCTTTGTTTTTCCGTCTGCACCATTTGTGGTCATACACATGGCATATAAAACAGAGGTGGGAGAGATGAGAGTGTTCTGACCACTCTTAATCTCCTCGAGATTTGTCTTTTTGAGAAGCTCAACCGAGAAATTGTTTACAGCACTTTTAAAGGTGTCATCTATTTCCTTAGGCTCAACTGAAAAGGTTTTGACATCAGCCATAGGATTTTCTGCATTTACCTGGCTTGGAATATTAGCCACGGTTGTATTCTCTGTCTGACTGCCCTTACAGCCTGTTAAGCTTGCCAAAAGTGAAAGACTGAGAAGACCTGATATTATTCTTTTTCTATTATACATAGTATTATCCTCCAATAATCTTTATTAATGTTAGCAAATGCATTTAGTATTGCCAGCTCTTTAAAATAAGAAAAAATCAATTCGCATCAATAGTGTTTACCACACCAATAAAAAGTGGAAGGCTGGTAGTATTATCTATTATCGCATACATAAATGGTCTGTCTAAGATAACATTCTTTATCTTTTCTTCATCCATTATAGCACAGGTCTCATTCATTACAACAGCAGTCGAGGCAGCTGCCTTTGTGCCCTTCTCATCAACCTCGATGTGAGTCTTGTGAATTACATCTGAGATTGCAAGACCTGTGTCCTTTGACATTTTACTGAAATTCGCTGAATCTGTGAAGGCATCATTTACACCCATATTCTTAAGCGGATCAACAAGGCTTGTGTCGTAATCATAGGTGAATTTAGGAAGCTGGGCATATACCTCGTAATCATAAGAGACACTATTTATAAGCTTGCTAAAGCTGTCTCCTGTGAGAGAAGAAGCATAATCATAGATTGAGATACCTTCATTTGGGAGAATAGCGACAAAGGAGTATTTATTTCCCTTGTAGGCCTTGATAAAGCCTGTTGCTTTTTCGTCGGAAATGAAATTACTCTCAGTACTTCTCAGCATAGTTACGTCGCAGGCTTTGCCCTCTGAATTGGTAAATGAAGAACCCTTAAGGACATCGTACTCCTCGTATGGAATCTGCCACTCCGACTCAAAGCAAATGGCATTGACAAGCACCATTGCTGCTCGAGGTGGGAGATTATTTATAATTTTTGGAATCATCTTGTCTGTGGAATTACTGACCCAGTTGTTAATGTTGTCAATAGTTGACTCATCGAAGTTTTCCTCAAATATTGCTGCGTCGTAATATGCCTTGTCAGTCTCAAGAAAATCACTCTCAAAGCTAAGTCCCTTCTTAGTCCAGATTGAGTTGGCAAGCTTAACCTTTAAGCTTCCAGCTTCTTTGTCGTCCCCGCTTAGAAGACTGCTGTAGGAGAGCATGTATTTGTTGTAGGTTTCAATGTCAATTCCCTTTAAGATTGCAGCTTCAAACTCCTTTTTTGTGTTGCCGTCAGCTCCATTTCCGGTCATGCACATTGCATAAAGCACTGAGGTTGGAGAGATGAGGGTGTTCTTTCCAGATTTTATCTCATCTAGATTGGATGACTTAAGTAAATCTATAGAAAAATCGTTGACTGATTTTTTGAAGGTGTCATCTATTACCTTTGATTCAGCCTTGATATCCTTAATATCGGCCATGACATTGCTGGCATTTACAGTTGCTGGATCAGAACTGCTTATTGTTTTTTCAGGACCGAAATTACAGCCCGAGAGTGCAGTGAGTGCCGCTAAAGTTAGAGAAGCGAGTCTCTTTTTCGTATTCTTCATAGTATAACCTCCGTTTTTATCGATGCTCGCAAAATGCTTTGCGCATTTTTTGCAGCTTTTGTAATTGTGTTTAGTCATAAAATAAATAGTTTTAATTATCACATAATAAGGATACGAAACACAGATGATTTTTTATGGAAGAAAAATAATAAAAAATAAAAAAACTCCGCCTCACACAAGTTAAGTGTCAAGGCGGAGCTATTAGGGGGCCTGCTTAGGATAAAGCAGGGATGTATATAATAATGTCAGTTTTTGGAGCTGCAAGCTTATTAGAAATCTTAATGATTGCTATGCAGATAAAGTATCCAATTACGGCACCGAGGGTGTTCATAATAAGATCTTCAACCTGACAGAATCTTCCGAGGAAGGACTGGGTAAACTCGATAATAAGTGAAAAGCCAAGTCCGATTATCATCACTGTTCTGAAGGATTTGATCTTCTCTGAAAATCTGAGAGTTGTAAAAAATCCAAATGGAACAAACAGGACAATATTAAATATTGTTGCCCAGGACAGTGAATCTATTGGCATAAAGCTTACATGCCAGCTTCCGTCAAATGGACTTGTCACTCCGTATTCGCCACCAATGAGTCCTGTAGCAACAAGTATCAGGATGGTAAACATAATCCATAGAAATGAATTACAGGCATCGAATAAGCAGAAGCTTTTCTTATTATTAATATGATCAACTACTAATCGGAAGCTGCAGTAAAATAAGAAGAATTCGAGTGCTACTATTAAACTAATCGTCAGCTCTTTTTCGGCGTTTGTAAGAATATAATATAAGTATTTCATTTCCATAACTATGCTACCTCCTTTATATCTTTGAAATGTAAATGAATTCATATGCTTTGTATTAATGCTATCAAAAGCAGCTTGATAAAAACATCGAAGGATGTTACATTTCACAGGTATAATCTTACAAAACTGTAACATTAATATCCATAGAGGAACGATTAACCTTAGATTAGAGAATAATTAAGAAAAAATTTAGATGATTCTGTTAAAAAAATGTTAAATCGTATAAATTACAGAAAAAATATATTTGTCAAGAAAAAATACTTGACACAAATATTTTGTTGTTGTAATATAGTCGTTGTTGTAAAGGGAAATTACTTTACAGGTGATGAGATGGATAAAATATTTAGACAGTCAATGCTCTATGATTTCTATGGAGAGCTGTTGACAGAGCATCAGAAAAGTATATATGAGGACGTGGTCGTTAATGATCTTTCGTATTCGGAGATAGCAAGACTTAATGGTGTATCCAGACAAGGGGTATATGATTTAGTCAAAAGATGTGATAATATATTAGAGGAATACGAAACTAAGCTTAAGCTTGTTGAGAAGTTTATTAAAGCGAGAGGAAAGCTTAGTGAGTTAGATGAGATGGTTGATTCTATCAAGGATTGTGACTCCGAAGAGGAGATGGGAGAATTGATAGAGAGGATCAAGACTAAGTCGGAAGAGATATTCGAAGAGTTTTAGTATTATTGGAGGTAGCTAATGGCATTTGATAGTTTAAGTGATAAACTTCAAAATGTTTTCAAGAAGCTTAAAAGCAAGGGAACCCTTACAGAGGATGATGTAAAGGAGGCAATGAAGGAGGTTAAGAGAGCCTTACTCGAGGCGGATGTTAACTTCAAGGTTGTCAAGAACTTTGTAAAGTCTGTCAGTGAGAGAGCTGTCGGCGAGGAGGTCATGAAGGGACTTAATCCTGGTCAGATGGTTATTAAGATTGTTAAGGAAGAGATGGTCAGCCTCATGGGTGATGAGGTTACAGAGCTTAAATTAAGACCATCTAACGAGATTACAGTCATAATGATGTGCGGTCTTCAGGGTGCTGGTAAGACTACTACTGTAGCCAAGCTTGCTGGACAGTACAAGAATAAGGGAAAGAAAGCGCTTCTTGTTGCATGTGATGTTTACAGACCTGCAGCTGTTAAACAGCTTCAGATTAATGGTGAAAAGGTTGGAGTTCCTGTATTTGCTATGGGAACAGAGAATAAACCTGTAGACATAGTAAGAGCTGCATTAAAGCATGCAGAAAAGAATGGTATTAATCTTGTATTTATTGATACAGCTGGTCGACTTCATGTTGATGAGGATATGATGGCCGAGCTTCAGGAGATCAAGAATAATATAGATGTAACCTACACAATACTCACAGTTGATTCAATGACTGGACAGGATGCAGTAAATGTTGCTACAGCCTTCAACGAGCAGATTGGCGTAGATGGAGTAATACTTACAAAGCTTGACGGCGATGCAAGAGGTGGTGCGGCACTTTCAATTAAGGCCGTTACCGGAAAGCCTATTTTATATGCTGGTATGGGTGAGAAGCTTACAGATTTGGAGCTGTTTTATCCGGACCGTATGGCAAGCCGAATACTTGGCATGGGAGATGTTGAGTCGCTTATCGAGAAGGCACAGAATGCCCTCGATGAGGACAAGATGAAGAGCATGGAGCAGAAGATGCGTAAAGCTACCTTCGACTTCAACGATTTCCTTGACCAGATGGAGCAGATGGAGAAGATGGGCTCTATGTCAGATATTCTCGGAATGCTACCAGGAGCAGGCAAGCTTAAGGATATCGAGATTGATGATAATGCCATGGCGAAGCCAAGAGCAATCATTTACTCGATGACAAAGGAAGAGAGAAGTAACCCGGATATTCTTAATCCAAGCAGAAAGAACCGAATTGCAAGAGGTGCTGGAGTTGATATCGCAGAGGTTAACAGATTTATCAAGCAGTTTGAACAGTCTAAGAAGATGATGAAACAGATGTCAGGCATGCTTGGCGGAGGCAAGAAAAAGCACGGCTTTAAGCTTCCGTTTGGTTTTTGATAATAGAATAAACTATTATAGATAATATTTTTCAAAATTTAAGGAGGAATTAAAAAAATGGCAGTAAAGATTAGATTAAGAAGAATGGGATATAAGAAGCATCCTTTTTATAGAGTAATCGTTGCAGATTCAAGATCACCAAGAGATGGTAGATTCATCGCTGAAATCGGTACTTATGATCCTAATCAGGAGCCAAGCGTAGTAAAGATTGACGCTGAAGCTGCTAAGAACTGGCTTGCAAATGGCGCTCAGCCAACTGAAACAGTTGCTAAGTTATTAAAGCAGGCAGGTATCGAGAAATAATACCAGGGAGGTGTTAGACTTTGAAGGAATTAGTTGAAATCATAGCAAAATCCCTTGTAGATTCTCCTGACGAAGTTGTTGTTACTGAAACAACAGATGAAGATACAGTTACAATTTTACTCAAAGTTGCTCCAGACGATATGGGTAAAGTCATTGGTAAGCAGGGAAAGATAGCTCGCTCTATCAGAACTGTTGTCAAGGCTGCAGCCTCAAAGGGTGACAAAAAGGTGATTGTAGATATCAAATAATTTATAAAAAAAGCCGCGGTTTCGCGGTTTTTTTATTTTCAGATTAATTATGTATTTACTGTATGATTAAGAATAATTGACACAGAAAGAATTAACGAATATATTAATATATACAAAAACTCAAATAAATAAAATAAGGAGATACATTTGGAAGAGGAATTATTTAGAATAGGTGTGATAACATCTACACATGGACTTAAGGGAGAGGTTAAGGTTTTCCCAACAACAGACGATGTTAAAAGATTTGAATACTTAAAAAAGTGTATTCTGAGAACTAAAAACGGAAATATTGAGGTTGAGAAGAATACCTGCAAATACTTCAAAAATATGGTTATTTTATCATTTAAGGAGTTTGATAATATCAATCAGGTTGAAGGCTTTAAGCAGGTGGATATCTGCGTTACCAGAGAGAATCTTGCACCGCTTGAGGAGGATGAATACTATATTGATGACATTATCGGAGCAGATGTATTCACAGAGGACGGTACAAGGATTGGTGAACTGAATGATGTTATGTTCACTGGTGCAAATGATGTGTACCAGGTAATTACAGAGGACGAAAGAGAGCTCCTTATTCCTGTTGTGAAGGATATCGTAATTGAAGTAGACACTGAGAATAAAAAAGTAGTTATTAGGCCGATAAAGGGAATGATTTAATGGATTTCTATGTAATGACATTATTTCCGGAGATGATAAATAATGCTTTGTCAGAAAGTATTACCGGAAGAGCGATTAAAAATGGACTTATGTCAGTTGAGGCGGTTGATATCAGGGATTTTGCCACCAATAAGACTGGTCATATTGATGATTATATATTCGGCGGTGGCTCGGGTATGCTTATTCAGGCAGAGCCGGTATATCTTTGTTATAAGAGTATTGAAGACAGGATAATTGAAAAGAGAAGGTTAAAGAGCGAAGATGACGCGAAGACCACTGACTCTGGCTCTGATAATAGTAAGCCTTACTGCGTGTATATGTCACCTCAGGGCAGAAGATTTGACCAGAGTATTGCGAGAGAGCTTTCTAAAAAGGAGGAGGTTATCTTTCTCTGTGGGCATTATGAGGGAATTGATGAGAGAGCACTTTCATTGATTTGTGATGATGAGCTCTCCCTTGGAGATTTTGTTCTTACAGGTGGTGAGCTTCCGGCAATTACCATGATTGATGCAGTTTCAAGACTAATTCCAGGAGTGCTCGGCGACATGGACAGTGCAGTTTATGAGACCTTCAATGATGGACTGGTGGAGTATCCGCAGTATACAAGACCAAGAGTTTTTATGGATATGGAGGTGCCTCAGGTTCTTCTCTCAGGAGATCACAAAAAGATTGATGAATGGAGATTCGTAAAGGCGTTAGAGAGAACAAGAGAGAAAAGACCGGACATGTATGAGGAGTACTTAAAAACTCATGATTTAGCCGAAAAAAAGATGAAAAAGCTTCTAGACAGAAATGGTTTTACACTTTAGTTACAGGTTAGAAGCATACGAAGTTAGAAGTTATGTAAATTAATTAATAAAAATAAGGTTTTGGGTATTCACTTTTTTGATGGTATATTGTATAATCTTTTAGTTAGAAATTATAAATATGATACATATTTTCTTATCAAAAGATTTAATATATTTGGGAGATAACACTTATGAAAAAGAGAATTTTAACAGTAATACTTACATTAACAGCTGCAGTAAGTCTTGTAGCTTGTGGCGGAAAGGGAGATTCAACAACAGCTGAAACTAAGGCAGATGGAAGCGGTAAAGAAGCAACAACTGCAGTAACAGATGTTAATAAGCTTGTGAAGGATGAGCTTGTTCAGTTTATCAATGTTGATATTCCATCAATTGCGTCAGAGAGAGATACAGCAGTTGCAATTTACAATGCATATTTTACAGAGGGCGTATCTAATCAGGATGAGTGGCTTGAAAAGCTTAAGAATGAGGCTGTAGTAGATTACGAGGTATATCTTCAGAGCTTAAAGAACTTATCATATCAGAGCACAGAGGTTCAGGAGCTTCAGAGCACCTATATCGCAGTTGCACAGCCACAGTTTGAGGCAATTAAGTATGTAATTTCAGCGATTGAGAATAAGGATGTATCTCAGCTAGATGCAGCAAAGGATCAGATTGACAGCTCATATTATTATCTTAAGCAGTATAATGAGCAGCTTGAGCAGGTTTGCCAGAAGTATGGAATTAAAATCAACGGCAAGGAGATAGGAGCAACTGATACCGATGCGACTACCGAAGAAGCAACAGAGGCTGAGACCGAGGCAACTGAGGAAGTGGCAGAGTAATCAAGGATTATTAATAGCTTTCATATAAATTATTTATGTGAAAGCTATTTTTTTCACATTTTTTTCATAAATGTATGGTATCTTACACATAATAAAACTAGTAGAAAGTGAGATTGAGTTCCATTTTACTTGGATAAGAAGGAAAATGGATTTCTTTGGATTTGGAGGTGCTATTAAAAATGGAAGATGTTAAAATTATGGTCGTGGATGATGAGTCCAGAATGAGAAAACTCGTTAAGGATTATCTTGTAAAAAAAGGATTTTCAGTTGTTGAGGCGGAAAATGGAGAGGATGCCTTCAACAGGTTCTGCGAGGACAAGAGTATTTCACTTATTATTATGGATGTTATGATGCCTGTTATGGATGGCTACGAGGCTAGCGAGGAGATTAGAAAGCTTTCGGATGTACCAATTATTATGCTCACAGCGAAGGCGGATGAGAAGGATGAGCTTAAGGGATTTGAAATCGGTATAGATGAGTATATTACAAAGCCGTTTAGCCCAAAGATTCTTGTCGCAAGAGTGGAGGCAGTACTTAGAAGAAGCAATTCTAACCAGGAGGAAAAACTGCTTGAGGCAGGCGGAATTATGGTGGATTTGTCTGCTCACAGAGTTACAATAGACGGAAAAGAGATTGAGCTAAGCTTCAAGGAGTTTGAGCTTCTCAATTACTTTATGGTAAATAGGGGAGTGGCTCTGTCAAGAGAGAAGATACTCAATAATGTTTGGAATTACGACTATTACGGTGATGCGAGAACGATTGATACACATGTCAAGAAGCTTCGTTCAAAATTAGGCGAGAAGGGAGAATATATTCACACAATCTGGGCTGTGGGATATAAATTTGAGATAACTGATGAAGCATAGAGAAGGTAAGGTAAAGCCACATAGAAAAAACTCAATAAGAATTAAGATAACTATATGGTTATTTGTTTTTGCTATGTCTATAGTTCTTGCTTCGTGGCTCATCTGTAATCTTCTGGTAACAAGATTTTATAAGCTAAATACCGAGAGGTCACTGGAGGAAACCTACTATTCCTGCGATGAATTGTTTAAGGACAAGGAGTCATCAGATGACACATTTGGAGCCTTGTATGGATATATTGACAATGAATTAAATGCAATTGTTTATATCATTGATGAGGAGTCGATGCAGGTTTACTCCTCAATGCACATTAACCGTGAGGCGGGAGAGTCCATAAGAGCAATCCTCAATATAACAGATTTTTCGAAGTTTGAGGGAGAAAAAAAGTATGAGATATATATGCATACGGACAGAAATACTCATGGAGAATACTACGATTTAGTTGGAAGACTCTCGAATAATAACATTATTATTCTCAGAGCATCGGTTGCCCCTATCGATTCTAGTATTGAATTTGCAACCAAGATATTCGTTTTCATCACCTTTGGTGTGGCAATTATCGGTGCGGGAGTACTGCTGCTTGTCACTAATAAATTCGCCCGCCCAGTTATTCATATGGCTGAGATTGCTAAAAGAATGGCCAATATGGACTTTGATGCAAGGGTAAATGTCAAGACCAATGATGAGTATGCAGAGCTTGGATGCTCCATGAATGAGATGTCTGAGAATCTTGAAAAGGCCATCTCTGACCTTAAGGTTGCAAATGCTCAGCTTGAGAATGATATCCAGAAAAAAACAGAGATTGATGATATGAGAAAGGAATTCCTCTCCCATGTAAGTCATGAGCTTAAAACACCTATAGCACTCATTCAGGGCTATGCAGAAGGTCTTAAGGATAATATAAGTGAAGACCCGGAGGATATGGAGTTTTACTGTGATGTAATTATAGATGAAGCATCCAAGATGAATCAGCTTGTTAAGAAGCTTCTTAACCTTAATGAGCTTGAGTTTGGTAATACTGAGCTTGATATTGAAAGATTCAATCTAAATGAACTAATAACTCAGATAATCAATTCCAAGTCAATACTGGCTGGTGAAGCTAAAAGTGAGATTATATTCACTGAAGCGGATAAAGAGCCGGTCTATGTCTGGGCAGACGAGTTTATGATAGAGACGGTATTTACAAACTACCTTACCAATGCAATACATTATGTAAAGGAGAATGGTAAGATTGTTGTAAGCTATGAGATGCTTGAGGATACAGTCAGAGTAAATGTATTTAACGAAGGAGAAAGAATACCTTCCGAGGACATTGATAAGCTGTTTATCAAGTTCTATAAGGTTGATAAGGCAAGAACCAGAGAATACGGCGGATCGGGCATCGGCCTGTCGATAGTTGCAGCAGCAATGAATAAACATAATAAGGATTATGGAGTGTTTAATAATGAAAATGGTGTCACATTCTACTTTGAACTTGACACAAAGGCTTGACATTTCTAAATCTTATGTTTATATTATTCAGTGGTTAATGTTTATATAGGTATATACAGGAGGTGCTTTTATGAAAGCTAATGTTTACGTTGAGTTTTATGGCAAGCAGCTTGTTGAGGCAGATTTAGTTGCAGCAGCAAAGAAGATTTGGACAAACAAGGGCAACAAGTGTGCAGATTTAAAGAAGCTTAATCTTTACATCAAGCCAGAGGATAACACAGTTTACTGCGTATTCAATGATGATGAGACAGATTCATTTTCACTTGGAGCTGACGAGTAAATAGTCATGTGGGGGTATTACTTAAAGGTGGTACCCCCTTATTAAAATAATTTGAAAGGAAGCACTTAAGTGATTGCGATAATAGATTACGATGCAGGTAATATAAAGAGCGTTGAGAAGGCTCTTCAATACTTAGGACAGGAAGCAATAATAACCAGAGACAAGGATGTAATAATGTCAGCTGACAAGGTTATTCTGCCGGGAGTAGGTGCCTTCGGAGATGCTATGCAGAAAATCCGTGAGTATAAGCTTGAAAATGTCATATTTGATGTAGTTGATAAGAAAACACCATTTCTTGGAATATGTCTTGGCCAGCAGCTTTTGTTCAAGGAGAGCGAGGAGAGCAAGGGCGCAGTTGGACTTGGACTTATAGATGGAGTTATAAAGAGAATACCTGATGCTCCAAATCTCAAGATTCCTCATATTGGATGGAACTCACTTGAGATTAACCCGGATGCAAAGCTTTTTAAGGGTATTGATAACGGAGCTTATGTATATTTTGTTCACTCATATTATCTTGATGCAAAGAACAAGGAGGATGTTGCAGCAAAGACCTTCTATTCAGTAGATATAGATGCATCTGTTGAGAAGGACAATATATTTGCCTGTCAGTTTCATCCTGAGAAGAGCAGCACAGTCGGTCTTAAGATTCTTCAGAATTTTATAGCATTATAGGAGGACAGGTAGGATGCATACTAAGAGAATTATACCTTGCCTCGATGTAAATAACGGCAGGGTTGTTAAAGGAATAAACTTCGTTAATTTAAGAGATGCGGGAGATCCAGTAGCGGTTGCAGCAGCCTATGATAAGGCAGGAGCAGACGAGCTTGTATTTCTCGATATTACAGCCTCAAGTGATAAAAGAAATATTGTGGCTGATATGGTCAGAAGAGTGGCAGAGACAGTATTTATACCGTTTACAGTTGGTGGCGGTATCAGAACTGTTGAGGACTTCAGAATGATATTAAGAGAGGGCGCTGACAAGGTTTCAATTAATTCTTCAGCTATCGATAATCCGACTCTTATCTCAGATGCTGCCATGAAGTTTGGAAGCCAGTGCGTAGTAGTTGCAATCGATGCCAAGAGACGAAGCGATGGCTCGGGCTGGAACATCTACAAGAATGGCGGAAGAGTGGATATGGGAATCGACGCAATCGAGTGGGCCAGGACAGCAGAGGAGCTCGGTGCAGGAGAGATTCTTCTTACCAGTATGGATTGCGATGGAACAAAGGAGGGCTATGATATAGAGCTTACAAGGCTTGTGTCAAGCACCGTAAAGATTCCTGTTATCGCATCTGGAGGAGCAGGACAGAAGTCACATTTCTATGATGCAGTAACTGAGGGAGGAGCAGAGGCAGCACTTGCAGCTTCACTTTTCCATTACAAGGAATTAGAGATTGTTGACTTAAAGAATTACCTTCGCGAGCGTGGAGTCAGTGTCAGACTTTAATTCGTTTTTTGCATATTTTTTGATAAAAATGATTTTCATAGCTATTTTGGGAAAGAATGTATTATGAATATTGATAACAGTGGTATAAAGGTAATAGAAAAGAAGCTTACGGTTGAGGAATATCAGGCACTTCGTGACAGTGTTGGATGGAAGAAGCTTACAGACAGGCAGGCAAGGCTTGCTATAGAGAACTGTCTTACTATGGTAGTTGCCTATGACAAGGATAAGGTAATTGGAATGGGCAGGATAGTTGGTGATGGAGCAGTAATATCTTACATACAGGATCTCATTGTTTCACCGGACTATAGAAAACGCGGAATTGGTTCAATGCTTATCAGTAAGCTTACCGAGTTTGTAGACAAGCTCCGCGAGGAGGGTGAAACGATGATGTTTTGCCTTATGTGTGCTAAGGGCCGAGAGGGCTTCTACATAAAGAACGGATTTACACCTCGTCCAAATGATATGCTCGGACCAGGTATGATTCAGTATATCAAATAAAATAGGTTGGCAAAGGCTTACCATTTATAAATTGTATAAATAAAAACACCATTCTTAACAAGCTTGCTTGATGTAGAATGGTGTTTTTGTTTTAATTACTAATATCTATTATTGATATCTATTATTGTTTCTCAGCCTCAAGGTTTTTCTTTGCTGTTGCAAGCATAAGCTTGATACGGTTAATCTGATTAACCTCTGAAGCACCTGGGTCAAAGTCGATAGCAGTGATATTTGACTTTGGATATGCCTTACGAAGCTCCTTTATTACTCCCTTACCAACTATATGGTTTGGAAGGCAGGCAAATGGCTGCGCACAAACAATGTTTGGAGCGCCTTCATTTATAAGCTCTATCATCTCGCCTGTTAAGAACCAGCCCTCACCGGTCTGATTACCAATTGAAACAATTGGACGAGCATACTCAGCAAGCTCGGAAATTCTTGATGGTGCCTGGAAGCGTTTTGATTTATCAAGAGCCTTTCTTGCAGGCTTTCTGAGTAATTCAAGAGCATCTATAACTAAATTGCTTACATTCTTTGATTTCTTAGACTTACCAAGGAACTCAAATTTGTAATTCGCATTGAATGCGCAGTACATAAAGAAGTCGAGTAAGTCAGGCATAACGGCCTCAGCACCCTCTGCCTCAAGCAGATCAACTAAGTGGTTGTTAGCAGAAGGGAGGAATTTAACAAGAATCTCTCCAACGATACCAACCCTTGGCTTTCTGATTGTCTCATCGATAGGAAGATTGTCGAAATCATTTACAATATCCTTTACGATATGTCTGAAGTTCTTTGAACCTCTCTCGATGTCTCTGATACAAATCTTTTCCCATTTTCTGTGAAGCTTGTTAGCAGAGCCCTTAACCTTCTCGTACGGACGGGTTCTGTAAAGACATCTCATAAAAATGTCACCGTAGATAAGGGCATGCATAGCACATTTAAGTCCCTTAAGATTAACCTTAAAGCCAGAGTTATTCTCAAGTCCCTGAGCGCTGATTGCGATGACAGGAATATTAGGATATCCAGCCTTGGCAAGAGCACGTCTTATGAAGCCGGCATAGTTTGTGGCACGACATCCGCCACCTGTCTGAGTGATAGCAATAGCAAGCTTATCTGTATTAAATTCACATGAGTTAATCGCCTTCATAATCTGACCAACTACGATAAGTGAAGGGTAGCAGGCATCATTGTTAACGTACTTAAGCCCGGTGTCAACTGCGTCCTTTGTTGCATCTGGAAGCATTACAACATTCAAGTTGAGGTGCTTTAGAGCAGGTACAAGCATTGAGAAATGGATAGGTGACATCTGTGGACAAAGAACAGTGTATTCGTCCTGCATTTCCTTGGTGAACTCAACTCTTGGAGTAGCAGTAGTCGATTCTTCAGGTGTGAAATGCTTCTTGTTACGAACCTCAACGGCAGAGAGAAGAGAACGAATTCTGATTCTTGCAGCACCGAGGTTACTTACTTCGTCAATCTTAAGAACTGTATAAATCTTATTTGATCTTGATAAGATATCATTTACGCAGTCAGTTGTTACAGCATCGAGACCACAGCCGAATGAATTAAGCTGAATGAGCTCCAAATTCTTGCAGGTCTTAACATAGCTTGCTGCCTTGTAAAGTCTTGAGTGGTACATCCACTGGTCCTGAACGATGAGAGGTCTCTCAACCTTTCCAAGATGTGCGATTGAATCCTCGGTGAGAACTGCAACATCGTAGGAGTTGATAAGCTCTGGAAGACCATGGTTAATTTCAGGATCGAGGTGGTATGGACGGCCGGCAAGAACGATACCCATCTTGTTATTATCCTGAAGGAACTTTAAGGTTTCCTCGCCCTTAAACTTTATGTCCTCCTTGACTCTGTCAGCCTCTACATAAGCAGCATCGATAGCGTCGCTTATCTCGTCCATTGTAATATCTGTATATTTTTTGAACTCACGAAGGAGTCTTTCCTTTAATGCCTTTGGATTATCAAGTGCAAGGAATGGTCTTATGTAGGTGATTTCAGGATCCGAAACCTCCTCCATATTGTTCTTTATATTCTCTGCGTATGAAGTGACAATAGGGCAGTTGTAGTGATTATTTGCCTCTGGAGTTTCATTCATCTCATAAGGAACACAAGGGTAGAAGATTGTCTTTATTCCCTGCTTCAGTAACCACATAACGTGTCCATGGCTTATCTTAGCCGGATAACACTCTGACTCACTTGGAATTGATTCAATACCTAAGGTGTAAATATCTCTTGATGACTTTGGAGATATCTTAACACTGTAGCCGAGGTGCGTGAGGAAGGTAAACCAGAATGGATAGTTCTCGTACATATTGAGAACTCTTGGGACACCGACCTCTCCACGAGGAGCATCCTCTAGTGCGAGTGGAGTGTAGTCAAAAAGTCTTTTGTATTTGTATTCGAAAAGGTTAGGCATGTTATTGGCATTTTTCTTCTGACCAATTCCCCTTTCACATCTGTTACCAGTTATGAACTGTCTGCCCTTATCAAACTTGTTGATGGTGAGAAGACAATTGTTTGTACAGCCCTTACATCTGGACATACGAGTCTCAAATGTCATGGCATTTACCTCCTCAGAAGAGAGAATCTCAGTCTTCTTATTCTTAGAAGGCTCGTACTTATCCTTTGCGATTAAGGCAGCACCAAAGGCTCCCATAATACCAGCAATGTCTGGCCTTATAGCCTCACGGCCAGATACTAGCTCGAAGGCACGAAGTACAGCATCATTGTAGAAGGTACCACCCTGAACAACGATATTTTTTCCTAAATCCTTAGGGTCAGTAAGCTTTATAACCTTAAGGAGTGCATTTTTAATAACTGAATAAGCAAGACCTGAAGAAATATCAGCAACGCTTGCACCTTCCTTCTGTGCCTGCTTAACCTTTGAATTCATAAATACAGTACATCTTGAACCAAGGTCAATTGGGCTCTCTGCGAAAAGAGCAACCTTAGCAAAATCCTTAACCTCATAATTAAGAGATTTCGCAAATGTTTCAATAAATGAACCGCAGCCTGAGGAACAGGCTTCATTTAAAAGTACGTTGTCAACGACACCGTTTTTAATCTTAATACACTTCATATCCTGGCCGCCGATATCAAGGATACAGTCAACCTCAGGGTCGAAGAAGGCAGCGGCTGTGTAGTGAGCGATAGTTTCAACCTCGCCGTGGTCAAGTCTGAAGGCAGACTTCATAAGTGCCTCACCGTAGCCGGTTGAACAGCCACCAGCAAGGGTAGCAGCTTCAGGAAGAAGAGAGTAAATCTCCTTCATGGCCTTGATAGTAGTCTTGAGTGGACTTCCATTATTGCTTGAATAAAAATCATATAATAGTTCGCCAGACTCGCCAACAATAGCAACCTTTGTAGTAGTTGAACCAGCATCTATACCAAGGAAGCAGTTTCCCTTGTAGTTCTTTAAATCACCTCTTTTGATATTGTGATTTGCCTGCTTAGCGAGGAATTCGTTATAGCTGGCCTCATCCTTGAAAAGAGGATCGAGTCTGTCTACCGCAACCTCGATTTTAAGGTCGGGTGTAAGCTTTGCGGCAAGCTCTGAGAGTGTAACAGTCACATCCTTATCAGAGTGAAGAGCAGCACCAACAGCAGCAAAAAGATGTGAATGATCTGGTGCGATTATTGCCTCATCCTTAAGCTCGAGAGTTCTGATGAAGGTTTCTCTTAACTGATCAAGGAAGTGAAGCGGACCACCAAGGAAGGCAACATTTCCCTTTATTGGCTTACCACAGGCAAGACCACTAATAGTCTGATTAACTACAGCCTGGAAGATAGATGCAGAAAGATTAGGCTTTGTTGCACCCTCATTGATGAGTGGCTGAATATCTGTCTTTGCGAAAACACCGCATCTTGCAGCGATTGGATAAATTGTATCGTAGGTCTTTGCATATTCGTTGAGACCTGTTGCGTCAGTCATAAGGAGAGAAGCCATCTGGTCGATAAATGAACCTGTACCACCAGCAC
>DCHE01000038.1:137723-142986 GCA_002314775.1 Lachnospiraceae bacterium UBA1760
TCTTTGCATCCTCTCCGCCAAGCTCGATAGCAACGTCGGTCTGTGGGGCATAATCCTCCAGAGCAGAGGATACGCAAACTACCTCCTGCTCAAATGGCACGCCGATAACCTTTGAAAGAGCAAGACCACCTGAGCCAGTGATGTCAGGAGCGACTTCAATATCTCCGAGTGAAGCTTTTGCATTTGTAAGTAGCTCAGCCAGAGTTTCTTTGATATTTGCAAAGTGTCTCTTGTACTCTGAAAATAAAATCCTGTGGTCATCGTCAATGATGGCAACCTTAACTGTTGTTGATCCAATATCTATTCCTAAGTAATTCATAATTAGACGGTAAAAACCGTACCTCCTTATAAAATATTATTAAAATTAGCAGTAGTTCTTACTCCTTATATAAAAAGGACATAGAAAAACATTTCATATTATAATGGAAATTAGGACGCATTTCAACATTATTAAGAATATTTGATATTTGACAGAAAATAGTCTTGAATTGCTTTGATGCTTGTTATTTTTTTTGATTTAGGATATAATCTAATGGACTAATTTTATGTTGAAGGATGATAATATGGGATTTTTATCAAAGCTTGAGAAAAAAATTGGAAAATACGCGATTCCTAACCTTAGTCTTATCATTGTGATATGCTTTGCGATGGGGTATATAATCCAGCTGGCGGATCCGGCGTTCTACTATTATTTGGAGCTTGTGCCGGGACCTGCAATATGGCAGGGACAGTGGTGGAGATTCTTTACCTGGATATTCACTGCGCCAAGCACAGTAAGCTGGTTAACAATATTTGCACTTTTTTGCTATTATCTGATTGGAAGGCAGCTTGAGATGGCCTGGGGCAAATTCATGTTTAATCTTTACATTTTCGGACAGATTATCCTGATGGATTTATCAGTGCTTGTCGGGTCACTTATCTTAAAAGAGGTATCTACGGACATCACGGTATTTATTACAATGGCGTATGCTCCTGTACCAATTCCATATTATGTTTCTATGACGATGTTCCTCGCCTTTGCAGTTCTCTATGGTGAGGAGACTATGTACCTTATGATGCTCATTCCATTTAAGGCAAAATGGATAGCCTACATTGATGGAATATATCTTGCATACTGCTTTATAGCAGGCAATGCATTTTCAAGAATCATAATTGTGGCAGGAGTTGCAAACTTCCTTATATTCTTCTTCATAAACCGTGGAAATAATGGAAGAAGCTTCACACAGCTTAGGAATGCAAGGCACTTTAACAGCGTGATGAAGGGAAAGAAGAGCAGTCTTAAAAGAACTGTGGACGGTGATAACAAGGTTATTAGACCGGAGGCATTTAAAAACCGTATGGTTCATAAGTGTGCAATCTGCGGAAGAACCGAGGATGATTCAGAATACTTGGAATTTAGATATTGTTCAAAGTGCAATGGAAACTATGAATACTGTAGTGACCATTTGTACACTCACGAGCATATACAGTAATAATTGAGCATTAAAATATAAATTAGAATACAAGATGGCTCGCAGCATGCGAAGCAATTTAAAACAAAACGACACTCAGGAGATATTAAGATGAAAAACACAGGCAGAAACCTTATGAAGGACATCAAGGCAGGAAGAGGCGGAAGTAAGGCTGGAATAGATTACCTTTCAGTTCTTGCAACTTCATTTTACAGATATTCAAAGATAAAGCTTTCCCTCAATCTTTTCACACTTATCGAGATGCAGGAGGAGGCAAAGGAGAGCAATGTAAAATACATAGAGGATGTGGTAGCTAAGGTAAAGGAAGTACTTAGGCCACTCTCAAAGCTTGATAAGGATAATTTCACAGGTGAGGTTTCGAAGCTTAAAAGTAGTATCCTTGAGGAGAGTATAGGTGAAGTTAGAAAAGTGAGAGAGGATATCACGAAAAAGATGAAGCTTCTCACAACCTTCACTGACGGACTTCAGATTTTTGAGTATATTTTAAACAGAAAGGAAGCTATGGTAAATGGAACCGTAGATGAGTTTGTTGACATTTACGGTCTGTCAGATGAGCTTTTCAGATATGTCTTCTCTGACAATGATAAGCTTCTTATCAACAGCAAGATTCAGACAATCGTAGCCCAGCTTCCTGTAAGAATGACAAAAAACAGATTTCTCGATATCCTCTGTAATACTCTTACAATTTACAGGGGCGGTGAGACAAGTGCACTTGATGACTTTATTGAGTCGGTACTTAGCCAGGCACTTATTGATATTCCAGAGGGATTTGATACTGAATACAGAGACCTTTATGATATTTATCAGACTCTTGCTGCATATGATTATTCAGGTATCACAAAGGAAGACTACGACAGACTTTCAGGTCTTGTTGAGGCAGCCTCGGTTATGATAAGTAACGAGGTTACTGATTACCTTATGGCAATCGAGGTAATAAATGATCTTTTGATTCTTCTTTACACAATGTCTTATGTTAAGCCTGAATTCTTAGATGACAAGTATGAGGCAGCAAGAAGAATTACAGAGGGACTGATTAACAGCGATGATGTATATTCAACTCTTACAGACTACAATTCATATTTTGTACAGCTTGAGGGTGCTCAGGAGGAGGCCTTTGAGGAGCTTTCCCACTTAGAGGGAAATCTTGTTATGATAAAGGATAAGTTTGATGAGGATGAGACAGTAGCAGAGATGTCAAAGGCTATTGATAAGGCAGACCTCCTCACTTCGACAAGTTTATTTATGGATATTGATGCAGCTGACAGAGAGTCAGATGTGGTTGATGATGTATATATTGCAGAGAGAAAGATAGCGGTAGTCGCAAAATTTACAGAGAAGTTTAAGGGCATCTCCAGAGATGAGAGAAGAAGTATTATGGCGAAGGTGCTTTCGTGCATACCTGTATTCTTCAATACTCAGGAGGAGATTAAAGAGTATTTTGAGCAGGCTTTATCAAACTGTGGTGATGACAGTGAATTAACAGCCTGCAGCAACATCTTGAAAGAGATGATTAATGAGAATTAATTAGAGTATCATAATTATTTAGAGAGGCTAAGGATGATAGTTGTTGACAGTGTTTATACTGATATAGAAGAGAAGAAAAAATTCTCCAAAAAACTGAAAAGTATATCTAAGAAGAAACCTGTTCAGGGACTATTCGTTGTAACCTATCCACTTTTTGGATACGGGCTTCTTGAGGTTTATGATTACAATGAATTGCTTCAAAAGATATATAAGGATATGAAAGAGATTATAGTTGTGGGAGTTTCCACTACAAAGAGTGGTGCGAAGCAGCTAGCCTGTGACATAGTCTCGGATACATATTTCAAGCAAAACAACTTTGACATAAAGAGTTTTATGGGAGGGGAGTGATGTAGTGAGTGTATTTTTAATGATATTAAAAATTCTTCTTATCGTCCTTCTTTCGATTCTCGGATTTGTACTTCTATTAGTTTTGCTTGTATTATTTGCACCATTTAGATACAGGCTTGCGGGAGATTTCCACGAGGATATCGTGGCGGCAGGCAAGGCCAGATGGCTTTTTGCAAGTGTAGTTTTGGATTTTACGAAGGCGGACGGCTTGAAGTATAAGATAAAGGTCTTTGGAATTCCGATTATTAACAGTGAAAAGCTGAAGCTGAAAAAGGATAAAAAGAAGAAAAAGAAAGAGGCAGAGGAATTAGAAGAGGTTATTTCATCTGGAATGGATGAAGTCGGTGAGGCTGCAGGAAAGCTTGAGGCTGCAGGAAAGACTGAGACGGGTGAAAAGCCTAAGGCTGAGGCTATTTCCGGGGAGCAAAGTACTGGTGAAAATGCTGCTTCGGGTGAGGAAGCAAAATCTGACGAAGCCGAGGCTTGGAATAAGGGCGAGGCTCAGGAGGATAATGAGGAAGAGGACCTCTCAGTAATGCCTACTGATGAGGAAATCAAGAAATCCAAGAAACAGCTAAAGAAGGAAGCGAAGAAAGCTAAAAAGGCTGAGAAGCTTGCCAAGAAAGAGGCGAAGAAAAAAGCAAAAGAGGCTGGAGAGTCAAAATCAGCTGGCGACAAGATTAATGAGATTATTGATAACCTTACTGAGAAGAAGAATAAATTAATAGTAAAAAAGAGTCATATTGAACAGTTTTTAGATAAGCCATATGTTAAGAGAACCATTGAAAAGGGAAAGAAGGTTTTAAAGAAGCTCTTTAAACAGATACTTCCAAGAAAGCTTGATGGAAATCTCAGGTACGGATTATCAAGCCCGGCCCAAACTGGTCAGGTTACAGGATATCTCGCGATGATTCTTCCACTTTATTCAGGACACATAATTATGGTGCCTGACTTTAATGAAAAGGTTATCGAGGGAAATATCAAAATGAAGGGAAGAATTCATCTGGGAATGTTTATAATACCTGCAGGATTACTGTTTATTTCGAAGGACTGCAGAAAGACGAGAAAGCTTGCGAAGATGATTTAGCACGAGCAATTATGATGAGGTTATGATTCGTAATGCTAGTGCAACCCGTCGCAGAAGGTATGCGCTAAGCGGGAGCTGGCTGCGATATACATATTAGGATTCAAGGTTATAAGGAGGATAAATAAATGGCAGAAAAGGCAATGAACGGTGAAATTAATAAGACAGTTAATACATTATTTGAAGGAATGAATATGTTCCTTTCTAACAAGACAGTAGTGGGTGAGCCTGTAACAGTAGGCAATACAGTAATCATTCCGCTTGTAGATGTAAATATTGGAGTTGGAGCAGGTGCATTTGCATCAGCAAAGGGTTCAAACAATGTTGGCGGTGGAATGGGCGGAAAGCTTTCACCTTCAGCAGTGCTTGTAATCACAGATGGAAATGCTAGAATGGTTTCAGTTAAGGAGACTGATTCATTGTCAAAGGTTGTTGACATGGTTCCAGAGGTAATCTCAAAGATTCAGTCCTTCCTCGGCAAGAATAAGAAAAAGGACGAAGAGGATGCTGCAGTGGAAGAGGTTGTAGCTGAGCTTAAGGACGAGACATTTTAAATAAAGAAAGACAAGAAGAAGGGCATCTAATCAGGTGCCCTTCTTCTTGTTTTAGGAATAACCTATAGAATAATAAATCAGTACAGAAAAGATATATCATAAAAGAAAAATAAAAAAGAGCTATATGAATAGCTCTCTTTTATAAGATAAGATTACTGATTAAGCTCTTTCAACTTTGCCAGCTCTTAAGCAAGAAGTACAAACATAGATTGACTTTGAAGTTCCTTCGATATTAGCCTTAACCTTCTTAATGTTTGACTTCCACATTCTGTTTGATCTTC
>DCHE01000038.1:143021-143837 GCA_002314775.1 Lachnospiraceae bacterium UBA1760
TATCACAAATACTACATTTTGCCATGTTTAGCACCTCCTTATTCGCACATAGAATAGCCCTTATTGGGCTGCAACGTTAGTATCCTATCACATAATTATGATAAGTGCAAGTAGAAATTAAATAAATTTTGCAGTATTTGACGAAGAAACTAAAAAATCTGATATCTAATGATATATATGTCAGTATATTAATACATTTTAGGTGTTTATTTTTTTTGCGAATAAGGTTATAATGTCAATAAGTATGCTATTATTATAGCTTTATTAAGCAGGGGATTCCACTGGTATTCCCGTTATACATATTTTATTAGGAGGTTTCGCATGAGAGGAAATATTAATAATGAAAATGGCAATATTGTAATTGAAGATGATGTTGTTGCTCAGTATGCTGGCTATGCTGCACTTGACTGCTTCGGCATCGTTGGTATGGCGACAATCAGCATGCGTGATGGACTTGCAAAGCTTTTAAAGGGCGATAGTGTTAAAAAGGGCGTAAATGTAGTTGTTACAGAAGAAAATGAACTGATAATTGATTTTCATATTATTGTTGCATACGGTGTTAGCATCAGAGTAGTTGCAAACAACCTTATCAACACTGTACAGTACCAGGTTGAGGACTACACAGGTATGAAGGTTAAAGCAATTAACGTCTATGTTGAAGGCGTAAGAGTAATCGACTAATTAAGGAGGACATAAAAGTGTCAATTACAACTATAGATGCAAAAACACTTCAGAGAATATTTCTCTCAGGTGCATATAACATCAATAACAATAAGGAATATATCAATGAGTTAAATGTTTTCCCAGTTCCAGATG
>DCHE01000003.1:0-47221 GCA_002314775.1 Lachnospiraceae bacterium UBA1760
ACTGTGATCCAGATGAATTAGATTACGTTATTCCTGGTAATGACGATGCTATCCGTGCAGTTAAGCTTATCGCAGCTAAGATGGCAGATGCTATTATCGAGGCAAATCAGGGACAGACAGGTGATAACTATGCAGCTGAGGAAGTAGCAGCAGATGCAGAGGTTGAGGGTGCTGAGGCATAATCAATTTTAGTTATACCGTTAATTTGTTTGTATAACCCATTATTATGGGAGATAGGAGTATAAAATGGCAGCAATTACAGCAGCTATGGTAAAAGAGTTACGTGAGATGACAGGTGCAGGCATGATGGATTGCAAGAAGGCACTTGGCGAGACTGACGGAGATATGGAGGCAGCAGTTGAGGTTCTGAGAAAGAGCGGAGCTGCTAAGATGGAGAAGAAGGCTAGCAGAATCGCAGCAGAGGGTATCTGCCGTGTTGCAGTTTCTGGAAATACAGCAGTGGTAGCTGAGGTAAACTCTGAGACTGACTTCGTTGCAAAGAACGAAGTATTCCAGGAGTTCGTACAGGCTGTTGCTGATAAGGCACTTGCTTCAGGACTTAATGGTGGTAAGGACGGAGAGGATGTACAGGCTCTTCTTGATGGTGGACTTCAGGATGTAGTAGCTGAGAAGACTCTTCAGATTGGAGAGAAGCTTTCTTTCAGAAGATTCCAGAAGGTTGAGGCTGATGCAGTAGCTACATATCTTCATGGTGGCGGAAAGATTGGTGTTATCGTAGGTTCTACAGGCGATGCATCAGATGCTGTTACAGAGGCACTTGCAAATATCGCAATGCAGGTTGCAGCTATGAATCCACAGTACATCAGCAGAAATGATATGTCAGCTGATGAGGTTGCTAAGCTTAGAGAGATCACACTTGAGAGCGCTCTCAATGATCCTTTCTCACTTCCAAAGCCAATTCTTGGAAAGCTTATTGAGGCAGCTGTTGCTTCAAAGTGGAATGATGAGGACAAGGCAGCTTACGAAGAGCATAAGAGCAATATGAACTACCTTCCAAACTTCCTTTCAAAGGAAGCAAAGGCAGCTCTTGTTGAGCTCGCTATGGCTGATAAGGATGCTATTGCAGGCGACAAGATTTTTACAGGTCTTGTAGAGGGTCGTGTATCTAAGCAGCTTAAGGATATCTGTCTCCTTGATCAGGTATATGTAAAGGCTGAGGATGGAAAGCAGACAGTTGCTGCATACCTTAAGACAGTTTCAGCTGACCTTAAGATCGCTAAGTTCGTACGTTACGAAGTTGGTGAGGGTATGGAGAAGAAGAACGAGGACTTCGCAGCTGAGGTTGCTAAGCAGATGGGACAGTAATTATATTAAGTCTATAGTTACATAAATAATGACAGGGTTTAGGACATCGTATGATGCTTCACAAACCCTGTCTTTTTATTTGTGTAAAACCCGGGTCCGCCAGGCTCGAGGATGCACATTGTTTGAAAAAAGTTATCTTTTATGTGGATAAAATTATTAAATTATATTATAATATATGAGTCTTTTATTTATATGTAAGACCATTTATAAATATATTATGTATATACGAGGGAGAAGAAAGATGAATTATTTAACACCAAAAGAGATCGTTGAAGCAAACATTAATGGAGCGGTCAAGAAGTCACAGTTACCATTATATAAGATGATTATACTTGGTATTTTTGCAGGAATGTGTATTGGAATAGGTTCTGAGGCCTCAAATCTTACAGTGCATACAGTAAGTGATGTGGGTATTGCGAGAACTCTTGCCGGATGTATATTCCCTGTAGGACTCATGATTATCATTGTACTTGGCTTCGAGCTTTTTACAGGTAATTGTACTATGGTTGCCGGCGTTATGGATGGCAAGGTTAAGTTTGGCGGAATGCTTAAGAACCTTGTGGTTGTATATTTCAGTAACTTTATTGGTGGTGTTATGATAGCACTTATGTGTTATTACTGTAATCAGTACAACTACTCAGGCGGAACACTTGGTGCTTATACAATTAAGGTTGCATACGGTAAAGCTACTATGAGCTTCTCTGCAGCAATCATTTCAGGTATTCTCTGTAATGTACTTGTTTGTCTTGCAGTTCTTCTTGCAACTGCTGCCAAGGATATAGCAGGAAAGATTCTCAGCTGTTTCTTCGTTATTCTTGTATTCGTTATATCAGGCTTTGAGCATTGCGTTGCTAATATGTATTACCTTTCATCTGGCTATATTGCATCAAAGAATACTGCATATCTTGAGAAGGCCGCAGAGCTTTGCAAAACTGACACACAGACTATTGTGAATGCACTTAATCCAGGTAATATGATTACATCAAATCTTATACCTGTAACCATTGGTAATATCATCGGTGGTATGGTATTCGTTGCACTTCCTCTATATATTTGCTACATTTACGAAAAAAAGAGCAAATAAATATTAATAATACTTGATTTTTATACATAGCATGCTATAATAAGCAAGATGATATTGACAGATTAGGAGTGGGTTTCCAAGCGGAACCCACTCTTTATATTTAATTGGTATATTTGAAGGTGCAAATGATACCAAAAAGCGAGGTGAATAAGTATTGAAAAAAGCCGATATTGAACAAAGGACCACAGAGCTTGTAACTCCTATTATTGAGGAAGGCAGCTTTGAATTAGTTGACGTAGAGTATGTCAAGGAGGGCGCTGACTTCTATCTCAGAGTGTATGCAGATAAGGAAGGCGGAATTGATATAAATGACTGCGTCGCTATAAGCAGAGCCTTAGAGGAGAAGCTTGATGCCGAGGATTTTATCAAGGAGGCCTACATTCTTGAGGTAAGCTCACCAGGACTTACAAGACCTTTGAAGAAGGACAAGGATTTTCAAAGATCGATTGGTAAGAAGGTTGAGGCAAAGGTGTATAATCCAATTAATGGTGTGAAGGAATTTGAGGGTGAACTACTTAGTTTTGACGCAGCTACTGTTACAATTAGTGTTAACTCTGCCGAGCTTTGTATTGAGAGAAAGAACCTCTCTGGAATAAGACTTGCATTTGAATAATAATTCAATTAAGGAATACATAAGATTAACTATTAACAATTTTAGAATGAAATCTACTGAGAACTAGGAGGATAATAAAATGTCAGAGATTATCGAAGCTTTAGACCAGCTTGAGAAGGAGAAAAACATCAGCAAGGAAGTAATTATGGATGCTATTGAGAAGTCAATCCAGTCTGCCTGCGAGAAGGATTTTGGAAATGACATCGATTATAACGTAATTATGGACAGAAATACTGGAGAAATCAGAGTGTTTGCCAACAAGCTTGTTGTTGATGAGATTGTTGACAGCCGTACAGATATTCTTCTTGCTGAAGCTAAAATGATCAGTGATGAGTATAACATTGGCGACTATGTTCAGGTTGAGGTTACAACAAAGGATTTCGGTCGTATCGCTGCTCAGAAGGCTAGAAGTATTATTGTTCAGGCAATCAAGGAAGGCGAGAGAGACGCAATATTCAATACATTTGCTGGCAGAGCAAAGGATATTATTACAGGTGTTGTTCAGAAGTATGTAGGAAACAACCTGAACATCAGCATTGATGAGAAAAACGAGACAATTTTAAATGAGTCAGAGATGATTCCAGGTGAGCATTTTGTTCCAGGTGACAGAATTAAGCTTTATATTGTAGAGGTTAAGAAGACTAATAAGGGCTTTAAGCTTCTTGTTTCAAGAACACATCCAGAGCTCGTGAAGAAGCTCTTTGAGAAGGAAGTAACTGAGGTTGCTGACGGAACTGTAGAGATTAAGTCAATTTCACGTGAGCCAGGTTCAAGATCTAAGATTGCTGTTTGGTCAAATGATGAGAACGTAGATCCAGTTGGTGCCTGTGTAGGTATTACTGGTACAAGAGTTAACAACATCGTTGATGATCTCAATGGCGAGAAGATTGATATCATCGAGTGGAGCGAGGACCCTGAGGTATTTATCAGAAATTCACTCAGCCCTTCAAAGGTTATCTCTGTAAAAGCTAATACAGAGGATAAGACTGCTCTTGTTATCGTACCTGACAAGCAGCTTTCACTTGCTATTGGTAAGGAAGGACAGAATGCTCGTCTTGCAGCAAGACTTACAAGCTACAAGATTGATATTAAGAGTGAGGAACAGGCTCAGAAATTAGGTCTTATTGATTCAGATGAATCATATGATGACTATGACGCTGAGGAGTATGTCGAAGAGGAAGAGTAATGCAGAAAAAAATTCCAATGAGACAGTGTATTGCCTGCCGGGAAAATAAAGAAAAAAAGTCACTTATCAGAGTTATTAGAACTACTGAGGGTGAGGTAGTTCTTGATAAAACAGGAAGGATGAATGGAAGAGGTGCATATATATGCCCAGATATTAACTGTTTTAACCTTGCAAAAAAGAAGAACGCCTTTTCCCAGGCATTGAATGTAGCTGTATCAGATGAAACCTATGATTTACTCATGAAGGAGATAGATTAATTTGGTAAAGAATAATATTGGCCTCATATCACTTGCTGCCAAGGCCGGTAAGGTTGTTAGTGGCGGGTTTATGGTGGAAAGAGCAATTATTTCCGGTGAAGCGTGCTTTGTGTTTATATCTGAGGATGCTTCAGCTAATACTAAGAAAAAATTCGAGAACAAATGTAAATACTATGAGGTTCCGTATGTTATTTATGGAAATAAAACGGACCTTGGTCACTATATTGGTAAAGAGGACAGAACTACAGTAGCTGTTATCGATGAAGGCTTCGGTAACCAGTTTATTAAGAGCTTTGGACTTTAGAATAGATTTGGAGGTGTAACGTATGAGAGTACACGAGTTAGCAAAGGAACTTTCAAAGGAAACAGGAAAAACTATTACTAGCAATGAAATTCTTCTTATACTCAGCAAGAAAAAGGATGGCTTAAAGCCACAGAGCAGTGTAAGTGATGAGCTTTTGAATTATGTAAGATCAAAGTATAAGGATACTGATCACAAGAAGGAGATGCCAAAGGAGGCTGCTGAAGCACCTAAAAAGCCAGCAAAGCCAGCACCAGAGGCAAAAAAGCCAGAAGCACCTAAGACTGCACCAGTAAATGAAAACAGAGGAAAGCCATTTGAGAAGAAGGATAACAAGCCTCAGGCAAATGCTCCTGTTGTAAAGAACAATCAGAATCAGGCTAGACCAAATCAGGGCAATAATAACCCTAACAGAAATAATCAGCCTAATAATCAGAATAATAGAAATAATAACAACCCTAACAGAAATAATAACCAGAATAATCAGGGTAATAATCAGAATAATAATCAGAATAGAAATAATCAGAATAATAATCAGAATAGAAATGGCAATCAGTCTGGCAATCAGAATGGCAGAAACAACCAGAACAACCAAAGCAGAGGCGGAAATCAGAACAGAGGCGGAAATCAGAGAAGCTTTAACAATGCTCCAAGCCATGAGCCAAAGAAGCCAGCTGAACCAGTTATCAAGACAATTACGCTTCCAGAAAGCTTGACTGTTAAGGAGTTTGCTGACAAGATTAAGATTCCAGTTGCACAGCTTATTAAGAAGCTTTTCCTTGAAGGAAAGATGGTTACTGTTAATACAGACTTAAGCTTTGATGATGCTGCAGAAATCGCACTTGAATTCAACTACATTTGCGAGGAAGAGGAGAAGGTTGACGTAATTGAGGAGTTACTCAAGGATGTTGAGGATTCAGAGGATTCACTCACACCAAGACCTCCTGTAGTTTGCGTTATGGGACATGTTGACCATGGTAAAACTTCACTTCTCGATGCAATCAGAAAGACCTCTGTAATTAGCGGTGAGGCTGGAGGAATTACACAGCATATCGGTGCTTATGTTGTAAATGTTGGTGATCAGAAGATTACCTTCCTTGATACACCAGGACATGAGGCATTTACAGCAATGAGACTTCGTGGTGCCCAATCTACAGATATAGCTATTCTTGTTGTAGCTGCTGATGATGGTGTTATGCCACAGACAATTGAGGCTATTAACCATGCAAAGGCTGCTGGAATTGAAATAATTGTTGCAGTTAATAAGATTGATAAGGAATCTGCAAATGTTGAACGAGTTAAGCAGGAGCTTATCGAGTACGGCCTTGTTGCAGAGGACTGGGGCGGTTCTACAGTATTCTGTCCAGTTTCTGCCCATACAAAGGAGGGTATTGACAACCTTCTCGATATGATTCTTCTTACAGCTGATATTCTTGAGCTTAAGGCTAATAAAAACCGTAAGTCAAGAGGTATCGTGCTTGAGGCAAGACTTGATAAGGGCCGTGGTCCAGTTGCTACTGTACTTGTTCAGAAGGGTACACTTAAGGTTGGTGACTGTATTGCTATCGGTGAAGTAAATGGTAAGGTTAGAGCCATGATTGATGATAAGCAGAGAAGAGTTAAGGAAGCACTTCCATCAACTCCTGTTGAGATTCTCGGCTTAAATGGTGTACCAAATTCAGGTGAAATCTTCCTTCAGACAGATAATGAGAAGGAAGCCAGAGCAATTTCAGATGCATTTATCACAAGAGGTAAGGAAAATCTTATCTCAGAGACTAAGTCTAAGATGTCTCTTGATGATTTATTCAACAAGATGCAGGAGGGTAAGGTTAAGGAGCTTAAGCTTATCATCAAGGCGGATGTTCAGGGTTCAGTTGAGGCGGTTAAGCAGAGTTTACTTAAGCTTTCAAATGATGAAATCGTAATCAAATGTATCCACAGTGGTGTTGGTGCAATCAATGAGTCGGATGTAACACTTGCGTCAGCTTCAGATGCTATCATCATCGGATTTAATATCAGACCAGATGCACAGGCAAAATCTCTCGCAGACAGAGAGAAGGTTGATCTTAGACTTTACAGAGTAATCTACAACGCTATAGAAGATATCGAGTCAGCTATGAAGGGTATGCTTGATCCAATCTATGAGGAGCAGGTTATTGGACATATTGAGGTTAGAAATATCTTCAAGGCTTCAGGAGTAGGTAACATCGCTGGTTCATACGTACTTGATGGTGTTGTTCAGCGTGGTTCTTCAGTTAGAATTACACGTGAGGGTGAGCTTATCCACGAAGGAAAGCTTGCATCATTAAAGAGATTTAAGGACGATGTTAAGGAAGTTAAGGCTGGTTTTGAATGCGGTCTTGTATTCGAGGGCTTTAACGATATTAAGGAATTTGACCAGGTTGAAGTATATACTATGGTTGAGGTTAAGAGATAAATTAAGGATTAGTGGTAATATATGAGAAAAAACAGTCATAAAAATTCAAGAATAAACAGTGATGTTCAAAGAGTATTAAGCCACGTAATTGCAAATGAAATCAAGGACCCAAGGATTAACCCTATGACCTCTGTAATGGAGGTCTATGTGGCTCCTGATTTAAAGAGCTGTAAGGCTTATATATCAGTATTAGGTAATGAGGAAGCAGTGAAGGATACTATGGATGGACTTAAGTCAGCTTCAGGCTTCGTAAGACGTTACCTCGCAAAGGCTTTGAATTTAAGAAATACACCGGAGATTACATTTGTCCATGACAATTCAATTTCTTATGGTGTTGAAATGATTAATAAGATTAATGAAGTGACTAAGGATTTGCCACCTGAGGAGGATTCTTTGGAAATGGCAGATGATGATTTTGACGAGGAATAATTATGATTACCGATGTTAATGAAAAAAAGAGAAAGCTTAGTCGACTTATCGAGGCAGCCACAACAATAAGTATTGTCGGTCATATCAGACCAGATGGGGACTGTGTTGGTTCAGCTCTTGGATTGTACAATTATATAATTAGTAATTATGAGAATAAACAGGTAAAGGTATTTCTCCAGGAGTTTTCTTTGGATTTCAACTTTTTAAATGGTGCTAATGAGGTCATTCATACACCTGACAATAAGTGCTATGACCTTTGCATCTCTGTTGATTCAGCTGACCAGGCAAGACATGGTGAATTTGGTGATATTTTCAATAATGCAATCACTACAGTCTGCATTGACCATCATGTCAGCAATCAGGGCTATGGAGATTTGTGCTACATAGACGCAGAAGCTTCATCCTGCGCAGAGGTTATCTGTGATTTGATTGACTTAGAAATGCTTGATAAGTACACTTCTGAGGCAATTTATCTTGGCATAGTTCATGATACTGGGGTATTTAAGTATAGCAGTACATCAAGAAAGACTATGGAGCTTGCCGGACTACTTATTGATAAGGGTGCGGATCCATCATTTATTATTGATGAGACCTTCTATAAAAAGACCTACACAGCAAATCTTCTTATGGCGAAGGCAATCAACAAGTCAAAGCTTCACAACAAGAAGAGAATTATATCCACAGTGCTCACAAGGCAGGATATGGAAGAACTTAAGGCAACTAAGCTTGATACTGAGGGAATAGTTGAGCAATTAAGACTCACAGATAAGGTTGAACTTGCGATATTTATATATCCTTCAGGAGAAAAGGGCTATAAGGCAAGTCTTAGATCTAAACGTATAATCGACTGTAACGTGATTGCTCAGAGCTTTTTGGGCGGAGGTCATGTAAGGGCTGCAGGCTTTACCTTCAATGAAGGAACTGCAAAGGTTATCGATAAGGTTATTAAGATGGCTGAGGCTCAGTTTGAGAAAGAAACTAGTGAATAATAGGATAGATTTTTATGTATAATGGCATAATAAATGTCTATAAGGAGCAGGGCTACACATCCTTCGATGTTGTAGCCAAGCTCAGAGGCATTCTAAAACAAAAGAAAATAGGACATACTGGAACTCTTGACCCTCTTGCCGAGGGAGTTTTAGTAGTTTGCCTTGGAAATGCCACAAAGCTCTGTGAGCTCATTACCAGCAAGGACAAGGAATACGTTGTGACAATGCAGTTTGGCATTGAAACAGACACTGATGACGTTACAGGAAATGTACTTAGAAGCTCTGATAAGCCTCTTTCAAATGATGAGATAGTTGAGGCAATTAATAGCTTTTGCGGTACATATATGCAACTTCCGCCTATGTACTCTGCAATCAAGCAAAATGGTAAAAAGCTCTATGAGTATGCCAGAAAGGGCATTGCTGTGGAGAGAGAAAAGAGAGAGGTAACCATTTATTCAATTGAGGATATTAAGGTCAGCTATCCATATGCAGACTTCAAGGTCAGATGCTCAAAGGGAACCTACATCAGAAGCCTTTGCAGGGATATTGGTGAAAGACTTGGAACTCTCGCCACTATGAAATCTCTTCTTCGTTCGTCTGTTAACGATGTAACCCTTGAAGACACTCTCAAGCTTGATGAGATTATATACCATAGAGATATGGGTGATATAGATAAGTATATTAAGCCTATTGATTCCGTGCTTTCTAATTACCCGGCACTTAGCATAATTGCGAGTGAAGAGAACAAAAAATACGCCTTAAACGGAAACAAGCTATCACCTTCACAGTTTGAAAAACCGGATGAACCGATATCAGACGAAGAAATATTCAGAGTTTATCTTGAGGATAGGCTTCTGGCATTATATAGATATAAGGAAAATGAAAACATTTTAAAACCATTTAAAATGTTTTTGGCTGAAGAATGAAATACATAAGTGATTTGACTAATGTACAATTAAATAATACTGCTGTGGCTCTTGGAAAGTTTGATGGAATGCACAATGGTCATATGCTACTAATAAATAAGCTTAAAGAGCTTAAGAAAAATGGCGAGATCAGTGTAATCTGTTCCTTCGATATGGGAAAGCCAGGCATACTTACAAATAACGAAAAAAAATATCTTGCAAAGAAGAATGAAGCAGATGTATTCATAAATTACAAATTCACAAAGGAATTTGCGATGATGAGTCCTGAGGACTTCATAAAGGATATTCTTGTTACTAAGCTTGGAGCAAGCACTGTTGTGGTTGGTGATGATTTCAGGTTTGGTCACAACAGAGAGGGTGACGTGTCAACTCTTATGTACTATGCTGAAAAGTACGGTTATAAGCTGTTTGCATTTGACAAGTATAAAATGCTTGGTGAGGATGTCAGCTCAACAAGGATAAGAGAATCACTTCTAAGGAGTGATGTTAAAACGGCAAATTTGCTTTTGGGATATAATTATTTTATTTTTGGTGAGGTTTGCCACGGAAGACATTTGGGAAGCACAATTGGTTTTCCTACTGTTAACTTAAAACCAGATGATACAAAGCTTCTTTTACCTGATGGTGTTTATGCCACAAGGGTGATATATAAAGGCTGTGAGTATCCGTCAATTACTAATATCGGAAACAATCCGACGGTTGCAGAAGATAACCAAAAAACTATCGAAACACATATTATTGATTTCGATATGGATTTATATGGTGAGCAAATATTAGTTGAATTTATTGACTTTATCAGAAGCGAAAAGAAATTTAATTCAATTCAACATTTGACAGAACAGCTTTGTGAGGATATTATAGTAGCGAAGCAATTGTTTATATAAAGGCATCAGTAGCTCAGCGGATAGAGCAATGGCCTCCGGAGCCATGTGCGGAGGTTCGACTCCTCTCTGATGCATACAAAAAAGATATCTTCTAAGCTTTGGCTTTCGATTTTATCTTTTGCGAACTTTAAAATTTTTACCGATAAGGAGAAAAAAGTGGGCAATAATTCAAATGACAGAGATTCTGTTAAAAAGAACGACAATAGAAATACCCAAGGTCAGGATCCAAGAAGAAATCCTAATCCAAGACCTGCGGCTAATAGAAATAGTGTAGCTGGAGACAGAAGACCACAAGGACAAAGACCTCAGGGTCAGAGACCTCAGGGCCAGAGACCACAGGGACAAAGACCTCAAGGTCAAAGACCAGCTTCAGGTCAGTATTCTGACAAGAGAATGGCTGAGAGAAGAATGGAAGAGAGAAGGTATAATTCTCAGGCTAACAGCAAGAAAAAAAAGAAAAAGAAGAATAAGGGACTTAAGGTACTTCTTGGTTTCTTCTGGGCAATATTTATACTGTTTGCATTAGGTTTTATAGCAATATTCCTTCATAACAACGGAATAGTTACAATACCATTCTTAGACAGATTTGCAAGCTCTGAGGAGAGTACAACAGGTAGTGATAATCCAGACATAGATAAGGATTATACAGGCGAGGATAATACCGAAAAGATTGTAACCAGATATGAGTATGAGACGAATGCCAACCTGGACATCAATGCTCTTGTAACTGATTACTTCAACGCTCTTTCAGGCTGTGACAAGGAAAAGCTTCAGAGCCTGGTAGTTGATCCAAGCCAGTTTGATGATATGTCTGTATATGAGACTAAGGCAACAATCATTACTGATTACTCTAATACAAACTGCTATACAATCAAGGGCTACAATGAAAATGACACAGTATGCTACGCACTTTCCAATATTACAATTTCAGGTATTTCAAGCACACCACTTGATATCGTGAGATTCTATATTGTGTATAAGGACGGAACATATCTCATTGATAATACTAAGAAATCATCTGAAGTTGCATCATATATTGATTCAATCAATTCAAGTACTGATATCCAGGGACTTTACAAGCTCGTAAAGGATGACATTACAAAGTGTCAGCAGGAGGATGCTGATTTCTACGAGTTTTATCAGAAGCTTATGAATTAGTAATAAAAAATGGAGGACCATCGGGTCCTCCGTTTTTTTGCCTTATTAAAAGAATTAATAAAAAATCATATAATCATTAAGTATTAATCATTATAATCGTCGTAATCATCGTCTTCATCATCTGAATTTTCGATGGCATTGATTGCAACTCCTCTTGGCTGAACAGGAGTAGAGAATACTATCTGAGTTTCTGTATTTCCAAATTTCTGAAGATGACCAATAAATGAATCAAGCTCAAGGGTGCTTGGGAAACAAACCTTTATAAGCATTGAGTAAGCACCTGTAACACAGTCACACTCAAGCACATTAGGACATGAATCAATGAATGGATAAAACTCAGGCTTCTGCTTTGGGTCAAGTGCCATATGTATAAATGCAGTAATATGGAAACCAAGTGATATTGGATCAACTGAAGCATGGTAGCCGGCAATTATTCCATTTCTCTCTAAACGCTCAATTCTTGCTGAAACAGCAGGAGATGAAAGAAATACCTTGCTAGCAAGATGCTTAAGCGGATATCTGGCGTTTTCCTGAAGTAATTGTAGTATCTTTTTATCAATTTTATCCATTAGTATACCTCACTTATATTAAAATCAAAATTATTATAACTTAATTATATAAACTATACGTTATGATTATATCGATAAATTATTTCATTTTCAAGAAAAACTTAAAATAATTATATACAATACTGAGTGGCTCGATTTGTATGGTATGTTAAATTAATATTATTAATATTAGATTATTATTATTCAATTAATATGAAGATTGCATTTTATTGATTAAAATAACAATAAAGCCTTGGAGCTTCTGCTTAGTTGATTCTTTAAATTACATTGTAAAATAAAGCTCCATTTGATATATTATTAACTATGAAAATGAAAAATGTTTATTTAAAGCATGGAGGTTTTGATGAATAATCAGGAAGATAATTCTGTTAGAATTAATAAATATCTAAGCGAGGCTGGTATTTGCTCAAGGAGAAAGGCTGATGAGGCAATTGCTGCCGGACTTGTTAGAATAAATGAAAGAATTGCAGGAACTGGCGACAGGGTAACACCAGAGGATGAGGTGTACTATAACGGCAAACTTGTTGAAATCAAGGATAAGCTAGTTATTTATGCATATAATAAGCCTATGGGACTTGTCTGCACTTCAAAGGATGCAGATAAGGATAGTATTTTCGGCAAGGTTACATTTCCAACTAGAGTCAACTATGTTGGAAGACTTGATAAGGATTCCCAGGGACTGCTTTTACTTACAAATGATGGGGATCTTGCAAACAATATCCAAAAGGCAAGAAATAACCATGAGAAGGAGTATGTTGTAAGAGTTGATAAGCCTGTTACAGATGAATTTATTAAGGGAATGCGAAATGGTGTACCAATTCTTGATACTGTTACTAAAAAATGCTACGTGGTAAAGCAGAGTGAGAGAACCTTCAGAATTGTTTTAACCCAGGGCTTAAACAGACAGATTAGAAGAATGTGCGACTATTTTGGTTACAAGGTAGTATTTCTTAAAAGAATCAGGGTTCTGAATGTCGAACTTGGCACTCTGAAGCCTGGTGAGTTTAGGGAGCTTACACCGGCTGAGGACACAGCCTTAAGACAGCTTGTAAATAATAAATAGCATTTATTTGGGGTGGATGAATGAATAAGATAGATAGAATAAAAGAATTAGTTGAGACTCTTAACGAGGCTGCAAAGGCTTATTATCAGGAGGATTCTGAGATAATGAGCAACTTTACTTATGACAGCCTTTATGACGAATTGTGCCAGCTTGAAAAGGAGACTGGTACAGTGCTGTCAAACAGTCCTACAGTCAAGGTCGGTTATGAGATTTTAAGTGAGCTTCCAAGAGAGGCCCATCCTGCGCCTATGCTTTCACTCGATAAGACAAAGGACAGGGATGCACTTAGAGACTGGCTTGGTGACTACGATGGAATACTGTCCTGGAAGATGGATGGTCTTACTGTAGTACTTACCTATGATGAGGGTATTCTAAAAAAGGCGGTTACCCGTGGAAATGGCGAGGTTGGTGAAGTAATTACTGGCAATGCAAGAGTATTTAAAAATATTCCTACTGTAATCAGCTATAAAGGCCCGCTTTCAATCCGTGGTGAGGCTGTTATAAAATATTCAGATTTTGATAAGATTAATCAGGAAATTGAGGATGCAGATGCAAAGTATAAGAATCCAAGAAATCTCTGCAGTGGCTCTGTAAGACAGCTCAACAATGAGATTACAGCAAAGAGAAATGTTCACTTCTTTGCATTTTCCATGGTTGAGACAGAGGATTCAGTTCTTGAACTAAGCTTCAATAATTCTTTTGAAAAAAAGTATGATTTTCTTAAAGCGCTTGGCTTTAATGTGGTTGAGTACAGAAGAGTCAGTAAGGATAATATTCATGAAAACATGGATTATTTTGCATCGAGAATCAAAGAGAATGATTTTCCGTCAGACGGACTTGTCCTTACCTACGATGATATTAATTATGGAAAAAGTCTTGGAAGAACTGCAAAGTTCCCTAGAAATGCAATTGCCTTTAAGTGGGCCGATGAGGAGGCTGAGACAATACTCAGAGAGATAGAATGGAGTCCAAGCAGAACAGGACTTATAAATCCGGTTGCTATTTTCGACTCTGTGCAGCTTGAGGGAACCTCAGTATCAAGAGCGAGTGTTCACAATATAAGTATCGTAAGATCTCTTGAACTTGGAATAGGAGATACAATAAAGGTTTATAAGGCTAATATGATTATTCCTCAGATATCTGAGAATCTAACGAGATCAGCCAGTCTTATTATTCCGGATACCTGTCCATCCTGTGGTGGAAAAACAATAATTAAAAATGAAAGCGGAACAGAAACCTTAAACTGTGAGAATCCAGAATGTCCGGCTAAAAATATTAAGCTTTTCAGTCTGTTTGTATCAAGAAATGCAATGAATATTGAGGGACTTTCTGAGGCAACCCTGGAAAAGTTCATTGATCTTGGATATATCAGAACTCTCGATGATATTTATCATCTTGACAAGCACCAGGATGAGATTGTGAATTTGCCAGGCTTTGGCGAGAAGTCCTACAACAATATAATTCAGTCAGTTGACAAATCGAGAGAGTGTACACTGCCTGGATTCATATATGGACTTGGAATCAGTAATATTGGAAGTGCAAATGCTAAGCTTCTTTGCAAGTATTATAAAAATGATTTAGATGCAATCATTAAGGCTGACGCTGCAGAGCTTTCTGAAATTGAGCATATTGGTGATGTGATTGCAGGCTTTATCACTGATTATTTTAAAAAGGAGGAAAATCTTCTTCTGATTGAAAGACTAAGGAAGGAGCTTACCTTCAAGGCTTATGAGATGAGCGATAACCAGGATTTAGAGGGAAAGATATTCGTAATAACTGGATCACTTAATCATTTTTCAAACAGAGACGAACTTAAGGATCTGATAGAAAAAAGAGGCGGAAAGGTTACTGGCTCTGTTACAAAGAATACCACTTACCTGATAAATAACGATATCAACTCAAATTCATCAAAGAACAAAAAGGCAAAAAGTCTTAATGTCCCTATCATTTCTGAGGAGGATTTCTTGAATTTGCAGTGAAATAGTGATATAAATATGTATGTTAATCTTATTGATTAAAAGTACTTTAAGAATCGAGGAATTAAAATGCCTATTAAGATAGCTAACGACCTGCCTGTTAAAAAAACCTTAGAGCAGGAGAATATATTTGTAATGGATGAGGACAGGGCTAATAATCAGGACATCAGACCTCTTGATATTCTCATATTAAACCTTATGCCATTAAAGGAGGATACAGAATTACAGCTTCTGAGAAGCCTTTCTAATACACCTCTTCAGGTAAATATTACCTTTGTAAGAACCGTATCATACGAATCAAAGCACACAAGTCTTGAACACCTTGAGAGATTCTACCAGGAATTCTCTGAGGTTAAAAAGAGAAAGTGGGATGGTCTTATCATAACTGGAGCACCAGTTGAGAAGATGGAATTTGAGGACGTCGAGTACTGGAAGGAGCTTACAGACATCATGGACTGGTCTGAGAAGAATGTCACCTCAACTCTTCATATCTGCTGGGGTGCTCAGGCAGGACTCTACTATAGATACGGAGTTAAGAAGTATGAGCTTCCTGAAAAGCTTTCAGGAGTTTATGATCACCACACCTTCCACAAGAGAACTCCTCTTGTAAGAGGCTTTGATGATTCCTTTAAGGTTCCTCACTCTAGATATACTGGAGTTGATAAGACTGCAATAGTTGAGAATCCAAAGCTTGAGATAGTTGCTGAATCAGATATCTGTGGACCATATCTTATAATTGGTGATAATGGCAAGAATATTTTTGTGACAGGTCACCCAGAGTATGATGTAGTGACTCTTGATCAGGAGTATAAGAGAGATGTGAAAAAGGGTATAAATCCAAAGCTTCCATGCAATTATTATCCAGACGATAATCCAGAGAATAAGCCAATTAAATCCTGGAGATGTCATGCCAATACACTCTATACAAACTGGCTTAACTATTATGTATATCAGGCAACACCTTATGAGTGGAAGTAATCATTATAGTTATATAAATATTGTTAAAATATTATAGTTTTTTTTCGACAATTATGATAAAATAGTTTAAGAAAAATGTAACAACGGCAAAAGGCAGTGTTAGTCATTCGGTGACGATGCTGTCTTTTGTTTTTTCTTTTGGGTTAACTGCATTTAGTATATAAGGCTTTTTATAAGTATAAGTTGACGATAGTATTGAAAAAATATATAATAAAACAGTATGTCGATTAGTATGTGCATTTTTAGAAGGTTCAAATATTAGTTAGTTATCCAGTATGTGGGTCATAAAAAAGGAGAAGTGATTATGGGCGAAATGATAAATATTGTAATAGATACAATTGGTGGTGATAACGGGGCAGAGGTTATGGTTAAAGGAGCTGTAACTGGAATTAAAGAGAATCCAAATGTCACTATCTATCTTACAGGACATGCAAAGGAATTAGATGAACTGCTCAAGCAATATGAGTATGATAAAAATAGAATCGTAATAGTAAATTGTAATGAAGAGATAACCTGTCATGACGCTCCAGTTGAGGCAGTCAGAACAAAGAAGGATTCCTCTTTAGTTAAAGCTATGAGTATGATAAAGGAAGGAACCTGCCAGGCACTTATTTCAGCAGGAAGCTCAGGGGCTATACTTGCTGGCGGTCAGCTTGTAGTGGGCAGAGCAAAGGGTGTTAAGAGAACTCCGCTTGCACCGCTTATCCCAACAGCAAAGAAGCCATCACTGCTTATTGACTGTGGCGCGAATGTTGACGCAAAGCCTGAGGTACTTGTGCAGTTTGCCAAGATGGGTTCAATCTATATGAAGAATATTGAGGGCGTTAAGAATCCAACTGTAGCAATAGTAAACATTGGTGCAGAGGAGGAAAAGGGAAATGCCCTTGTAAAGGAGACATATCCACTCTTAAAGGAGTGTAAGGATATTAATTTTATCGGAAGTATTGAGTCAAGAAATATTCCATATGGAGAGGCAGATGTAATACTCACCGAGGCATTTGTCGGAAATGTCATCTTAAAGCTCTATGAGGGCCTTTCAAAAACACTTCTCACAGAGATTAAGGGAGCTATGATGAGTAATCTATCAAGCAAGATAGGTGCTCTTATGATAAAGAAGTCCTTAAAGAAGACACTGTCCAAGTTCAATGCAAGCAATAAGGGTGGTGCACCACTCCTTGGACTCAATGGACTTGTGGTTAAGATTCATGGTAATTCCAAGGAGATGGAAGTAATAAGCGCAATCAAGCAGTGCGTTACATTTGTCGAGAAGGATGTTAACGGACAGATTGTAAAAGGATTAAATGAAGATGGAAGTAAGTAATTATGGAAAGCAGGATTACTCCTTGCTTTTTGAAAAAATAGGATATACATTTAAGGATACCTCTCATCTGGATATTGCATTTACACATAAATCCTATGCAAATGAGCTTCAGGTAAGAAAAGTTCCTTCTTACGAAAGATATGAGTTTCTCGGAGATGCAATTTTACAGTTCATTTCCAGCAAGGAATTAATTCTAAGGTATCCAAATAAGGTTGAGGGTGAGCTCTCGAAGCTTAGATCAAGTCTTGTGTGTGAACAGACACTGTCTCTTATAACAAGAAATCTTGGCTTTGGCAGATATATGTATCTCAGCAATGGTGAGAAGCAGACAGGTGGAAGGGACAGAAGCTCCATCCTCTGTGATATGTTTGAATCTGTGCTGGGTGCGATTTACCTTGATGGTGGCTTAGAACCAGCAGAAGCCTTTGTTAAAAGATTCCTTCTCACAGATATAGAGAAAAAGATTCAGTTTGTAGACTCGAAATCCAGACTTCAGGAGTACGCACAGAAGCATAACCTTGAACTCTTATATGAGGTAATCGCTGAATCCGGCCCTGAGCATAACAAGACATATACTGTTCAGGTAAGTCTTGGCGGTGTTATATATGAGACTGGAACTGGTCATAATAAAAAGTCAGCTGACCAGGATGCTGCATATAAAACAATAATAAAATTACAAAACTAATTAGAAGTAGGTAACCCAATGTATTTAAAAAGTATTGATGTAAATGGATTTAAATCCTTTGCGAACAGAATAACATTTAAATTTGATAAAGGAATAACAGGTATTGTAGGACCAAACGGCTCTGGTAAGAGTAATGTTGGTGATGCTGTAAGGTGGGTTTTAGGTGAGCAGAGTGCAAAGCAGCTTCGTGGTTCTAAGATGGAGGATGTAATATTCTCAGGAACTGAGCTTAGAAAGCCTCAGGGCTCGGCGTATGTTGCAATTACCCTTGACAACAGCGACAAGAGACTCCCGATTGACTACAACGAGGTTACTGTAGCAAGAAGAGTATATCGTTCTGGTGAAAGTGAATACCTTATTAACGGAGTTGTCAGCAGACTTCGTGATGTGCATCAGTTATTTTTTGATACAGGTATTGGTAAGGAAGGCTATTCTATTATCGGGCAGGGTCAGATTGAAAAGATACTTAGTGGTAAGCCTGAGGAGAAGAGAGAGCTTTTTGATGAGGCAGCAGGTATCGTAAAATATAAAAAGAATAAGCTTGCGACAGAGAAGGCTTTAAATGAAGAGCATCTTAATTTAAGTCGTGTAAATGACATCTTAAAGGAGCTCGAAAAGCAGGTTGGACCTCTCGAGGAGCAGTCAAAAACTGCTAAAAAATACCTCATTTTCAAGGATGAGCTTCGTAAATTCGAGATTAATTCCTTCCTTCTTGCAAATGATAAAACAAAGAAGGAATTAGAGAGCTTAGAAGAAAAGCTTGATATAATAAAGACTGATATTAACAAGTATCAGGAGGAGTTTGATTTCACAAAGCTTGAGTACGAAAGACTTGAGCTTGAGATTGAGGAGCTTAATAATCTTATCGAGGAGCTTAAGTCATTTATTAGTGACAATAAGCTTAAAAATGAGCGTTTTGAGGGTGAAATCAAGGTTGTTACAGAGCAGATCGCATCAGCAAAAAAGAGTGAGCAGGAAAACTATGCTCAGATAGACAGAATTACCATTGAGGAAGAAAGACTCGAGGAAGAGTATAATTTACAGAGCGAGAAGAAGAAGGAGGTTGAGGCTTCCCTTCTTGTTGAGGATGAAAATCTTAAAAAAGCCAGAGAAGAAAAGAGTAAATGTGAAGCAGATATTCTTGATGTTGAGATTAAGATTGAAAACCTCAAGGCTGATATTATTGAATTTTTGAATGAGGGCGGTACTCTTAAAGCAAAGGTTGGAAGATATGACACCATGCTTGAGAATATTGACCTTAGAAAGACTGAGCTTAATCAGAAGTTCTTAACCTTAAAGAGCAACGAGGCAAAGGACAAGGAGGACTATAAGATTGCCAACCAGAATCTTTCGTCTATCGAGGAGTCGATAAGGACTAATGAGGCAGCACTCTCAAAGGCAGAGTCACAGCTTAGAGCTAACATCGACAGAAATAACACAGTAAAAAATGAAATACAGAGCTTCAACCAGAAGATGATTAGTCTTCAGTCTAAGAAGGAGGCACTTAGAAATCTGACTGAGAGATATGAGGGCTATGGTGTAAGCATCAAGAAGGTTATGGAGAAGAAGGATTCTAATCCAAAGATTCATGGTGTTGTGGCAGATATTATTCAGGTTGAAAAGGAATATGAAACTGCAATAGAAACTGCTCTTGGCGGAAGTATTCAGAATATTGTTACAGAGGATGAAAACACTGCTAAGGAGCTGATTAATTACTTAAAGGCCAATAAACTTGGAAGAGCAACATTTCTTCCTATTGCATCAGTAACAGGACAGAGCAATGTAAGTCCTGACGCACTTTCTGAGGAGGGTGTAATCGGGATAGCGTCTAAGCTTGTTAATACAGACAAAAAATATCAGGGCATTATCACCTCGCTTCTTGGAAGAAGCATCGTAGTTAAGGATATTGACTGTGCAATAAAAATTGCAAGGAAATACAGACAGTCACTTAGACTCGTAACTCTTTCTGGTGAGCTTATTAACCCAGGTGGAGCTATGACTGGTGGAGCATTTAGAAACAGCAGTAATCTGCTTGGAAGAAAGCGTGAGCTTGAACAGCTTACTGAGGAGATTAAAGAGGCAAACACTAAGTATTTAACTGCAAAGAAAGAAGAAACTGAATTAAAGATGAAGCGAGATTCCTTAAAGGAACAGAAGGATAAGCTTAGCCAGACCCTTCAGAAGCTTTATCTTGAGAAAAATACATTAACTATTAATATTAGACAGCTTGAGGAAAAGCTCAAGCAGGCAACAAGTGGTTATGCATCAATCCAAAGAGAAAATTCTGAGCTTGAAAGTCAGATAAAGGATATTGAAAAGAGCAAGGAAGAATTATTTGATTCTAATAAACAGCATGAGCTTGCTATTAAGCAGCACGAGGGCAATATTGCAGCTCTTGAAAAGGAGCTTTCAGATAAGAAGGACAACCTTAGAACTAAGGACAACATAATCAGCAGCCTTCTTGTTTCTGTAAATGCTGTAAATCAGAAGCTGGAGTTTATAAGCGAAAATATTTCCAGAATCAGAGCTGAAAAGCATAAATTCAGGGATGAAAAAAATGCTTATCTTTTCAGAGTTTCAAACGCTGGTACAGAGAACGAAAAGCTTAATGAAAAGATTAATAGCCTTAAGAATCATATTGAAGAGAACAAAAGGATCATTTCAATTAAGGAAGATAAGCTTACAAAAGAAACACTTAAGAGAGATAATTTAAATAAGAGTCATAAGGAATTCTTTAGTAAGAGAGAGGAATTATCCGCTGAACTTGCAAAGCTTGACAAGGAGCAGTTTAGATTAAACTCACAGTCTGAAAAATTAGTAAATGAAAATGAAAGCCTTTCAACCTATATGTGGGAGGAATATGAGCTTACCTACCAGGCTGCCACAGAGCTGAGAAGTCCTGAATTAAATGATGCGGCAGCTCTTAAGAAGGAGATAAACTCAGTCAAGGCAAAGATTAAGGAGCTTGGCAATGTCAATGTAAACTCTATCGAGGAGTACAAGGCAGTGTCTGAAAGATATGAATTCTTAAAGACTCAGCATGATGATATTGTTAAAGCCGAGAATAATCTTATTAATATAATAAATGAGCTTGATAAGGCGATGAAGGAGACCTTTGCCGAGAAATTCAAGGCTATAAGAGAGATGTTCCAGAAGGTATTCAAGGAGCTCTTTGGTGGAGGAAAGGCAGATTTATTGCTTGTCGATGAGACAGATCTTCTTGAGACAGGTATTATTATAAATGCTCAGCCACCAGGAAAGAAGCTTCAGAATATGATGCAGCTGTCCGGAGGTGAAAAGTCACTTACAGCAATTTCACTTCTTTTTGCGATTCAGAGCTTAAAGCCATCTCCATTCTGTCTTCTTGACGAGATTGAGGCTGCGCTTGATGATTCAAACGTAAGACGTTTTGCAAAGTACCTTGAGAAGCTCACAAAGGACACACAGTTTATCGTTATTACTCATAGAAAGGGTACTATGGAGCAGGCAGATGTTCTTTACGGTATTACAATGCAGGAAAAGGGTGTATCTACTCTTGTTTCAGTCAATATGATTGACGATAAACTTTTAAACTAGTAATTACTCGCATACAGTTTTTAAAAGGAGGAATAACATGGGATTTTTTAAGAAACTTAAGGAAGGACTTACAAAGACCAGAGATAATATTGCAAAAAGCTTTTCAAATGTCTTCAAGCATAACGAGATTGATGATGATTTCTATGATGAGCTTGAGGAGGTTTTAATTCAGTCAGACCTTGGTTTCGAGACGACCGAAAAGGTTATCGAGGATACCAAGAAGAAGGTTAAGGAGCTTAAGCTTAAGGAGGCTGAAGCCTGTAAGGAGCTCGTAATCAACTCAATAAGAGAGCAGATGGATGTTGATGATACAGCTTACGATTTTGAGGACAAAAAGACAGTTGTTCTCATCATCGGTGTAAATGGTGTTGGAAAAACTACTACAATAGGCAAGCTTGCTTCCCAGTACAGAAAAAGAGGTAAAAAGGTACTTATTGCAGCTGCAGATACATTTAGAGCTGCTGCCGTTGAACAGCTTAAAACCTGGTCTGAAAGAGCAAATGTTGACATTATTGCACAGGGTGAGGGAGCAGATCCATCAGCAGTTGTTTACGACGCAGTTGCTTCAGCAAAGTCAAAGAATACTGACATTCTTCTGATTGATACAGCTGGAAGACTTCACAATAAAAAGAACCTTATGGATGAGCTTGGAAAGATGAGAAGAATCATTTCAAGAGAGTATCCAGAGGTTAATGTTGAGACACTCATCGTTCTTGACGGAACAACAGGCCAGAATGCTCTTGAGCAGGCAAGACAGTTCTCACAGGTAACTGAGATTAATGGTATTGTTATCACGAAGCTTGATGGTACTGCAAAGGGAGGAATTGCAATTGCAATCCAGTCTGAGCTTTCAGTTCCTGTAAAATACATTGGTATTGGTGAGAAGGTTGACGACCTTCAGAGATTTGACCCAAGCAGCTTTGTTACAGCGCTTTTCGCAGATTTTGATATGAAGTCTGACTCGGATATTTTGTTCGAGGAGAGCGATATGGATGTAACTGTTGACGATACAGATTTATTTGATATGTAAGCTTATTAGCCGTATATATTGAGTACAGCTAAATAATAAAGGAGCACGAAGATGAAAGAACTTAGTTTGGCAAAATTTGAGGAAGCATACGAGATAGTTTCCAAGGTTGCAAGAAATACTGGACTTATTGAGAGTGAGTATTTAAGTAATATCACAGGCAACAAGGTTTATCTTAAGCCTGAGAATATGCAGCTTACAGGTGCATATAAGATAAGAGGAGCATATTACAAGATTAGTCAGCTTACGGATGATGAGAGAGCAAAGGGACTTATTACAGCATCAGCTGGTAATCATGCTCAGGGTGTTGCATATGCAGCAAAGGCGTATGGTGTAAAGGCTGTTATCGTAATGCCTACAACCACACCGCTTATAAAGGTAAACAGAACTAAGGCTTACGGTGCAGAGGTAATTCTTAAGGGTGATGTTTATGATGAGGCCTGCAACTATGCACTACAGCTTGCCGAGGAAAAGGGCTATACATTTATTCATCCTTTTGATGATTTAGAGGTGGCAACCGGACAGAGTACAGTTGCTATGGAAATATTAAAGGAGCTGCCATTTGTTGATACAATTCTTGTTCCTATCGGTGGTGGCGGACTTGCAACTGGAGTATCAACTCTTGCAAAGATGCTTAATCCTAATATCCAGGTAATAGGAGTTGAGCCTGCAGGAGCTAACTGTATGGAGGTAAGTCTTGAAAAGGGAGAGGTTACAACTCTCACAAAGGTTGACACAATTGCTGATGGTACAGCAGTTAAGACACCCGGTTCAAAGATTTTCCCATACATCAAGAAAAATATAGATAAGATTATTACAATTGATGACAGCGAGCTTGTTGTTGCCTTTCTTGATATGCTTGAGAACCATAAGATGCTCGTTGAAAATAGCGGACTTCTGACTGTTGCAGCACTTAAGCATCTTGAGGCAAAGGGCAAGAAGGTTGTAGCAATTATGAGCGGCGGAAATATGGATATAATCACACTTGCCTCAGTAGTTCAGCATGGACTTATTGCAAGAAGCAGAATCTTCACAGTTTCAGTTCTTCTTCCTGATAAACCAGGTGAGCTTATGAATGTATCCAAGGTAATCGCTGATGTACAGGGTAATATAATTAAGCTTGAACATAATCAGTTTGTTTCTCTTAACAGAAATTCAGCTGTTGAGCTTGTTATAACTATGGAAGCATTTGGTCCAGAGCATAAAGAGAAGATACTTAAGGCACTCTCAGATGGTGGTTACAGACCTATTGAGAAATCACCTAAAAACATTTATTAAAAGCATTTATTAAGATTATTCAAAAAGATTATTTATTATAAAGGATATAACATGAGTTATTTTGTTGCCGTTGATTTAGGAACTACAACTGTTGAGCTTGCAATTGTTAACTCTGACGGAGAAATACTTATAAGAGAGGGATATCTTAATCCTGAGAAGCGTTTTGGCTCAGATGTCATTTCCAGAATAACAAATTCAAATAAGGGCTACAGAGATGAGCTTAAAAAGCTTATAAATGAATCCATATCAGATAAAACCTGTGAGTTAGCAAGTAAGCTTAAGCTAAATATTCGTGATATAGCTGCAATACTCATCTCTGGCAATACTGTTATGAACTCCATATTTCTTGGACTTGATTTGGCAGAACTTGGAAGAGCGCCCTTTAAAATGCCATTTGAAAGTGTTGTAACCACAGAACTAAATGGACTAAAGACCTATGTTTTGCCCGGGGCCTCAGCCTTTCTTGGCGCAGATATAATAAGTGGTGTAAATTACCTTGAGCTAAATGATGGAGATGTACTGATGGATCTTGGTACAAACGGTGAGATGGTGGTAAAAAATGCAGGTGCATATTATGCAACAACTGCTGCCTGCGGACCTGCCTTTGAGAATTGTACCAGAGCAAAGGGTATATACGGAAGCACAACTCTTGAGCATATAGCGAATCTTTTACTGAGAAGGATAATTAATCCTGAGCTTACCTTTACTGAGGACCAGATTAATTCAGGTATTACAAGTACTGTAAGAGGTCAGAGCATGACACTCGGTGTTGATGTTATTAGAAGTATTTCCGTTGCAGTGGCAGCCATCTATTCAAGCCTTTTAATGCTACTTAGCAGAGCGAAGCTTGATATCTTGGATGTTAAGAATTTATACATTGCTGGTGGCTTTGGCTTTTATGTGAAGCTTAATAACTGCCAGAAGATAGGTCTTTTACCAAAGGAATTATCAGATAAAGCAATTATTTCAAAAAATACATCACTTCTAGGTGCAATTAAAATACTTATGAACCTTGATACTGAGCTTGATAGTTTTGAAGAAATCAGAAAACAAATCACAGTTTACCAGTTTGGTGGTGAAAAGGAATATGAGGAATTATTTCTTTCATCACTTATATTAAAAGAAAGATAGATTAGGGGAAGGCTATGGACTTTCTTACGATAGCCAGCGGAAGCAGTGGCAATGCGATGCTCGTATCCAGCGAAAATACCTCGATACTAATTGATGCTGGAATTAGCATGAAAAAAATTGAACAAGGACTTAATTCAGCAGGTCGTACTCTGAAGGATATTAGTGGAATACTGATTACCCATGAACACATTGATCACATTGGTGGCCTTGGCGTTTTGTCAAGAAAATACAATATTCCAATATACTGTACAGGTGGTACAATCGCTGGTATTAATACAACAAACAGAATTGGTACTATTGACAATTCACTATATAATCGGATAGACTCAAACGAAGACTTTCAGATTGGTGATTTGATGGTTCATGCCGAACCGGTATGGCACGATGCAAATGAACCCTGTTGTTACAGCATTTGCAATTCTGGCAAGAAAATATCAATTGCAACTGACCTCGGAGATTATAATGACAATATAATCGAATCGATAAAGGATTCTGATTTTCTTCTTATTGAGGCAAATCATGATATAAGAATGCTTGAGGTTGGGCCTTATCCATTTAAGATTAAGCAGCGAATTCTTGGAAAATACGGACATTTGTCCAACGAGGCCTGTGGCAGGCTTTTGCTTAATGTTCTTAATTCTCACATGAAGGGAATTGTACTCGGACATCTTAGCAAGGACAATAATTTTCCGGAGCTAGCCTATGAGACCGTAAAGTACGAGCTTAAGGATAACCCATTTACTGATGATGTAAGAGATTTTAACCTGACTGTGGCAAGGAGAGATACTCCTTCAAAGCTGATACAGGTTTAAATACATATTTAAATAATTTTAGGAGGAATTATTCCATGAAGAAAACAATTATAACTGTAGTAGGTAAGGATCAGGTTGGTATTATTGCAAAGGTTTGTAACTATCTTGCAGCTAACAATATCAATATTTTAGATATTTCTCAGACTGTTATGCAGGGCTACTTCAACATGATGATGCTCGTTGATACAATCGCATCTGAAAAGCATCATGCTGAGATAGCAAATGAGCTTGCTGAGCTTGGAAATGAAATCGGTGTTCAGATTAAGGCTCAGAGAGATGAGATCTTCAATATGATGCACAGAATCTAATTTGTAGAATTAGAATTATATATTACAATTTTGATTAATCTGACTACAAAATAAATGATTGGAGAATTCTTATGATTAGTATAAATGAAGTATTAGAAACAAATGAAATGATTAGCAAGATGAACCTTGACGTAAGAACTATTACTATGGGTATCAGTCTTCTTGACTGCGTTGGTTCAACAGTGGAGGAGACAGCTGATAAGATTTACAATAAGATTGTTGAGTCGGCAAAGGATTTAGTTTCGACAGGTGAGGATATTTCAAAGAAGTATGGCATTCCTATCGTTCATAAGAGAATTTCTGTTACACCTATAGCTTTGGTTGGTGGTTCAGTTTGTAAGACCTCAAAGGATTTCGTAGAGCTTGCAAAGGCTCTTGACAGGGCAGCAGCAACTGTTGGTGTAAACTTTATCGGTGGATATTCTGCTCTTGTCTGCAAGGGTATGACAACTGCTGATGAGCTTCTTATCAGATCTATTCCAGAGGCACTTGCAACCACTAGTCTTGTATGCAGCTCTGTAAACTGTGGATCTACAAGAACAGGTCTTAATATGGATGCAGTTAAGCTTATTGGTGAGATTATTAAGGAAGCAGCTGAGCTTACAAAGGATGAGGGTTCTATCGGATGTGCAAAGTTCGTAGTATTCTGTAATGCGCCTGATGATAATCCATTTATGGCTGGTGCCTTCCACGGTGTCACAGAGGCTGACAGAGTAATTAACGTTGGTGTTAGTGGACCTGGTGTTGTTAAGGCTGCACTTGAGTCAGTAAGAGGCGAGAGCTTTGAAATATTATGTGAGACAATAAAGAAGACTGCATTTAAGATTACAAGAGTTGGTCAGCTTGTTGCAAGAGAGGCTTCTAAGAAGCTTGGAGTACCATTTGGTATTGTTGACCTTTCACTCGCTCCAACACCTGCAGTTGGTGATTCAGTTGGTGAGATATTAGAAGAGATTGGTCTTGAGTACGCTGGTGCACCTGGTACTACAGCAGCACTTGCACTTTTAAATGACCAGGTTAAGAAGGGTGGAGTTATGGCTTCATCATACGTTGGTGGCCTTTCGGGCGCATTTATCCCTGTATCAGAGGATCAGAGAATGATTGATGCAGTTGAGGCGGGAGCTCTTACACTTGAGAAGCTTGAGGCTATGACTTGTGTATGTTCAGTTGGTCTTGATATGATTGCAATCCCTGGCGATACAAAGGCTACAACAATTTCCGGTATCATCGCAGATGAGATGGCTATCGGTATGATTAATCAGAAAACTACAGCTGTTCGTATTATTCCTGTTATCGGAATGGGAATGGGCGATAAGGTTGAATTTGGTGGATTACTTGGATATGCGCCAATTATGAAGGTTAACAACTATTCATGTGATGCATTTATCAACAGAGGTGGTAGAATTCCTGCACCTATTCACAGCTTTAAGAATTAATTATTTGGAGGAAGCAAATGGAAAAGCTTGCGCTGTCAGATGAGATTCTGATGTCTATTGAAAAACCGGCAAGATATATCGGAAATGAAATTAATATGACAGTAAAGGATATTAACAAGGTTGAAATCAGATTTGCCATGTGTTTCCCGGATGTCTATGAAATTGGAATGTCATACCTTGGAATCCAGATTCTGTATGATATGTTCAATAGAAGAGAGGATACCTACTGTGAGAGAGTTTATTCTCCATGGCCTGACCTTGATAAGGTTATGCGTGAGAAGAACATTTTGCTCTTTACTCATGAATCACAAAGACCTGTTAAGGAATGTGATTTTCTCGGAATCACAATTCAGTATGAGATGTGCTACACCAACATACTTCAGGTACTTGAGCTTTCAGGGCTTCCTCTTTATGCAAAGGACAGAGTCAAGGGCGATACGCTTATAATAGGTGGAGGCCCTTGTACCTATAATCCAGAGCCTATTGCTGACTTCTTTGATATGTTCTATATGGGCGAAGGAGAGGTTAGCTATGATGCCTTGCTTACTCTTTATAAGGAATATAAAAATTCTGATATGACTAAGAAGGAGTTTCTTATTAAGGCAGCAAATATTGAGGGTATATATGTTCCTTCAATATATGAGGTTACCTACAATGAGGACGGTACAGTGTCTGAGATTAAGACTAACACTGAGGGCGTTCCTGCTAAGGTTAAAAAGGTAATTGTCAAGGATTTTAACCAGGCTCCATATCCTATGAAGCCTGTAATTCCATATCTTAGAGCTACTCAGGACAGAGTAGTTCTTGAAATTATGAGAGGCTGTATCAGAGGCTGCAGATTCTGTCAGGCTGGAATGATTTATCGTCCAACCAGACAAAAGGATGTAGAAACCCTTAAGGTTTACGCTGATACAATGCTAAAAAATACTGGATATGAGGAGATATCGCTTTCCTCATTAAGCTCCAGTGATTATCAGGATTTGCCTCTGCTTATTGATTTTCTCATGGAGAAGATGAACAATAATCATGTAAATATCTCGCTTCCTTCACTTCGTATCGATGCATTTTCGCTTGATGTAATGAGTAAGGTTCAGGATGTACATAAGGTTTCTCTTACATTTGCACCTGAGGCAGGAACTCAGAGAATGAGAGATGTAATCAATAAGGGACTCACAGAGGAAGTTATCATAAATGGTGCCAGAGAGGCCTTCAAGGGCGGCTGGTCGAAGGTTAAGCTTTACTTTATGCTTGGTCTTCCGACGGAGACAGATGAGGATGCTGAGGGAATCGCACTTCTTTCAGAAAAGATTTCTGAGGAGTATTATGCTACAGTTCCGAAGGAAGAAAGAATTGGCATGCATCAGGTTACTGCATCAGCTTCATACTTTGTGCCAAAGCCATTTACACCATTCCAGTGGGCACCGATGCTCGGAAGAGATGAGTATGTTGAAAGAGCATATCATGTTAAGGATACCTTCAAGAAGATGCTCAATACAAAGAGGCTTAAGTTTTCATATCACGATCAGGATATATCTGTTCTTGAGGGTGTATTTGCAAGGGGCGACAGAAGGCTTTCTGAAGTTATTTATCGTGCATATAAGAAGGGTCAAATATTTGATGCATGGACAGAATTCTTTGATATGCAGAAGTATTATGATTCCTTTAATGAGCTTGGTATTGATTATAAGTTCTATACTGAGAGAGAGAGAAGCATAGACGAGGTGTTCCCTTGGGATCATATTGACTGTGGAGTAAATAAAAAATTCCTTATCAGGGAATGGGAGAGAGCTAAGGAGGGTGTTGTTACACCTAACTGCAGAATGCAGTGTTCTGGCTGTGGTGTTGCTTCATTTGGAGGAGGTGTATGTTTTGAAGGTAAGAATTAAATATACCAAAACAGGCCCACTCAGATTCATAAGTCACCTTGATGTAATGAGATATTTTCAGAAGGCGATTAGACGTGCTGAATTTGATATCAAATATTCCTCTGGATTTAGTCCACACCAGATTATTTCCTTTGCAGCACCAATGCCTCTTATGCTTACATCCGTTGGAGAGTATATGGATGCAGAGTTTAATTCGCTCGATACATCCGAGGATATGATAAGAAGATTTAATGAGACTGCATCACCCTATGCACAGATAACGGATATGGTAATTCTGCCGGACAATGCGGGGAATTCAATGTCAGTCGTTTGTGGTTCTGATTATCTGATAAATCTTACAGAGAGCGGTTTGAATAAGTTTTCAGATATTGCTTATTTTAAAGAAGCACTTCTTGATGCAAACAAGAAATCTGAAATATTAATAAGTAAAAAAACAAAAAAGAATGAAAAGATTACCGATATTAAACCATCCATCTTTGAATTAAGCATGAGAGAGGATGGGATATATATGCTTCTTTCAGCTGGTTCAGTTGACAATCTAAAACCTGAGCTTGTTATGGAGGCTATGTGTATAATCGCAGGCTGTGAATACTCAAGATATGATTTTGATATTTTGAGATTAGACACATACATGCGTGATAAAAATAAAAAAATGGTTCCATTAATTGAAGCTGGTGACAAATTTTAATGTAATAGTTATGAAATAATTATTATAACGCTGTTTGCTATTGACATTTTGCACAAATCTTTTTATAATAATTGCATAAAAGAACATTTCTGATACATATATTTATATTTATATAAACAAAGGTTATTGAGTTTGTTAAGGGGTATTTTTAGGAGGTGTTTTATATGTTTGGTTTTAAGAAGAAAGAAAAGGAAGTAACTTGTCCACATTGCGGTAGCTACAATATCACCAAGCAGCAAGAGGTGACTGGCGCAGGAAAGATTAAGTATATCTGCTATAATTGCGGAAAAGAATTCGAGCGCTAAAAACTATAATAATTGTTATATTCATTTTGGAGGATTACTGTGAAAGGTAAGATAATAATATCTGAATATCACAATCAATTAATGGGCTTCTTATACGAGGATGACTCGCTATATGAAGTCCATTCTTTTGATAATGAGAAAAATAACCTTGGAAGCATTTACACTGCCAGGGTTGAAAATATTGTCGATAATATTGACGCTGCCTTTGTATCAATTGACAGAGATACAAAATGCTATTATTCACTTAAGGATAACGAGGATAAGCACATTAAGCTTGATGGCAGCAAAAAAGAAGGAGTTTCTATTGGAGATACAATTCTTGTGCAGATTGTCAAGGAGGAGATTAAGCAAAAAAAGGCTGAATCTACCTCTAATATATCGATTACAGGAAAGTATGTAATCGTGAACAGAACAGGAGTAATTGGTATTTCTTCAAAGATAAAGAGCGAAGCATTAAGGGAAAACCTTAAGAATAGTCTTGCAGAAACACTTGATAATTATGATAAATCCTATAACTTTGGTACAATCGTTAGAACTGCAGCCACTGAGGTTTCGGCTGAGATTCTTAACAAAGAAGCTTGTTCCCTTCTTGAAAAGCTTAAAAATCTTATTGATAAGGCACATTACCTGAAGCCACATCAGGTTGTATATTCAACTGGAAACCAGTATATTGATTTTTTCAACAAATGCTGCATTTCCGGAAGATACGAATCCATAGAGGTTATTACTGAGTTCGATGATCTTTATGAGGAGCTCCTTATGTTCAGGGAGAATGAGCTCAGCAACGATATCGAGGCCAAGGTTACCTTATATAAGAATAGAAATGTTCCTATAGATGTTACCTACAATATTACCAGAGATGTAAATAAAGCGCTTCAGAGAGTTGTATATCTTAAGTCAGGCGCCTACCTGGTTTTTGATCACACCGAGGCACTTACAGCAATTGATGTTAATACTGGAAAGGCAGTAAAGGGCAGGGACACTGAGGAGCATATCCTAAAGATTAATATTGAGGCAGCAGTTATGATTGCAAAGATGATGAGATTAAAGAATCTTTCAGGAATAATAATTGTTGATTTTATCAATATGAAGAAACAGGAGAGCAGAGCCGAACTAATCAAGGTTATTGAGGAGGAGCTTTCTCGGGATACTGTCAAAAATCAGTTTGTTGATTTCACAGGACTTGGTCTTTGCGAGATCACCAGAAAGAAGCTTACAAAGCCAATTTATGAGATTTTGTAAAATAATTAGATAATAATTAGATAATAACAAGATAGCTTTAAGATATAAGAATATTTTTTAAAAAAGTGTTGACATATAGTTCTCACACTGATATTATATCTGAGTATGCCGCACAGCTAGGTTAAAGTATGCTTGCATCACCAAAGCTGGCGAGTAATGATAATAGGAGGAAACCATATGTACGCAATTATAGCAACAGGCGGTAAGCAGTACAAGGTAGCTGAAGGAGATATCATTAATGTTGAAAAGCTTAATGCAGAAGAAGGAAGCGAAGTAGCTTTTGATGTTATCATGATCAATAACGATTCAGAGGTACTTTGTGGCGAAGCAGTAGCTAACTCAACTGTAAAGGCTTCAGTTGTAAAGGAAGGCAAAGCTAAGAAGGTTATCGTATACAAGTATAAGAGAAAGACTGGCTATCATAAGAAGAACGGTCACAGACAGCCATATACTCAGGTTAAGATTGAGTCAATCAACGCTTAATAATTATGATTAAAGTCACTTTTTATAAGAGAGATAGATCATATATCGGATTTTCAGTTGTAGGCCATGCAGGATATGATAAAATCGGTAAGGATATTATTTGTGCAGCAGTTTCTGCACTTACTATTAATACAATCAATTCAATTGATGAGCTTACTGATGACAAGTATGTTGTGGAATCTAAGGATTCTGGTGCGCTTAGAATGAAATTTACCGGTAAGAGTAGTAAAGAAGGTCAATTATTAATTAGAGCTCTTCGAGTTGGCCTTGTAAAGTTATATGAAGAGTACGGCAACGAATATTTGCAATTATACTTCAAGGAGGTGTAAATATGTTAAGAATGAATTTACAGTTCTTTGCTCATAAGAAGGGTGTTGGTTCTACAAAGAACGGACGTGATTCTGAGTCAAAGAGACTTGGCGCTAAGAGAGCTGACGGACAGTTCGTTAAGGCAGGTAATATTTTATACAGACAGCGTGGAACAAAGATTCATCCAGGTCTTAATGTTGGAAGAGGCGGAGACGATACTCTTTTCGCATTAAAGGATGGAGTTGTAAGATTTGAGAGACTTGGAAGAGATAAGAAGCAGGTTTCTATCTATCCAGTAGCTGAATAATTTACAGAAAGTAGAGCTGCTTTTTTATAAAGCAGCTCTTTTTTAAAACTATTTTTTGATTGTTTATTATTTTGAAAGGGGCAGTTTTATGTTCGCTGATAGAGCAAAAATATTTGTTAAATCTGGAAAAGGCGGAGATGGCCATGTATCATTTAGAAGAGAACTTTTCGTGCCAGATGGTGGACCAGATGGTGGTGACGGTGGTAAAGGCGGAGACGTTATCTTTGTAGTTGATGAGGGTCTTAATACTCTGGCTGATTTTAAGAATGTACGTAAATACAAAGCTGAAGATGGTGAAGAGGGCGGAAAAAGAAACTGCCACGGCGCAAATGGTGCCAATATTACATTAAAGGTTCCACCCGGAACAGTTATCAAGGATTTTGAAACTGGAAAGGTTATTCTTGATATGTCAAACAGGACAGAGCCAGTTGTACTCCTTAAGGGCGGAAGAGGCGGAAAGGGTAACAGACAGTATGTTACCAGCGTTATGCAGGCTCCAAAATACGCTCAGCCAGGCCAGCCTGCAGTTGAAAAATGGCTTTCACTTGAATTAAAGATGATAGCAGATGTTGGTTTAGTTGGATTTCCAAATGTTGGAAAGTCTACACTTCTCTCAAGAGTTACTAACGCAAAGCCAAAGATAGCAAACTATCATTTTACAACCCTAAGCCCAAATCTTGGTGTTGTAAGTCTTGATAAGGGACAGAGCTTTGTTATGGCTGATATTCCTGGAATTATCGAGGGAGCATCAGAGGGAGTAGGCCTTGGCTATGATTTCCTTAGACATATCGAAAGAACCAAGGTACTAATTCATGTAGTTGATGCTGCATCAACAGAAGGAAGAGATCCTATTCTTGATATCAAGGCCATAAATAAAGAACTCAAGAATTACAATGAGCAGCTTGCTGCAAGACCTATGGTTATTGCTGCAAACAAATGTGATGCACTTTATGGTACCGACTACGAGACAGTTATAGAGTTACTTAAGGAAGAGTTTGAGCCAGAAGGAATCAAGGTTTTCCCAATTTCAGCAGTATCTGGAAAGGGAATCGAGGATTTGCTCTGGTATGTAAATGACATGGTAAAGGAAGCACCAGATGATCTGATTATATTTGAGTCAGAGATGGATGCAGATGACTTTGTTGATGCACCAGACCTTCCATTTGAGGTTAAAAAATCTGAAAAGGAAGAGCACTTGTTCCTGATTGAGGGACCAAGAATCGAGAGAATGCTTGGATATACAAACCTTGAATCAGAAAAAGGCTTTGCATTCTTCCAGAAATTTATGAAAGATAATGGTATCCTTACAATGCTTGAGGATTTAGGCATTGAAGAGGGAGATACAGTTAAGATATACGGTTTGGAATTTGATTACTATAAGTAATAGAAAGGAAATACTATGACAAGTAAAAACCGAGCATATTTAAGAGGTCTTGCAATGACTATGGACCCAATACTCAGCATTGGAAAGGCCAGTCTTACTCCAGAGTTTTGTGAGTCAGTAAGAGAGGCCCTTGCAAAAAGAGAGCTTATTAAGATAAATGTACTTAAAAATTGTTTAGATGATCCGAAGATAATAGCTGAAACGCTTTCAGAAAGAACAAATTCAGAGGTTGTTCAGGTAATCGGAAGAAAGATTACTCTATATAAGAGAAATAACGAGAAACCACGTATAGAGTTTTAATCGAGGGAGAGGTTCTTTGAAGAAAATAGCAATACTTGGAGGCAGCTTTAATCCTATTCACAGAGGGCATATTATGCTTGCTGAGAAGGCCTATACTCAATTTTTGCTTGATGAGGTCTGGATTATGCCTAATAGCGGTGTTTATTATAAAACTGCCATTTCCACTACAAATGAAACAAGAAATGATATGATAGAGCTTGCAATTAAGGACTATCCATATATGAAGCTTTCTAAAATTGAGCAGGATAGAGGCGGAGTCACATACACAATAGACACAATGAATTATTTACATAAAGAATATAGTTCTGACAAGTTTTATTTTATAATTGGAGGGGATTCTCTTGTTAATCTTCCGACCTGGAGAGAGGCAGCTTCACTTATAAATTCTACTAGTATTATCGCTGCAGTACGTGATGATGTTGATACAGTGATGGTGAAGGAGCTGATTTCAAAATACAAGGATACCTATGAAGCAGCTGACATTTCCCTTTTAGTAACATCTAATATTGAAGTGTCATCCTCGTACATAAGAAATAATTTTTATGAGGATGAAAATGTAAAAGAACAATTGCCAAAAGCAGTATATGATTATATTCTTAATAATGAGCTTTATAAAGCTTAGATAAGTGAGCGAACTCATACTATATAAATGTCTGGAGGATACTTTAATGGAATATTCAGAGATTGATAGAAAATTGCAGAAGATTTTAACGCCAAAGAGATATACTCACACAAAGGGTGTTGAGTACACTGCAGCCTGCCTCGCCATGAAATACGGCGCAGATATAGAGAAGGCAAGAATTGCCGGACTTTTACATGACAATGCGAAATGTCTTGATTCAGAAGAGATGCTGAAGAAGGCAAAGAAGTATGGTGTCAGAATAAATGATGCTGAGAAGGCAAATCCTGACCTTTTACATGCCATTATTGGTGCATACAGGGTGAAGGATAAATTCGAGATTAACGATAATGAGATAATAAAGGCAGTTATGTATCACACAACAGGACATCCAAACATGTCACTTATGGAAAAAATTATTTACATTGCTGACTATATCGAGCCAAACAGAAAGCCAATTCCAGAGATTGAGGAGATAAGAAAAGAGAGCTTCACCGATATCGACAAGGCTCTTTGGCATATTCTTAATAACACTCTCGATTACTTAAAGCACAAAAATGTATACATAGAGGAAGAAAGTCTTCTGGCATACAAATATTATTCAAAGGGAAAAAACTAGATGGAAAATTATTATCAGGAAAATAATTATCAGGAAAATAATTATCAGGAAATAAGTGAAGAAATGAGAATTAAGCTAAAGCTTATATATGAGGCGTTAAGCGACAAGAAGGCTCATGATATAAGAATTCTTGACATCGCAAATGTATCTGCTGTGTCGGATTATTTTGTGATTGCAGGCGCTTCTAATAATAATCAGCTGCAGGCAATGTGTGATAATGTAGAGGACAGTCTCTTTTCTCACAATTTTGATATGAAAAATCGTGAAGGAAGATCAAATGCAGGATGGATTTTACTTGACTTTTATGATATAATTATTCATATTTTTACAGATGAACAAAGAGAGTTTTATGACTTAGAGCATACCTGGCATGATGCGAGAAGAGTGTTCGTTGATTAAGTAACTTGTTTTGGGGTTTGGGAAGGTAGTTTTATGAATAAGGATGAATTAATTAAAGGCGATTATTCTGATATTAACAGAATATCCGCAAAGTGCATGAGAATTGTAATTTATTTTCTGCTTATATACTATGCATATTTTATTCTGATGAATAAATACAATATGATAACCTGTTCGATAGTATTTGGAGCCTGTGTGATTATTGCGATAATACCTAGTATTGTAGTTAATCTTTTCAAACTAGACAGCAAGGCATATACAAAGCATATTATTCTCGTTAGTACAATTCTTATTGCTGTAATACTTGTGAGCGAGCTTGGAAAGTATGCATTTGCACTTGTACTTTTCCCTATTCTTATTGCCTCACTTTATTACAATAGAACCTTAGTACTTTCAACATCCCTTTTTGTTTGTCTGGGTATTTTTGGTTCTACTATATTTCAGATGAATTTTCCTGATTTAGTAATTTATTATGAATATAGTGAATACGAGGATTTGTTCCTGGAGATTGCAGTACCACTTATTATTATAGTAATTTCAATGTCATTCATTTCCTACTTTATCGTTGATAGAAATGCGATGATGATTAACAAGAATATTGATACAGCTATTACGATGGCTAATAACCAGAAGGGACTTATATTTGCTTTCGCTGAGATAAGCGAGTCAAAATCAAAGTTTACTGGTGAGCATATCAAGAGAGTCGCTGAATATATGAAGATTCTTGGCGAGGCCTCTGGCTTTGATAAGGAGTATATAGACAAGCTTGCAACTGCATCCATGATGCATGATATTGGTAAGCTTATGATTAGCGAGGAGATACTTGAGAAGCCTGCTAAGCTTACAGATGAAGAGTATCAGATTATGAAGAATCATGTTCTTTATGGTGACGCACTCCTTGAGAAGTGTCCTGGTGAGATGCTTCATCTTGCAAGAGTTCTTGCTAAGGAGCATCATGAGAGATGGGATGGAACAGGATACCTCGGCATGAAGGGCGAAGAGATTTCTTACATTGCAAGAATGATGGCATTATGTGATGTATTTGACGCACTCACAGCTGACAGAAGCTACAAGAAGGGCTGGACCTGTGAGGCTGCTTACGATGAGATAATAAGACTTACTGGAAAGCACTTTGACCCAAAGGTTGTCAGACTTTTCATCAAGAACTTTACAAGGTTTAAAGAGGTTCATGATGCAATCCCTGATAAGCAGGTTTATTAATAACAGTTTGCAGGTAGTTTTATCTGGCAAGAAGGATGTGACTAAATGTTTAGAATTATGAATGAATATCTCTCGAAGGTTTACCTTATGACAAGTGATGATATTCAAAGAAGACTGAATGATCTTCTGGATAAGCTTGAAGGAATAACCAGAAAGAGTGTGAACATTAATTTTAATAGATATGTAGTAGATATTCATCTTGAGGATTTTTCTGTTGAAGAAGCAGGGAAGTATTTCAGGATAATTGAAAATGAACTTGCATACCCATATTCATCAATGTCCCTTAGATACAATGAGGGTGACAGAGTCAGCTACAGATTTATAACCTGTATGGAGAATAAAACCGGTTATTATATGGATATTATTTTTTCATAGGAATATAGATGATATAAGAAAAAGACGCCATGTGGCGTCTTTTTCTTATATCAATCAATAAATAAATAATAAAAATACTAAAGCATAAACATCAATTCAAAAGCTATAAATCTAAAAGCTTCTGAAGAGACCTATAACCTTACCCACAATCGACAGATAATCAACGATAATTGGATCCATAAAATCATTCTCAGGCTGAAGTCTGTAATGGCCATTCTCCTTGAAATATCTCTTGACTGTCGCTGAGTCATCAATAAGGGCAACGACAATATCATTGTTATAGGCTGTTTCGGATTTCTCGACTAAAACCATGTCTCCATCAAGGATTCCAGCGTTAATCATACTTTCACCCTTAACCTTCAGCATAAAGGTTTCAGAATTATGAAGATATTCAGGTGGAATAGGGAAGTAGCCTTCAATATTCTCAACTGCAAGAATTGGCTGTCCTGCGGTTACAGTTCCAATAATTGGTACATTAACTAATTCTCGTCTTGTAAGTGAGAATTCATCATCGGTAATTTCTATCGCTCTAGGCTTTGTTGGATCTCTTCTTATATATCCGTTTTCCTCAAGCTTTTCTAGGTGAGCATGAACAGAAGAGGTGGACTTAAGATCCACTGCCTGGCATATCTCTCTAACTGCAGGCGGATATCCCTTTTCAAGAAGACAATCCCTAATATATTCAAGTATCTGTCTTTGCTTTTCAGTAATCATACCTTTGCTCATAAAAAAACCTCCTAAATTTAATAACTAGTTTAATACTAAAAACCATTAATAATAATCTTTATAACGAAATACCAAGTCAACATATACTTATGTATACATTTTTGTCTATTATAGCACATATGTTCTGCAAATGCAAACTAATGTTCTAATAATCTTTTTTAAATAAATATTGAATAGTTTATCAAATTAGCTTATTATATAGATAATTATGTGGTATATATGTGAATACTAGGTCTTATGCTTTATGGCCTGTTCCTTGTATATTTCATATAATACTTTAATTGACTATTGTATTTTTAGGAGGAAAACACTATGTATGAAAAACTGCTCAGAACTCCGGAAGGGGTTAGGGACATCTATGATTTAGAATGTGAAAAGAGAAATGGAGTTATCGATCATATTCATCATACCCTTCATATGTACAGCTATCATGATATTGAAACTCCTTCATTCGAATTTTTCGATATATTTAATATGGACAAGGGCTCAGCTCCTTCTAACGAGATGTTTAAGTTCTTTGACAGGAATAACAATACACTCGTTTTAAGACCTGATATGACTCCAAGCATTGCAAGATGTGCTGCAAAGTATTATCCAGACACAAAGCTTCCTATCAGACTTTGCTACAAGGGCAATACATTTACAAATGCACCTCTTCATCAGGGTAAGCTTTCCGAGTCTACACAGATTGGCTGTGAATTATTAAATGATGACACCTCTGCTTCAGATGCAGAGATTATAGCATGCGCAATCGACTGCCTTCTTGCTGCAGGCCTTACAGAGTTTCAGATTGAGCTCGGCCATGTGGATTACTTCAATGGAATCATTGAAGATTCGAACCTCACAGAGGAGGAAGAAGCAGATATCAGAGATTTTATCCGTTCAAAGAATTTCTTTGGACTCTTAGAATATGTAAAGGCATTAAATCTTTCAGAGGAGACAAAACAGTCACTTGTATATTTTGATGATGCATTTGGCGGAGTTGAGATGCTTGACGAGGCTAAAAAGCATGCAAATAATGCAAAGTCTCTTGCAGCGATTGAGAGAATGAAGAAGATATACACAGTTCTTTCTTATTACGGATTTGATAAGTATGTAAGCTTTGATCTGAGTATGCTTAACAGATACACCTATTACACCGGCATTGTTTTCAGAGGCTATACCTATGGAACAGGAGATGCAGTGATAAAGGGTGGAAGATACGACAATCTTCTCGAGAAGTTTGGCAAGGAATCTGCATCAATTGGATTTGCTATCTATGTTGATGAGCTTATGATGGCTTTATCAAGACAGCATATCGATAATACCGTAAGACCAGAGAAGGCACTTATAATTTATTCGCCTGACAGCCAGAAGAAGGCTATAGAGCTTGCAAAGGAGCTTAGAGCAAGTGGTAAGGTTACTGAGCTTATAAGAAAGTCAAAGAAGCTTACAGAGGCCGAGTATAAGGCTAAGGCAGATGCTGAGAACGCTGAATTTTACAGCTTTTTAGATAATAAATTCTAATTGAGGAGGAAAAGTAATGAGATATTTAACACTCGCGCTTGCAAAGGGCAGACTTGCCAAGAAAACACTTGCACTCCTTGAGCAGATTGGAATCACCTGTGAGGAGATGAAGGATCCGGATACCAGAAAGCTTATCTTTACAAATGAAGAATACAAGATAAAGTTTTTCCTTTCAAAGGCATCGGATGTTCCAACCTATGTTGAGTACGGTGCAGCTGATATTGGAGTAGTAGGTAAGGATACTATCCTTGAGGAAGGAAGAAGCATTTACGAGGTTATGGACCTTGGCTTTGGAAAATGCAGAATGTGTGTATGTGGTCCTGAAAAGGCCAAGGAAACACTTAAGAAGAACGAGATAATTCGTGTTGCAAGCAAGTATCCAAACATTGCAAAGGATTATTTCCAGAATAAGAAGAATCAGACTGTAGAGATTATAAAGCTTAATGGTTCAGTAGAGCTCGGACCAATTGTTGATCTCGCAGATGTTATCGTAGATATAGTTGAGACAGGAAGCACACTTCGTGAAAATGGTCTTGAGGTCTTAGAGGAGATTTGCCCGCTTTCAGCAAGAGTTGTTGTAAACAGAGTAAGTCTTAAGATGGAGCATGACAGAATCAGAAGCATACTGACTGGACTTAACAAGCTGATATCGGAGGATAAATAAATGAGAATAGTTACACTTAATGAAGATGCAAAGAAGGATATTTTAAATAATCTTTTAAAGAGAAGTCCTGATAATTATGGTGCCTACGAAGGTACTGTTAAGGAAATCGTTGAGAACGTGCATGTCAATAAGGACGCTGCACTTTTTGAGTATACAAAGAAGTTCGATAAGGCTGATATCGATGCCACTAATGTAAAGGTTACAGATGCTGAGATTGAGGAGGCTTACAGTCTTGTTGACCCTGAGCTTTTAGCAGTTATCAGAAAGGCTATCGTAAATATCAGAGAGTATCATGAGCTTCAGAAGAGAAACAGCTGGATTGAGACTAAGCCAAACGGAGTTATTCTTGGACAGAAGATTTCTGCAATCGAGTCAGTTGGTGTTTATGTACCTGGAGGAAAGGCTGCATATCCATCTTCAGTACTTATGAATGTAATTCCAGCACACGTTGCCGGAGTTAAGAATATTATTATGACAACACCTTGTAACGCTGAGGGTAAGGTTTACCCTACAACTCTTGTTGCAGCTAAGGAGGCTGGTGTAACTGAGGTATTTAAGGCTGGTGGAGCACAGGCTATCGCAGCACTTGCATTTGGAACTGAGTCAATACCTAAGGTTGATAAGATTGTTGGACCTGGTAATATCTTCGTTGCACTTGCCAAGAGAACAGTTTACGGACACGTAAATATCGATTCAATCGCTGGTCCTTCAGAGATCCTTGTACTTGCTGATAAGACAGCTAATCCAAGATATGTTGCAGCAGATTTACTTTCACAGGCTGAGCATGACGAGCTTGCATCTGCAATCCTTGTCACAGACAGTATGGAGCTTGCCGAGAAGGTTTCAGCTGAGGTTGATGGATTTGTTAAAGTATTATCAAGAGGAGAGATAATTCAGAAGTCCCTTGATAATTTTGGATATATTATTGTTGCTGAGAATTTAGATGAAGCTATTGAGATTTCAAATGAAATCGCTCCAGAGCACTTAGAGGTAGTTACCGCTAATCCATTTGACGTTATGACAAAGATTAAGAACGCTGGAGCAATCTTCCTCGGTGAATACTCATCAGAGCCTCTTGGAGATTATTTTGCTGGTCCTAACCACGTTCTTCCTACAAATGGAACAGCTAAATTCTTCTCACCACTTGGAGTAGATGATTTCATCAAGAAATCAAGCATCATCTGTTACTCAAGAGAGGCGCTTCTTCCAATTCACAAGGATATTGAGACCTTTGCTGAGGCTGAGCACCTTACAGCTCACGCTAATTCAATCAAGGTTCGTTTTGAGTAAGCATTAAGGAGGTCTATATGACAGATAGAGTTGCAGTAGTAAATAGAAAAACTAAGGAAACTGATATTGAGCTCACCATTAATTTGGATGGTAAGGGCATCGCTGAGGTTGATACTGGTGTTGGTTTCTTTGATCATATGCTTATTAGCTTTGCCAAGCATGGTTTCTTTGACCTTAAGGTTAAGGTTGATGGAGATCTTAATGTTGACAGTCACCATACTATTGAGGATACTGGTATTGTTCTTGGCGAGGCAATAAAAAGAGCGGTTGGAGATAAGCTTGGAATCAGAAGATATGGTTCCTTTACTATGCCAATGGATGAGACACTTGTTTTATCAGCAGTTGATTTATCTGGAAGACCATATCTTAATATGGATTTAAATCTCACAGTACCAAAGGTAGGAGATTTTGATACAGAGATGGTTAAGGAATTCTTCTATGCAGTATCTTATTCTGCAGGAATGAACTTACATATTAAGCAGCTTGATGGTGCTAATAATCATCACATCATTGAGGCTGCCTTTAAGGCGTTTGCAAATGCACTCTCAAGTGCAGTAAGCTATGACCCTAGACTCGAGGGAATGATTCTTTCTACAAAGGGTTCGCTATAATATTTATTTCTAATAATAAATAAGTCACTATTGATTCAGATTATAGATACTTGCGGGAGGACATTATATGGAATATAAAAAAATAATTCCATGTGTAACCATGGAAAATCCAATAGAAGAGGCAAGATTTTATAACGATGCTGGCGCGGATGAGGTTGCATTTTTTGATAGCAATGCAACCGAGGAAACATTTGAGAAGAATCTCCACACAATTAAGGAGATAAAAAGAGTTATCGACATCCCACTTATCGCCTGTGGCGGAGTTAGAAAGCTTGAGCATATTAAGAAGCTTCTTTATGCTGGAGCCTCAAAGATTTGTATGAAATCAGCTCCTCTGGCAGATATTAATATAGTTACAGAGGCTGCAGAAAGATTCGGTTCTGAGAGAATTATCTGCACCATAGATTTGACAGAGTGCGAGAGTCCTGTTGAATATGCAAGAGAATTAAAGAAGGCAGGAGCCGGAGAACTTCTTCTTCTTCATTACAACAAGCTTTCCGATTATGCAAATATTGTTGACAGAATCAGAACTGAGGTTGGAATTCCAGTTATTGCATCCTCATATGATACCGAGGGAGAGAAGATTGCAAAGCTTCTTAGAGATTCGAACGCTGAATCTATCAGTCTTTACAATCTCTCAAGACATGACATCATGGAAATCAAGCACGATTGTATCAACATGAATGTACCTTGTAAGGTATTTGAGAGTTCGATTGACTTTAAGGATTTTAAGCTGAATTCTGATGGGCTTATACCTGCGATAGTTCAGGATTATAAGACTGGCGAAGTGCTTATGATGGCCTATATGAATGAGGAATCCTACAATGAAACTATTCGAACTGGTCGTATGACCTATTATTCAAGAAGCAGGAAAGAATTATGGCTCAAGGGACTTACCTCTGGACATTTTCAATTTGTGAAGTCACTTTCACTTGACTGTGACAAGGATACAATTCTTGCAAAGGTTTCTCAGGTTGGTGCAGCCTGCCATACTGGTAATAGAAGCTGTTTCTTCACACCTCTTGTGCAGAAGGATTTTGATGATACAGACCCATTAAAGGCCTTCAAGGAGGTTTACGAATCAATATCAGATAAAAAGGATAATCCTGGAAAAGGTTCCTCATATACCAATTATCTGTTTGATAAAGGTCTTGATAAGATTCTTGGAAAGGTTGGCGAGGAATTTACTAATATTCTCATCGAAGCAAAGAACAACGATTCTGAGGAGATGAAGTACGCGGTTTCAGATTTTATGTACCATCTTATGGTTCTTATGGTTGAGAAGGATTTAAGCTGGAGCGATGTAATAAAGGAACTTGCAGAGCGAAAGTAAAATGATTTAGTATTATGTGTGCTAAAGCAGAAATAGTTGTGAGTTAACTATTATACAAGTAGGAGGATATTAACATGGAAGCATTATTAATTGAAATTGCTCAGTATGGAATTAAATATGTTGTTTTTGTCGCACTTGCAGTCGCGGGAATAATAACAGGATCTAAGATAAAGAAAAGTAAAGAATCAAAGGAGAATAAGTAATAGCGAGGGCTGTTACCTACATATATTCTAGGAGGAAATAAACGTGAAAAAATACGGTGTTAACGAGTTAAGAAAAATGTTTTTGGATTACTTTGAGGAGAACGGTCATTTAAGACTTAACAGCTTCTCACTTGTTCCACAGAATGACAAGAGCTTACTTTTAATAAATTCAGGTATGGCGCCATTAAAGCCTTACTTTACAGGTGCTGAGATTCCACCAAGAAACAGGGTTACAACCTGTCAGAAGTGTATCAGAACTGGTGATATTGAGAATGTTGGTAAGACTGCTCGTCACGGTACATTTTTCGAGATGCTCGGTAACTTCTCGTTTGGCGACTATTTCAAGGAAGAGGCTATTGGCTTCACTTGGGAGTTTTTAACAGAGAAAGTTGGTATAGATAAGGATCGTCTCTATCCATCTGTATTTGAGGATGATGATGAGGCATTTGAGATTTGGAATAAGAAGATTGGAATTCCTGCAGAGAGAATTTCCAGATTCGGAAGAGCTGACAACTTCTGGGAGCACGGCGAGGGTGCCTGTGGTCCATGCTCTGAGGTTTATTATGACCGTGGAGAGAAGTATGGCTGTGGAAAGCCAGATTGTAAGGTAGGCTGTGACTGCGACAGATATATGGAGATCTGGAATGATGTATTCTCTCAGTTCTACAACGATGGTAAGGGTAATTACACAGAGCTTGAGAAGAAGAATATCGATACTGGTATGGGACTTGAGCGTCTTGCATGTGTATGCCAGGATGTTGATTCAATGTTCGATGTAGATACAATGAAGTCGCTTCGTGATCATGTATGCTCACTTTCAGGAAAGTCATATGGAAATGATTACCAGACAGACGTTTCACTTCGTGTTGTAACTGACCATATCAGATCAGTAACATTTATGGTTTCAGATGGTATAATGCCTGAAAATAGTGGAAGAGGTTACGTACTTAGAAGACTTCTCCGTAGAGCAAGCCGTCACGGAAGATTACTTGGTATTCAGGGTGCATTCCTTACAGAGCTTGCAAAAACTGTTATCGAGGGTTCTAAGGATGGATATCCAGAGCTTGAGGAGAAGAAGGATTTCATCTTAAAGAACATCGCTAAGGAAGAGGAGCAGTTCAATAAGACAATCGACCAGGGTCTTGCAATCCTTGCTAAGATGGAGGATGAAATGAAGGCTGCTGGCGAGACAGTTCTCTCAGGAGATAACGCATTTAAGCTTTATGATACATTTGGATTCCCTATTGATTTAACAGAAGAAATTCTCGCTGAGAAAAATATGTCATACGACGTTGAAGGCTTTGAAAAGGCTAAAAAGGCTGCTAAGGACTTATCAAGCGGTACATATAAGGGTGCTGAGAAGATGGCTGGTCGTGATAGAAATGTTTACGATGACCTTCCACTTGATCTTGAGACAGCATTTGTTGGATATACAAACAGCAAGTGTGATGCAGTAATTACTGCACTCACAACAGAAACTACAGTAGTTGACGCACTTACAAGTGGCCAGAATGGTACAGTTGTAACAGATGTTACAGCACTTTATGGAACAATGGGTGGTCAGGTAGGTGATAAGGGTGTTATCACAACTAAGGACGGAGAGTTCGTAGTTACTGAGACAATTCACCTCACAGGCAAGAAGATTGGACATGTTGGATACGTTAAGAGTGGAATGTTAAAGGTTGGTGATGCAGCTTCGGTTAAGGTTGATGAAGAAAGCCATGCAGCAACCTGTAAGAACCACTCAGCAACACACCTTCTTCAGAAGGCACTTAAGACTGTTCTTGGAAACCATGTTGAGCAGAAGGGTTCATATGTATCTCCAGACAGATTAAGATTTGACTTCTCACACTTCGAGGCACTCACTAAGGAGCAGATTGAAGAGGCAGAGGCAATTGTTAATAGAGAAATCGCAAAGGGACTACCAGTTGTTACTGATGAGATGGCTATAGCAGATGCAAAGAAGACAGGTGCTATGGCACTTTTCGGAGAGAAGTACGGAGAGTCAGTTAGAGTTGTAAGTATGGGTAAGTCTGACAAGGCAGAAATTGAGGAGGCATTTGCAGATGCATTCTCTGTAGAGCTTTGTGGTGGTACTCATGTAAGTAATACTTCTTCAATTCAGCAGATTAAGATTCTTTCAGAGTCAGGTGTTGCTGCTGGTGTAAGACGTATCGAGGCACTCACAGGTACTGGTGTAATTAAGTATTATGCAGAGCTTGAGGCTAAGCTCGTTGAGGCTGCTAAGCTTCTTAAAACAACTCCAAATGAAGTAGTAGCTAAGATTACTAACCTTCAGAAGGAATTAAAGGAAACATCTTCTGAGCTTGAGTCACTTAAGGCTAAGGCTGCTAAGGATTCACTTGGAAATGTTATGGATGCAGTAATCGAAACAAATGGTATAAAGATTCTCGTTACAGCTGTAGCTGGTGTTGATATGAACGGACTCCGTGATCTTGGTGACAGCTTAAAGGATAAGCTTTCTGATGGCGTTGTTGTTCTTTTATCAGACAAGGATGGAAAGGTTAACATTGTTGCCATGGCAACTGATTCTGCTGTTAAGGCTGGAGCACACGCTGGTAACCTTATTAAGGCTGTTGCACCTATAGTTGGTGGTAATGGCGGTGGACGTCCAAACATGGCTCAGGCTGGTGGTAAGGATGCATCAAAGATAGATGCTGCAGTAGCAGCAGGTATTGAGGCTGCAAAGGCTCAGTTAGGCTAATTATTAAGTTTAAAAGCTAAAAGATATTCATAAAAATGCCATTCAAAAAAAGATGAAAATTTTAAAAAGTTTTTGTTGACGAATGACATTTTTATGTTATAATCGTAAATGTGCGATTTTGGTTGACCCAAACAGTTGTTTAATACGCACTTAAAGTTCACAACTGGAGGGAGGTAGGGAAAGAATGTCAAGCGTAATCGTTAAAGAGAATGAGACTTTAGATAGCGCTCTTAGAAGATTTAAGAGAAATTGTGCTAAGGCAGGTATCCAGCAGGA
>DCHE01000003.1:47244-53783 GCA_002314775.1 Lachnospiraceae bacterium UBA1760
GTAAGAGAGAGCATTACGAGAAGCCAAGCGTTAAGCGTAAGAAGAAGTCAGAAGCCGCTAGAAAGCGCAAGTTTAAATAGTTATATTTTATAATAGAAACAGGGTTTTGAGACATTGCAAGATGCTTCATAGCCCTGTTTTTATTTGTTTTAATTCTTATAGAAGATATTATCCCTGATTTGACGAATCTATTAAATTGAGCCATAAATCCAGATGATTTTATATAAAAAAAGAGTGAAAAAACATAGAAAAAGTGATAATATAATTCTTGTTATAGATAGTAAAAATACAAGTAACAAAAGATTGGAACAATAAAGGATGATAAAAAAGAACTTAGAGATACCTTCTGCTCATATGCAGAATATTTTCGGTCAATTTGATAAGAATATAAAGAAGATTGAGAGAGCCTACAAAACTGATATTTTGCTTAGAGATGATAACCTTGTTATTCAGGGTGAGGAGGCAAGTGTCAAGAAGGCTGTTGATGTAATTAACGAGCTCACTCGCCTTTCCCTTGCTGGCAATACTATCACAGAACAGAATGTGGATTATGCAATTTCATTATCTGTAACCGATAATGTATCAAAAATGTCTGAGCTTGACAAAGATACAATCTGTCATACCATAAATGGAAAGCCAGTCAAGGCAAAAACAATCGGCCAGAAAAAGTACGTTGATGCAATTGACAAGAATATGATTGTATTTGGAACTGGTCCCGCAGGAACTGGAAAAACCTACCTTGCCATGGCCAAGGCGATCACAGCCTTTAAGGCAAATGAAGTAAACAGAATAATACTGACTAGACCAGCTATAGAGGCAGGAGAGAAGCTTGGATTTTTACCAGGAGATTTACAGAGTAAGGTTGATCCATATTTAAGACCACTTTACGATGCCCTCTATGAAATAATGGGTGCAGAACAGTTCTTAAAGAATATGGAGAAGGGTCTGATAGAGGTCGCTCCTCTTGCGTATATGAGAGGAAGAACTCTTGACAATGCTTTTATTGTTTTAGATGAGGCACAGAACACAACCCCTGCCCAGATGAAGATGTTTTTAACAAGAATTGGTTTTGGGTCAAAGGCAATCATAACTGGTGATTTAACTCAGAAGGATTTAGCCAAGGATGTGACCTCCGGACTTGAGGTTGCCCTTAAGGTTATAAAAGGAATTGAGGGCATTAGCATTTGCGAGTTTTCAAGCCTTGATGTTGTGAGACATCCCCTTGTTCAGAAGATTGTTGCTGCCTATGATGCTTATGATGAGAAGAATAAACCTAAAAAACAATTTCCTAATAAGCCTCACGGAAGAACTTAAGGGTTTGACTTGACACTGAGTATATAGTATAATATATCGATGTGTTAATTATAATACATGGGAGAATCATATGAGTATAGTAATATGCGATGAATCAAATAAAAGTTATCCTGAAGAATTCGAAGCAATTGTAAAGGATATTATCGATTATGCAATTGACTATGTTGAATGTCCTTATGAGTGCGAGGTGAATGTTCTATTCACTGACAACGAAGGCATAAGAGAGATTAACAAGGAGCAGCGTAATATCGATAGTCCTACGGATGTTTTATCATTTCCTTTAGTTGATTATGATAAGCCATGTGATTTGTCAATTGCAGAAGCAAACGAGATGGAATATTTCAATTCTGATACTGGAGAGCTGATGCTTGGAGATATTGTTATTTCAATAGACAGAGTATATAGCCAGGCTGAGGAATATGGACATAGTCCAAAGCGTGAGATTGCTTTTCTTACAGCGCACAGTATGCTTCATTTGTTTGGATATGACCATATGACTGAAGAAGAGCGACTAGTAATGGAAGAGCTTCAGAAGGATATACTTAACAAGAAAGGATATACTAGAGATTATGAATAAGAAATTTATCACTGCAATTCTTGCAGCATCAATGTGTATGGCATCACTTGCAGGATGTGGAAGTAAAGAAGAAGCTACAACAAAGGCTGAAAAAGCTGAGGCAGTCACAACTGAGGCTGATACAACCCCAGTAGATTATGATCTTAAAAAAGAAGACACACCAATGATTTATTCATCTGATATCGAGCTTTCAAAGGATGGTATGGTTATCAATACCCTTACAGGTGAATGGATGGATGAGAGCCTTGCAAATCAGAGACCAGTCGCAATTATGATCAATAACCTTCAGCCAGCTATTCCTCAGTCAGGAATTGAGAAGGCTGATATAATCTACGAGATGCTTGTAGAGGGTGGAATCACAAGACTTATGGCTGTATACAGTGATTTCAGCGGACTTGACAAAATTGGACCAGTTAGATCTGCAAGACATTATTATGATAGAAAAGCAATTGAGCACGATGCAATCTATGTTCATGTTGGACATTCAATCTATGCAGAGGCCGACTTCAAGGAATATGCAAATGTCCTCGACCATATGGACGGTGTAAATGGAGTAGGTACTGTTATGACCTTCAGATCAACTGACAGAAAGGCACCTCATAACTGTTATGTATCTACAGATGGTATCTTAAAGGGCCTTGAGTACAGCAACATCAGCCTTGAGAAAAAAAGAGACAAGGAAAAGATGTTCAGATTCTATTCATCAGAGGTTGCTTCTATCGGAGGAACTCCTGCCAATAAGATTACAACTGCTTATAACTCAAGCAGAAAGCCTTATTTTGTATATGACAGTGAATCAGGCAAGTACTTAAGATGGCAGTATGGTGAGCCACATATCGACAGAGAGACTGGCAATCAGCTTGCATTTGAGAACGTAATAATTCAGTTCATTCCATGCTGGGATCACTTTGGTAACGGCTTACTTGATATCGACTGGATTACATACGGTGAGGGATATTACGCATCAAACGGCGAGATTATTCCAATCAATTATCATAGAAAGAGCTTCGATGGTGTTACTCATTTTTATACAAAGGATGGAAATGAATTACAGATGAATCCTGGAAAGACCTTCATCACAGTATTCCCTGATGACAAGAAGGATAATATCATCATAGAATAATAATACGAATAATAATACGAATAATAATTCGAATAATAATTCGAATAATAATTTGAATAACATATAGTAAATGCAAAAATAATTTCTTCGAGGATAATTACCATGAAGGAATTATTTTTGTATATAACGGATTTTTAGGTTGAGTATACTTAATGGAAAGATATGATGTTCTGGTCATTGGTGCAGGACCTGCAGGCATGACCGCAGCCCTAGAGGCAGCAAAACTAAATAAGAGAGTTCTTATTCTTGACAAGAACAAGAAATGCGGCAATAAGCTTTACGCCACTGGTAATGGAAGATGCAACGTGACTAATACTGTGTTTAATGACAGAGTATATTACGAACACACGAAGGAGGTTCTTTCTCTTGAATCTGCCCCTGACAGCTTTGTCAGAGGATATTTAGAGGACCTTGGCGTTGCTGTGACTGAGAAGAATAACTATGTTTATCCCCTTTCTATGCAGGCTTCCTCAGTAGTGTGGGCATATAATGATGCCCTGAAAAACCTTGGTGTTGAAGTCAAATGTGGTTTTATCGTTACAGATATCACAAAAACCAAGAAGGGCTTCTCTGTGTCAAATGGCATACAGTTAATTAATGCTACAAAGCTTATTCTTGCAACAGGCGGACTTGCTGCACCAAATCTTGGCTGTGCAAATGAAAACTGGCTTACAGATACCTTTAAAAAGCTTAATATTGAATATAATAGCTTTGAACCGGCACTCTGTCCGTTATTTACCAGGGAGAACCTAAAGGAAATCTCCGGAGTAAGGCAGAGGGCTACCGCAACACTGATAAAAAACGGCGAACCAATAGACGAAGAATCAGGAGAAATCCAGTTTACTGACTTAGGACTTTCTGGAATTGCTATATTTAACCTTTCGGGCGAGATAAGAGAAAAGGCAAAATACAAGGTTTCACTTGATTATATCCAGGATTTATCCGTAGAAAAAACAAGGGAATACCTGATTAACTATAAAGAAACAAATGGCAATAGAACAGTTCTCGCAGTGCTAAACAGCCTGATTCACGATAGGACAGCCCTGTATCTGCTTAAAGTAGTCGGTATTGATCCAAAGAAGCCATTTTCTTCACTTGATCAAAAGAGCATTGATGAAATTGTCAGTGCACTAAAAGAAAACTGCTTTGAGATTCAGGGAAAGCATGACTATACAAAGTCTCAGTCAACCTTAGGCGGTATAAAACTTGACGATATTGACCTTTCCACAATGAAATTAACTAAGCAACCGGATATATCAGTGTGTGGTGAGATAGTTGACATTTGCGGCAAATGCGGCGGGTACAATATAACCTGGGCAATGCTAAGCGGCTATATTGCTGGAAGGAACATATAATGGTGGTGTAACATGATTAGAATTAATAACATAAAGCTTTCGGTAAAGGATTTCACCGAGAAGCGTCTTGATAAAAAAATATGTGACCTGCTGAGGAAAAGCTCGGTGCCAGACTATAAGGTGGTTAAAAAGTCTATCGACTGCAGAGATATTTCAAATGTCGTATATGTATTTGCAGTTGAGCTTTCACTTGCAAATGAAAAAGAAGAAGCAAGACTTGTGCAAAAGGTTCACAATAATAATATTATGTTAACAAAACCTGTTAATTACTGCTTCCCGTATACTAATAAAGAGGATTTGAAGAAAGAAGAGAGGCCTGTTATCATTGGTGCAGGTCCCTGTGGTTATTTTGCTGCTCTGTACCTTGCAAGAAATGGTTACAGACCAATACTTTTTGAGAGAGGTCAAAAGGTTGAGGATAGAAATACTGCAATAAGTACATTTTTTGAGACTGGCAAATTGAACAAAGAAAGCAATGTCTGTTATGGCGAGGGCGGAGCTGGTGCATTTTCTGATGGCAAGCTTAATACTGGCAATAAGGATAAATTCGGCTACATAAAGGCTGTTTTAAAAGATTTTTATATGGCTGGTGCAAATGAATCAGTCATTTACGACGCAAAGCCGCATATTGGTACTGATAAGCTGACAGGCATTCTAAAAAATATTCGCGAGGAGATAATAAGTCTCGGTGGCGAGATAAATTTTGATAGCTGCTTAACCGAAATAAAAAGACTTGATAATGACGATTTAATTGAAAAACCAAGCTATGAGCTTACAATTAATCATAACGGAGAAATAAAAAAGCATATCACGCGCCTATTAGTACTTGCAATTGGTCACAGCGCACATGATACCTATAAGATGCTTTATGATTTTGGACTAACCATGGAGCAAAAGCCTTTTGCCATGGGACTTAGAATTGAGCATAAAAGGGAAGATATTGACAAGGCAAGATACGGTGAATTCGCTAGGTATCTGCCGGCTGCTGATTACAAGCTAACATATCACGCAACAAACGGCAGGTCTGTATTTTCATTTTGTATGTGTCCGGGCGGTTATGTTGTAAATTCTTCCTCTGAGGAGGGCTGTTTAAATGTAAACGGCATGAGCTACAGCAAACGTGATGGCAAAAATTCAAACAGTGCAATCGTAGTAAGTATTCTTCCTGAAGATTACAGTGATGATAATCCTTTATCAGGACTTGATTTTCAGCGTAACATCGAGAGAAGCTTCTACAATATGTGCGATGGAGCTATTCCGGTTCAGACATTTATTGATTTTAAGAATAACAAAAAGAGCGAGACTTTATTGGATGTCATCCCTTGCATTAAGGGTAAATATGCTCTTTCCAATATAAATGATAGTTTACCAGAGTATTTAAGTCATGCTATAATTGAGGCTGTAGATGCCTTTGGCAGACAGATTAAGGGCTTTAATAAGGATGGTGCAGTACTGTCAGGAGTTGAGGCACGGACCTCGTCACCCGTAAAAATTGTGAGAGACGAATCAATGTTTGCATTTCCTGGAATCATCCCGTGTGGAGAAGGAGCAGGCTATGCAGGTGGCATTACAAGCGCTGCAGTTGACGGCATAAAGGCAGCTGAGGCCTGCGCAAAATATATAAATAATAATTAAAGAAGGTTTGTAAAATGAATTATAGAGAAGCACTAAAGGACAAAAACAGAATTGTTATTAAAATCGGATCATCCTCGCTTATTCACGAGGAGACAGGCGGAATTGACTATATGAAGCTTGAGAAGCTAGTTAGAATCATTGCTGACTTAAAGAACCGTGGAAAGGACGTCGTACTTGTATCTTCAGGTGCTATTGCGGTCGGATTCAAAACTCTGGGGCTTCCAAAAAAGCCAGAAAAAACCTCGATGAAGCAGGCCTGTGCAGCTGTGGGCCAGGGCCAGCTTATGATGATATATCAGAAGCTTTTTATGGAGTATAATCACCTTGCAGCTCAGGTTCTTCTCACCTTTGATGTTATCTCAAACAAGGTTAGAAGAGTGAACGCTGAGAATACATTTTTCGAGCTTTTACGAGAGGGTGTAATTCCAGTAGTTAACGAAAATGACACTGTTTCTACCGATGAGATTGAGTTTGGTGACAATGATACACTTTCAGCTATCGTTGCCCACCTTATAAAGGCTGACCTTCTCATTCT
>DCHE01000003.1:53869-55399 GCA_002314775.1 Lachnospiraceae bacterium UBA1760
ATTTCTGTTGTAAAAGAGATAAGCGAGGAGCTTAAGGGCATGGCCAAGGGAGCTGTGACTGACTACGGAACAGGCGGTATGACAACCAAGATTGCCGCAGCTCAGATTGCAACTGACTCAGGAGCTGATATGGCTATATTGAATGCAAATGACTTCACTCTTATCAATGACTTGATGGACGGAGAGGATGTTGGAACTCTGTTTATTGCCAATCCTATTGATGATTTTGATACAGAAGACTTTATCATTAACAAGAAATACTTAAATTAAGAGCAGCTTGATTTTATAATAAAGAAAGGTTACTAAACTTACAATGAACGAGCAGGATATTAAGAGAATTAACGACTTATACAAGAAAAGCAAAACTGCAGAGGGCTTAACCGATGCAGAAAAGGAAGAACAGGCAAAGCTTAGACGAGCATATATAGATGCAGTTAAGAAAAATCTTTCTTCAACTCTTGACAACATAGATATCAAGGAGAAGGATGGCTCCATAACTCATCTGCAAAAGAAGAATAAAAATGCATAATAATCTTACAAAAAAAGAAATTCGAAAAAAGGTGCTTAATGAAAGAAGCAGCTTAAAAATAGAAGAGGTATCTGCCTTATCAAAAGCAATATGCGAAAGGATAATCTGTACTTCGCAGTATAAGACCTGCAAAAAAATAGCTATATATTATCCAATTCGTAATGAAGTGGATGTGATTAAGCTTTGGGAGGATGCCATTTTATCTGGGAAGATGATTTATCTTCCGAGGATTGAAGACGGCAGGATGTCCTTTTACAGGGTTACAAATATGAACGAGCTTAAGCCAGGAGCCTTTGACATTCCTGAGCCAAAGGGAACAGATGAACTTATATGTGACAGTGAAACATTAATCATTATGCCGGGCTCTGTTTTTTCCGAGAAAAGAGACAGAATCGGCTATGGCGGAGGCTTTTACGATACATATCTTTCTACTAATCCTGACTGTAGCAAACTTGCCGTTTGCTACGATTTTCAGATAGTAGAAAGCTTACCGGCTGAGGAATTTGATATTAAACCGGATATAATAATAAGCGAAAACCGGATTATTAATTAGATTATAATTTGGATATTAATTATGAATTAAAGTATAATACAAGATAATAAGTGCTGGAGGATATAAATATGAGTACATTAGAGGAGCTTGGTATAAAGGCCAAGTCAGCTTCAAGAAAGCTTGCAAAGCTTGGACAAAACGAAAAGAATGATGCACTTCTTCTCATCGCAGATAAGCTTGTTAAGAGAAGTGATGAAATCATTAGGGCAAATGACATTGATATGGAAAATGCCAAAAAGAATGATATGCCTGAATCACTTCAGGACAGACTTAAGCTTGACGAAAAGCGTATACAAGGTATTGCTGAGGGTGTGAGAGAGGTCGTAATGCTCGAGGACCCTATCGGTGAGGTTATCTCCATGAAGAAGCGTCCTAACGGGCTTATGATTGGTCAGAAGAGAGTTCCAATCGGCGTTATTGGAATCATTTATGAGTCAAGACCAAATGT
>DCHE01000003.1:55489-82607 GCA_002314775.1 Lachnospiraceae bacterium UBA1760
AGCGACTGCATCAACTCCAATATTGCACTTGTTAATATTGTGAAGGATGCACTCACAGAGTTAAACATTGACCCAAATGTTATAAACCTTGTGGAAAACACAGACAGAAAGCTTGTCAATGAACTTATTACTATGAACAAGTACATCGACTTAATTATCCCTCGTGGTGGTGCTGGACTTATCCAGAACGTTGTAATGAATTCTACTGTCCCTGTAATTGAGACAGGAACAGGAAACTGTCATATATACGTGGACAAGGCTGCAGACCTCGACAAGGCTGTTGCAATAATAAGAAATGCCAAGCTCCAGAGACTTGGTGTTTGCAATGCTTGTGAATCCCTTGTAATTCATAAGGATATTGCTGAGGAGGCCATTCCACTTATTGCCGCAGATTTAGCCTCAGACGGAGTCGAGATTCGTGGTGACGAGGCATCTCAGAGCATAAGTAACATAATAGTGCCTGCTTCAATCGAGGATTATGGTACTGAGTATCTTGCAAAGATTATTTCAGCAAAGGTTGTAGACTCACTGGATGAGGCTATAAATCACATTAATACCTACAGCACTGGACATTCAGAGTCAATTATTACAGAGGACTATGAGGCTGCCCAGAGATTCCTTGACGAGATTGATTCAGCCTGCGTATATGCAAATGCCTCTACAAGATTCACAGACGGCTTTATGTTCGGCTTTGGAGCTGAGATAGGTATTTCCACTCAAAAGATACATGCAAGAGGTCCTATGGGCTTACTTGCGCTCACAACTATCAAGTACATAATCTACGGAAACGGACAGATTAGATAATAAGTAAACAATATAAATATACACGTGAAAGGAAAAACGATGGCAAACACAGAGACAAAATTTACAGGTTCTAAAACCTATGTTGCATCAGAAGATTTATTAACCGCAGTTGACTGCGCAATTGCACTTGAAAAGCCACTCCTTATCAAGGGTGAGCCTGGTACAGGTAAGACAATGCTTGCAGAGGCTATCAGCGAGTCACTGGGAATGAAGCTTTATATTTGGAACATCAAATCTACAACAAAGGCACAGGATGGCCTCTATGTTTACGATACAATTCAGAGACTTTACGACAGCCAGTTTGGTGCTGAGGGTGTTGATGATATTGCAAGATACATTAAGCTCGGAAAGCTTGGTGAGGCATTTAAGCAGGAGGAGCAGGTTATACTTCTTATCGACGAGATTGATAAGGCAGACCTTGAGTTCCCTAACGATCTTCTCTGGGAGCTTGACAAGATGGAGTTTTATATCCATGAGACCAAGGAGACAATAAAGGCAAAGAAAAGACCAGTTGTGATTATCACCTCAAACGCTGAAAAGGAGCTTCCTGACGCATTTCTTAGAAGATGTATTTTCCACTACATCAGCTTCCCAACCAAGGAGGAAATGGAGGAAATTGTAAAGGTTCACTTTGAGAATCTTGATGATAACCTTCTGAAATATGCTATGGATACATTTTACTGGATCAGAAGCATCAAGGAGGTTAGAAAGAAGCCTAGCACCTCAGAGCTTATTGACTGGTTACAGGCCCTTATGAGAGGCGGAATTGAGCCAGAGACAATCAAGGATAAAATGCCATACCTTGGCATACTTATTAAGAAGGATGAGGACTTAGAGATAGTTAAAAAGAGGAGAGTATAAATTGTTTACTGATTTCTTTTACGTACTTAAGGATAAGGGTATTACAATCTCAATGACAGAGTGGATTACCTTTATGGACGCATTAAACAAAAATCTCGCGGACTCCAGCCTTGAAAGGCTTTATTATCTCGGACGTATGATTCTAGTTAAGACCGAGTCGGATTTCGACAAGTACGATCTTGCATTTCAGGAATACTTTAAGGACATTAAGCACTATGATGAAATTCCTGACAATATCAGAAAGTGGCTTGAGAAGGACGGTATGGAGCCAGATCAGCAAAACATAGAGCTTTACTCATACCAGATGAAGCGAGATATAAATGAAACCAAGAGAATGTTCAGAGAGCGTATCACTGAACAGAACTCTGAGCATAACGGTGGAAATTACTGGATTGGTACAAGCGGAGGCTCTGCCTTTGGACATTCCGGTCGTAACAAGGGTGGAATAAGAGTTGGTGGAAAGCCTGGCTTTAGAAGTGCCTTCTCCGTAAATGGTGAGCGTAAATACATCGATTTTCGCCATGACAAAACTCTTGATATCAGACAGTTCCAGGTTGCATTTAGAAAGCTTAGACAGTTCTCCTCAAAGATTGAGGCGGCAAAAACTGAGCTTGACCTTGATGAAACCATCGATAAAACCTGTAATAACGGTGGATATTTGCAGCTTGAATTCCAAAAGCCAAGAAAAAATACAGTCAAGCTTTTACTTCTTTTTGACTGTGGTGGAACTATGTACCCATTTATGGAATTGTGTAACTCATTATTCCAGGCAGTTCATAAGGCGAACCATTTCAAGGATGTAAAGACCTATTATTTCCACAACTGTATTTACAGCAAGGTATATAAGACCGCTGAGTGCGAGCTTGGCGACTGGATTGACCTTGAGGAGCTTTTTAGAAAGACAGACAAGGATTATAAGGTAATTATCATTGGAGACGCTCAGATGGCCCCTGAAGAGCTTTTTGACGTAAATGGTAACTACAGGGGACCTAACGACGGCAAGTCTGGTTACGAATGGAACCAGATTTTATCAAAAAAATATAGAAGAGTTATATGGCTTAACCCTTCAAGACATCCAAACGCAGCAATGCTTTCATGGATGGAGGCAGAGGCAACCCTTGCCGAGCTTTATCCTATGTATCCACTTACTGTAAACGGACTTAAGGAAGGTATCAAAAAGCTTATGGCTCCAAAGTAACAAAATATAGAAAAGCTTATTTGATTGGAGGTTAGTGTATTGGATTACAGTCAAATGACAGGCCTTGTGCTTGGTGGCGGCGGGGGAAAAGGCGCATACCAGGCAGGGGTTTTAAAGGTATTATACGAAAATGATTTACTCACTGATATAGGTGCAATTTCCGGAGTTTCAATCGGTTCAGTTAACGGAGTTCTCTACTCACTAGGCAAGGCTGAGCTTATGAAGAAGGTTTGGGATGCAATTGACCTTGATATGGTGCTTGAAATTAACGAAAATACAATATCTGAAAATGGCATATACTTTCAGAGAGACAAGATGTCAAAGATGATTGATGACCATATCAATCTAGATGAAGTATCTAAATCTGAAACTGAGCTATATGCCTGCTTATCAAAGATTGAAAATGAAGAATATAAGGCTGAATATATGAAGCTTAATGGAAAAACTCCTGAGGAGATTAAGCAGATTATTCTTGCTACAACAGCACTTCCTGTATTATTTGAACCAATAACAATAGATGGATTTATGTACAGAGATGGTGGAATTAAGGATAATGAGCCTATTAAACCACTATATGATCTTGGAATTAGAAGATTTATTGTAATTGGACTCAAGTATGACAAGGTATTTGTTCCTACAGGATACCCTGATGCAGAGTTTATTGTTATCTATCCAAGTCACGATTTAGGCGACCTGATTAGCGGAACCTTAAACTTTAGCTCTAAGGCTAAGGAATTCAAGTGGAGACTTGGAGAAAAGGATGCAAAAAGAGCCATTAAAACCAAGTTTGAGAAGCAGGAGATTTATATTAATCTCGAAAAACAGCTTGCGTTAAATGATTACAATGAGCTTGTTAGCACAATGCGTCCAGAAGCGAAGAGTGCCGAATTAAACACTAGCATAAATACTAATATTGACAAGTTTAATGAAATTGCAAAGAAGTTTGATATATTCTAACTAGCAAGTACTAACTAATCAACTTGATATAAATTATTGAGTATTAACATAGGAGGGGGTATTGTTATGGCAAGAAATATTATTACAATAGGCAGACAATTTGGAAGTAACGGAAGAATTATCGGCAAGCTTGTAGCTGAAAAAATGAATGCTAAGTATTATGACAAAGAGATATTAAAGGAAGCTGCAAAGAATTCTGGAGTTTGTGAGGAAATCCTAAGTTCTCTTGACGAAAAGCCAAATAAAAGCTTACTTTACTCTGTAGTTATGGATCCTTATTCATTTGGATATTTTGGTAATCAGGGATACAACCTTGGATTAAACCAAAAGGCCTTTCAGGCTACCTATGATACAATTAAAATGATTGCTGAAACTGAGGAAAAGGCAGTAATTGTAGGCAGATGCTCAGATTATATTCTTCGAAATGACAAAAACTGTCTTAAGGTGTTTATATATGCACCTGTGGAGGAAAGAATAAAGACTGTTCAGGAGAGATTCGGTCTTACAGAGGCAAAGGCCAGAGATCAGATAAATAAAGAGGATAAACAGAGAGCTTCCTATTACAATTATTATTCATCGAATAAATGGGGACATGCTGAAAGCTACGATTTATGTATTAATAGTGCGCTTATGTCTAATGAAAAAATAGCTGACGAGATTGTAAGATATGCAGCCCTTTGTTAATAATAATAATTTGGTTAACTATAATTACATTATGTAAACTCAATTATACTAATCAATAATTAATGTTTGAATATATAGCAATATAGTAATAACCATACAACTATATTGCTATATATTTTGTTTTTGAAATCAAATCAAATATCAATTAATTACAAGGAGAATTATTATGAATATAGTTAGAAGAGCAGCCAAGGAGGATTTATCAGGAATAAATTCACTTCTTGGCCAGGTACTTTTAGTTCATCATAATGGAAGGCCTGATTTGTTCAAGCCAGTTGGACAAAAATATACTGATGAAACCCTAGAAACAATGTTTATGGATGATGAAAATCCAATTTTTGTATGTGTAAATGAGGAAAATAAGGTTCTTGGACACTGTTTTTGCCAGACCAAAACCCAGAAGGAAGGTCCGGCAACCTACGCATTTAAAACCTTATACATTGACGATTTATGTGTTGATGAAACAAGTAGAAATACCCATGTTGGCAGAACCCTTTATGAGTATGTAAAGGAATACGCAAAGGCTAATGGTTATTACAACGTAACCCTTCATGCCTGGGAATGTAATCCAAATGCTTGCGGCTTTTATAGTCATTTAGGTCTTAAAATCCAGCAGTATACAATGGAAGAGATTCTTTAATTAATTATTCATCATCTTTTCTAAGAATAACCCTGTCCTTGGCCTTGTATTTACGTTCCTGATCCATGTCTGCATAGTGTTTTTTTGTGGTATTTACATCCTTGTGGCCAAGAACATCTGCAACAAGGTATATGTCATTTGTCTCATTATAAAGGGCTGTACCGTAGGTACTTCTTAGCTTATGAGGTGTAATATGCTTGGTTGGCGTGGTTACAGTTGCATATTTTTTTACAAGGTTTTCTACTGCACGAACACCTATTCGTTTTCTCTGTGAGGAGAGAAATAGAGCATTTTCATGGCCTGGAAGTGCTTCAATTTTCTCCCTTTCAGCAAGGTAATCCTGTAATGCAACCTCGGCCTCATGTCCAAAGAAAACGTAGGCCTCATAACCGCCTTTTCGGGTAACCTTTATCCTTGCATTATTGAAATCAATGTCTTTAAGATTAAGTCCAACGCACTCAGATACTCGAATACCTGTTCCAAGCATCAGGGTAAGCAAGGCTAAGTCACGTACCTTGAGTTTTTCATGGCTTTCTAGCTGTTTTTTGGTAAGCTTATTGCCATATTCAACAGTGTCTAAAAAGTTAGCAACCTCATCAGTATCCATACGGATGATAGCCTTGTCACGTATTTTAGGCATATCGACCTTTTCAGTGACATTCTGGCTTAACATATCATGCTTATACATGTAGCTGAAAAATGTTCTAAGTGCAGACATTTTTCTTTTTTTGCCTCTGGCATCATTGGTATAGGTGCGACCATTTTTTTCATAAAGTGACAGATAGTTTAAGTATTCCTCAAAATCAAGTGCAGTTAAATTCTCAAGATCACCAAGTGTAATTTCTTTAATTTCTTTTTTTCCTAAATCAGGATTTGTTTCATGAAGAAATTCAAAAAAATATTTTATGTCATAGGCATAGCCAACACGAGTTCTTGGTGCAGCAGTCTGTGCAATACCTAGAAAATAAACATTAACATAATGAGGTAATTCACTAATTACAGATTTTAATTGCATAAGGAGTTTTTTCTCAAGTTCCTTATTATATGAGATTTCAGCCATAATAACCACTCTTTCTACGTATTTTCGGTACTAACTATTCGCAAAACACGGATTTTACGAATAGTTGTATGTCAATTCCTATAATACTCTTCCTTTAATCCTTTGTCAATACACTCAAAAAATATAGGTATAACTTATTATTAAATTATCGAATTACAATACTAATTCATTGCTTTACAAATTAAAACCCCTTTAACTATTCAGATAAAGGGGTAAATAAAATTATAATTAACTTAGCTTTCTAAGTATCTCTTTAAAATAATCAGGAAGCTCTGATTTAAATTCAATATATTCATTAGTTCTTGGATGAATAAAGCCAAGTACACCAGCATGTAAAACCTGACCTTCATTTGTAAACTGTGGCTTATCTGGTCCATAAACTGTATCACCAAGCAATGGATGATTTATGCTGGACATATGAAGCCTAATCTGATGAGTTCTGCCAGTTTCAAGTCTGCACTCAATCAGTGAAAAATTAGATTTAAGTCTTTCAATAACCTTGTAATGAGTGACGGCTCTTCTTCCAGTTGGATCAATTCCCATCTTTTTTCTGTCATTTTTATTTCTTGCAATTGGTTTATCTACAGTACCTTCATCATTTGAAAAATAATTGTAGCAAATTGCAGTGTACACTCTTGTAATTGAATGCACGCTAAACTGTTCAGAAAGGGATTTGTGAGCCATATCATTCTTACAGGCTACGATTAAGCCTGTTGTGTTCATATCGATTCTATGTACAATTCCAGGCCTCATAACACCATTTATTGATGAAAGTGAGTCTCCACAATGATACATAAGCGCATTTACAAGAGTCCCGCTGGTATGACCAGCTGCGGGGTGAACAACCATTCCCTTTGGCTTGTTTACAATAATTACATCCTCATCCTCATAAACAATATCCAGAGGAATATCCTCAGCCACAATATCAAGAGGCTCAGCCTCTGGTATAGACATACTGATGACATCCCCTTTTCTGAGCTTATAATTGGCCTTTACAGGCTTTTTATTAAGGGTAATGTTCTCTGCCTCGATTAGGCCCTGAATAAAGCTTCTAGAAAGCTCTGGACGCTTCTCTGACAGGTATTTGTCTATGCGTATGCCAATATCTGTGTCAGCTGGAATAATTTCTTCAATTAATAACGCTTTATTATCAGATTCATTATCAGATTCATTATCAGAATCAAGTTCCTCTTCTATTAATTCTGATGATTCCTCGTACCAATTATTAGTATTCTCCATAATTATTCAGCATCCTTGTCATTTTCAGCTGGAACATCTATTTTTTCAGCTGATTTATCTTTTTCAGCCAACTCCTTGTAAGCCTCGTCCTTTTTCTTCTTCTCTACGAACTCTCCTGCTTCATTTATAAGCTTATCTCCGAGAATAACATCCAAATCATCTCCACGATACTTGAAGATAAAAAGAATAATTATAAGACCCATACTCACTGTTATAAATATATCCGCAACATTAAATACAGGGAAGTTGATAAGGCAAAAATCAAAGAAATCAACCACATAACCTAGTCTTATTCTGTCAATCAGATTGCCTATAGCTCCTCCAAGTAAAATAATAAGTGAATACTTAAGCGGATTATATCTCTTATAATCAGAAATATTATGATAGATATAAAATATAGCTGCAATTACAATAGCTGTGATAATAAGCAAAAATGGTATCTTTCCAGAAAGCATTCCCCAGGCAGAGCCAGTATTTCTTATATAATTGAGCTGAAATACACCATTTATAAGTGGCTTTGTCTCATATAACATAAAGTTGTGCACTATTATGTACTTGGTCAGCTGATCTATAGAGGCAAGGAGTGCACATATCATTATTGGAATAATATATTTTGTAACTTTCATAAATTCTCCTATTTGCCTAAATATTCATTGATGGCAAGCTTCATATCCTCGTCGGTAACCTCTGTAGTGATAAAGGCATCTCCAATCTCGCGTAAAAGTATGAACTTGATTGAATTGCCAACAACCTTCTTGTCATTCTTTGTGTATTTGATTATCTCATCAACATCTATATCCTGAGGCAGTAAAGGCAGCTCATAAGTCTTTATCAGCTCGACAATTCGATTTTTATCCTCCACACTAATATATCCCTTGTTATATGAAATGATTGTAGATAAAATACATCCAATCGAAACACATTCTCCGTGAAGCATCTCAAAATTCATATATTTCTCAAGAGCATGACCAATTGTGTGACCAAAGTTAAGAAGCGCTCTGTCGCCCTTTTCTGTAGGATCCTTCTCAACAACATTTTTCTTAACTATATTACACTTATATACCATAGAATTAAGTGTAGCTAAGTCAAGCTTTGATATATCCTGATTATTATCAATAAGCCAGTTGAAGAATTCATAATCCTTAATAAGCGCACTCTTTACTATCTCTCCCATTCCAGAGAAAAACTGTCTTCTATCAAGAGTATAAAGTACATTCAAATTCATAAATACATGCTTTGGCATATAAAATGCACCAACCATATTTTTATATGAATCAAAATCAACTCCGGTTTTTCCTCCAATACTAGAATCTACCTGGGATAAAAGTGATGTTGGAACCTGAATAAAATCAATTCCACGAAGATATGTAGCTGCAGAAAATCCGGTCAAATCCCCTACAACTCCTCCACCTAAGGCGATAAGTAAATCATGTCTGTCGAATTTTTCGAGTATTAAATGCTCATATAACTCTCTAACTACATTAAGGTTTTTGCTTGGTTCTCCCTCTGGAAAAACGTAAGAGGTGACCTTCTTACATACAGGCTCTATAACACGCAAAATAGCATCCATATAAAAGGATGCTACTTTGGAATCTGATACTACGCAAACCTTGCGGTCCATTGTATTAAAGCCTGTTAGAAGATCTTTAAGCTCATCAAAGCTATCATGGTACGAAATATCATAAACTGGAACTTCGTTCATGTGTACTGTCAATCTGTCTAACATATATAATTTCTCCTCGTATAATTTGTAGGTTACTTATTAGATGAATTCGAAGCCATCGTCCTCATCATCATTGTTCTTTGGCCTGTCTGGATCATCTAATCTAGCATTACTGCTAGTCTTCTTTTCCTGAATATCACCAGATAAAGATTCATCTTCACTCTTTTCGGTTCTATTAGCAGGTCTTGTAGGCTTCTTTGGAGCTTCTGCTTCCTTCTTAGGTGCACTCTCCTCTGCCTTCTCCTCAGCTTTTTCTTCAGCTTTTGATTCCTTCTTAGGTGGAATTACTTCCTCCTTACGACTCTTTACAGTTGATGCTGCAGAAGCTGCCTGTGATGGCTTTACAGTAGTTTTCTTTGTCTGTGATGAAGAAGAAGTCTTGGTGCTAGTAGTAGTCTTCTCAGTCTGCTTCTTACCCTCACCAAATGGATCAATACCATCACCGCCAAGGGTTGAACCGTAAACATTCGAAGAATTACTTCTTCTGCTCTCTCTAGAGCCTCCAACAGAACCTGCTCCGCCAAGTCCTCCACCGCTGTAGCCGCCGCCACCTAAGCTTGAGCCTTCGCGCATCTGTGGGTCAGAACTAAATCCTCCAACAGAATCATCAGCCATCTGACCACCGCCACCGCCTGAATATGACATTCCTGCAAAGTTTGGATCAATATGAGCATCTGGATCAAAATCATGTAACTCAATAATATCTGTCTGAGCCTTTACCAAAGACGCAAACATACTCTTGTACTCAGCATATCTGGACTCAAGCTCCTGCATACGGTTCTCAAGCTCCTCTAACTGCTCATATGCTTCATTTACAATTTCATTTGCTCTGTTCTTAGCCTCGAGCTCAATATTCTTAGCTTCCTTAGTTGCAAGAGTCTTAGCCTCCTGCTTATTCTTCTCAGCAAGCATAAGTGTTTTCTGAAGATTATCTTCAGTAGCTTTGTAATGCTGAAGACCGTCGGTAAGTGTTATTACCTTCTCCTTTAAATCTGCATTAGATCTGTATAATTCCTCGTAGCTTCTAGCTACTTCCATAAAGAAGCTGTTAACATCCTTCTTATCATAACCTAAACCGGTTTTAAATTTTTTCTGTTGAATATCAACTGGTGTTAGCATCCTGATAGACCCCCTTCTACCTTATAGCGTTTTATCCAAGATGTGGAGATAATGAAGAATCCCCAATAAGTTCTTCTCTTAAATCTCCTGAAATCTCAATATTATTAGGTGCTGCAATAAAGATATTTGCACTTATTGCCTTAAGCTCACCTTCTATTCCATAACAAGCTCCACAAATAAAATCAATTATTCTCTGAGCTGGGTCTAACTGAAGACCTTCCATATTAATAACGATGGTTTTTCCTGACTTGAGTGAATCAACAACAGTCTGAGCATCATCAAGTGCCTGAGGCTTTATAACATACACCTCACTGGTTGATGGACGTCTTCTCTGAGGCGCATCAAAAGATACTACGTTCTCCTTCGCAGAACTTTTCTTTGAGCCTGCTGTTGAATAGCTGCTTGTACTTGAATATGAAGACTGATAGCTCGAGGTGCTCTTTGGAGCGCTATAGCTATAGCTTGACTTAGACTTTGCACTTGAACTCTTCTTTGAGAATGCACTATCTTCCTCATCATCATAGTCATCATCATCATAGTCGTCGTCATCATCATAATCGTCATCATCGAAATCGTCATCCTCGTCATCAAAATCATCATCGCTTGACTTATCAAACTTAAGGTAATCAAATAAATTCTTTTTTCCTGCAAACTTGGACATATAAATACTCCTTTATATATTGTAATTACGCTCTCCAAAGATTCCTGTACCAACACGAACCATTGTTGAGCCTTCTTCTATTGCGACCATATAGTCGTTTGTCATTCCCATAGACAGAATATCCATAGAAACATTATCTATGTTTTTAGATTTTATGTCAAGGGACAAATCCCTTAATTGCTTAAAGTAAACTCTGTTTTCCTCAGGATCAGCAACATAAGGAGCTATCGTCATAAGTCCCATAACCTTAATGTGTGGCATATCCTTAATTTGTTCAATAAGCGGAAGGGCCTCCTTAAGTCCAATTCCGAACTTGCTCTCCTCCTCTGCAACATTAACCTCAATAAGGATTTTTGAGATAAGATTCTTCTTTGCTGATTCCTTCTCAATCTCCTTTGCAAGCTTTAATGAATCAACCGAATGAATAAGACAGGTCTTATCAACCACATATTTAACCTTGTTGGTCTGTAAATGACCAATCAAATGAAAATTCACTGGTGTAGATACATTCTCAAACTTATCGCAGAGCTCCTGTACCTTATTCTCTCCATACTCATGAACATCGCATTTTATAAGGGTTTCAATATCACTGAGCGGTTTTGTTTTGCTAACAGCTATAAGAGTAACCTCCTCATATGCTCTGTTAGCCTTAAGACACGCTTCTTTAATATTTTCCTGAACCCTTCTTAAATTCTCTTCTAACATTGCTATCCCTCTTTATAATTAATAAATTATCTGATTTTCAATTATTCCTTCAGAATTCATTATTATGTTGTCATACTTTTTGAGTTTTCCTTTTTTATCCACAATAGAGAACTCATCACCAACCTTAATAACATCAACCATCATAAAGTCGGCCATACCCTTATTAACCTGGTATACTCCATCAATATAATCTGATGAAAGAAGTGCTGCTGCTATAGTATCATTTGTATCCATCTGAACTATTACATCACCCTCACTAAATGAGTCAGGATCAACATAATAGAATTCCTCATCCTTCTTGTAGATAATCAAATCAATCTGTTTTGCGGTAACTGAACCGTCCTCTGCTCTCGACTGTACATACACATTGTCACTTGTGGAATCATTACCACCAGCAGTAATATACTCAACCGGAAGCTTATATACTGCTTTCTTTGTAATTGCAGTATTAGGAATCTTAAGCCCCTCATACTGGTTAAGTACAATATCAACGCTTATAAATCTCTGGTAAATATAGTCAACCATATATCTGGTCATATGTATGTCTATATAATTATTACCTTCCTTCTCAATAAGGTCGAAATTAGCTGTGATATTATATTCAGAATTGTTTAGCTTAAAGGTGACCCTTGGATTCTTGCTTGAATCTACTATCTCCTGAAGGCTTGCCGCCTGTTCCTTTGAAATCTTGCAGACGATATCCCAGGACTCATCAGCACAAAGCTTAAATACTGTTGTATTATTGTTGACAATATCTCCGGAGTTTATGATATTTTTCTCATAGATATCAGTATTAAAATCTGTATCCTTCAGAGTACTAACCGTCTTGGTCTCATAACCATCAATATAAAACGCAATAATACCACTTTCGTTTGACTTGATTGACTGAAGTGAATCTCTGAGCTTACTTGATGTCGAGCTCTTCATCAGTATTTCATTTGAAAGCTCAAGAACCTTACTAGCCACATCATTCTTGAAATTATATACTGCTACAAAGTTGACATTGCTATAAGAAGCCTTGTAGGTTGAGATGTAGTTTCTGATTTCCTTGTAGTCTTCATCCTTGAATACTGTTGTTCCAGCTTCAGCAGATGAAAGCTTCTCCATCAAATCTCCATTCTCATCTATTGTGCATACTATCTCACCGTTACTAACTCTCTCACCTTCTCTGACATAATAACAGATATATCCAGATTTTGTTGAATTGAAGATTTTTTCATTTCTGATTGCCAGACCAGTACAGTTAATATCATTGTTGATATTACTCTCGGTAACCTTAAAGGTTGGAATTGGCTTTTTAGTAACTGCAATAATTATAGATGCAATAATGTATATAAGAATGATTCCAAAAATAATAATTGCTGCATTGTTTTTTATTATATATGTAATTTGAATTACATTATTATCCTTACGTCTTTTCAAAAGGCGTACCTCCCCCAGTCATTAAAGAGACTGAACTACGTATTTTTTGAAATCTTCTGGGAGCTCATTCTCAGGCATTGATAAGCTTAAAATGAAGTTGATTTCATACTTATCAGACCAGTTTAAAAGCTCACAGAGAGTATTTTCGATTGTATCAGAGTGCGACTTGCTAAGGACCTTAAAGTTGTCAAGAAATACCTGATCAAGGTCGTGGTCTGACGAAATAATACCTAAGATAAATCCAAGAAACATATCTGAATTAGCAACATCAAAATCTCTAAGATTAATAAATCTGATTCTGTTACTCAGTTCATACATATGCTTATTATTCTGATCAATATAAAGAACTGTACCAGAACTTATCTTAACAGAATTGTTCGCCTTCTCCAAAAGTACCTTTGTCTTTCCTTTTCCTTCTTCACCAATAATAATCTCTAGCATAGCGGCCTCCTTAGTAAATAAATATATTAGTTTTGTGTCAAGTTAAACATTGTACTTATAGTGCTATATAAATCTGTAGCAGACACCCTGTCACAAACCACAATAGTGTACTCCTTAGAGTTTATACTAACTATCATAGTAAGACATCTTCCAGCCATGCTGGTTGTTCCAGTTTTCCAGGTAAGAATACTTATATTTGATGGTAAAGTAGCTTTGTCTGAAAGATACTGGTTTGTAGGTGTCAGCTCAACTGACTGTGGAACGCTGTTTGAGTCAGTGTAGTTAAATGTATAGCTTTTATAAGAATCAATTTCATTTATCAGGTCATACTTATGACATTCATTTACAATAAGGTACATATCATATGCTGAAACATAATGATTATCATCATGCAATCCATGCGGATTTACAAAATGCGAATTTGTTGCACCAATAGATGCTGCCTTCTTGTTCATTAATTCAGCGAATTCACCGACAGAGCCGCTAACTGTCTCAGCGAGAATAACTGCGTAATCATTGTAGGATTTCATAAGAAGTCCATACATTAAATTACGTACTGTAATCTTACACCCTCCATCAAGCGAACTGGCCATAACACCGGATTCATTGAATTTTACCTTCTCCTTAACTGTAATTACATCGTCAAGGCTAAGTCTTCCAGCATTTATCTCATCACAAACAACCATTGCTGTTACAAGCTTTGTCATACTTGCAGGATAAATCCTTCTGTGTGCATTGTGAGCAACAAGGCAGGTGTTTGTACTGTTATCAATAAGTAAACTTGCGTAGGTATTGTCAGAAAATAACTCACTGTTTATTTCAGTTCCAACAGAGATAATTGCCCTGTCACTTGATAAACCAGCGAGTTCTTCAGCAGGAATATTGGCACTATAGGTACACTCAACTATAGTATTTTCTGAATATTTATCTTCAATATTATTGCTGTTTACTACAAATCCAAATACAGTACCGATGGATAATGCAAAAACAGCAACATAATAAATCAGTGTCTTCATAATAAACCTCGTAAATTAATGCTTATACAAATCTCTCCAGTCGAGATCTCCTCTCTCAAGTGCCTTAACCATAAGCTCGGCTGAGGCAAGATTAGAGGCGATTGGAATATTGTGAATATCGCAAAGCATAAAAATATTATAGTAATCTCCCTCCTGGATTTTTCTTGTTACAGGATCACAAAGGAAGATAACAAGATCCATCTGATTACTCTCAATCTGAATTCCAATCTGCTGAACGCCGCCTAGATGTCCAGCTAAAAATTTATGTACTGTAAGCCCTGTAGCCTCCTCGACCAGTCTTCCAGTAGTTTCTGTTGCAAATAAAGTGTGTTTGCTTAAGATTCCCCTATAACCAATACAAAAGTTCTGCATAAGTTTTTTCTTTGAATCATGAGCAATTAAAACAACGTTCATAACTTCCTCCTATAAAAACTTATCTCGTTGCAGACTTACATTAAGTACCATACCAATACCAATAGCTGTACTTAGTAAAGAACTCAGACCATAACTAATAAATGGTAACGGAATTCCAGTATTAGGAAGAATCTGAGTTGCAACACTCACGTTAATAAATGTCTGAAAGCCAATCATAAAACCTACAGCTGATGCAATCAGCATACCGCTAAGGTCCCTGGCTCTCCTAGCTACCCTAATACATTGTAACACTATACCTAGTAATATTGCAATAATAATTACGCTTCCAATGAAACCTAATTCCTCGCCAATAACTGAAAAAATAAAGTCTGTCTGTTGCTCTGATATAAGATTTGCATCCTTTACAGTTGCAACATCGGTTGGGTTAATTCCCTTTCCATTTAGCTGTCCCGAACCAATTGCCATTACCGAATATACCTGCTGGGCAGAAATATCTCCATACTTTGATGGATAGAGGAAGGACATAATTCTGTTTATCTGATGAGCATAAAGAAGCTTCTGGTCCGGCTGCTGAATATACCATATAAATAATCCTGCCGCTGGAATAAGTACAAGAAGTGCTATTCCAATAAGCTTGTAGCTAAGTCCAGACAAATACAGCATAACAAGAACTACTGCGAGAATACAAATTGAGGTTGAAAGGTCTGGCTCCTTAAATATCAACAAGAGAGGCAGAACAATAAGTATCGCAAATGATACTAAGCACCTAAACGAATTAATCTCATCTCTCGCCTTATTTTGTTCTAAAAACTTAGCAAAAAACACAATCAAGATAACCTTAGTCAGCTCTGATGGCTGGAAGGTGACACCAAAAAGACTAAACCATCTGGTTGCCTGGTTTACATTTATACCAAAAAGCAAAACCGATAATAAAAGAGCAAGGTTTATTCCGTAAAGAATTATATAAAATTTGCATATAAAATGATAATCAATAAAGGTTAATACAAGCATAATTCCTATGCTGAGTGCCACACCAAAAATCTGCTTATTTACAACTGACTCCTTGGCAGACTTAATCATCACCACACCAATACTCATGGCAATGAGCACAAACACAAAAATTCCAATATTAAAATCCTTTAAACGGTATTTTTGAAACATTTTTATCCTTCTTCTTAATAAGTGTATTATCTGACTCAGAAATAATTAATCGCTAACCTCTCCTGAACCATTAAGCTCTACGCCTGCTAAAGCATCCTTGTCATACATATATGCGTAGATAAAGCCTGCAAGCTCTGCCGCATTACCAGAGTTATAACCATTCTGAATTACAACTGTAACCGAGGTCTCTGGTTTTTCATATGGCGCATATGAGATAAAAAGCGCATGGTTTGGTCTGTTTTTGTTCTCCTGAGCTGTACCAGTCTTTCCAGCAACTCTAACACGGATTTTATTTAAGAGTCTGTTGTCTCTTAAGTGATCACTAACAACCAGTCTCATTCCAGTGTGTACAGAATTCCATAATGTACTGCTGATATTTACGGTGTTATCAATTACAGCCTTATACTCTGTAACTGTTTCTCCCTCGTAATCTGTTATATGATCAAGAAGAGAAAGATCATAAACTGTACCGCTATTTGCAACAGCAGTAACATATTTTGAAAGCTGTGTAGGTGTATAGTTGTGCGTACCCTGTCCAATTGCAGAGGTTACGGCATCTCTGTCTGATATTTTAGGCTCCGACTCATCAAGCTCAATTCCTGATTTATCATCCAGTCCGAACATAGTAGCATACTTGCTTAATGCATTTAAGCCCTTGGTATCTGAGTAGGTACCTGACTTTGTTGCCAGTCTGTAGCCCATTTCGTAGAAGAAATAGTTGCAGGAATGGTTAAGTGCCTGAGATATACCAATCGTACCGTGCGTACGTTTAGTTTTGTCCTTATAAATCCAGCATCGTGGAGAACCATAAACCTTATCGAAAATTCCTCTTGTCTGAACCTTTCCATCAACCTGAAGGACTCCCTCTTCCACTGCTGCAATTGAGCTTATAATCTTAAATGTGGAACCTGGTGCATTTCTCTGTTTGGTTGATCTGTTGTAGAGCGGATTAGTCTTGTCATTAAGAAGCGTGTTATAGTAATCACTATCAACAGTGTTTGTGAGATAATTATTGTCGTAGCTAGGATAGCTGACGAGAGCCTTAACCTGTCCGGAATTAACATCAGTAATTACAACCGCACCCGAGCATGGGTCAAGAGCAAGCATTGCAGGTGTAATCTCAATATTCTTAATCTTCTTTATCATAAATTCATATGCAGATATATCACCCTTCTTAAATGCTGCATAATCTGTATCGCCAATTGACTCAAGTACATTCTGCTGATAGATAAGGTTAACAACATCCTTTCCAGTTATCTTGTTTGACTGAACAAGAACCTTAATCATAAGCTTGTCAAACTCTGTATCAGTACTAAGACTGTTTATTATGTATTTGCATAATATATCGTATATCTCACTTGAGCTGTAATATGAATTATCCATATCAATTGATGAAATATCAATAGCTTCGACGCTTATTGCATAGTCAAGATACTCAGCCAGAGACATCTCCTCCGCAATGTATTTTTTGAACATAGGATCACTTGTCTCAATCATTGAGGATTTAAATATACCCTTGGCACTGAGCATCTCAAGTATGTATTCCATATAGTTTTTATACTCATTTTTAAGCTCTGACAGTGGAGTTCTTTTTGTTTCAATAATATCCTTAAGATTTGCGATTGTGTCAGCCTGCTTTTCCTTAAATTTTGCAAGAGTTTCTTTCTCAAGCGCAGAGGCAGTGTCGCTCTCCATCTTCTCAAGAGTAATATAGTTATTGTTAAACAGTGCAAAATATACATCTGAAATCGGAATAATATGATCTGAATTATCATATGGTGCATACTGAATATCCTGAATATTGTTGAGAAGAATAACTGAAATCTCCTTCTCAAGCATATCATAGCAGTATTCCTGCAAATCACTATCTATTGAGAGATAAATATTATTTCCAGCCTCTGCAGGAGTATCATTTATTACATCGAGAACCTTACCTAGATTATCAACGTACATCTGCTTTTCTCCAGCCTTTCCTCTAAGCTCGGACTCATAATATTTCTCTAATCCAGTTTTACCTACTACATCATCACTCTTATACTGAACCTCAAGCTTATCGTTAGAGTTAAGCTCCTCCAAATCCTCTGTTGATGCCTTGCCGACATAACCAATTATTGAGGCAAAATACTTTGCATCATTGTATACTCTTAAGCTGCTGACAGTAACCTCCATTCCGAGAAGCTCATCAGAGTGCTCCTTTATGGCTGAATAGCTTTCCTCACTGATATCTGTTGCAATGTTAACTGGAACATACTGCTGGAATCTGTTTAACCAAAGCTTATATCTGCAGGCAATAATCTTTAAAGCCTCAACATTTGTATATTCACTGGAAACATCAAAATTCTTTGTTTTGGCATTTCCATATCTAAGATAATTGATTACGTCCTCAGGAGAAGAATTTTTCTGCTCTTCTGTGAGCGCATCATAGCTATTTACAGCATAAACATCCTTGAGGAAGTTATTCAGGGTATTGCCTGATACTGTAAATGTATAGATATTATTCATATATACAATAGGGAAATCTGTACTGATTGAGTCACCATTTTTCTCAAGGATAGAGATAGTTTTAAATACAATCTCATTCTTCAGTGTGTTTTCAGATACTCCTCTTTCCTTTGCCATTACGGCAAGAGCCGTATCATTTCCAAAGGTAAGATTGTATGAAAGCTTATTATATGCAAGAAGTTTTCCGTTGCAGTCATAGAAATTTCCTCTGATGGAATCTATCTTTAAGGTTTTTAAGGTCTTAACCTGAAAGCTGTCCTCGTAGTTTTGTCCCTCAACTATCTGAAGAACAAAAAGTCTGTGCACGAGCAGTGAGAACATCACAAGAATTGCCAGTGTAACCGGAAACATTCGGCTTTTTATATATTCAATTAAAATGTCCTTTATAGATGTTAAAATTTCTTTTATTATCTTCATTTTAAATGCCTTTTAAATGCCTTTTTTAAATACTGCTAACCTCAGTGGTCGTCTTTCTTTTCTTCGGCTTCTTTTTAAGTCCTTTATTAACTAATACCAGAATTCTGTACAGAATCAGAGTTACCAGCACAGAAAGAAGCATCTGAGGAAGTATTATCGACGTGAAATAGCTTGAAAAGCTTGTCTTATTCCTAAGTAAAAATGAGAAAATATAGATGACAAAATTAATACCCAGACTGTCAAGAATTGTAACAATAACTGGGAGCATAATATCCTCCATAAGATAGCTTCTGTGAACAAGACCATTTGTATAGCCGATTATCATATAAATGAGCATATACATACCAATATGGTCCGTGTAGAAAATATCCATCAGAAATCCGCCGAGAACTCCAACAAGGAGCCCCTCCTTACGGCCTCTCATGATTCCAAAGGACATTGTAACTATCATAACAAGATCTGGCGCCATACCTATTAGATTATGAAATGAGAATAACGCTGTCTGCAAAAGAAAGCTAAGCAGTGTTATTAATGATAACGTTATAAATCTAAGCATTTTAATAATTTACTTCCTGTTTTCTGTCAGTGATTACCAGAACCTCTGTTACATTTGAAAAGTCAACTGCAGGTGTAAGCCTTGCAGATTTTGTCAAATTGTTAGAATCCATAGATATCTCTGTAATATAACCAATTGTAATTCCATAGAAATATCTGTCGGAAAAGCTTGAGGTTACTACTCTGTCCCCTACACTTATATCTGCATCCTTGTCTATATCTGTTATAAAGATATAGCCATCCTTAATTGTATCAAGATTTCCCTCAACATTTCCAATTGATGATGAAGGAAGTATCTCACAGGATACATTTTGCCTGTCATCAACGATTGCTCTGACCTTTGAATAATTGTCATAGGCCTCTACAACAATTCCAAGAAGTCCATCATCACAAAGGACATTGCACTCCTCATAAACACCATCATTAAGTCCCTTATCAATATAAAATTCATTGAACCAGGAAAGAGAGTTGGTTGAGAATACACGGGCTGCAGTTTTATTGTAATCCGGATATAGATTATCCAGGGAATAAAGCTCTCTCAGTCTTGACAGCTCGTTAAGCTCTGTCTCGTACTTTGATGATTCTGCTTTATATGCTTTAATCTCCTTTTTCAGCTGCTCATTTTCCTCTATGAGTGCCTTCTTTTCAGCAATTATATTCGATTTGTCACTAAACCACTCACCTATACGATTTACACCCTGCTGCATAGGAATAACGAGCTTACCCATATACTCCTTTATCGGACGTATGCTTGCAGGACTAAAATATGAAATGAATAGTAAAATCAAACTAATTACTGAAAAAAACAGTAAAAGATATTTAGGATTAATGTCTTTTTTCTTATTGATTTTCATCTAGAGCAAACCTCTTTCAACCAGGCTGGAGTATCTCATATCTCCCACAATAATGTGGTCGAGCAGCTTTATTCCAAGCATATCTCCTACCGCCTTTATTTTCTTTGAAACAACTATATCTGCATTGCTTGGCTCAGGATTTCCCGATGGGTGATTATGCACAAGAATCAGACTAACAGCATCATACTTAAGAGCTTCTATAAAAATTTCTCTTGGGGATGCTGGGGAAGCATTTACTGTTCCCTCTGATATCATTATCTCCTTGACAAGGGCATTTGAGCCATTGAAAAACAGTGCATACATTCTTTCCTTCGCAAGATATCTCATGTTTTCCATGAAATAATCCGCTACAGCCTCTGGAGAGTCTAATGTAATACGTGACTTAAATGAAGTTCGCGCCATCCTCTTCGAAAGTTCGCAAAGCGCCATAATCTGACATGCCTTAATCTCTCCCACTCCCTTAATTTTAGTGAGTTCCTTCTCAGTCAGGTAATTGAGTCCGGATAAGCCCTTATAAACCGGGTGTGAATTAAGTATCAGCTGTGCAATGTCTATAACATTACTCTCCCTTGAGCCACTCCTAAGAAGTATTGCTATTAATTCTGCATCTCCTAGAGAACTGACTCCGTATTTTTTAGCTTTTTCATATGGCCTTTCACATGCGGCCATATCATTTATTTTGATAATTGACATAGGTATCTTCCTTTCATACATTCATTACCTCTCCGACGTATGAAAAGAACACTATAATTATAGTAGCTTGTATATAAGAATACTAATTATTATACCAAGAATACTTGCAAGATTGATTGTAATTGTAAGTCCAAAGGTAAGTACTATTATTCCCAAATCAAGCACAACAGGTGAGGAAAGACCAAAGGTCTGTCCATAGTTTAACCAGCTCAGAAATGAAATATCCCTACAAAGGTAACCCACAAAGCCCCCAAGAACCAATCCGCAGAGCATAATTATAAGTAGTGTCCAACCATTTTTATTAGCTATCTTTGCCATTTCCCATATCCTTTCAAAAATGTCAAATTATTTTACCATACAATAAGGTTTTTATCCACAATTTTCTGTAATGACATCATTATACCAAACTTTGCATGCTGGTAAGTAAGTCCACCCTGGAAGTATACAGCGTATGGCTCCTTTAGTGGTGCATCTGCACTGAGCTCAATGGATGAGCCGGAAGTAAATGCTCCTGCTGCCATTATTACCTCGCTGTCGTATCCAGGCATTGCCCATGGCACAGGTGTAACATAGCTGTCCACAGGTGCTGCACTCTGAATACCCTCACAGAAGGCACAGATGAGCTCTGGAGTACCAAGCTCAACAGCCTGAATAATGTCATGTCTTTTCTCAGTTGCATTTGGAACGGCCTTAAAGCCAAGTCCCTCATATACATTTGCAGCAAAAATTGCCCCCTTTAAGGCTGCTGCCGTAACTGTTGGTGCAAGAAAAAGTCCCTGTGCAAACTGGCGTGTTGCTGACATTGAAGCTCCAACTTCCTTTCCCAGTCCTGGTGTTGTAAGTCTTGTTGCAGCATTTGCAACGCACTCCTTTGTTCCGCAGATGTAACCACCAATTGGAGCAATTCCTCCACCTATATTTTTGATGAGTGAACCGACCACCATGTCGGCTCCGACATCTGAAGGCTCAATAACGTCAACAAACTCGCCGTAGCAGTTGTCTACCATACAGATGACATCACTCTTAATATCCTTAATAAACTTAATGATATCGCCAATCTGAGCCACAGATAAGGTTGGCCTTACATCATAGCCCTTTGACCTCTGTATCTCAATTAGCTTTGTTTTTTCATTTATAGCATTTTTAATTCCATCATAATCCCAGGAACCATCCGGCAAAAGATCAACCTGCTTAAAGGTAACACCATACTCTGCAAGTGAACCTCTTTCAGGTCTTACACCAATTACACCCTCAAGAGTATCGTAAACCTTGCCGGCAACTGATAAAATCTCATCTCCCGGTCTTAAATTTCCAAAAAGTGCAACGGTAAGTGCATGTGTTCCACAGGTAATCTGCTGCCTTACAAGGGCATCCTCTGTGTGGAAAATGTCTGCATATATCTTCTCTAAGGTATCACGTCCTTCGTCAGTATATCCATAACCGGTTGAACCGTGAAGATGATTCTCCGCAAATCTGTTCTCCTGCATGGCCTTAATAACCTTAACCTGATTTTGCTCTGCAACCTTATCGATTGCATCAAATCTCTCCTTAAGCTTATCCTCCATGCTGCTGCAGTAATCGTAAACCTTCTCATCAATTCCGAGAGAAAGATAGTATTCCTTTAATTTATCCAAGGTAGTTTCCTCCAAGTTTCCTCCAACTATGATAGCCGTAATAAAACACTGTATAATAGTTTACATAAGCTATCTTTTTATTTGTTATATTTTTTATTAATATATTATTAATCTAGTTAATAATCCCTTTATTCTTAAGCTCCAAGAGCATATATTCAAGTATCTCATTATCGTTACTAAAGCCGTCTTTGTCAACCCAAATCACATTCTTTTCACGTTTAAACCAGGTAAGCTGTCTCTTTGCGAAATGTCTTGTATCAAGCTTGATTTTTTCAATCGCTTCCTCTCTTGTTATGATTCCGTCGAAATAATCAAACAGCTCTCTATAGCCAATTCCCTTCATAGAAATGTTATCCCGATTTAGACCCAGTTTAATTAACCCCTCCATCTCCTCAAAGAGGCCCTCTTTTACCATAATATCGACTCTCCTGTCGATTCTCTCATAGAGCTTATCTCTATCCATAGTAAGCACAAAATAAACTGCATTATAGTATGCCTCCTTATTATGGCTTTCCTCATTGTGAGTAGATATCTTGGCATTATTATTATGATGATACTCAAGTGCCCTTATTACTCGCTTAACATTGTTTTTGTGAATAGCTGCTGCTGACTCCTTATCTACCTCAGAAAGCATATTGTGGAGAATATCTGCTCCATCCGCTTTTTCAGCAATTTCCCTAAGCTTCTCCCTGTAACCGTCAGACTCCTCCTCCTTGAAATCAATATCGTAGAGAAGCGCCTGTATGTAAAAGCCTGTTCCGCCACAAACAACAGGAATTCCGCCTCTATCGGTTATATCCTTTGCATATTTCTTTGAGAGTTCCTTAAACTCAGACACGTTAAATTCATGAAAGGGATCAAATATATCAATCATATGATGCTTAATTCCACGCATTTCTTCCTTGGTAACCTTTGCCGTACCAACATCCATACCTGTATAAACCTGCATGGAATCTGCAGAGATTATTTCCCCGGAAATCATTTCACACAGTCTTACTGAAAGCTCTGTTTTTCCGGCAGCAGTCGGCCCGGTTATTATTACAAGTGGTCTATCATTAGTCATAGTTCGTCCTTTTTATGTATTAGCTACACAATTCTTCTAAATTTCTTTTCAAGTTCTTCCTTTGTAAGCTTTATGAGTGTTGGTCTTCCATGTGGGCAGGTGTATGGATTGTCAAGGGTTAACAGCTTTTCTATCAGCTGCCCTGCCTCCTTAATAGAAATTCTCTGATTTCCCTTTATTGCCGCCTTACAGGACATTGATGCAATCTTTCTTACAAATATATCCTCCGTAATGTGGCTTCCATTTACTGAATCAAGCAAAGATGAGAGGAATTCTTCAAATATATCCCTTGCCGAAAGACCGTAGGAGTTAAATGGAAGTCCCTGAAGTCTGAATTCATTTCCACCAAACTCCTCTATCATAAATCCTGCTCTTTGGAAGATTTGAAGGTTTTCAAGTATAACATCCTTCTCAACATTCGAAACAGAAATAATCTCAGCCGGGTAAATCATCTGGGAGATTATCTCCTTGTTCTTGAAGTCCTTTAAAAATGCTTCGTAATTCACCTTTTCATGAGCCGCATGCTGGTCCATGATATAAAGAGCTCCATCAAATTCTGTAATCCAGTAGGTATCAAATGCCTGACCGATTATCTTATGATGCGAAACTGCTTCCTTAGATAGAAAGATGTCATTAAAAAGCTCCTGCTGGGAGAAATCCTGATTATCACTGGAATTAGCGCTGTAGCTTGCTTCTTCCTTCACTACGTTATCATCTAAGATGCTATCATTCTGAATTACTTCATTCTGAATTTCTTCATCCTTAATTGCTTCATCATTTTCTACAAGGTTGACATCATTTTTTACTTCAACAGTATCTTTTTTATCAGAAGCGGATGTATCCCTTGAATCTGAAAGCTTCTCTCTAAACTCCTTAGGAAGCATAGCCTCCAGGATATCAAAGGTGCCTGTAATCGACATCCTTCCCTTATCATGTATAGGGTTATTTACTGATTTTGCTCTGTCTGATGCCTGACTCTTTGATGTTATTTGGCTTTCTATCCTTCCCTTTTCAGGTGCATTGTTGTTAACTTTATTAACATTTTCAGATACCGGGCTATTAGCAGAAGGTCTCGTCCAAGGATTTGCCTTGGCACTATCTTCCTTGCTTTTAGATCTCTCATAGCTTGCCGTAGCAGGCCTGTCGTACCTCTCAGCCATGTCAGGAATTATCTCCTTCTTGCTTAAAGCATCTGAAACAGCATGATACACCGCATGGAAAAGAGCCTTTTCATTATTGTATCTAAATTCCATCTTTGTCGGATGAACATTAACATCGCACTCCTCAGTAGGAAGGCTCAAGTTAAGCACTGTAAATGGAAACTTGTGCTGCATAATGAAGGTTTTATAACCCTCTTCAATCGCTCTGTTAATTATATTGGATTTGATAAATCTTCCGTTTATAAAATAATTTTCAAAGCCTCTGTTTCCCTTTGAAATAAATGGTTTTCCGATATATCCGGTAATCCTGATGTTCTCATCAGCATAGTCAACCTCAAGCATGTTCTTAGTGATATCTCTGCCGTAAATGCTGTAGATAACCTCTCTCAGCTTCCCGTTTCCAGAGGTTTCAACCACATTTTTTCCATTTGAAATAAGTCTTAGGCTGATATCTGGGTGTGAAAGGGCAAGTCTTACAACAAGATCATTTATGTAAGAGCCCTCTGTCATATTGGACTTTAAAAACTTGAGTCTTGCCGGCGTGTTGAAGAACAGATTCTTGATAATAAAGGTTGTTCCATCTGGGGCACCCGTCTCAGAAAGCTCAAGCTCCTTTCCGCCGTGAATCACGTATTTAACTCCGGTCAAGCTTGCTCTGGTCTTTGTTATCATCTCAGTCTGAGAAACTGCAGATATCGTTGACAAAGCCTCGCCTCTAAAACCAAGGGTTGTCAGATGGCTGAGTCCCTCGGCATCCGAAAGCTTACTTGTAGCGTGACGCATTAAGGCAAGCCTGACCTCGTCCTTTTCGATTCCGCAGCCGTTGTCAGTTATTCTTATGTAGGTCTTTCCACCATCCTTAAGTTCAACTGTAATACTTGTTGCTCCGGCGTCGATTGAGTTTTCTACAAGCTCCTTAACAACCGAAGAAGGTCTTTCAATAACCTCTCCTGCTGCTATCTTATCTATTGTGTTTTGATCAAGAATTTTAATCATGATAATCTATCCTTTAATTCCTGCAAATAAAGCATGGCCTTTACAGGAGTCATGTTGTTTAAATCAAGGTTCTTAAGCTCCGCTGCTATGCTCATCTCCTCTGCAGATGAAAAGAGTGAAAGCTGGCCATAGTCATCCTTTTTCTTCTTAGGGCTCTGCTTTTTATAGCTCTTACCTGTCTCAATCTTTTTGACATTGCCTGTTGTATCCTGCTCAAGCAAAATGTCAGAAATCTCCTTTGCTCTTTCAATAACTGCATTTGGCACTCCGGCAATTTTTGCAACCTGAATACCGTAGCTTCTGTCTGCTCCACCAGGGATAATCTTTCTTAAGAAAACAATGTCATCGCCATTTTCCTTAATGGCTATACAATAGTTATTTACAGATGAGAGCTTGTCCTCAAGCTCTGTAAGCTCATGGTAATGTGTTGCAAAAAGAGTTTTAGCACCAAGAATATCGCTGTCTGCAATATACTCAACCACCGCCCAGGCGATTGAAAGCCCGTCAAAGGTTGAGGTTCCACGTCCAATCTCATCAAGAACAATAAGAGACTTGCTTGTGGCATTTCTAAGGATGTTCGCCACCTCATTCATCTCAACCATAAAGGTTGACTGTCCTGATGCAAGGTCATCGCTGGCACCTACTCTTGTAAATATTCTGTCACATATACATATATCAGCCTCACGGCAAGGCACAAAGGAGCCAATCTGAGCCATCAAAACGATAAGAGCAGTCTGTCTCATATAGGTTGATTTACCTGCCATATTAGGACCTGTAATGATTGAAATTCTGTTGCCAATTCCGTCGAGGAAGGTATCATTTGGCACAAATGAATCCTTATCGATAACTCTCTCTATTACCGGATGTCTTCCATCCTTAATATCTATAACTCCCTCTTCATTGAGAAGAGGTCTAACATAATGATTCTTCTCTGCCACATAGGCAAGGGACTGAAGTGCGTCAATATAAGCTATGGTAGCCGCAGTATCCTTTACTCTCTTAATCGAAAGAGCAAGCTCGTCCCTAAGCGAGACAAAGGCATCATACTCAGTACCAAAAAGCTTATCCTCGGCACCGAGAATCACTCCTGAGAGCTCATTTAACTCATCTGTTGTATATCTCTCGGCATTGGTAAGTGTCTGTTTTCTTATAAAATAGTCCGGAACAAGGTTCTTAAA
>DCHE01000003.1:82768-84822 GCA_002314775.1 Lachnospiraceae bacterium UBA1760
CTATAGCCAGGCTTAAAGATTCCGCCTTCCTTGATGGTTATAGGTGCATCCTCAGAAATTGCACCTTCAATAAGCTCATGTAAATCGCTAAGTGTATCAAAGCCCTCATACATCTCGCCAAATATTCCGTCGTGGAACTCGAAGATTAAATTCTTTATGTATGGCAGATATGCGATTGAGGTTTTAAATGCAAGTAAATCCCTTGGATTCGCTGTTCCAATGGATATCCTTGTCATAAGTCTTTCCAAATCATAGATTGAGTTTAAGTATTCCCTAAGCTCATCCCTTGTAATTACGTTGTCATTGATGCACTCAATCGCATCAAGTCTCTCCTCGATGGAGTCCTTTCTAAGAAGTGGCTGCTCGACAAATTCTCTGATTTTTCTGGCACCCATGGCTGTCTTAGTCTTATCTAGCACCCAGAGAAGCGAGCCTCTCTTTTGCTTATCTCTCATGGTTTCGGTAAGCTCAAGATTTCTTCTTGTTGAGGAGTCAATCACCATGTACTGACTCACTGAATATATCCTGATTTCGGTAATCTGTGTTGAAGCCGTCATCTGAGTATCAAGCAAATACTGAAGCAGGGCTCCACTAGCAATCACTAGTGCCGGAAAATCCTTAAGTCCAAGTCCCTCTAAGCTTGATACGTGAAAATGTCTCTTTAGGGTGTCTTTGGCAGATTCCATATCATAGTAAAAATCTGGCACATCACTAACCCTGATATTAAGCTTTTCACAAAGATTTTTGATATCATTTGAGGACATATCCACGTCACTTGAATGAATTATCTCAGATGGTTCAAACTTGTTAAGCTCATCAAGTAACTCCTGCTTACTACTAAGCATGGCTGTCATAAATACGCCAGTTGAAACGTCTGTCACCGCGATTGAGTACTTTCCATCAAGATAACCAAGGCTCACAAGGTAGTTGTTCTTAGCGTCTGAGTTTAGGGGATCTGACATATTTGTTCCCGGAGTTACAATTTTTATAACCTTTCTCAAAACAAGCCCCTTGGCAAGCTTAGGATCCTCAACCTGCTCACACACTGCAACCTTGTAGCCTAGTGCAATAAGCCTTGCAATATATACGTCTGCAGCATGAAATGGAACACCACACATAGGTGCTCTCTCATCAAGTCCGCATTCTTTTCCTGTAAGTGTAAGCTCAATAGCCTTTGAAACCTCAACGGCATCATCAAAAAACATCTCGTAGAAGTCACCGACTCTGTAAAATATCACACAGTCACTGTGCTCCTCCTTAACCTTTAGGTAATGCTGCATCATAGGTGAAAGCTTATTTAGCTGTTCATTTGTAAGTGCCATTATTTACTCCATTTCTCCCATGTAGTAGAAGCCCTTTGCCTCTAGAAGCTTAACCTCTACCATACTTCCGATGAGGCTCTTATCGCCCTTAAAGTGTACAAGTAAATTGTTATCGAGACGGGCTGTTACAAGCTCGCTGTCGTGATCATTTACATCCTCAACGAGCGCTCTTACGGTTTTTCCCTCTAATCTTTTGGTTCTCTCATCAGCTATTTCATTAACTCTCTTAAGGAGTCTGTCGAATCTGTCCTTCACTACATCCTCTGGCACCTGATTCTCCATTACAGAAGCTGGTGTGCCAGTTCTCTTTGAGTAAATGAACGTAAATGCCTGGTCATATCTTGCCTTTTCAACCACATCGAGAGTTTCAAGGAAATCCTCCTCAGTCTCACCAGGAAATCCAATCATAATATCTGTTGAGAGTGATGCCTCTGGGATATTTGTCTTTATCTTCTCAACTAATTCAAGGTATCTCTCCTTGTCATATCTTCTGTTCATAACCTTGAGAATATTAGATGAACCTGACTGTACCGGCAGATGTATATGTCTGCAAACCTTCGGTTCATTTTTAATCACCTCAATAAGCTTGTCTGATAAGTCCTTTGGATGGCTTGTCATAAATCGAACACGCTTCAGTCCCTCAATTTTACATACATCACTTAGTAAATCCGGAAAATCATAATCAGGCTTTTCTGAAAGAATGGTGCTTTCACCTATAAAATTAACTCCGTA
>DCHE01000003.1:84845-86564 GCA_002314775.1 Lachnospiraceae bacterium UBA1760
GAATTTACATTCTGTCCAAGAAGCATAACCTCGATTACTCCATCACTGACAAGTGCCTTAATCTCACCTAAAATCTCCTCTGGTGTTCGGCTTCTCTCTCTTCCTCTTACATAAGGAACTATGCAGTAGGTACAGAAATTGTTGCATCCGTACATGATATTCACTCCGGATTTAAAGGAGTATTTTCTCTTCTGTGGAAGTGCCTCAACCTGGCATTTTGCTTCCTTCAGTACCTCTATTACCATCTTCTCGCCAGTAAGCTTTCTGTATAAAAGCTCTGCAAAGCTGAATATATTATGGGTTCCAAATATAATATCTACGTATCTGTAGCTCTTTTTAAGCTTTTCAACTACAGAAGGCTCCTGCATCATACAGCCGCAAAGACCGATTATCATATCAGGATTTTCAGACTTTGTTTTCTTAAGATGACCAAGATGGCCATAAAGCTTCTTATTGGCATTCTCTCTTACGGTGCATGTATTGTAAATTACAACATCGGCATTCTCAGACTCCGTCTCAGTATATCCAATTTTATCAAGAACTCCCTTAAGCTTCTCCGAATCATGTGCATTCATCTGACATCCAAATGTCACAACTGAATATGTAAGGTCCTTTCCTCTCAGCTTCTTAACCAGCTCAATATAATTCCTACACTGTTCGATGTAATAATTCTGTCTTTCAGGCTCTTTAAAAGGAGCACTTTCCTCATGTTCTGTCAGGTTAAGTTCTGAAATATCATAGATACTTTTTCTTTCATCCATAGCATTTTTCCTCGTATAAATTATTATTCTATCAAATATACATACATAGTTGATAATAGCACAAATAACAAATAATTTAAACAGAAAAATCCCCAGATGCTAAAGTCAATAGTCACCTGGGGATAAAAATGATATATAGTGAAATAAAGTGAGGGCTGATTATTTGTAGATAGGGATAACGATTCTTGCACCGTAGTCGATTCTGCTACCCTTTAAGTTATTTATACTCTTAACTTCCTCGATGAAATCTGCCTTGCTAACCTCAATACTGTCCTCATATCTGTCAGCAATTGCCCAAAGTGTATCACCACTCTCAACTCTTATACTTGTAAAATACTTCTCCTTATATGTACTTGCTGAAGCATCGCTTCCAGGATTCTTAGCTGCAAATACCAGCAATATACCTATCACAAGTACGATAACAAGACCTGCAAGCTTAATGTTAGCATTCCTTGCCTCCCTGACTCTTCTTGCAGAAGCCTCACGCCTTCTCGAGCTGCCTGAAGCCTTCACCATACTTCTCGAACCAGCACTAACTCTCTTACCAGATCCAGCCTTATTACCAGCCTTATTATCAGCCTTATTAATATATCTGCTTCCTCTTGAAACTGTGCTTCCAACTGCGCATCTAATATCTCTATAATCATTAACATCAAAAAGTCTGATACAGCTATTATTAGTATTATAATTATTTCTTGTAACAACCTGTTCCATAATTCTTCCTCCACATAGCCCCTACTAGGCACTAAATAAACTAAATAAACTAAATAATTAAAATAAATACCAGTCGCGCGAACATCTGTTTGTTATGTGTATATAATATCGAATATTTGTTCGTTTGTCAAGGCTCGAGCGAACAAATATTCGATGTTTTTTACGCAAATTTATGCGTCTTTTATTATTTTTATTTAGTATTATGGGCTTTACACAAACAAAGACAGGGCCTGCGAAGCATCTT
>DCHE01000003.1:86653-88654 GCA_002314775.1 Lachnospiraceae bacterium UBA1760
ATTTAATTTACAAGTTTTCAAGCATATTAAGGAAATCGCGAGCTGAGGCATCACTTGGCATTCTCCAGTCTCCTCTTGGTGACAGACATACTGAACCAACCTTAACTCCATCAGGCATACAGCTTCTCTTAAACTGCTGGTTGAAGAATCTTCTGTAGAACACCTTCATCCATTTGAGGATTGTATCCTGGTCATACACATCCTTGAAGGCTCTTTTAGCCATGTAGAAAATCTTATCTGGTGCAAAGCCATATCTCATAACGTAGTATAAGAAGAAATCGTGAAGCTCGTAAGGTCCAACGGTGTCCTCTGTCTTCTGAGCAATATTGCCATTCTCATCAGGTGGAAGAAGCTCAGGGCTGATTGGAGTGTCAATTACATCGAGAAGAACCTCTGTACATGAAGGGAATATCTCTGTCTGGATTACACTGTCAATCATCCATTTTACAAGTGTTTTAGGAATACTTGCATTTACACCATACATACTCATTTGGTCTGCATTGTAGGTACACCATCCAAGAGCAAGCTCAGAAAGATCACCAGTTCCAACAACAAGACCATTTACCATATTGGCATAATCCATAAGAATCTGGGTTCTCTCACGTGCCTGGGTGTTCTCATAGGTCGCATCCTTTACGGACTGATCTCTTCCAAGATCCTTCAAATGCTGAACACAGGCATCCTTTATATTAATGATGTGAACATCTGCTCCAAGCTTTTCCATAAGCTTAAGGGAATTATTGTACGTTCTGTCGGTTGTACCAAAAGCCGGCATTGTAATAGCTACCAAATCACTAGCAGGTCTGCCAAGCTTAATTAAAGCCTTTGCAGCAACAAGAAGTGCAAGGGTTGAGTCAAGGCCGCCTGAAACTCCAATAACCGGCTTACAGCCCGTAACCTGAAGTCTTTTCGCAAGTCCTCCAACCTGCATATCAAATATATCATTACATCTCTGAAGTCTCTTATCCTTTTTAGAAGGTGTAAATGGATGCTTTGCAACCTTGTAATATCTGCCGTCTGAATCAAAAAGGCAGTCACAAGATATAAATACCTCCTTTACATCCTTCTTCATCTCCTTGAAGAAGGTACTGCAATCCTTAAAGGTTTTACCCTTAATTCTGTCCTTTTTAATCTTTTCAAGGTCACAATCTGCAATCATCATGTAGTCATTTGCAATAAATTCCTTGTTCTCATTAATCACGCTGCCATTTTCGCAGACTATGCTGTGGCCGGAAAAGATAAGATCCTGTGTGGACTCAGAAGCACCTGCAGATACATAAACGTACTCACACATATTGTTTGCTGAGGTCTGCTTAACAAGACCTCTTCTATATTCTCTTTTAGCGATTGTCTCATTGCTTGCAGAAAGGTTTAAAATCATCTGGGCTCCAGCGAGAGAAAGAATCGATGCAGGTGGAATTGGTGCCCACAGATCCTCGCAGATTTCAATACCAAATGTAAGGCAGCTCTTAACATTATAGATAATCCTGTTACCAATCATAACCATATACTGCTTATCAAGAGCAATATCGAAGCCAAGGTCGGAGATAGCCACAAACTGAGTATCCATATCCATTGCAGATGAGAACCATCTCTTCTCATAGAACTCATTGTAATTTGGAAGGAAGGTTTTTAAGGAAACTCCATATAAAATTCCACTGCTAATTACATAAGCACCATTGTAGAGCTGTCCCTTAAATCTGACAGGAGCACCCAAAACAATTATGCCCTTCTTTCCAATGGAATAATCCATAATATCCTTCACTGCAGCAATTGCCTCGTCAATAAGGCTTGTCTGGAAGAATAAGTCCTGACAGGTATAGCCAGTAAGTGCAAGCTCAGGTGTAACTATAATTGAAGCATCATAGGATAATGCTGTGTCAATCTGTTTTAATATCTCATTTTTATTGTAACCTACATCTGCCACCTTTATATCAGGCACGACAGTTGCCACTCTGTAATAATCAAACATATTATTCCCCTTTCTCGTATAAATATGTA
>DCHE01000003.1:88700-105378 GCA_002314775.1 Lachnospiraceae bacterium UBA1760
AATATGTAGGTCGCAGCCAACTCCCACTTGCGTGGGACATACTGCGACAGGTCGGTCGGAACCATGCATAATCATGACCTTAGTCATGATGGTTCCTCCCTACTAGAAAGATCTATGCTAAGGCCCTTTAAATAATGAACAATAGCTCCTCCCTCTGACTTAAGGAAGTAATCATCCGAAAGTTCAAGATACTTGAAGTTCTTTGGATGTCCTTCTTTTACTCTTTCAACATAACGTTTTAGTTCAACAAAAGGCATATAGTAGAAATCATTTCTCTCAGTAAACATAATAAGCAGAAACGAAACCCCTCCCTGAGCCTCAAATTCCTCCATGAATTTGTACTGATGCTCATGAATATTCTGGAGGGAAAATGTATCCTTATTGCACTCCTTCGCATCGAAGCACACAGGAACCCCCTGAATAACACCGATATAATCTACTGTTGAATCCTTCTCAAAGAAGGCCTTTGTTATAACTCTCTGTTCAGTATCGAAGTGTACGGGAACTATTGGTGTGGGTATTTTCTGAACCAGCCCAAGCTTTTTATCCCTGTAAACCTCATTAGTTTTATTGATTAACTCCTCAAAGGTTGAACCTCTGAGTCCCCTAGAATTCCAGGTAGCCATGTCTTATCTCCAATTACATCTGGTTCCAGATAATCTGGAACATCCATGGAAGATCACTGTGGAAGGTCTTGCCTGAAAAATCAAACTTCTCTTTTCCATCTCCGGCAGGGAAGGTTACCTCTCCTGCATGAAGCAGGTGGTGTCTTAGACCAAATCTCTGTCTGAAGGTTTCATTTAAATTCTTGTTGCCATACTTGTTATCACCGATAATAGGATAGCCAAGAAATGCAAGATGAGCTCTTATCTGGTGAGATTTTCCTGTGAGAAGTCTTATTTTTAGTAAGGTGTAGCTGTTCTTAAACTCAACTGGCTCATAGATTGCCTCGATTTTCTCGTACTCCTTTGGCATTCCCTTAAGCACGTAGGTTTCCTCACTGATAACGTCAACCTTATTTAATTCCTCATCCTTGTAAAGGTATGCTGAGATTCTTGTCTCATGCTCAAAGGTCTTATGAACTATAGCGTAATAATCCTTGTCAATCCTTCTCTCTCTGATAATCTTTGTTAAGTATCTGCTGCCCTCGAGAGAAATTCCGCACAGAAGAAGTCCTGAAGTATTTCTATCTAATCTGTTACATACTGAAGGTCTGAATGTTTCAAGCTGCTTTTCTGTAACAATTCCCTTAAGAATACAGTAGTCTATAATCTTCTCATTCATTGAATAATCATCGTCCTTAGCCTTTTGAGAAAGAATTCCATACGGTTTATTAACAATTAATATATCCTTTGATTCATAAACTACTTCTAATTCTGTTACATCCATCATATTCACCTCGTGTCTTTTATCCTTCCTAAATTTTAAAATAGTATCATCTGCTAAATATAATTTGACAGAATCTCCAATGCTAAGTATCTCTTCCCCCGTGGCCTTTTTGTCATTTAATACAATATTCTTCTTACGAAGCATCTTGTAAACAAATGACTGCGGTGCCAAATCCAGATACTTAAACAGGAGTTTTTTCATTTTTTGATTTGCTTCATTTTTATCAATTAAGATTTCTACCATAAAAATCGCCTCATGTTCTTAAGAAATATAATCTATGAAATATTCTGTCTAATAAGTAAGCTCTATCAAATGCTTTGCAATGTATCTGTCAACCTTTTTGTCATCCTCAGATGGCTCGTTTATCTTTTTAATCTCCCTGTCGAGCCTGTCCAAGCTAGAAACCACTAGTACTCTGTACTTAAACTTAAGTCCCTCGTAGGACATCTTTAAGTACTCTGTGTACTTATGATTCTTATCATTTGAAGAAGCGTCAGGTACATATGCAATTACATTGTTGTTATATACAAGAATGCAAGGGAAAAACATAATTCCCTCCGATTTTGATATATTAATGTCATATAAGAATTTAACGTTGTTTGCCTTAGCCACTTCCTCCGTCTTTTCATACTCCGCCTTACTGAGAGGCTTAAACCTAAGGCACATAAAGTAGCCTATAAGCATCTTCGCAAATGGCAGTGACATTACACAGGCAATAATAGTGAGAAGTGTGTTTCTCGTCTGATAAATAATCAGAGCCAATACAACATCAACTAAAATGCAAAGGAAAAGACCAAGTGTAAGAATAAGCTTAGTGTTCTTATTCTTTCTTGCGTAGCCGTAATCACCCTTATTAATCTTCTTTTTTTCCTTTTTCAAATCCTTATTCATAGCTACATCATTCTCCATCCTGGCAGGTATTTATTCTTTATGGTTCCATTCTTAAGCTTACCAAATCCAAGTGGAAATGAATCAACAAGAATAAGAATATATCCTTCTTTTTTCTTATCCTTAAAGCCTTCTTCTATAGTCGCCTCAGTCTCAGTGATATCTATTGTCTCTCCCTTAAGATATCTTAACACTCTCTCATCCTCTCTTGATAGATTAAGTGTAAGTCTGAATTCCTCCTTCTTAAGGCTCATGGCAAGTGCCTCGCTCGGTTCAAATCTGTTCTTCTTTATCTCACCGAACAAGAGACCCTGTCTTAATATTCTAAGCCCCTCTGTATCAGGACAGGCTTCCTTGATAAAGTAAACCTTTTCCTTCTTTATCTCAAAGCGTCTAGAAGGCATGTCTTTATTTATATTTGAGAGAAAATCTTTAAGCTCCTCTGGAAGCTTTGAGGGTTTAATAAAGTAGTCATTTTTTATGCCATCCTCTTTCTCTCTCTTATCCTTTAGTAATACTGTAAAATGTCCCTCTCCCTTAATCTTATGCGGAAAGAGTCTTGCACAGTATTTGTAGCTTTCATCCTTTGATTCTGTATATTCCGGCTTGCCACAAACAAAGCCCTCAGCCATTTCAAATGGAACAATCTCAAGATTCTCATCCAAATCAAGGAGATATTCAACTGACTTTTCATCCTCAAGCTGCGAGAAGGTACAGGTGGAATAAAGAATCATACCACCCGGTTTAAGCATCTTAACTACCTCGTTAAGAATGCCCCTTTGAATACCTGCAAACATCTCTGTGCCATTTTGCTCCCAGGCTGTAACCATGGAATAGGATTTTCTGAACATTCCCTCTCCAGAACAAGGGGCATCAATAAGAATCTTATCAAAGCCCTCCGGAAATGCTTTGCTTAATGTGTTAGGTGCCTCACAGCATATCATCATATTATCCACTCCAAAAACCTCAAGGTTTTTAAGAAGTGCCTTTGCCCTCGATGCACTGATGTCATTTGACACAAGAAATCCTGTACCCTTAAGCTTAGCTGCAAGCTCTGTGGACTTTCCACCAGGTGCTGCGCAGATATCTAAAACAATATCGCCCTCCTCAATAGGAAGCGTTGTAGCTGGCAGTGTTGCACTTGGCTCCTGAAGATAGTAAAGTCCCGCGTAATAATAAGGATGCTTTGATGGCTTACATATTGCATCATCATAATAAAATGCATTCTTACACCAAGGCACTGGAGTAAGCTCAAATGGAGATATCTTTAAGAAATCCTCAACAGAAATCTTAAGCGTGTTTACTCTAAGTGCATGGTACATGGGATTATCCAGGCATGCTATATAATTGTCATAATCTTCCTTAAGAAGATCCTTCATCTCATCTATAAATTTCTCTGGTAATTTCATGTTAGATATTTAGCTCCTTAGGAATATATGCCTTAACAAATATTCCATCCTCTCTGTACTCCTCTGAAAGAAGTGTACCCTTATCTCTTATTTTGCTGATTACTCCGGCATTTTGATATGGAATAAGCTTTTCTATCAGCTCCATATTGTCATTTATAATATCCTCAATGGCTGTCAGAAGCTCAGTGAGACAGGTTCCTTTTTTTGCTGATATAAAGAAATTCTTCTCAGCTCTGAAATCTCTTATGGCTGGTGCTTCAGAAAGCATATCAACCTTGTTAAAAACTGTAATTATTGTCTTATCCTTTACTCCAAGTGTATCCAGAGTCTCATAAACAGTTCTTATATGCTTGTCACAGTCAGGGTTTGTACAGTCAACAACATGCAAAATGATATCTGCATACTGAGATTCCTCAAGAGTTGACTTGAAAGCCTTTATCAGATGATGTGGAAGCTTTCTTATAAATCCAACTGTGTCAGTCATGATAACCTTCTTGCCCTGTGGCAGTAAAAGTGTTCTCGAGGTTGGATCAAGTGTAGCAAAAAGCTTATTCTCCTCTAAAACTCCCGCCTCAGTGAGCTTATTGAGAAGTGTCGACTTTCCAGCATTAGTATATCCAACAATAGATACAATAGGAATACTAGCCTGCATTCTCTGCTTTCTTGTCACATCTCTGTGAGCCTCAATCTCCTTACACTCATGAGAAAGCTGGGCAATTCTGTTTTTAATAATTCTTCTATCAGTTTCAAGCTTTTTCTCACCCGGACCTCTGGTTCCAATACCACCACCAAGCCTTGATAGCTCACTTCTTGAGCCTACAAGCCTTGTAGCTCTGTATCTAAGCTGAGCAAGCTCTACCTGAAGCTTACCCTCAGAAGTCACTGCGTGCTTTGCAAATATATCAAGTATTACAGCAGTTCTGTCTAATACTGCAATGTCGAGTGCATTTTCAAGATTTTTCTGCTGGATTGGGCTTAATTCGTCATCACACACAACAAGAGTTGCCTCTGTCTCGTAAATCAAATCTCTAAGCTCCTCCACCTTTCCCTTACCAAGATAGGTAGTGTGATCAAAATCAGCCTTATTCTGAATAAGTCTTCCTACAGTAATTCCTCCGGCAGTTGATACTAGCTCTGAAAGCTCGTCTAAAAGAGACTCAGTCTCTTCAGTTTCGACACTCCCAAGAGATACTGCTATCAGTATTACTCTGTCTTCAATTTCTTTATTTTCAAACATATGCTTGTCCTTTATTATTCTGCTTGTGAGCCACCATTTACAGGAGTAGGATCAATATTTACTCTCGAATCAAGGAAATCTCTTTCCTTCTTTGCAGCCTCACTGTCTGGATTCGCCTTTAAATACTCATTAACCTTAATCCATGCCTGCTCATACTGATTAGTCTTCTCAAGATATACAATCTCAAGGAACTTAACCTGAGTCAGATAGTCATCATCATTTGCAGAAAGTCCACTGTTAATTATTGCTTCAGCATCTGTATAGTTATCTACAGAAAGATAATAGGTTGCGAGCTGATATGCAACATAAGTGTTAACACCATAATCAGCTATATATTCCTTGTAGGCAAGTACCATCTCATCGTACATCTCAAGATTATAGTAGCAGGTGGCAAGATACATATTTATAGACTTGTTGCCAGCCTCAACATTCTCCTTAAGCACTGGATATGCTTCTTTGTAGTACTTGTTCTGCATCTTCATAAGTGCCCCTGAAAGCTCGATAAGCTTTAAGAGATAATTGTTATCAATATCGCCAGTATTCTTGGCCTGAAGCTCTATGTAAATCATATTAGCCTCAGTAAACTCAGCTCTGTACATATAGCACTCTGCGAGATACATCTTTATATCGTTATCGATTTTTGTTGAAAACCACTGCTTCTCCTCAAGTGCCTCTGTAAATGCCTTCTCAGCCTTTCCATACTTTCCCTCGTTAAGATACTTAATTCCCTCTGTTCTTAATTCCTTTTTATCAGAGTGAATATTAAGAACCAGCACTCCCACAACAAGAAGTATGATAAAAGTAATTACCATATTTACAACAAGAAATCTCTGCTTCTTCTTTCTTAAGAGCTCCCTCTTTCTTCTTTCCTTAAGCCTTCTTCTTTTCTCGAGTCTTCTTTTTTCTAATTCTTCCTCGTCATATTCCTCATATTCTTCATAATATTCTTCATATTCAATATCTTTATCTTCAGATTCCATATTAACCTCACAATACAATGATTTATCCATTTTAGGGCGCACCAAAAAAGGGCATAAATATAGATATGGACATCTTAACATAAATTTGCAAATGAATAAAGTATAAAATGTAATTTGAACACTCGTAAGGCTTTCCTATTATCCTTTACTATTATCCTTTCCAATCATATAAAATAAAAATAGAGGCTATAAAGCCCCTATTTTCATAATCGTATTAATATTTATAAGCATTTATGACTGAATCATATTTTACGAATTTGCCTCGTTGTACATCTTAGCAAATCTCCATGAATCCTTACACATTCTCTCGAGATCATACTGTGCCTCCCAGCCAAGCTCCTCCTTCGCCTTCTTAGGATTTGCGTAGCAGGTAGCAATATCGCCAGCACGTCTTGGCTTAATCTGATATGGAATCTTAACTCCATTTGCCTCCTCAAAGGCCTTTACAATATCTAGAACGCTGTAGCCATTTCCAGTTCCAAGATTGTAGATATTTACACCAGTTGTTGATGTAACCTTATCAACTGCATTTACATGGCCCTTCGCAAGGTCAACAACGTGGATGTAATCTCTGACTCCTGTTCCGTCCGGTGTTGGGTAATCATCTCCAAATACACCAAGCTCTGGAAGCTTACCAACTGCAACCTGCATAATATATGGCATAAGATTGTTAGGGATTCCATTTGGAGCCTCGCCGATAAGTCCTGACTCATGAGCGCCAATCGGATTAAAGTATCTGAGTAAAACTACACTCCAGTCCTTATCAGGAACACAGAAATCAGATAAAATTCCCTCAAGCATAAGCTTTGTAGAGCCATAAGGATTTGTTGTAGAAAGTGGGAAGTCCTCTGTGATAGGAACTGTCTTTGGTGAACCGTAAACTGTAGCTGATGAAGAGAAAATAATCTTCTTGCAGTTGTATTCATTCATAAGCTTGCAGAGATTTAAGGTACCAGCAATATTATTCTCATAGTACCAGAGTGGCTTCTGAACTGACTCTCCAACCGCCTTAAGACCCGCAAAATGAATTACTGCAGCAATGTCAGGATTCTCCTCAAACACTGGTCTCATCGACTCAATATCAAGAAGGTCTGCCTTGTAAAACTTTACAGACTTACCAGTAATCTCCATAATTTTGTCACAAACCTCTTCCTTTGAATTGAAGAGATTATCAAATACAACAACCTCATATCCGCTGTTAAGTAACTCAACACATGTGTGTGATCCAATGTAACCTGTACCGCCTGTAACTAATATTTTCATTATATCTACCCCTTTTCTATATTTATATTAAATTTGTAATGATTTATGTAAATTTTATATCATAATAATACAATCTGACATAATTTAACAGTAAAATTAATAACCAAAGTAAATGTCCTGCTTAATATTTAAAGAATTACCGGTCCATCGCCGATATCTACAACATAGATTTCACAGTCATTTCCGGTCTTTTCCTTGTAGCCCTCTGTCACAACTCTCTTAAAGTCTTCAACAGACTCATTCTTTACAATACTTACAGTACATCCGCCGAATCCGCCACCAGTTATTCTTGAACCGATTACTCCAGGAACTGTCCAGGCAAGATCAACTAAGATATCTATCTCCTCGCAGGATACCTCATAATCATCTCGGAGCGAAATGTGTGAGGCATTCATGAGCTTTCCGAAGGTTTCAATATCATTTTCCTTAAGAGCTGCAACAGCATCTATGGTTCTCTGGTTCTCATAAACTGCATGCTTAGCACGAACTCTTCTTTCATCATCCTTAATAATAGCCTTGTTAGCCTCAAACTCCTCACAAGTAAGGTCACCAAGACCCTTGATATCGCAAACTGTCTGAAGCTCAGAAAGTGCCATTTCACAGGCTGAACGTCTTTTGTTGTATGCAGAATCAACCAGGCTGTGCTTAACCTTTGAGTTCGTTATTACAATCTTTGCATCCGGAAGATTAATATTTGCATATTCAAAGGATAAATCTGAAGTATCAAGGAAAATTGCTGAATCCTTCTTACCCATTGCAACTGCAAACTGATCCATTATTCCACAATTACAGCCATTGTAATTATTCTCTGAATACTGTCCGATAAGTGCAAGCTCCTGATTTGTTACCTCAGTTCCAAAGAAATCTCTTAAGATAAAGCCTGTAAGTACCTCAAGACTTGCTGATGATGAAAGACCTGAGCCATTTGGAATTGTTCCGTAAAGAACTAAATCCATTCCAACTGGTACATCATAGCCCTTCTCCTTAAAGGCCCACATAACTCCCTTTGGATAATTTGTCCAGCCAGCTTCCTTAGAAGGCTTCAAATCATCAAGTGATGACTCAATAACTCCTGCCTCCTCAAAATTAAGTGAATAAAATCTAAGAATATTGTCATCTCTTTTTCTAGCAGCACCGTAGGTTCCAATAGTAAGCGCACATGGAAAAACATGTCCACCGTTATAATCTGTATGCTCTCCAATAAGATTTACTCGTCCCGGTGCAAAATAAACCTTAGCTTTGTCAGCTTCTCCAAATACTTCTTCAAATTTCTTAAGTAACTCGTCCTTCATATTACCTCCATAAGTTCTAATAATCACTAGTATTTATACCCATTACTAACAAGCATTAGTTTACAGACTGTCTGTAAATCTCTTAAATGCTTTTCTTCCTTCCTCAGTGCACTTGTAAACGCCAGCATCCTCAAGAACCTTTACAAATACCTTTCCAACTTCATTTTTAATAATATCCATAGCATTTTCTTCATTGATATCATCGTAATTCTTTATGAACTCCTCCGCCCAGTCAGCATGACTCTTTAGGCTTTCGGTAGCCCTAAGGTCGGTTTTGTTCAGAATTGCAGTCTTAAGCTCGCTAATCTCATCCTTAAGTCTCGCAGGGAGTATGGCAAGTCCCATTACCTCGATAAGACCGATATTTTCCTTCTTGATATGATGATATTCATCATGTGGATGATATACACCCATTGGATACTGAGGAGTAGTTATATTGTTTCTAAGTGCCAGATCAAGCTCGTAGCTATCACCCTTCTTTCTTGCAATAGGTGTTATGGTATTATGCTTTTCTCCATCTGTCTCAGCGAATACAAATGCCTCCTCGTCAGTATAAGCCTTCCATTTATTTAATATATGGTCTGCTGCATCTATTAATCTTTTATCATCCTTACATCTGATTCTGATTACCGAAAGTGGCCATTTTATAATTCCAGCTTCAACATCCTCAAAGCCTGGAATCTCAAATTTTGACTCATACTCTGCCTTTGCCATCGCAAAATCATAATGTCCGCCCTGATAGTGATCGTGGCTAAGAATTGAACCTCCAACTATAGGAAGGTCTGCATTCGAACCAATAAGATAATGAGGAAACTGCTTTACAAAATCCAGAAGCTTTATGAAGGTTGCTCTCTCAATCTTCATAGGAATATGCTCCTGATTAAAAAGAATACAGTGCTCATTGTAATATACATATGGTGAATACTGGAAGCCCCAGGCTGTATCATTTATTGTAAGTGGAAGAATCCTGTGGTTACATCTTGCTGGATGATTGACCCTTCCCTTGTAACCAACATTTTCTATGCACAGAAGACACTTTGGATAGCCACTCTGCTTTGCGTTTTTGGCAGCAGCTATAGCCTTTGGATCCTTCTCAGGCTTTGAAAGATTAATGGAAATGTCAATATCTCCGTACTCGCTTTTGACTGACCATCTCATATCCTTCTTAATTCTGTATCTTCTAATATAATCTGTATCCTGGCTAAGCTTATAGAAATAATCAGTTGCAGCCTCTGGTGACTTTTCATACAGTGAGTTAAACTTACGCACAACCTCTGATGGTCTAGGTACAAGAGCATTCATAAGCTTTGTGTCAAACAAATCTCTATATACAATACTGTCCTCAATAATTCCCTTTTCGCAGGCTATGTCAAGCAAGCCCTTTAGTATATCCTCTAAGTCTTCCTCCTTAACAGAAGGTGCCTCACCGTCTGCTTCTATGTATTCATCCTCACCCATCATGTCAAGAAGCTGATTTCTAGCATATATTACCTCAAATTCATCAATCATTCCTGTCACAACACCGTACTGAACCAACCTGTCAATTAATCTGCTTATTCTATCCATTATATATACCCACTCCTTATTAATATAGTTTATCTCTTCAAAACCCGTTACCTTTGTTTCATCCTCTTTTATAAATATATTCTCATTTTAATGATTAATATATAGAAAATATTATCTAAATTATGTAAAAATTTCTTCAAAACAATAAAAAATATAAATTCCACAGCTAGCTTATATATTTTACATATTTGGCTAACGCACAAGGTCGCACAATTTTTATAGGGAGGAAAAACCTATAAAAACCGCGCGACCAAAATTAATATAAAGAAGGTGATTGTGTACATAATAATAATACCAAACCTGAAATACTCTGGAAACGTTTTCTTTAAACTCTATAAAAAAGTTGCACAATCTGTGCAATCACTATTTCTATAAATATTTTATCAATTTGAACAAGCTATGTCAAACAATTAAATATTAATAATTTATTAAGTATTATTTTCAAATAACAATTTTCTAAAAACAATTTTCATATATGAGACTCTGAGATAAAAAACTGGCACAAGCATATTACTGCTCATGCCAGACTTATTATTAAATGATAATCACTCTACTTTGAAGGACGCTCGTTTAACTTAGCATTTTCAAAATCAAAGGTAAGCTTTTCACCGGATTTTGTCATTTTAAGCTGAATTGCAACATATCCTACCTCTTCATCGTCTGATGTAGAAACAGTTAATGCATATGTTCCATCCTCAACACTGCTGAAATCACAGGCAAAAACATAAGGATCATTTTCACCTCTGTCATCTGCATAAAAGAATATCACATCTACATCATCAGCGTCTCTTTCGTTTAAGTAATCCCTACCTGCAGGGCAAAGACCTAACCACGCAGAGGTGTCATCCATCTTTACATCAGCTGATACAGTAATTGTTGCATATGCACCTGTTGCAGATGAAGTAGCTGCTCTAAATACATTCTCCACAGCACTTGTCTGAGACTGATTCTCCCCGCCACTGTTATTATTGTCCGAGCCCTTGCTCTCAGTTGTAGTCACTGCCGAACCAGTAGTCTTTTCCTCCTTGTCAGACTTGCCACAAGCCACAAGGGAAAGTGCCATCGCAGACACCATAATAATTGTAAGAAATTTTTTCATAATTGACCTCCTAATAACTCATTTTATCTTCCAATATGATTATTTATAAATCAAATAATTAATATTTCCATCCTGTACAAATGAAAAATCAACATAGTGCTCTTTTCCACCGATATTCTTTTTCATTATCTGCCAGTCACCGGTAAATCCATTTTCCTTTAAAGCCTTCTGATATTTCTCAATAATATCATCATCTAACCTCATTGTAAGTAATACCTGAATGTAATCGCCCTCATCTGAAGTTGACACATTCTCAACTGCTGAATAGTTCCACCTCGGATAATTTGCTAAAACAGTGTTAAAAACAGCATCAGAGTTAAGGTCACAAGCAGTATCAAAATTTACAACTGCTTCACTTGCTCCGTTAACTGAGCCTTTGTCCTCTGAGGCTGCATCAGTTCCTATTTCATTTACCGAAACAGAATCATCTCCAGAAGAAGAATTCATAGCCTTTGAAATGCTCTTGCTTATGCTATCACCTATTGTACTATTTAGAATATCTTTAAAAAACCCCACAGTATACCTCCTCACACAATTAAATAGTTGACACATCTATACAGATAAAAAAAGGAAATATGTTATAAAACATATCTCCTTTTATTATAACAATATCAATAAATAAAAAATCAATAATATTGATTATATTTACATATTAATTAGTTCATCTTAAGCTCCTGCTGTTTAATCGAAACCTTAGTTCCCGCTGGAATAGATTTGGTAATAAATGCATTACCACCGATTACAACATCATGGCCAATAACAGTGTCTCCACCTAAGATTGATGCTCCTGAGTAAATTGTAACATTATCCTCGATGGTTGGATGACGCTTCTTAGATTTAAGAGACTGACCACCTCTTGTAGAAAGCGCACCAAGAGTAACACCCTGATATATCTTAACATTATTACCAATTTCAGTAGTCTCACCAATAACGATACCTGTACCATGGTCGATAAAGAAATACTTTCCAAGCTTGGCACCAGGATGAATATCGATTCCTGTACGGCTATGAGCATACTCTGTCATAATTCTTGGAATAAGCGGAACTCCCAGAAGATGAAGCTCATGAGCAACTCTGTTAACCATAATCGCAAAAAGTCCAGGATACGAGAATACAATTTCGTCCTTGCAGTAGGCAGCAGGATCACCATCATAAAAGGCCTCAAGATCAGTCTCAAGATACTCTCTTATCATTGGTATCTTCTTAAAGAATTCAAGAGAAATTCTATGAGCCTCTTCATAAATATTCTCAATATGTGAATCCTTAAAATTAGTATCATACTGAAGCACTATTACAATCTGTTTTTCCAGATTATACATAACATCCTCAAGGAGCATACTGAGATTATTCTTAGCAGTATATGTGTGATATTTCTTATTGCTGAAAAATCCAGGCAGAAAAATCTGACGAAGCTTATAAATGATATCCTTAATGATATCCTTGTCAATCTGATTAAAATTGTTGACCCTGTCTATGAATCTATCCTTTTTATAGTCATCAAGAATAAGATCAACCAATTCATTAATTTCAGTTTCAATAACCTCTGACATTATTTACCTCCATATGTTATAAGGGACTGAAACAATTTAATTATCCCAGTCCCTTGAATATTATTTTACAACAATGTTTACAATCTTATTAGGAACGTATATTTCTTTAACTACTGTCTTTCCATCAATAGCTGTTGCAACACCTGAAACCTTCTTTGCAAGGTCAAGTACTGTGTCCTTATCTGCACCTGTTGGATATACTACAGTACCCTTAAGCTTACCGTTAACCTGAACACCAATTTCCATTGATGAATCAACAGTTTTAGCCTCATCATACTCTGGCCACTCAGCAAGTGAAAGAAGTCCATCACCACCAAGCTCCTCGTAGATTTCCTCAGTAAGATGTGGAGCAAATGGACAAAGAAGCTTAATAAATGTAATAAGCTCTGGCTTAGTAAGTCCACCATTTGAATAAATATCATTGATAAGTCCCATAAGTGCTGCGATTGCAGTATTGAACTTAGTCTCCTCTATATCTGAGGATACCTTCTTAATAGTCTTGTGGAATTTGACCTCAAGTTCCTTGGTAACCTCTCCATCCTTAATCATATCTGTAAGTCCAGCTACTCTCTCAAGGAATCTCTTACAGCCCTTAACTGAGCTGTCATTCCATGGAGCTGCTGCGCCGTAATCACCCATGAAAAGTACGTAGGTTCTAAGTGTATCTGCACCATACTCCTCAACAATATCAAGAGGATCGATGACATTTCCCTTAGACTTACTCATCTTCTCGCCGTCTGGTCCAAGGATAAGTCCCTGAATTGAACGCTTAGCATATGGCTCCTCTGTATTAACAGCACCGATATCATATAAGAAATGATGCCAGAATCTTGAGTAGATCATATGTCTTGTAACATGCTCCATACCACCATTGTACCAGTCAACTGGCATCCAGTAGTTAAGCTTGTCCATATCTGCAAGTGAGTTATCATTGTTTGGATCAATATATCTGAGGAAGTACCAAGATGAGCCTGCCCACTGTGGCATAGTATCAGTCTCTCTTTTAGCTGCTCCCTTACACTTTGGACAAGTGCAGTTTACATATGAATCAATCTTAGCAAGTGGAGACTCACCGTCAGCACCTGGCTCAAAGTTGTCAATCTTAGGAAGCTCGAGTGGAAGCTCCTCATAAGGAACTGCTACGATTCCACAGCTTGGACAGTGAATAAGAGGAATTGGCTCGCCCCAGTATCTCTGTCTGTTGAATGCCCAGTCCTTCATCTTGTACTGAACACCTGCCTCACCTATACCTTCCTCAGCAAGGTACTCAAGCATTCTCTTGATTGAATCCTTCTTCTTGGTGAAGCCATTTAAGAAATCAGAGTTAATCATCTCGCCATCGCCTGTATAAGCCTCAACTTCGATGTCTCCGCCCTTAATAACCTGAATAATATCAATACCAAACTTCTTAGCGAAGTCGTAATCTCTCTGATCATGAGCAGGTACAGCCATGATAGCTCCAGTACCATAACCCATCATTACGTAATCTGCGATGAAGATTGGGATCTCCTTGCCATTTAATGGGTTGATAGCTGAGATACCCTCAAGCTTAACACCTGTCTTATCCTTAACAAGCTGAGTTCTCTCAAACTCAGTCTTCTTGGTACACTCTGTTCTGTAATCAGTAACAGCATCCATATTGCTAATCTTGTCAGCATACTTATCAATAAGCGGATGCTCTGGAGCGATAACCATAAAGGTTACACCAAAAAGTGTATCTGGTCTTGTTGTATAAATTTTAAGCTTCTCATCAGTATCCTTAACTGAGAAGTTTACAAATGCACCAGTTGAACGTCCAATCCAGTTCTCCTGCTGCTGCTTAACATTTGCAGGATAATCAACATCCTTAAGTCCATCAAGAAGCTTGTCAGCGTACTCTGTAATTCTTAAGTACCAAACTGTCTTCTGCTTCTGTACAACATCGCTGTGACAGATATCACACTTACCACCCTGGCTATCTTCATTCGAAAGAACAACCTTACAAGATGGACAGTAATTAACAAGCGCTGTATCTCTGAATACAAGGCCCTTCTCAAACATCTTAAGGAATATCCACTGTGTCCACTTATAGAAATTGTGGTCAGTTGTATCTATGACTCTGCTCCAGTCAAAGGAGAAACCAACCTTCTTTAACTGATTTGAGAATCTCTCGATATTCTTATCAGTAATCTCACGTGGGTGAGTTGCTGTCTTTATAGCATAATTCTCTGTAGGAAGTCCAAATGCATCAAATCCGATAGGGAAAAGTACATTGTAGCCCTGCATACGTCTCTTTCTGGAAATAACCTCAACGCTTGAGTATGCCTTAATATGACCAACGTGCATTCCGGCTCCACTTGGGTAAGGGAACTCTACAAGACCGTAGAACTTAGGCTTATCGCTGAAATCAGCTGCATTAAAAGCCTTTTGCTCTTCCCACTTTGCCTGCCACTTTGGCTCAATCTTTTTAAAATTATGTCTCATGGTAAATCCTCCATTTGCTTTTTCACTAACTAAATATACTACTATTCCTGAATTTATTTGTCAAGAAAATAGCCAAATTATAGGCTATAAAATAACCAAATAACAAGACCACAAACGCTACTAATTCTTAGCATTTGTGGTCCTTTGCCAAACATTAATGATGATACCCTTCCATACGTTTTGCGTAATCATCAACCTTTGCCTTTTGCTTTAAGTAATCCTTATCACTGAGGCTTCCATCATTATGAAGTTCTTCTACTGTTGCCTGAAGCTTCTTCAGCGCTGCTCTGGCCAAATCCTTATAATTATTAGACAGATTAATTACAAGGTCATTGAATTCATAGTCAAGTCTCTGTTTTACCTTTCTCTTTATCATAAGCAAGTCCCTCCAAATAATAAGAAACATTATATTTATTTTATACCAATTCAAAAAATATATCCATCATATTTTTTATTCCGATTTTATGTTATTATACTATCATCATTCTATTATCATAAGGAGTACACATGAACTATTACATGGCTCCCCTAGAGGGAATAACCACATACATTTTCAGACGCAATTACAATAAATACTTTCACACATTTGACAAGTATTTCATTCCTTTTATCAGCAATACAAATATAGGTATGAAGGAAATCATGGAGCTCTCCAGAGAAAGTAACGAAGGCATGAATACTGTTCCTCAAATTCTCTCAAAGACCCCCGAGCACTTTCTTAAGCTTGCTGATATAATAGCTGAATTCGGATATGATACAGTAAATCTAAATCTTGGCTGTCCATCCAAAACCGTTGTCACAAAAAAGCGCGGTGCCGGTATGCTATATGATACTGATATGCTTGACAGGTTTTTATATGAAATATTTGACAAATGTCCACTCAAGATATCCATTAAGACCAGGATTGGAATATCAGATGATTATGAATGGGAAGAAATACTTGATGTATATAAGAAATACAGTATTGAAGAGCTGATTATTCATCCAAGATTTCAAAAGGAATTCTACTCAGGCAAGGTACATTTAGATGCATATATAGCTGCTACAAAAGCTCTTGATATTAAGCTTTGTTATAATGGTGATATCATTAGTAGAAATGCTCTGGATAATATCATTAACACTTGTCCTTCTATCGATACAGTTATGCTTGGTCGTGGAATTCTAAGAAATCCCGGAATGCTTAATGAGCTTACCGAGTCATCTCCTGTCTCAAAGGATACAATAATAAGCTTCCATGATGCAGTCTATAATGAATACAAGGAAAGATTCTCAGGCGAGGTACCTGTAGTAAGTAAAATGCTTGAATTATGGACTTATATGAAAGATTCATTTACTAATTCAGATAACTACGTAAAGAAATTATTCAAGGCAAAGCATTGTTCCGAGTATGAAATGATAGTTAACTCCATATTCCGAAACGAGGATTACATTCATAATTAATCTATTCACATTCATAATAAACCTAATAATATTGACATATAACCAAGTTTGTGATAGCATAATCAAAGTAATTCGCCGGTGTGTCGGAATGGCAGACGATGC
>DCHE01000003.1:105425-113869 GCA_002314775.1 Lachnospiraceae bacterium UBA1760
CAAAATCTGTTGCGGGTGACCGCGTGTGGGTTCGAGTCCCACCACCGGCATAAGAAAACAAGCTCAGTTTCAGAGCTTGTTTTTTTTTGATATTCAATCATAAGCTACTTTATAACGCTCGTGTCTGCTTCTAAGCATAGTCCTCTCTAATGAACGGCTTCGCAAATTTTTGCTGGCAATCTTAGCCCCCCCTGAACCGTTCATGGCGCGTCGCGAAGTGTGTTTGAGGAAAAAAGAAGGAGTCAAAATATCTAATAGTTTAGAATATTTTGACTCCTTCTTTTTTCCGAGTTCGCGGAGGCGACGCGCCTTAGAGGGATGAACGAGTGAATGGGGGGCTTAGATTCCCTCAAAAATTTGTGTTAGTGAATAGAGAGGACTATGCTTAGAAGCAGGTACATACTAATCACTATTTAATCTTTTTGGCAACAACCGCAAACCTTCCATTTGTCGTATGATATGAACAGGTTGACAGTGTAATAAGCTTGTCTCCGTACTTTGCTGTAGTATTAATCTCATAAGGTGTCAGTGCCTTGCAATTCGTGACAAAATCATCAAACTCTGCCTCGTCCGATGCATCAAAGAACTGATAATACTTGAAGGAATTATCAGTTATAGGCTTAATGTTAGACTTGAAGGCAGCAATCACCTCGTAGGTACCCTCTCCATATATGGTATCAAACTTTATATACTTGTGATTGATATAATACTGTTCATCCTCATATTTAAGAATATCATGGAACATCTTACCAGTGTGCATATTATGGCCATAGATAAGAATATTGTCTGATGGAACTGAAAGTATTGAGCTTGCATCTACAAACAGTGTACCAGCAGTACTCTTATTTCCCTCAAAATCCTTTCTAAGATAATACTCCTCATCCTCTGGTGTCTGAACAACCGGATAATCAATCTCAGTATCATCGATTGTGATCCAGCCAACAAAAGCATTATTCTGCTTGTAGATTGACTCGAATTTCTTTAATATCTTTTTACCATTAACCTCTACAAAATTATCATCAGTTAGAACAATTTCCTCCTCGCCCTTTTCATTGATAATAATCTCCGTAGTAGGCTCTTCGCTAGTCTTAACTACCAGCTCCTTAAGCTCCTCGACCTGGGACTCATTCTTATGACTAGCATAGTAATACTTGAACAGATATCCACCTGAACCTACAAATATTGTTACAAATACAACAATAAGAATATTTAGTATAATATCCTTTTTCTTATTCTTCTTTTTCTTTTTAACTCTGACAGTTCCCCTGCTGCTAACGCTCATATTTTTTCCTCTAACAATTATTATTCATTCGACAACTAACATGAATATAAAGAAAAAAACCTGATTACTCAGGTTTTCTTCTTAGAAATACTTCTTACTTCCCCAAAGATTACTCTGCTTAAGCTTTGTATATTCGCTGTAAGCCTGATCTAAAATCTGCTTTTCATTAGGGAACTTTAGAAGGTGGTACGCCTCGTGGTACTTGTAGTAACCGGAGTCCAAAAAATACTCTTCTCTCTGTGGCTTGCTATAATAGCTGTCAGCCATCATAAGATACCAGTGAACATCTTTATTCACTACATCATATGAAGTATTAAATGTGTAGTTGCTTTTACCAACATACTTGATGATTTGTGCCGAAACACCAGTCTCTTCTTTCACTTCTCTAAGAGCCGTCTCGTTAAACTGCTCCCCTTTTTCGACTGTGCCCTTAGGCAAAACCCATCCTTCATACTTATTTCTGTAATTTTTGTAAAGTAATAAGATCTTACCTCTAAAGATTACCACACCACCACAGCTTGTTGCTTCTACCATTGCAATTGCCTCCTGTCCAAAGACTTGGGTGTGTCTAACATTGAACATAGTATAGCAATATTTGATGTCTAATTCAAGTATATTTCAAGTTTATTCAAGATATTTTTGCTTTTACTTATAATATGCGTCGAAAATTTTCTTAGCAACCTTAACACCAGTCAGGTTACTTGAGCTTGAATCCTCAACAACTACGCTTACAAGAATGTCCGGATCGTCTGGATTAGAGAAACCAACAAACCATGAATTGCAATTGCCCTGATTGTCATACTCTGCTGTACCAGTTTTTCCAGCAACCTTGTATTTGGTATTCTTAAAGCTGCTAGAAGCTGTACCATATGTACATACTCCCTTAAGAAGCTCAGTAACGTCCTTTGCTTCATTTGCAGTCATAACAGTCTTATATGAACTACTCTTATACTTTTTGATTGTTGCCCCATCACAGTTTTCAATCGAGTCAACTAAGTAAGGCTTCATCATAACTCCGCCATTTGCAATTGCAGAATAAATAAGTGCATTGTGAAGTGGTGTAATCTGGGTTTTGCCCTGTCCAATCACTGTCTGTGGCACTTCATTTTTTGATGAAGAAGCATCTAGTACAAAGCTTGATTTTTTATAATTTCCATCAAATGGCAAATCAGAATTGAATAGCATAGTATTCATAAGCTCCGAGTATTTAGATAAATCAAGAGTAACACCCATATTCGTGAAGCTTGTGTTACATGATTTAGCAAGCGAATCAGCAAGACTAACCTTTCCGTGCTTTTTCTCATTGCTACAGTGAATCACAACATCATTAAACTCTGCCTTGGCCTTACATTCATAGGAATAGCTATTATAGTCCGGATTCTCCCTCATGTACTCAAGCATAGTTAAAACCTTAAAGGTTGAACCTGGTGCATAAAGTCCCTGAGTAGCTCTGTTTAAGAGAACTGTACTCTTTGAGCCCTCATCAGTGTGAATATAATCCCAAACCTCCTCGATTTCATTTGGATCGTAGCCAGGCTTAGACACCATGGCAAGGATTTTACCTGTGGATGGCTCAATTACAACCACTGCTCCCTTGTTATTACCAAGTGCCTCATAGGCAGCGCTCTGCAGCTTATAGTTTAGTGTCAGAACAACTGTGTCTCCCTGATTTTTGGTATTGCTAAGTTCATTTTTGACCTTTGCGAAAATATTTACATTGGATCTTAGAAGATTAAAGTTTTCTGAAAGCTCTATTCCGGACCTTCCGTACTGGTTGTAACCAACCACATGACAGAACATCTCCTTCATAGGGTATTCTCTTGTCTCAGTATCCCCATCGACCTTTGTAGTTGCAACAACTGTCCCATCCGAGGTTTTAATATCTCCTCTGATAATAGTCTTTGCAAATGAATCCTGCCTTTTATTTCCAGTATTTGCTATTACTGTATCCGCATCCTTTATCATAAAAACTACAAGATATCCAAAGAGACACAGAAATATAAAAACCGTAATATATGTTGCAAAAACAATTGGTTTGTTCTTTATTTTATTTTTTTCCTCAATATACTTCTCCCTGCGGAAAAACTCGTCCTGCATCAGTATATTCTGCGATAACTCGTTCTTTTTCTTTTTCAACCTTTTCTTCCTCTTTACTTACAAGAATATATGTATATTGTACAAGTGCAAATAGTATCAGTGTACTGAATACTGAGCTTACACCATAGCTTACGAGCGGAAGTGTAACACCCGTTGACGGAATGAACTTTGTTACTCCTCCAATATTAAGCAGTACCTGGAAAATGTAACATATAGATAGTCCGAATGTTACATACTTATAAAATGGCTTTCTGCATTTCATTGCAATGTGAGTCATAGCTATAAAGCAGCTTAAGTATATCATTATAAGTGCAAGACCAAACAAAAGTCCAAGCTCCTCACATATGGCCGAGAATACAAAGTCAGACTCAACTACAGGAATCTGATAAGGCATACCCTTTCCAAGTCCAGAACCTATAAAGCCACCTGTTCCAATAGCAAAAAGTGATTCACAAACCTGATATCCACTTGTGCTCTGATATGCAAAGGGATTCTGCCAGGCGTGAACACGGTTTACGACATGCGCAAATAATGTATCCTTAAACAGCATGTACCCCGCGACAATTGCACCGGCTCCAAGGCTTATGCCTCCGACTAAAAATACCATTCTCGTGGTTGCCAGATACACAAGCATCACATAGCAGATATAGAAATTAACCATAGCTCCTAAATCCTTTTCAAGTACGAGTACAAGCATAAATGTAGCAGCTATTATTGCATTTATAAAAATGTCCTTAAAGGTACTAGCCTTCATAAGACCACTTGCCACAAAGAGAATGAAAAGAATCTTAACAAACTCCATAGGCTGAAGTGAAAATCCAGCTATACTAATCCAGTTTCTTGAACCATACTTGCTTAGTCCAAGTCCCGGAATAAACACTGTCAGAAGAGCCATAATACCAATCATTCCATACCAGACACTCCAATCCTTCATCTTAGGAAGCTTACCCATAATATACGGAATGAAGGATGTAAGTAAAAGCGCTACTGTACCGAGTAAAAACTGCTTAACTGCAAGGTTGTACTTTAATCTTGTGATTATTGTATAACCGATAAGAAGCAGGAAGGTAATGTTATTGGTTATCAGTCTGGAGGCATTTTTGTACACGGTATGGAAAATAACCAGATAAAGAATCGCCACAAAAACCTGCACCAGATAGAAAACCAGATATTTTACTTCTCTTTGATTTAAAAACAGGGTTGCATAACAAAACATATGAATGAGAAATATATACGCAATCTGCTTATTTAAATTCCTATCCCTCGAGCGTTTATCCTTTGCCAAAAAATATGAATAGCATTTTGTGGTATATAACCCCATCATAATTAAGATCATATATTTTGATATTTCACATATAATATTAATCACTACAAGATACCTCTTTTATACTTGCCGGTTGTGTATTTGTAATCTGGCTTCCCAAAATCCTTTGTTCTGTCAGAAAACATACTAACCAGCTTAATTATTAATTCTTTATCCTCGTCTACAATATCAAGCCTGATTGAAGGAAGACCTGCCTTATACTGATGAAGACTAGTTGGAACTGAATTGTAGATGACATTATAGCACATCTCACAGTTTGTTGCACCTAAAAAGCTATTAGAAAGCTCATCTGTAAACTGATAATAGCCACTATTTTTTGTACAGCCAGCTGTCTGACTTCTTATGCACTGAGCCGTAATCATAAGTCTTTGCCTTCCATAGCCGATAATTTCAACCTCGGCATCATCTGGATACCTGAGCAAGGAAAGCTCATCCGATGATAATTCCTCTGGCATCGTAAATACTACTTTACCTGCCTTGTTCTTTAACAAATTATAAATAAAATCTATCGAATAATTGTTGTAGGCATATATCGAAGAAGATATAACAACCGTCTTATCACTCATATCACATTCATCCAAAGTATACAGTGAGTCAGTTGAGGAAAGATAAATTCCGTCAAATTTATCTGTCGCCTTAATTATATTATTTATCTTACTCTCGTATTTTGATCTGATTATCTCAGGAAGCTTAAGAATCACCTTTGCTCCACTGGCTTTAAGACCGGCAATAGTTTTATCAATATCCCCATCAAGCAGCTGATAGGAAATGTAAACTCTCTTGAGTTTTACATTTTTTGAAAGCTCCTCAACTACTCTCAGCCTTTCCTTATCCGATACCATTATACTAAGTGAGTCAGAATCATTATAGTCCTTAAGTATTAAGTTATTATTAAGCTTATATTCATAATTATTTATATTTTGTCTGCTAAATTCCTCATCGATTTTACATAGCAGACCATTAAACAAATCTCTTCTCAGATTATTGAAGGCGGACATATTAAAGTAGGCATTGTCACTAATACTGAGCGAAAGCTTTTCAATAGAAAATGGCATATCTCCAAGTTTTTTAAGCTTATCCTCTATCTGATTTCTTCCTACAGGAGCCTTCATAGCCTCTGAAACCACGTCACCGGTAACTGAGTATTCAACTATCCTGTCAAATACCTTTGTATTTGCTGATAAATAAATTGGCTCTCCAGTTTCGAAGGTACCCTTTACCGTAACTGGATTTCTCTTTATCGACTTAACTATATCCTCTGTCTCTCTTGTTACCTTATCATTCTTCATTCTAAACAGAGAGGTCCCAGCTTTAATAAGCTTGGTTTTTGGAGCATTTAAGGAGTACAGAGTCCCCTCCTTACCATCGCCTGGTGCTGTGAGGGAGATGCTCGAGCCATCCTTAAGCATAAGCTCAAAACTATCGCCCTTATTTACAGCCTTACTCAGCCTTACACTAACCTTTCCTCCAGAAATTTCAGTAACCTTCCCCACAGCTACTCCACAGTTTCCCGGCTTATCAAAGGTAATCATCTTATTGCCGTTATTCATATGAAAATAGCCTTCAGTAAATCCTCCTCTGTTGAAAATCTCAGCAAGTCTGTCCTTCATCTTAACAGCCTTGTCCATACTAAATCTGCCTGAGTAATAGTCGTCACAGAGCTCTCTGTAGGCACTAGTTGTGGCAGCAGTATAGATTTCATTTTTCATCCTGCCCTCGATTTTGAGGGAATAAATGCCACTCTCAATAATCTCAGGTATCTCTGTCACGCTGCATAAATCCTTCATGGACATATTGTATGTGCCATTATATGCCTTTCTGCAGGGCTGTGCACATCTTCCTCTGTTTCCTGACCTTTCACCAACAGCCTGGCTCATAAGGCATCTTCCACTATAGCAAAAACAGAGTGCACCATGCACAAAGGTTTCTATCTCAACATCAACCTTGTCGTGAATCTCCTTTATCTCAGAAAGCGACATCTCTCTTGCAGTTACTATTCTTTTCGCACCAAGCTCCTTCATATACCTTGCACCATGGAAGGAGCAAATATTCATCTGTGTACTACAGTGTATATCAATATCTGGAAATGTCCTTTTTACAGCAGAAAAGACGCCAAAATCCTGAACAATTACGGCGTCTAACCCATTCCTGTAAAAGGGTAAAAGATACTCAGTTACCCTTTCAATCTCATTATTCTTAAGTAATGTATTGACAGTGAGATACACCTTTACGTTGTTTCTGTGAGCATAGGTTATCGCATCTAAAATGTCTTCATCGGAGAAATTTAATGCATACGCTCTCGCTCCAAAGCTTTTTCCTGAAAGATAAACAGCGTCTGCTCCAGCATTAACTGCCGCAACCAGGCTTTCATAGCTTCCACAGGGTGCAAGTATCTCAACCTTATCTGTCATTTCTTCTTTCCTTTTCTGCTTCAAGCTGAACAATCTTTCTCTGAAGAGCATTTACCTGATCTTTGTATTCATCAACAAGCTTAAGAGTTGCCTCGTGCTTAATCTGGGCCTCAATTACCTCATGACGAAGATCATAGAGCTGCTGTTCCTTATCTGTATCATCCTTTGCAACCTCATCTGCTCTGTTCTTTGCCTTGAAATAATCATCAGCAATATTGAGTGCGAGAAGAACTCCCTGATACTCTGTATTCATTCTTCTATACTGCTCTGAGGTCTTACATTCAGCTATCTTATTATTGATGTAGGTGGCAACATTCTGAAGATAATCCTCTCCCTCGAAACCACTTAATGTATAAACTTTTCCATTAATTACTACAGGAATATCAATTTTTTTTGCCATCTTGTCTCTCCTTATTTCATACCTTATATCTTATCTTAAATCTTATCTTAAATCTTATCTTTATCAATTCCAAAGTGTCTGTAACATAAATCCGTAACCATCCTGCCTCGAGGAGTTCTATTGATAAATCCATTCTTTATAAGATATGGTTCATATACATCCTCAAGTGTTCCAGAATCCTCTCCGATTGCTGCTGCAAGTGTATCTAAACCTACAGGGCCGCCGGAAAATTTATAAATGATAGTGTCAAGTATAAGTCTGTCTGTCTCATCGAGTCCCATACTGTCAACATCAAGCCTGTCTAGAGCGGCCTTTGCAGAGTCATAGTCAATAACTCCATTATTCTCAATCTCAGCAAAATCTCTAACACGCTTTAAAAGTCTGTTAGCAAGTCTTGGGGTTCCTCTTGATCTCTTCGCAATCTCAAGAGCTCCCTCCTCATCGATAGATACACCCAAAACTCTTGATGATCTGATGATAATAAGCATAAGCTCGGTCACATTATAAAACTCAAGTCTGTTTACAACACCAAATCGATCTCTCAGTGGTGCCGAAAGCATACCTGCCCTGGTCGTAGCTCCAACCAGAGTGAACTTTGGTAAATCAAGCCTTATTGCTCTCGCTCCCTGTCCCTTGCCAATCACAATATCTATGGCAAAGTCCTCCATAGCAGGATACAGAACCTCCTCAACCTGCTTATTAAGTCTGTGAATCTCATCAATGAATAATACGTCATTCTCCGAGAGCTGACTTAATATTGCGGCCAAATCTCCAGGCTTATCGATTGCCGGGCCTGAGGTAATTTTAATGTTTACGCCCATCTCCTCTGCAACAATACCTGCCAGGGTGGTTTTACCAAGTCCAGGAGGGCCGTAAAGAAGAACGTGATCTAAGTTTTCATGACGCTTCTTAGCCGCCTCAATAAATACT
>DCHE01000034.1:0-43495 GCA_002314775.1 Lachnospiraceae bacterium UBA1760
ATGACCACTTCGATACCTCTCCATAACGATTTATATAGGATGTTTTCCTTTATTTTTATCGCTCTTGCTCAGCGACATTGACTATATTATCAAAAGATTTTCATATTGTCAACAGCTTTTTTTGATTTTTTTCAAAAAATTTTCAACCTTTTTTTGAGCCATTTTTTGACCACTTTATCTTGTGGCGAATACATTTGCGACACCTATATCTTCGATGGTTGTAACCTTGATATTTGTGTAGCTTCCCTGGATTACCTTAACCTTTTTGCCCAGATATCTTTCAACTATCATAGTATCGTCTGTGATGTCCGTGTCATTTGATTTGTACATAATAGAATAGGCCTCAAGAAGCTCAGCCTTGTTAAAGGTCTGCGGAGTCTGCACCTGGACAAGAGTGTTTCTTGCTGGTGTAGAAATCGAATAACTATTCTCGTCGATTACCTTGATTGTATCCTTGACAGGCATACCAACTGTGACTGCATTTCCCTCCCTGCAGGCTGCGTAGGACTCTTCTATCATTTTATCTGTGACAAATGGTCTCGCTCCATCATGTATCATTACTATATCTGATTCGTCGCTCGCAGCGCTTATTCCATTAAATACTGAATCGTATCTGGTCTCTCCGCCTGCTACTATCTTTGTAACCTTCTTGAAATCATATTTATGAACGATTTCTTCTCTCATATAATCGATGTCTTCCTCTCTCGTGACGAGAATTACCTCTGCCGCCTGGCTTTCATCAAAGGCCTTTAGAGCATAGTAAATGAGTGGTTTGTCATTAATAAGTAGAAACTGCTTTGGAGTGTCAGTTCCCATGCGGCTTCCACTGCCGCCTGAAAGTACTATAGCTGAAAACATTTTTTACCTCACATTATTTTAGCGCTGCATATTCACAGCGCTAATCATTTCTTATTTTTATACATCTACATATCATTAAACACCTCTAACTTCTGCTGACTGTCTCAGAATTATGATTACTAATTGTCTCTATCCCGCTACCTGTCTCAGATTTCGATGTTACATATTATCGCTTTACTGCCACCTGTCTCAGATTTCGATGTTACATATTATCACTTTACCGCCACCTGTCTCGGTGTTAGATATTACAAATTATATTCAACTCCCGCTACCTGCCTCAGGATGTAGTTTTAAAAATTATCTCCACGCCCTGTTGCCTATCTTAGGTTTGGGTTTACATGCTCCTCTATATCCTGCTTCCTATCTTAAGATTAGGAATTGCATTTAAATCGTAGCCATGTCTTGTTCCCTTGACAAACTCATGATAACCAGCAACACCTATCATCGCTGCATTATCTGTACAGAAAATATTTGAAGGATGGTAAAACTTTAATCCCTCCGCCTCACTTCTTGCTCTCAAATTCTCCCTAAGGCCAGAATTAGCTGCTACACCTCCAGCAAGCGCGATATTCTCGCAGCCATGGTCCTTTGCAGCCTGAATCAGATGCTCTGTGAGAACATCAATCACAGCCTTCTGGAAGGATGCTGCAACATCCGCTCTGTTTACTTCGATGTTCTTCATCTCGCAGTGATTGAGATAATTCAAAACTGCCGACTTAAGTCCACTAAAGGAGAAATCATATGGTGCGCCGTCGATCACACATCTTGGGAAATCGATTGCGTCTGGATTTCCCTCCCTTGCAAGCTTATCGACCTTTGGGCCGCCTGGATAGCCGAGTCCGATTGCTCTTGCAACCTTGTCAAATGCCTCTCCCGCCGCATCATCTCTGGTCCTTCCGATAATCTCGTACTCACCGTAATCAACAACCTTAACAATATGTGAATGTCCACCTGATGCAACAAGGCACATAAATGGTGGCTTCAAATCTGGATTTTCAATATAGTTCGCTGAAATATGTCCCTCGATATGATGAACGCCCACAAGAGGAATATTCTTGGCAAATGCAATCGCTTTTGCAGCTCCAACTCCAACAAGAAGGGCTCCAACCAGGCCCGGTCCATAGGTTACAGCTATTGCGTCTAAATCGTCCAGGGTAAGCTCTGCATCCGAAAGAGCCTGTCTTATCACCTGGTTTACCTTTTCTATATGCTTTCTAGAGGCAATCTCTGGCACAACTCCGCCATAAAGAGTGTGAAGGTCTATCTGGGAATAGATGACATTTGACTTCACTTCTCTTCCATTTACAATTACTGCTGCGGCTGTCTCGTCGCAGGATGACTCAATCGCAAGTATTTTTACATCGCTCATTTTTATACTTCCTTTAATTTCACTTAGCAATTAGCTTTCTTCGAATTTTAATTCCTTAACAAATCTATCCTTCGCCACAACCACTCTTGGAAAAAGCTTCCTCAGCTCCTCTAGGTACTCCTGTGGCTTATTCATGGATGGGCTGTAGTGGGTGAGCCACATCTCAGCAACATCCGCCTTTCTCGCTATCTCGCAGGCCTCCTGCATCATCATATGCTTCTTATCCCTTGCGTCGGCAGCCTTGTCCATATCGCCGTACATGCCCTCGCAGATGAAGAGGTCTGAGTCCTTCGCAATCTCCTCAATAATCGGCACCGGTCTTGTGTCGGTGCAGTAGGTAACCTTAAGTCCCTTTCTCTCACCGCCCATCACCATATCACTGGTAAATGTTTCTCCTTCGTAAACTACTTCATTTCCATGCTGAAGCTCTCTCCAGTACTGAACTGGAATGTTTAGTTCCTTCGCTCTTACCGGGTCAAACTTTCCCGCTCTCTTCAGGCTAACGCTGTAGCCGTAGCAGAGAATGCTATGGTTAACTCTGTAGGCAGTAAGGGTAAGCCCAAGTATATCCAACACCTCAACATCTTCCTTAAGCTCGATAAAATTAATCTTAAATGGAAGCCCTGGTGCAATTATTCTGAGTGAATTCACCACCCTCTCAACGTCCCTTGGACCGATGATTGTGAGCGGCTCGGTTCTGTCGGAATTTCCCATGGAAAGGAGAAGTCCCGGAAGACCGCTTATGTGATCGGCGTGATAGTGAGTGAAGCAGACTACATCAATAGGATTAAAGGAAATCCCCTGCTGCCTCATGCTTATCTGTGTACCCTCGCCACAGTCAACAAGAATCGTTCTTCCATTGTATCTAAGTGCAAGCGCGGTAAGCGCTCTGTATGGGAGCGGCATCATACCGCCTGTACCCAGTAAACAAACATCTATCATATAATCACCTGACCATTCTCTCTAATCAAGCTCGCACTGCATAATAATCGCATCGTGCCCCTGATAATAATTCTTTCTTCTATGTATCTCTTTAAAATGAAACTTCTCATAGAGCTTTATAGCAGGGACATTTTCGTCCTCCACCTCTAGGAATATCTTCTCACAGGCATTTTTCTTAAGCTCACTGAAAAATACCTCCATCATAGTGTTTGCTATTCCCTTTTTTCTCATACTGCTATCGACTGCGATTCTAAGTAGCTCTGCCTCGCCACATACCAGGCTGTACAAAATGTAACCGGAGATTTCGCCTGCATCCTTTTCATCTGAGAATACCGTGGCTTTGCTGTCGCAATAATATATAACATAGTTACAGCTTCCGCTAAGGGTACTATGGACCGACTCCTCTGACCATGCATCCGAAAATGTCTCTGCCTCAATCTTCGCTATCTTCCTTGCAAGCTCCATCTCTTCCAAATCTCCTAATCAGCCTTCTTCACAGTGTCTCCGGCAAGGTATTTTTCTTCTCTCTCCCTTTCAGCCTGAGACTTTCTTAAGTAATCAGGGTTGAAGTCATCAGATAATACTGCCTTGCCTTCTTTATAATATTTGAGTCCAAGTGCTGCAACACTTGCTGCTCTCTGTCGATTCATATGTGCAGGAGCATATCTAAACGGAACCCTAAGTTCCTCCTCAATAATCTCGCTAAATACTGGAACGCCGTCACCAAGGAAGGTTACCTCGCTCCATTTGTCATTTAATATTTCAATAAGCTCATGGATATCCATGGCATCCTGGTCCATTACTACCTCGAATCTATCCTGTGCAAGATAAATTCCAGTGTAAACCTGGTTTCTTCTCGCATCCATAATAGGGCATACAAAGCCTGAATTGCCCCAAAGGTTAAAGGCTAAGCCCTCGCAGGTTGGAACTGCTACAACCGGCTTATCTAACGCAAGTCCCAGCCCCTTAACAGTAGCTGCTCCAATTCTGAGTCCCGTAAATGAACCCGGACCAGCAGCTATCGCTATTGCGTCGATGGTACCTAGATCAATGCTCGCCATCTTGCACATCTCATCAAGCATCGGAAGAAGAGTCTCTGAGTGAGTCTTCTTATAATTCATTGTAAATTCTGCTACTAATATATCATCCTCAACAAGTGCAACTGATGCAACAAGTCCCGAACTGTCTACTCCTAAAATCTTCATAATAAACCCTGACAGCTTCCTTTCTATACAAATTTCTATACAAATTTCTATACAAATTCTTATGGATAGATAATATCTATCTCCCTATAGTTAAACCCCTTTTCAGGATTCTTCTTTATCTCAACCTTAATCGCATCCTTTGGGATGATGCTCTCGATAAGAATCGACCACTCAATAAGGCATACCCCGTCACCGTCAATCTTCTCAAAATATCCTATTTCGTCCATCTCGTCCTCAGAACCAATTCTGTAGACATCAAAATGATACAGAGGAAGTGTTCCCTCTGTATATTCCTTAAGTATGGTGAAGGTTGGGCTCGAGATTGGTTCATCAATTTTAAGTCCGGCTCCAAAGCCCTGGGCAAAAACGGTCTTTCCAACGCCCAAATCTCCGTTTAAGCAGTAAACCTCGCCAGCCTTTGACTTCTCTGCGAGCTCCCTCGCAATATTAAATGTTTCCTTATCACTATTTGATACTAAATGTACTGTATTCATTTTGCACCACTTTCACTTTACTCGTTTTTATACCGTCTTCAAGCTCTTAGACATTCTAACCTTAAATGGCTCCGCGAAGCTTACCATATCCTTAACTATCTCGTCCTTCTTATCCTTAAGCTCAGTGACTGGCCATACGAAGGCATGATATGGTGAGGTGTAGATTGCAATCATGTTCTTGGTCATTGAAATTTTGTGAACATTCTTCCAGGCAACAAACTCCTTCGCCTCGCCCTGCTCAAGAGAGAGTCCTGCAGCATCGATTTCATACTTGATTGGCTTCTTGTATGAAGGATTCTGCTTCAGCTGAATCTTTGCCTTATACATAAGCATAATAGGATTTAATATAAGACAGATAACACCAACAAGGGCGTAGCAGATAATAGTCTGGTTAGTCTTTTCCTTAGCAATAGAATATATCATTCCAAATATACCGAAGGCTCCAAGAAATAATGTCGAAATTCCCGAAAACTTGGTGTAGTAGGATTTGAGAACAAAATTCATAAGCGCCTTGTAGGTCATATCAATAGTAAATGTGTGTTTTTCTGCCATAATTCCTGCCTCTTAATTCTTCAAAATAATATTTGTATCTAGATATGTATACTCTCTTATATCTATCAATACATTTTGCACTATACTTTTTATTTTACTAAAAATCAAGTGTAATTCTCTTTCCAGAAGGTTTATATTCGGTGTATTTAACGCCTGTCATGTCAAACATCTTCTTCGATGCAAGGGTACTCTCAGACTGGCTATACTTATCTGACATGTAAATCACCTCAGTAATTCCACTCTGAATAATAGCCTTTGCGCACTCGTTGCAAGGGAAGAGTGTAACATAAGCTCTTGCTCCCTTCATGCTTCCTGTGCCCCTGTAGTTGAGGATTGCATTTAACTCAGCGTGACAGACGAACATATACTTACTGTCAAGGGCTGAGCCGTCTCTTCCCCATGGCATATCGTCGTCCTCACAGCCCGAAGGCATTCCGTTATAGCCTACAGAAAGGATTCTGTTGTCTTCTCCCACTATGCAGGCTCCAACCTGTGTGTTAGGGTCCTTGCTTCGCTCTGCTGAGAGCATTGCAATGCCCATAAAATACTGGTCCCAATTTATGTACTCTGCTCTTTTAGACATGATGTTCCTCCTTTTTTACTTACAGGTCACAGCAAGCTCCCCCTACGCGGGTTTCTTCTGTGACTTTTCTCAGCCTATTCCTCATATGAATCATAAAGTGTAACAAGCTTATCTCTGCACTTTAAAAACTCCTTGCAAAGCTCAGGGTCAAACTGAGTGCCCTTACTTTCCTCGATTATTGCAAATGCCTTCTCATAGCTCATACGCTCCTTGTAAACTCTTTTACTTACAAGTGCATCAAATACATCTGCAAGTGCCATAACTCTCGCCTCAAATGGAATATCAAGTCCGGCAAGCTTATCTGGATATCCATTTCCGTCCCATCTCTCGTGATGATAGTGGGCAACATTTATTGCTATTGGCTTGAATACCTCATCATCCGAATTCTTTAAAATCTGTGCTACTATAACTGCTCCCTTTGCGGGGTGCTTCTTCATCTCCTCATACTCCCAAGGCTCAAACCTGCCCGGCTTATTTAGGATTACATCCGGAATTGCTATCTTTCCAAAATCATGAAGCGGCGCTGCCTTTGCGATGCAGGCTGCAATCTCATCTGTCAGAACCGAGGTGAACTTAATCAGAAGCAAATGCTCCACAAATATCCTTACAACATCACTTGTTCTCTGGATATGTCCACCGGTATTACTGTCTCTGTTTTCAACGATACTCGCCATACTGGTTATGATATCGTTCTGTACCTTTCTAAGCTTCTTGGTCTTCTTCTTAACCTCATTTTCAAGATCAAGATTGTAGTTCTCGATAAGCTTCTTATATTTTTGTTCCTCAGTATCATCGTGAAACTGAATGCAATGTATAGTCTTCCTCTTGCCTTCCTTAACGATGTAGTGGGTGGCACCGATTGACAGTCCCTGCCTCTCAAAGTAAACAGTATTTTTCTCCTCCGGATTATCCATCCAGTGATTCATAAGCTTAAAGAAGTCTGTATCGTCATTTTCCAGCTTATAATCTATGACGCACTCATTTAACTCAGGGAACCACTTCCTTGCATTTTCATCTCCTGCGCAGAACTGTCTCTTTGAGTCAAATACCACATAGCCATATTCGTCACTCTCCTCAATCGAAGCTTTTGTGATGCCCTTAACGTTGTAGAGTCTCACTCTCTTAAGCAGAAAAAGAATCATAAAATATGCGATATTGTATCCGATAGGTAAAAGCTCAAGCTCGATATTAAACAATCTCTCGCCGACATAAACTGCCATCTGGCAAGACATTACTCCTATAGCTGTAAGACTTGTGATATAGCTTACCTTCTTTTTGTTCTTCAGGGCATACACTCCTAAGCTTATACCAAACAAAAGCATAACAGTAAGATATATCGGGAATATTATATGAAGTGGTCCATATTCCTTCTTGATAAAGCTGTAGCCCGCCTTCTCAATCAGCTCCGCAGACTCATAATAAAGCTTGTCCTTTCCTATTCTCAATATAATTACAAGTATTACACAGGCAGATGATATCATCGATATCATAATCCATCTTGGTATTGATATTCTGCAAATGTCCGCAATACATATTACAAAAAAGAATACAAGAAAGATTCCGCCAAGATATACCATCTTATTTGCAACTAAGGCCTCCTCAATGGTCTTTGAGGCAACAATAAGATATGCGCCATAATTATGAAGTATGATGGCTGCTCCCAGGAGTGAATAGCAGGATGATATCTTTTCATCAAATTTAAGCACAACAATCGAGAGCATCCCTATTGTCAGCAAAAACATTGCAATGTAAAAATAATAAATCATGCTTTCCCTCCTTTCATTTTCCCATACTTATGTCTAGTATATAGTTATTACCTATATTTATCAACTTAATTTCTAACTGCAGCTATGTGAAATATAATAAAACACCGGTCACCCAATTCATGCAGAATCAAATGACCGATGTTCTATTATTCTAGTTATTTATAATTTGCAAAAATGCTTCGCACTTTGCCAGTAATTATTATATCCTATGCAAATGGATTCTCTGATGGATATCTTACACCCTTTGGCTGGTTGTAATCGATCTCTGAGAATTTAACTCCTACATACTTGAATAACTCGTAGAGAAGTCTTCCGTAATGTCCAAATGCAACTGCTCCATGGTGTGGATAGTTCTTCTGGATAAGTACATGACGGTAGAATCTGTTCATCTCTGGAATAGCGAAGATACCGATTGAACCGAATGATCTTGTAGCAACTGGAAGAACCTCACCTTCAGCGATGTATGCACGAAGCTTAGCATCTGATGTTGACTGAAGTCTGAAGAATGTGATCTCTCCTGGAGCGATATCTCCCTCGAGAGTACCATTTGTAACCTCCTCTGGAAGTGTTCTAGCCATAATTCTCTGATTGCACATAGCAAACTTAGAGAGCTTTGTTGAAGCTGTATTACCACAGTGGAAGCCCATAAATGTCTCACATGCCTTGTAATCATACTTGCCCTTGATATCCTCATCATAAAGGTCATAAGGTACTGTATTGTTGATGTCGAGAAGTGTAACTGCATCCTTAGAGATAACTGTTCCGATGAACTCTGATAATGCACCGTAGATATCAACCTCGCATGATACAGGAATTCCCATCTTTGTAAGACGGCTGTTTACGTAGCAAGGAACGAAACCGAACTGTGTCTGGAATGCTGGCCAGCACTTTCCTGCGATACATACATACTTTCTTGAGCCCTTGTGAGCCTCAATCCAGTCAAGAAGTGTAATCTCGTACTGAGCAAGCTTGTCGAGAATCTGTGGCTTCTTATTGCCAGCACCAAGCTCTGCTGCCATATCTGCTGCAACCTCTGGAATTCTTGGATCGCCAGCGTGCTTATTGAATGCCTCAAATAAATCAAGCTCTGAGTTCTCCTCAATCTCAACACCTAAGTTGTAGAGCTGCTTGATTGGTGCATTACATGCAAGGAAGTCCTGTGGACGTGGTCCAAAACCAATAATCTTTAAGTTTCTAAGTCCGATGATACCTCTTGCGATAGCGTTAAAGTCATCAATCATGTCAGCGCACTCAGCTGCTGTTCCAACTGGATTCTCTGGGATGTAAGCTCTTAAGTTTCTAAGCTTTAAGTTGTAGCTTGCGTTGAGCATACCACAGTAAGCATCGCCTCTTCCATCGATAAGGTTTGTGCCTGTCTCCTCTGCTGCTGCGATAACCATAGCTGGTCCATCGAACTCCTTGATAAGAAGTGTCTCTGCGCTCTCTGGTCCGAAGTTTCCAAGGTAAACTACGATTGCATTACAGCCTGCTGCATTTACATCTGCAAGAGCCTTTCTCATATCAAGCTCGCTCTCGATACAAACTGGGCACTCGTAAATGTCGCCGTACTTTGCTGTGTAAGCCTCAACTACGGCCTTTCTTCTGTTCTCTGATAAGCTCATTGGGAAGCAGTCACGGCTAACTGCAACGATTCCAAGCTTAACCTCTGGTAAATTGTTGATCATTTTTTCTTATTCTCCTTTATATTTTATGACGATAATTGTGAAACCTGTAATTTGTTTTCACGTGTCAAACCATATATATCACGCAGGCACGCTCCCGCTAACTTCGGCTCGTAGCGGTACTAAGTTCGCACATATATCTCACTAATAGCTCATAGACTTGCCGCTCACTAAGTACCGACGGCCTCAGATTACCTGCTTTGATATATATGGCTTGACACGTATAAGATAAACGAGTTTCACAATTATCTGACAATGATTTTCCAAAACATAATCACAATACTTATTATTATGATCAATGGATTTACCCAACCTTTTGGGCTGGACTTAAATAGAAGGGTTTATACCCTTAAGACCGAGGAAGGTTCCTTCTGGGTTTCCACCCTCTGGGTGACCGATGAGCCATTTGTTAACGGCTGCAATAGTCTTATCCTCATGGTTTTTATTATGCTCACATTTGAGCGGATAGTTTGTTCCTCTTGGAAGAACGATAACTACCTTGAAGCCATCCTCACCTTCGTTAGCTGGTGCATAGTGAAGGGTTGTTGCATATACCTCAACTCCTACTCCCTTTGGTACGCGGAAGGCCTCCATCTTAGCTGTATCGTAGGTTCCGTCTGGCTCTATGTCGCTTACAAGTCCAACAATAAGGACTGCATCTGTTGCTGCGATATTGAGCTCTGAGTCTCTATGATACTCTACTGCGTTGAGCTTCTTGTTGTGGCCGTTGCAAAAGCCAATCTCTATAGGCATCTCTCCGTAGAAGTTCTCTGACAGCTCCTTATAGATTGGAAGCTCCTCTAAGTAGTCGATAGATGGCTCATAGATTACTCCCTCTGGAAGTGGTGACTTATCCATAGCTTTGACAAGCTCTGTGAAATCATAGCCTTCTATTACTTTTCCGTACTTTCTGAAGCGCTCGTCTGTAACATTTAAAATTTCCATTTTTGCCTCCTGATTTTTTCGTGAAATTATTGATTATTCCATCAGTATTTCGCATAAAAAATCACAACTATATTTTATTAAATCTCATACTGTCATTCAATTGTAATAACTATCATAATTGTTGATTTTTTTACGAATTTTCATTAATTGGTTGATTATTTGCTCATCGCATCGTAGACAGAAATTAAGCTTGGATAAATCTGCTTAAATACCTGGTATTTTTTCTCGTACTTCTCAGCAAGCTCAGTCTCCGGCTCAACTGTCTCGATTACCTTTACTAATTTATCTGCCGCTGCCTCAACTGACTCATACTCTCCGGCTGCAACTCCAGCAAGAATCGCTGCGCCAAGACCAGGTCCTTCCTCTGTCTCAATCACATCAACCTTGATATTCATGATATTTGCAATCATCTTTTTCCAGAGTGCCGACTTAGCACCGCCACCACAGATTTTAGTTCTTTCTATTACTATGCCCTGCTCCTTTGCAACCTCAAGGGAATCACGAAGTGCAAATGCCACTCCCTCTAGGATTGCCTGAGTCATTTCCTCTCTAGTTGTATCCATTGACATACCGATAAAGGTTCCTCTTGCCTTTGGATTATTGTGTGGTGATCTTTCACCCATAAGATATGGAAGGAAGAAGACGTTATTCTCTCCAAGCTTCTCAATTCCGGTCTGCTCGCCTGCATAATCCTTGGTCTTTAATATCTCATCCATCCACCACTTGTTGCAGGATGCAGCTGAGAGCATGCAGCCCATAAGGTGGTAGGTTCCATCTGCGTGAGCGAAGGAATGAAGCGCATTCTTCTTGTCAACTCCAAAGTTCTTTGAGGAAATGAAGATTGTTCCGCTTGTTCCAAGTGAGATATTGCATTTTCCATCTCCAACTGTTCCTGTACCAACTGCTGCCGCAGCATTGTCTCCGGCACCCGCTGCAACTATAACTGTCTCAGGAAGTCCTGTAAGTGCTGCAAATTCCTTGGTGATAGTGCCGATTGACTCATAGCTCTCGTAAATATTTGCAAGTGTATCAATGTCAACACCGCAGATATCGCACATCTCCTTAGACCAGCATCTGTTCTTTACATCAAAGAGAAGCATGCCCGATGCGTCTGAAACGTCTGTCGCATGAACTCCTGTGTACATATATGCAAGATAGTCCTTAGGAAGCATAATCTTCTTTATTCTTGCAAAGTTTTCTGGCTCATTTTTCTTCATCCAGAGAAGCTTTGGAGCGGTGAAGCCTGCAAATGCAATATTTGCTGTGTACTCAGATATCTTGTCCTTTCCGATTTCATCATTTAAGAAATGACACTCCTCCTCAGTTCTTCCATCGTTCCAGAGAATTGCTGGACGGATAACCTCATCCTTCTCATCAAGGCATACAAGGCCGTGCATCTGTCCGCCGAAGCTTATAGCCTTAACCTCATTTGCATCAATATCTGCGATTAATTCCTTTAACGCATCAACCGACTTCTCATACCAGTCCTTAGGGCTCTGCTCTGACCATCCCGGATTTGGGAAGTAAAGCGGATACTCTCTTGACACAGTCTTTTCAATTTTTCCCGACTTCTCCATAAGCACAAGCTTAACAGAGGATGTTCCTAGATCAATTCCAATAAAATACATGTGTAACCTCCTTATTATTTATGTCAACCGTTTCATATGATTCATTACAATAAATCCATCTTCGTTCCTATGATTCTAACTAGAATATATATGTCTGAACCTCCATAGTGAATCCGACCTCGCCCTTAAGTCTTATATCTCTTGAGGACTCTCCGATTTCTATTATATATCTTCCCGGCTTTGTTACATAGCCCTTATCCTTGGTGCTGTAGTAGGAAAATGCCTTCGGATATAGCTTTACTGTAACTTCCTTTTTCTCACGAGGCTCAAGATAGATTTTCTCAAAGGCCTTAAGCTCATGGACAGGTCTTCCTGCCACCTTATCAGCCGGTCCTGTGTAAAGCTCAGCAACTGCAAAGCCTGCCATATCGCCAGTATTTTCCACTGAAAAGCTGACATCGATATTTCCATTATCATCTAACGAAAGCTTCATATCCTCATACTTATACTCAGTGTATGAAAGACCATGTCCAAATGGATATAAAACATCAACACCATCGCTGTCGTACTGTCTGTAGCCTACGAATACTCCCTCGTCATGAAGAGCAGTTCCTTCCTTTCCGAAGTGTCCTCTCTTTACTGGAAGGCAGTCATTTTCATCTCTTAAAAATGTCTCCGAAATATGTCCCGATGGATTAACCCTTCCAAATAGAACCTTTGCAAGTGCTCTTCCACCCTCCATTCCTGAATAGTAGCTCCAAACTATCGCCTTCGCCTTGTCTGCCCAAGGCATTGCAACTGGCGAGCCTGCTACGAAGCAGATTACCATATCTGGTCTTATCTTTAGAAGCTCCTCGATAAGAGCATCCTGCTCATACGGAAGCTTGAGATTCTTTCTGTCCTTTCCCTCTGAATCTATATCATGGTTCAGACCACCTACAAATATTACCTCATCGGCATTTTTTGCAAGCTCAAGTGCCTCCTCCTTAAGCTCTCTTCTCTTACTTCTTATTGCCTTCTCAACCTCGTAGAGTCTTTCCTCATCTCCCGGCTCATGTGGCTGATGCTGCTTTGTGGTTGAAAGTAGCTGCCAGCTCTCCTGGTCCGCTCTCTCCTCCTTGGTTGGTACGTAGTAACCCTGAGCACAGGTCACCTTGACATTACCGCCTGCCTCCATCATTATTCCCATAAGCGGGCAGATTTCGTAGAGGGCCTTTATCTCTGCAGAGCCTCCACCGTTTGAGTGAACGTGAATTGCATTTTCACCTATCACTGCTATATTCTTAAGCTTCTTCGTGTCAAGCGGAAGCTTTTTATCTTCATTTTTAAGAAGAACTATTGACTCCTCGGCCACCCTTCTCATGCTTTCCTGGTGGGAAGGAAGGTTGTAGGCACCAGGGCTTCTTTTTTCTGCCTCAGGTCCAATCATCTTGATTCTGTACATAAGAGCAAGAATATTTCTTATCTTTTTATCAAGCAGCTCTTCATCAATCTCTCCTGCCTCAATCATGTCCTGAAGAGGCTTTGCCATATAGTGCTCATCAAATCTGTAATGAATGTCCATCTCCACATCTATCTCTGCCTCAGCAGCGAGCCTTGTGTCGTGAACTCCGCCCCAGTCAGAGATTACAGCTCCGTCAAAGCTCCACCTGTCCTTCAGCGTGTCATTTAAAAGTGACTTGCTCATACAGCAGAACTCTCCATTCAGCTTGTTGTAGGCTGACATTATTGAGTAGGTGTTACCGTTTTTAATTGCGGAAATGTATCCTGGATAGTAGATTTCGTAAAGTGTTCTCTCATCAACTATCGTATCCACGCACATTCTGTCCGTTTCCTGACAGTTTACTGCAAAATGCTTCACGCAGGCAGCCACATCCGACTCCTGAATTCCCTGCACCATAGGTGCAACCATCTCTGAGACAAGGTATGGATCCTCGCTCATATACTCAAAATTTCTTCCACAGAGAGGTGTTCTCTTTATATTGATTCCAGGTGCAAGTATAACGTCCTTGCCTCTTCCTCTCGCCTCGCTTCCAAGCACCTTACCATTGATGTATGCGCACTCCCTGTTCCAGGTTGCAGATAAGGCAGAGTTACATGGAAGGTAGGAAATCATATCATAATTCTGGTTGATGAGTATCCATTTGTGGTCATGGAAATCGTACCTTACACCGGATGGACCATCACTCATTACAAGTGGTGGAATCCCAAGTCTTTCAACTCCGCCAGTGTGAAAGAGTGCGGTTCCGTGAACCATATCTATTTTTTCTGAAAGTGTGAGCTTCTCTAGCAGCTCTTCTATGTATTTCTTCATGTGTTTCCTCACATTTTGCAAACTCTTTATATTCCAGTTAAGGCCCTATTAAATAGGGCCTCTCTGATTATCAATATCTCTTATCGCAGGCAGATATTATTTCTGCCGACTTATTATAGCCACAGTATTTCCAGCCTTACTATGCCTCGACTACTGTGCTGCTGTTTCCTTCTAATTCGAATTTCTTTCCTGCAATTTCAACTGTACAGCTGTTTGCTCCCTTAACTGTAACTGTTACATTTGCACCATTTCTTGAAACCTCGATGCCAGCTGCTTCATTGCCAAGTGCGTCATAAACTACTGTCGATGCAGTCTTTCCATCCTTTAAGCAATAAACCTTGTAGCATACATCCTTCTCGTAATCATACTCACAGTCTGTATCGCAGCTGCCAAAGGCAACAACTGAATTCTCTCTTGCGTAAAGAGGAATGCTTAAGTAGCTGTGCTCCTCCTTGAACCACTTGCCACCTTCTCTAACCTCGCCTGTAAGAACGTTGGTCCAGCTTCCCTCTGGAAGGTAGTAATCTGCCATGCTCTTATCGTTGAAAATAGGTGCAACAAGAAGGCTGTCACCAAGCATGTACTGCTTGTCAAGGTATGGGCAGGTTCTGTCATCCTGGAATTCAACTATCATACTTCTCATCATTGGAACACCTGTTACTGATGTCTCAACTGCATTTCTATATAAGTATGGAAGAAGACTTGCCTTGAGCTTTGCAAAAAATCTTACAACGTCAACCGCCTCCTCATCATATGCCCATGGCACACGGTATGAGGTTGAGCCGTGAAGTCTTGAATGTGTTGAGAGAAGTCCAAATGCACACCATCTCTTATATACGTCAGGTGTTGAGGTTGACTCAAAGCCTCCGATATCATGGCTCCAGAAGCCGAAGCCAGATGAGGTGAGTGAAAGTCCTCCTCTTAAGCTCTCCTCCATAGATGGATAGTCTGACCAGCAGTCACCGCCCCAGTGTACTGGGAACTTCTGTCCACCAACTGTTGCTGAACGAGCAAAGAGAATTGCCTCCTTCTTTCCTCTCTTCTTAACAAGTACATCATAAACTGTCTTGTTGTATAAATATGTATAATAATTATGCATCTTAACTGGGTCAGAGCCATCAGCGTATACTGCCTCAGTTGGTATTCTCTCACCAAAGTCTGTCTTGAAGCAGTCAACTCCCATATCAAGAAGTGCCTCAAGCTTCTTTCCGAACCACTCTCTTGCAGCTGGGTTTGTGAAATCAACTATAGCCATACCTGGCTGCCACATATCCCACTGCCATACGTCGCCGTTTGGACGCTTGATGAAGTAGTCATTTTCAACTCCCTCAGCGAACATTGTGGACTCCTGTCCGATGTAGCTGTTAATCCAAACGCATATCTTAAGACCCTTCGCCTTAAGTCTCTTAATCATTCCTACTGGGTCTGGGAATACACGGCTGTCCCATGTAAAGTCTGACCATGAGAATTCCTTCATCCAGAAGCAGTCAAAGTGGAATACCTTGAGAGGAATTCCTCTATTTATCATTCCATCTACGAATTCATTTACAGTCTTCTCATCGTAGTTTGTTGTAAATGAAGTAGAAAGCCAGAGTCCAAAGGTCCAAGGTGCAGGAAGTCCTGGCTTACCTGTCAAATCTGTATATCTTGTGAGAACCTCCTTCATAGTTGGTCCGTTGAAGATAAAGTAATCAAGGCTCTCTCCTGGTACAGAGAATTCAACCTTTGTTACCATCTCAGTTCCAACCTCGAAGGAAACCTTCTCAGGGTGGTTAACAAATACACCGTAGCCCTTGTTTGAAATGTAGAAAGGAATGCTCTTGTAGCCCTGCTCTGTTGAGGTACCACCGTCCTCATTCCAGATATCAACCGACTGACCATTCTTGATAAATGGTGTAAATCTCTCTCCGAGTCCGTAGATATACTCTCCAACATCAATCGAGAGCTGCTCTCTCATATATGTATCATGGAAAAGTCCGTCATCGTAAGCAAGACCCTTCCAGTCTGTCTTCATGTAGGCAAGGTCTCTCCAGCCACTCTTTGTTATGACCTCGTCTCCTCTTTTAAATGTCATAAGAGCACTATTTTTATTGATTACAAGGGTAAGCTCACCTGAAGAAATGATAATCTCATCTTCAGTCTCTTCAGCCACCATGTTACCATCTGTTATATTCTCAAGCTCGAACTCAGGACTCTTCTTCTTTACTCCAAGATAGTGAGCAGTCTGAATTCTTAGAACCTCCTTCATAGGAGCTGTGATTTTGATTGTGAGATTAACACCTCCAAGTGTATCTCCTCTATGATTAACTCTGTAGGTTGGTGCACATAATGTAACTGCATCCTTCTCAATTTTTGTAAAATAAATCTGCGCTGGTGAGAAGCATTCTGTACCTTCCTTCTGAAGCCAGCATCCATTACTGAATTTCATCTAAAAACAGTCCTCCTTATAATTAATCTGATTCAAGTATAAACTCCGGAATACTATTATAAAACCATAGTTTTTACACATTATTACCCTAATTTCTCACACTTTACGTTAGGCGGATTTTAGTTTATACTTAGGATAAGTATAGCTTATTGGGGCATACATTTTTGGGGATTTTTATATACTGGAGGACTACTATGATCAGCGAGAAGATTGCTCTTTCGAAGGAGCGAAATGTTTACCTTACAACTTACTTAATTGAAAACTCCAAGGAGCTTCATCCTGGACTAAAAAGACCACTTATTATCATCTGCCCGGGTGGCGGTTATGCCTTTCACTCTGACAGAGAGGCTGAACCTATCGCTCTTAAATATTTAGCCAGCGGCTTTGATGCTGCTGTACTCACCTACGGTATAAATGAATTTGCAAAAATGCCTGGTCCAGTAAAGGATGCAGCTGATGCAGTTTACTACATCAAGTCCCATGCCGATGAGTGGTATGTCGACAAGGATAAGGTATTTATCTCAGGCTTTTCAGCCGGTGCTCACTGCGCCGCAAGTCTCGGCTGCTTCTGGAATAATGCAGATATCCTTCCCGAATATAAGGACTGTCAGGACATGATTAAGCCTGCCGGACTTATACTTGGTTATCCGGTACTTGACCTTCGTGCTTCTACAACTCATCTCGACATCGGTATCAAGAAGGATGCGAAGCTTGACGAGATTGACTTTGGACAGATTCATCCGAATATGCCTCTCGAGAAAATATTTGTAATGGACGAAAAGCTTGGAAGACGTGTAGCTGATTTTGAGGTTGCTATGAACGCATATATATTTGGCGGAGAGTACACCGATGAGGAGGAGGATTTCTACTCTCTTCAGAATCAGGTTACTGCAGACACTCCTCAGACCTTCATCTGGCACACAGCCGGGGACGGACTGATTCTTCCAAAGAATTCACTTCAGTTTGCAACTAAGCTTTCTGAGTGCGAGGTTCCATATGAGCTTCACATTTTCTCAAAGGGTGACCACGGACTTGCCCTTGGAGATTACGTAACTGCAAACTTTCCTCACGAGGATGTGCCTTGCGTAACACCTTGGATGGAGCTTGCAATTAGATGGATCAATAGGTGCACTGGCTTTGATAAAGGCATGTACTAATATTGATAAACATAGCTTTTTAACACAATTTAGAATACATATAAAGGGATGATAGTATGTACAAGATTCTTATAGCTGACGATGAGCTTATCATCAGAAAAGGCTTAGCCAAAATAATAGACTGGAACGGCATTGGATTTGAGATTGCAGGTGACGCTGCAAATGGCAAGGCAGCCCTTGCATTTATCGAGGAGCATAATCCTGACGTCGTTCTTATGGATATCCGTATGCCAGTACTAAGCGGTCTTGAGGTAATTAAGGCTGCAAGAGAAAAGGGTTTTAAGGGAGAAGCAGTTATCCTTAGCGGTTTCTCTGACTTTGAATATGCCCAGGAGGCAATTAATTATGGAGTTCGCTCTTACCTGACAAAGCCTGTAGAAAAGCAGAAGCTTCACGACCTCTTTGTTTCAATAAAAGAGAAGCTTGATGCTACTAACGCAAGCAACGCAACAAAGGAGCTCTACACCACTCATTCAAGAGACTCCCTCCTTGCCAAGTTTATAACCAAAGAACTGGCTCCATCGGAGGTTCTATACGACAACCTCAACATGAAGGCTGACTGCTATCAGATTGTAATATTTGACAAGTTCAGCTTCCACGCAGAGGATATGTCCTACAATTTCTCAGAGCTGCTCCGAGTATCAAATACAGGAATGAATGCATATGAATCCTTCCAGATTAAAGACAAAAATGTTCTTATCCTAAAGGGAAGCCGAATAGTTGAAAAATTTGGAGACATTCTTGCAAAATACGACTCCGAAAATCCACCGGAGAAGAATTCTCCTCTCGATACAATCTTTTTTGCCTGCGGAGAAGTAGTAGATGATTATTCACTTCTTCCTGACAGCTTTACCAGCACGCTTTCTCTTCTAGAAAGACGCTTTTATATTGAAGAAAACAGACATTACATAGAATATGATGATCCAGTCTCAGCAAATGCCATAGATACCAGTTCTTCAAAGAAGCTTACCATAAGCGAATTTGCAGAGCCAATAGTAAGCCACATCCAGGCCTTCAACAGAGACAACTTAGCTTACGACCAGGCAAATCTCCGTACAAAGCTTTCTCATGCTCCTATGACAATAGCTGACGAGAAAAACTTCCTCTTTGACCTCTACCTCGAGGTTCGCGAGCGAATAAGAATCATATATCGTTCAACAGAGATTCCATTTGTCCCAAACCAGGACGTTATCAGTAAGCTTGCCACAAGCTTCTACTTAAACGAGTGCCTCAGATACTTATCCGAGCAGTACGAGATGATTATGTCCTCTATCGGATTCTCCTCAAGAGATTCAATAATCGACAGCATCGCTCATTACATAGACTACAACTACGCTGATAACATTTCCCTCGAGAGCATTGCACCACTCTTTGGCTACAACAGCTCCTACCTCGGAAAAATCTTCAGCAAGAAGATGGGCATAAACTTCAACACCTACCTCGACAACGTACGTATAACCCACTCGAAGGAGCTTCTGCTTCAGAACAACCTTCAGGTTTACAAAATCGCCGAGTTAGTCGGTTACAGAAATGTTGACTACTTCCACATAAAGTTCAAGAAGAGCACCGGAATGTCGCCTGCCGAGTTCCGTAAAACCAACAAGGAATAGACCGGGGAATCCCATAAGCCCGCCCATAACGTCAAAATGCCAAGCCCTAAAGCAAATTAGGACTTGGCATATTTTTTTGACGGGCAAGGCCCATTCACTTTTTAGTATTTTTTGCGCTTTCTTAAGAGGATTAGCGCGATTCCTGCTGCTGAGGTAAACATTACGAAGAGCAGTGCAATTGGATCGGTTTCATCTCCGGTCTTTGCTTCTTCACTACTGCTTGTTGTCTTCTCAGTATTCGAACCTGTTGTCACCTCTGAGGTTGAAGCAGTGTTCTCTGTTACATTCTCGGTATTTTCTGTGTTCTCAGTTACCTTCTCAGTATTTTCGGTATTTTCAGTGTTTTCAGTATTTTCTGTATTCTCAGTTACCTTCTCTGTCTTACCTTCTGTTGTTGTTTCAGTCGTTACCTCGTCTTCCTTCTCGTCGACCATAGTAACGTAAGACTTCTCAACATCCTCCTTTACCTCGAACTCTACATCATCTGCGAGCTTGTAGCCCTTTGGTGCGCCTATCTCGTGTAATACGTACTTTCCAGCTGGTATCTCAACAAACTCCTTTGCTTCAGTCTTTGTTGTGAACTCTGCGTATACAGTGTCTGTAGCCTTATTTATGATTTGGAGCTTTGCGCCTTCAAGCTGATTTCCTGACTCATCCTTCTTGGTTACGTAAAGCTTTCTCGAGGTGTCGGTGGCATTTACCGAGATATTCTCTGCCTTTTCTACCTTTACAGGATGCTTCTCGTCGCTTAAGAGATAACCCTTAGGTGCCTCGAGCTCCTTAACATAGTAGCTGCCCTTTATGAGCTTGGCTGTAAAGCCTGCCTTACCCTCTGCATCAGTCTTTACTACTCCGATTAAGTCATCAGCCTTAAGGAAGTCATTTCCATGAGTATCCTTGATGTCCTCTGCTGCGTAGAGTCCGTATACTGCATCCTTAAGTGGCTTGTCTGAGTCACCCTTCTTTACGAGTGATACTGTTGCTGTGATTAATTCATTTGTGATGTAATCCTTGCCTGATGCTACTGGTGAGGCGGTCTTTATGGTATAGGTTCCGTCCTCCTTCTCGGTAAGCTTAAGCTCTACCTCATATTTTGTGTCATCAAGCACGTAGTTTTCACCGGTCTTCTTCTCAACTACATAATACTTACCTGCTGGAAGTCCGGTTACTGTAGCTGTACCATCTGCGTTAGTTCTCACTGTGGTGACAAGTGCATCCTTTGCTGTTACCTCTGTGCCGTTGAAGAGCTTAATTGACTCTGCGGCATATACCTCAAATTCAACCTGACCTAATGCGCCTTCAGCAAAGTCGTAGGTTACTACAGTGTACTTTTCAAGCTCTGTCTTTGAAGCAACGTTTGTAATTTCATCACCCTTCTTTGTGATAAGGATATCTCCAAGAATAAGGTCATCTACAACGCTTAGCTCCTCTGACTCTGTGCCGTCAACTACAATCTTTCCTGTAACTGTCACTGTAAATTCAAGTGGCTCAATTAATGTAACTCCAGCTGGTGCATCAGTCTCAATGAGTACGTAGCCAGTATCTGAAGAAAGTCCTTCAATTACTGCCTTTCCGTCATCGCCGGTCTCAAATCTTGATACAGGTGTCTCTCTTTCAGTGTCATCTGCCTTGTAAATTTCAAATGAACAGCTGAGTGCTCCCTCGTACTTTGTACCAAGAATTTCTGTAGCGAATTTCTTGTCTAAGTCTACGAGTAGTTTTTCATTTGTAAGCTTTCCGCTGAGTGTTACTGTTGACTCCTCAGTATCCTCATCTGCTGCATCATTGTCAATTGTAAATGTAACTGTACGGTCCTCTATCTTTTCTGGAAGCTTATAGCCAGGAGCTGGTTTTGTCTCAACTAGCTTGTAGGTTCCAAATGGAAGTCCTGTTACATTTATTTCACCATTTACATTTGTCACAAGCTTACTTACTGAGAAGCTCTCTGACTCAGTTTCGCTGTAAATATAGTGTCCGTTAGTTCCTGTAACTACCTGACTTACGTGAGGAAGTACTGTCTCACTTCCATCTGCGTAGAGCTCGAACTCTGCGCCTTCAATTAATATAGAGTCGTCCTCTGAATCAACCTTTGTAAGCTTAATTACGCCTACTCTGGTCTTACTAAGTACATACTTTAAGGTCTTGATAATCTCAGTTGCAACCTCCGCTGTCTCTGATGCTGTGGTCTTTCCAAGAATAGAAACCTCAGCTGAGTTAGAGATTGATTTGATTCCTGGTGCAAGGATTGTACTTACCTTCACTCTGAAGTTTGGATAATCCTGAGGCTTTGTAAGTGTAACTATAATTCTTCTTCCGTCAACCTTAACTGTGTATAAATCCTCTGATATCTCAGAAAGAACATTGCCCTTTACACCCAGCTTGTAAAGCTTCACTCCGCCCTCAGGGATAGTGATTCCTGTTGCATCTGCTAGGATATCTGTAACTGTTACATTCTCAGCATTCTCAATCTCCTCTGCTTTGTAAAGAGCTGTAAGATATGTATCAATGTCCCAGCTATAACTTGAGCCGTCACCTGTGTAGCCAGTGTCAGTCTTACCATTCTTTGTGATAACATCATTTATCACAATGTCTGTAGTATTTCTTACGCTTTCTGTCTTTACCTCATTATGGTTAGTGTATGAAACTCCATTGAAATAGGTGTAGCTTCCCTTCTCATTGAAGCTTTCTGTATCAAGAGCCGTAACGTAGGTAACTGTAATAATTGTTCCTGCAGGGAGTACCTTTCCCTTCTCCTTATCAGTGTTGAAGGTAAGCTCGAAGCCTTTAAATCCATTTTCGCCAATATTAGGCTCATCTGTAAACTTAAAGTCATTCTCTGCAAGCTTATCAACAGAATTCTCTGTGTCATAAAGTACTATATCCTCGCCATCCTTAGTCATGACAATCTTCATCTTCTTGAGTGAAGTATAGTCCATTATTGCGCTCGCTGAGAGCTCATCCTTTATGCTCCAGTAGCTGCTTGCAATATCCTTTACCTCTGATTCAATCTTCCATCCTGCCTCAGTTGAAAGACCTGATGTAAGACTCTTATCAGGAACCTTTGAGGTTCTCTGTGAATACTTTGGCTTAAAGGTTGCTGAAACATTTGAATCAAGCTTAGCATTTGCACTGCTTGAGATAGCAGCGTTATTCATAACTATCTCTGTTGTGAGTGAACCGCCATCAGCAACAAATGCATCGTAATCAACCTTTGTTGTGTACTCGATGATAATCTCGCTATTTGCCTTAACCTTGGTTAAGTCAAGCACGAAGAGATGTCCATTCTTGCCAAAGTCAATGGTTCCTCTTCCGATTTCACCATTCTCTGTGATTTCTGCCTTATTCTTATAATCTCCTGAGTACTCAAATAATGTGTCTCCCGCCTTATTCTTGATTATAAGGCTTGTGAGGCTTGTGTATTTAAGTGCGATTTCAGTATTCTTCTTTATTTCCTCTGACTTTGTTTCATCAGCAATCAGATCGTCATCAACACTGAACTTAAGGAAGTCGCTGTCTCCTGTCTTAAGAGAGATAAACCATGAAACTGTTCCGTCCTCGTTTGATTTAGCAGTCTTTCCGAGACTTCCCGAGGTGGATACTCCGTACTCCCATGAGCTCTTTTCAAATACCATCTCAGTTCCATCAACTGCCTGATTTAATATGTTGTTGTATCTTGGTCCATCGTAAAGTCCAATCTTTGCTGCAGGACTAAGGTTATTCTTCTCGCTGTAATCGTCTAGCTCCTTCTGCTTTTCGATTGCGGCCTTTATAACTGCCTTATAGTCATCTGGTAAACCGAGTGACTCATAAGTACCTGCAAAGGAATCTGTGATTGTAAGACTCTCTGCCTCCTTAAAGAGATCATTCCAGTTTATCTCAGAATTATAGGTAATATCAATCTTACCAAAATGCTCATTATCATTTACCTTAGCAGTAAATAATGTCACGGTTCCATAGCCGTAAACTGGTGTATCCTTTGGTATACTGTTCGAATCAATCTTACTCTGAATCTCTGAAGCGCGGTAATATTTCACAAGATATCTTCCTGTACCCCATGGATCATAGATAGTACCCTCTGAATCAGTATAACCACCGTCAGTAATCTTATTAAAGCCGTAGACCTCACCCTGCTTTGTAAGTCCGGTTGGGGTAATTACAACCTCTGTACCATTTTCGCTGTTTGTAAAGTGAAGCTTTCCTTCAGCATCCGTACTGTCAAGTGTAAATGTATATTTAGCCCCTGTGTTCTTATCCTCTCCAGTAACTGTAAAGTCTGTAATCTTTAAATACTTGTAGAAGAGGTTAATCCATGCAAGGTTGAGAGTGTCATCCCCAAGTGCCTCATTCTCCTTATCCTCAACCTGAGTCTTGTCAAGGAGTGCAGATACCATCATGGTATCCTCCCAGTTATGATCTACTTCCTCTTCCTTACCTACTGTCCAGTCCTCATTTGTAAGAGTCCAGCTGTACTTTGAAATACCTGTATTCTTCTTGTTTGGATCATCGTCATCTGCTTTATCTCTTGAGCCAGACTTGCCAAGATTATTCTCCTTAAGGTATGGCGCTTCAACTAAAGCTCCGGCTGCTGCCCACTTAAGCTCAACTCCACCGTCCATAACCTTCTCAGTCACTTCCTGTAAAGCATCCTCCTCGCTTGATCCGGTTGACTCTCCGCTCTCCTCTAAGTCAGCTGTTGTCTGGTATGCTATTACGCACATAGTCTCAAACTTAATCTCGTGACCCTGGTACCAGTCGATAGTTCTGAACTTAGCCTTCTCACCCTCGGCATGTGTATTGTCGATTCTTACATTGTAGGTAATCTCAAAATATGTCTGGGCCGGAATCTTTGAACCACCTGCCTTCGATATCTTGTAGCCGAAGACATTTCCGGTTATCTTCTCGTCTGAGCCACCGATTGTTATATTGTTGTAAACAGAATTGTCAGTAATCGGTGTAAGTATCCATCCGCTGTTAACTGTACCGTCTGTATCAAGTATAGTCTGCTCGTACTTGCTGTTAGTTCTGCTCTTTGCAACAATCTTAAGCTTTGTAGCATCCTTATCAAGTGCTGCAATCCACTGATCAATTATGTCCTTATCCTTTGAGCTCTGAATTTCTCCGCTCGCACTGTACTCAGTAACCTTATTAATCTGGTCGGAAATGTAAACTACTTCCTGTGCCTTGATACCGATATCTGCTTCTGACTTATAGCTCCACTCGTAGGTATCGCTTGTTCTCTTTCCTAATTCCTTTGTGATATCAGGAATTACTGCAAGGTTGAAGCTGTTATTGGATACAACAACTGGTGATGAATCATCAGTGAAGCCCTTGAGATTTCTCTTTGCAGTATTTACAAGAGCAATGGTCACAAGCTGTGACGATGGTATCTCATCAGCAAACAGCTCGTCATCGAATTCTGTCTCGTACTCAATTTCAATCTTTGCACCCTCACCATTAAGGTTAGAGGTCGTGAAGGTGAAGCCCTTCTCCATTCGTTCCTTCATATTGTAGGTGATAGTTACTGTGTCATCACCTATTTTAGTAGAGAATTTTATATCACCGGTTTCCTCATTGTAGTCAATGCTACTTTCCTCTCCTTCATTAATTTCCTGACTATTGAAATTAAAGCTTGCCTGATTAATATCGCCATCTGTCTGAGATATTTTTACCAGCATACTGTTAAGGCTGATGTACTTGCCTGCTGAGCCAAGCGTATTGCCGCCCTTATCCTTAACCTTAGAGGCTGACATATCATCAGAGATTGAAAATGGACCGTAATATCCAGCCAAATCGCCTGATTTAATAGTAGAAGTCCACTGTCTGCTATCCACATCTCTGCCTGTCATAAGCTTCTCTTCAATTGTAGGAAGCTTGAAGCTAAGCTGTGCTGTATCATGATTATAGTAGGTGTTGTAGTCTGCAGTCTTATAAGCATTACTCATTGTGCTACCATAATAGCCTTTGGCTGCTCCGCCTGCAAATTTATCTCCGACCTCAACATTTATTGTGAGCTCATCTGCAGCCTTAGGAATCGCTCCCTCTGGAGTAGCTATTATCTCAAGCTCAAGATAGTATCTCTCATTATCAGCTGAGTATTTGACGAACTGACTAATGTATGACCAATTAAATATACTGTACCAGTTTGCTTCACTTATGGTATTAACATTATAGTCTGCACTTATAGTCTTATTAATCTGTCCGCAACTAGTCCTAGTTCCGCTACTGTTTGTCGTATAGAAAATACCTGATCTGATGTAGCTGCTTGTATCAAGTCTGTTATAATCCGAATCATAGCCTGCCTTGCTGGTATTAAAGGTATATCCCTCTGGCAGCTTAAGGTTCAGCTGAAAACAACCGTTATTATAATTATTATAGTAACCACCAATGGTTGTATAATTAAATCCTGTCTGGCTCTTAACCTCTGTGACATCTAACTTGAATGTACACTTTACTGAGCCATCACCTAGAACCTGTGCATCATAATCTGCTATGAATTCATTTATAGTATCATCAACTACTACCTGTTTCTTCTCTGCACCTGTATTTCTATTGTCTGCCCTTGCAGAAATCATTATCTTTTCCTGCTGTTTATGATTTCCGTTTACGAGAAGGTTATCCTCCTGATATGCATTGGACATTTTGTAGGCATCAATATTAAATTCCAGGGTTTCATCACCATCGAGTCCAAGCACGAAGAAGGATACCGCTTCTGGCGCTCCAGTATTTGGATCCAAAACTACTCCTCGCGGATCCGTAAAATAGCTATGTGGTGTAACACTTGTATACTTGAAGCTCTCCGGAGCTGGCACTATGAGGTAGCACTTTCCTGTAGTGGTGTCCCAGGCTTTAAATACAAAATTAATATAATTTCCACCTAAGATATTTCGACAAGAAAGCTTGTCATTATTAGTCGGTGCATATGGATGCTTACCACTGGCATCTGTATATCCATATAAAAGCTGAGATATCTGTATGCCCTGCTTCAGCGGTATTTCCTGATATGTTTGAGCTATCTGTGTTACTGTCACATTACTAAGTGCGTTGCCATTAATCTTCAGGAAATTTGCTGGGTATTTAGTTCCTGTCATTGAACCGAAGGTACTATATGAGAAGTAATAGTTCTCTGAATTTACTCCTGCACCTGCTATATCCTTTGGATCAAGTGTAACCTTTACAAATTCCTCTCCATTAGGCTTTACAGTGAAATTGTAGGTTACCTTGTTATTGGTAAGAAGCGGGTCGCTACTATTAGCACTTGTAACTCCTGATGAGGTTGCTGTGTAACCCGAGGTTTTAGTGATTTTAATATCGCTAATCTCCGGCGCAGATACTGTCTGCTTTACACTAGCCGATACCTCTCCGCTCAAATCCTTATACCCCCACTGAGTAGTTGTTTCATAAACTCCTTTCTTATTCAGAGAAGAATATGTGGTCCAGGCCTCATACTCAATTCTAAGGCTGTAGCACTTTACCTCACTTATATAAAATGTTATATATTTGCTCCAGGAAGTAAGGTAATTACTATTATTATTTGTCTTAAACTCATCATATCCAAAAGTAGTATCCCAGTCACTGTAATTTTGTACGATTTCTATTGAGCCGTTTTTATCTACATTAGATAATCCTATGTTAGTGGCATAAGTTCCTCCAACACTACCAGGATACATATCAACGGTTAACTCCTTATAGTTACCATCACCAGTTTCATCCACATAGATTCTAAATGGTCTCTTTACTGAGTTATCTCCATACAGAATTACATTAATACCATCTTCCTCATGCAGGAATTCCTTCACATTCATGTTAAGTCTCTCTTCCGGCTTTGGATTCTTAATATCGATTGTATAAACTGCATAGTCATATTCAGACTTAGGGTCATTTGAGCTTGTTCTGTCTCCCACTAAAAATGGTCCGTCAATACTCTTTCCCCACTTAGCTGTCTTTGTAACCTCAACCTTAATTTCCTCCTCTGAAGGCTCAAGAATTGTGTATGTGAGGATGTCACCTGTTGGGAATTCTACCTCAACCTTCTTGCCGGCCTCGTACTCCTCTGGAATTGTATTATTGTACTTGAATCCGAATTCAATATCATACTGGCCAAGAGTATTTTTGAAATAAATCTCAAAATAGTATCTTCCGTCCTTCTTAACTATTCTTCCGTAGGCAGATACCCTTCCATAAAGCTTTGAAAGAACTACCCAGTTTTTACCTACAGTAAGCTCATCCTCTGAATCTGTCTCAAGGGAAGGAATAAGCTCATCAGGAAGAAGAAGATTATAAACTATGTTATCCTTTACAAGATGCTCGTCTACCATCAGCTCGTCTAATACAACCTGGATTATCTCTGTCTTATCCGGTGTATAGCCAGTTGACTGAATCTTAATCATAGGGTCTGTGCTGTCTAATATGTACTCGGTACTGCCCTTTTCAGTCTTTAGTGTTATCTCACCTAGATAGCTTCCATCCGCATCCTTCTTAAGAATATTCAGAAGTGACGACTCACCCTCTGCATACCTTGATGCATCAATAGTTGCCTTGTACTCATCTTCAAAATTACCGGTTATGTCAAAGTCTGTCTTAATTCCGTCCTTGTATCCAGTCTTTGCCTTTGTCACTACAAGTCTATACTGTCCCTTGTTCTGAGAATTCTCCTCAAGCTTAACACCCTCTGGGAGATAGTAATAACCACCCTGGTATGTAAGTGTAGAAAGCTTCTTGCTATAATCATTACTATCAAGACTGAACTCATATACGTCAATCTCAAAGCCCTCAAGGTTCATCTCCTCTGTTATAAGGTCTGCCACATTCACCTTAAGCGAAACGCTGGTATGAGGGTTAAGGAGAAGCTCCTTTGCAACTATGGCAGAGTCAACAGTAATTGGATATACATAACTGTCCGCCTCTGCATAGCCAGAAGGGATTCCGGTAAGCTTTGCGTAAATCTTTTTACTTTCTCCACTAGAGAGGATTTTGCAATTGCTTAAGCTAAGTATGTCTCCGTTCGTAACTGCCTTTGCTTCCTTGCCCTTTGTATCTGTAATTGGAGTAGTACACTCCTCATCCATATAAAGCTGGCAGGTTACGCCTGATACCTTGTCACTAGTTTTGCTGTCCTTAATATCAAGCTTCACATCCACTGCAGGATACAGTGTTATTACTATTTCATTTACCCTTGTATAATTGTAATAGGTAAGTGTTGGAAGTGCATTGTATTCTTCCTCAGATATGGTGTATTCTATCGGGCCTTCATAACAGTAATTCTCTGGAACATTACTTAGATTTATGTAATATGTCTTATCGAAGGAATAATCCAGATAACCCGCTGTCGAACCAACACCTCTGTACATAACTTCTTCGAATTTAAAGTTCTCCTCAGGTAGTATAGCTGTCCTTGATATTTCTTCACCAGATTCGTAAGTATAGCCGTCAATCATTATCGATGGCTTAAGGTTCAAAATAGGTTCTCCGGTTATTCCATCTACTACCCTTATTCTGGTATCTGCAGTCTTACCAGTAGACTGATTTCCCAGAGTTTTAATGGTTATATTATTGTTGTCGTCAAACTTATCATAAGAAATATTATAGTAACTTAATGATTTATATCCTGATTTTGCGATATCTAATGTAGCAACACTCTCATTACCTTCAAACTTTTCTTTAGCAGCCTTAAGAAGTCCCACATAGTGACTATCAAGCCATATTTTGTAATGTCCAGGTTCATCTGGGACACTTGTTAAAGTTTTACTAATATTATAACTACTATTCACTGGAATCTGAGGATTAATCTTAATAGTTGCCCCAGATATCATATCCCCAGTCCATATATCCTTAAAATAGACATCGACGGAATACTGCTTATCACCGCAGCCTGTACATACATGATTTTCATCATAGCTGTGATAGGTATACTCTACGGGTTCATATTTCATATAGCACTTTCTGCATTCGAGACTTATTTCACCTTTAGTATCAGCCTCCTGCGAAGTTTTTTTGGTGAAACTATAACCGTCTAATGTGTAAGTATGATCAATCCATATTTTTCCTTGGTAGGTTCCGCCTGTTGAATCAGAAGCAAGGATACTGACTGCACTATCATACCAAACACCATAATTATTATAAGTACCAACAACCTCATATGGAGTTTCATGGCTGTTAATAGCCTCATCTGTTATCTTATCTTTAGAAACACCATCATAATCGGTAATCCTATAACCAGTGTCTTTGGTCTTCAATTCTGTTCTTGCTATGAGAAGATTTGCATCACCTGCATCTAGCATTGCATTACAATTCTGTGAGCCATCAATCAATATATAATATGGAATATAAGGGTGGGCTGTAACGGTGAAGCTTACCTCCTCATGAATATTACCTGTCTGAGTATCAAGGTAAGGCACCTTCTGAATTACAAATGCATTCTTTGTAGCATAATAAGGAATAACACTTGCAACATACACCGTATCTCCTGCTTCCATCTTACGAATATTAGCACGGCTGGGCTCTCGGAAAATTGAACCAGAAAGCGTAGGAGCTTCCTTATATATACGGGTGGCCATAGTTTGTCCATATTGAGCACCACCTGCTATTTCTCCAAATGCGCTGATGGAATAATAGCCCGCCTCAGGTGCAGTAAACTTATAAAACTCATTCTTGTAGAAATCTTTATCTGTAGTAACATCCTTATCAAATACAATGCCAACAGAGCAAGCTCCCATCTTCTTAACCTCAACATTATAGGCTCTTGTATATTGTGAGTAATACCTGGAATATAAATGCATATAATAGGTTGTTCCTGCTTTCGCACCGTAAATTGGTAACGAGAATCTCCAGCCAGGCTGCTTATTTGGAGTATCTTCTCGGTAAGTTTCATAATAATATATACCTTTGCTAGAAATGTCCTTTGCCTCATTTTCTCCATCAAAACAGAAATAGATAGCAGAGGATGTTGTTGTATTTTGTAACAAAGCAAGACCATACTCAACTACATAATCTCCGTCCTCAGCTGGCGTAAAGGAGAAATACTGTGCTCCATCTGCTGCTGCAGTTGAACCAACACTTAGTGAGACTGTACCTTCAGCATAAGTGGTCTCGGATACCTCCTCAAGTATCTCCTCCCCGGAATTTACTTCCATTTCTTCTGTTTCTTCTTGTGAGGCTTCCTCTATTACCTCCTCAGCTCCTGATGCCTCATTCTTCTCGGCATTTCCAGGTGTCGCATAAGCTTCTGAATCCACACCCTCTGCGACAACCCTTGACAGGCCCCTGCCCGAGTCGCCAACCTGGCACAGAGACAGAATCATAGCCATCGCCATTATGAAGCTTATTATTCTTCTCTTTCTTTTCATACCCTTCCTCCTCTTGTATTATATAAGTCGTAGCCAACTAAATTATACCCAATAAATGTGCGCAACTACCCACATATATAGTATCACATCTATATATTTTGCATTATTTTTTTATCAATATTATAATCCTTTACAAAAACAAGTGTATCCATGCTATTGCCTTTAATCTGTTCGAATAATATACCATCCTGTTCCTAGTTCATATCTAATGCGCTGCCCTCGTAAACTCCACCCGCTTCTATGCATAGGCCTCTCTAATGAACGGCTTCGCAAATTTTTGCTGGCAATCTTAGATTCCCACAAAAATTTGTGTTAGTGAATGGAGAGGCCTATGCATAGAAGCGGGTACTAAGACTAATAGGGCAGCACATACTAGATATAAATGAGGGCATAACGCCCTCAAATGACAGAAAGAATAGGGCCAGTGGATTTTATCCACTGGCCCTTTGGGATTACAGTTATTTGATTTTACAGTTCACTGATTTGCTTAGAATGCTTCCATGCCCAGGTGAGTCCCATACGACCAACTGTTTTCTTAACGTTATTTCTCATAACATTACCCATTACATTCAGGAAGTTTTCAGGTTCACCAGCTGCGCTACTCTTGGAATCCATAATTTTATTTTTCTCATCATAAATTCCATTCATAAGCTTAAGGGAAATAAGGGCTATAAGCTGTCTCATCTTTGGAACATACTGCTCCTTGTCAATAAGAGCACTGATTTCATTAGCTTTATCAACATCTTTTTCCCTTGCCTTCTTTTGTTCTTTAGTCAATTCAAAGTATTTACTAGAAAGCTCTTCTAATTCAGCGCCATATTCATCATCCTTCAGGTATGCCTTCATTTCCTTTTTGAAGGTGGTCTTATTCATACCGTAAAGTCTTTGCTTGGTATTGCTTAAACTATATCTTTCTGAAACTATGTTATCTGGTGGAGTGAGATTGAGCTTACGTTTGTATTTAGACCAGATTTTTTCCTTGAGCTCCGTTTTTTCATTTTCGGAAAGCTTGTTCTTATCATCCTCTAACTTATTCCAGTAAGCCTTCATATCCTCCTCGACGCTGGTGGTGCCCATAATTTCATTATACTTTGACATAAGTGACTGTATTTCGTCTACAGAAGGTGTCTCCTTCTTTGATGTCTCTTTCGCCGATATCTTTTTGATAAGCTCTAAGGCTTCATTATACCCCGCAGGTATTGGGGCATTTTGCGCGGTCTTAGTGGCAACCACATCCTTTAGATAGGCCTCAAATTCTCTTCTAACGCTCCTTGCATGTCTCATGGCATTTAGATAATCTACAGTATATGCATCTCCAGGCTTTTTCACTTTTCTTGTTTCCTCTAAGAATTTACCGATAACCTCTCCGCCATGCTCACTATACTGGCTCGTCTTCATCTTAGCTTCAAAGTTTTTTCTATCCTCAGCCAGGCAATCAATATCCTTAAAGAATAGTTCCTTTGTTTTTTTGTTTTCTTCTTCGGCCTCCTTATATTGTTTTACTCCTCCAACGTCTCTTACATCAACCCCTGCAAAATATGTATTTCTAAGCAGGTAGTTTTTCTGTGTATCAACATATTCATCAGGATATAATGCATCTAAATTATCATTATAGGCTTCATAATAATTTGTGAGTATTCCCTCTCTGGTTGCCTTGTAATAATTAGTACTATTTACTCCGGAATCTGATTTCTCTTTTGCAAGCTGAGTTCTGGCTCTCTCAAGCTCAGATATCATTTCATTCATACTGTTAATTGTATTTGCAAGTCTTATCTGACAGCTTGAGAAGTTCTGTATAGCGGAAGGAAGCTCAAGTCCTAACTCCTGTGCCTTAAGAAGGGAAACCGCAATTCTCTCACCAGTTGATTCCATATTAGAAAGGTTTAATATCTTGGTGAGAAGTGCCTTGAACTTCGGTTTAACCTCCTGATACTTAGCATTCATGCTCTCAGTATTCGTCATAAGATTCTTATACGCATTCATGAATTCATCCACGTCATTCATACCTGCACTTATCATCATTCGCGTAATCTGAAGCTTATCCTTGTCGCTAAGCTGAGTGGCATTACCAAAGTCAATAACCGTAGCATTGTTTTCACTTACCATAATATTACCAGCATGCAAATCTCCATGATAGAAGCCAGATGTAAATAATCCCTCCTCAACCCACTTCTCTGATAAAGTGATAAGGTACCTCTGACGTTTTTTTGCATCCTCTATCATTTTATTTATTTCATGAACAGTATTAGTGTGCTTGGCTGTATTTTCGGCATCTACTTTTATATTATAGCCTTTGTAGTCCTTCTCAAAGCTCTTAACACCATTTATCTCTACAATGAATGGGGTTAGACAGTCCTTAAGCTTCTGATCCATATCCTTTATATACTTATCGACTGTAACGCCCTCCGATTTCTCTATTACCATATAGTCCTCAGTTGGCTCTACGAGGTTACAGAGCTTCATTGATTCTACATGGTCGTAGGATCCATCCTTGTTTCTTGATTTGTCGTAAACTGATCCAAGCTTTACATTTCTTGCTTCAATGCTAAGATTTAACTCCTCCTCTATTCTGGCAAGCTGTCCAAGGTAGGTTGCAACCATTCCTTCGTTAGTTTTTCCTGCACAGCGGAGCATTATCTTCTTCTCACGATTCATTCTATTCTGAGCATCTGGTCTTAATATCTTGACAACGACCTCTTTTCCTTCTTTTTCAAGATTAGGTCCATAAAGCTTACAGAGAAATGCCTGACCTACTGAAGCTGCACCCAGAGAATTAACTATTTCAATCCTTTCTATAGCGCCCTTTGACTTATTTACCATATCTAAGAGCTGCGCATCGACAATCGCCTTAGGTATTGGAAGCAAATTAGATTTAACGTCGTCAAGAGCTCTTCTGAGGATAGGGTTTGTATCCTTATTTACAGGTAAGCCCTGAAGAAGCTTTTGGAACAGTGGGCCTGCACCCTTGAAGATTCCTCCTACGAACTCGCCCATCTGCTCATCCATATACTTCTTCTCAAATTTTTCAGGGAAAATAACCTCTCTCTTTGGTTTTTCCATTTCCTTAGGTGCTACTGGCTTACTAGGTTTTTTAAGCTTTTCAATCTCTCCGCTTATCCTTACTGCTCTTTCTTCCGCAGTTTCTTCCTTCTTTTCAACCTTATTTGCCATACCAAAGAAGCTATTAAAGTTTTTTCCGAATAATCCTGCAAAGAGACCCTCTTCCTTTTTAGGACCGTTTTTCAGTTCATCCTGATACTCATTAAGTTTGTCATGATACTCCTTTAGTTCTTTATTGTACTGCTCAAGCTTCTCTTCATAGTCCTCCTTCATCCTTTTGCTATTTTCAAGAGCTTCCTCGTATTTTCTTTCCGATTCTTTTTCTAATTTTGCATATTTCTTTGTCTTTGGAATAGGCTTGATGCTCTTTATTGCAAATCCGAACATGGACCTCTTATCCATAGTATCTACAGAAGTAAAGTATTCCTTGAGAACATTCTTTATAAAGAGTCCCTGTCCGCTGTCTCCGGACATAGAATCATTTGCGATTCTATTTAAGACGCCTCTTTCTCTTTCGTTCTTCTGGTCTACTGTCTCATTTGGTGGAATAACACTATCGAATAACTTTTCATCCTTACTTTGCGCTGACAATCTCTTTTTTTCTTCCTGATAATATTTATCAACCGCCTTTTTCTTATAATCTGATTTCATACTATCAATATAGTATTTTTCTGCAAAGGCATCAGCTTCTCCAGGATTCTTTTTTTCTTGCATAGCTATCAGTCCCATTTGAGCCATGACCATAGGTACTGCAGATTTTAATTGTACCTGAACCTCATTATCAATCTCTTCTGGCTTAACCGGATTCTTACTGACGTCTCTATTTATAAGAGCACCCAATTTTCCTTTTTTCATATGCATAATAATGCTTGGATCATTTTTGAAGGTTCCATCGTTTATTGCATTTACAACATTCTTTTTCCATTCTTTTGTAGCTTCAACTTCAGCCTTGTCCTCTACTTCACGTATATTACCTGCATGTGTTTTCTTAAACTCATCGAATTTTTCCTTGTCTTCCTTTTCGAAAATAAATTCCTTTTTCTTTTTCTCAAAAAGCTCGTCCACCCTTTTTTGGCGTTCTTCATTTATTTCATCTAAGTCATTGATCTTATTAACAGATGTATCAATAATGTTTTCTTCAGCCTTTTCCTTGTCCTTAATCTCCTTATCAATCTCAGCCTCTGCTTCTTTTCTTAACTGTGCATATTCTTTTGCATATTTCTTTGCATTTTCTTCTTCTTTTTCCTTTTCATTATTCTTCGAATTTAATACCTCGTCAATCATACCAGTCATTTTCTCCTGGATTGACTTTGTACCCTTTTCAACCATTTCATCGATTGCACGATCAAGCGCTGCAAATTTTTCTGCTTTCTTTTCACTATTTTGAATTATTCTTTGTGAAATGCCTATACTAAGCAAAACAACATTTTGTTTTTCAACTACCTCCTTCATTTCTCCTAATTCATCTACTAAACCCTTTATTGCCTCTTGAATCGTATCTTTAGAAAACTCTTCTGGGAGTGCAAGTCTATTTACAAACTTCTGAAGAAGAGTTTCATCTTTGAGTATTTCTGCAATTGCTCTTGAATTATTAACCAAAACATTCTTTACTCTTTCTGCTCTCATCAGTGTTTCATCGTCCAGATTTTTCTTTTGAGCTTCAGTATATTTATGGTTCTCTGCCTTCTTAGTAAGATTATCCGCTAAAACTGAATCCTCTGAGAAGAATAACTCACCGACAAGGTTCTGAAGTGCCTTCTCCTTCTCATTCCACTCAGTAAGATTCTTATATTCTTCCTCTTCCTTTTTAGCCTCTTCCTTTTTAGCCTTTTCTTCCTCCTCAAGCTGAAGCTTCATAGCCTCCTCGTTTTTAATCTCCTCCTCTGTGAGCTCTTCCTTCTCTTCTTCTACTACGAATTCTTCTCTCTTTTTCTTTTCCTTTTTATTTTGTTCCTTATGAACGACCTTTGTTAAGATCTCACCCGCATCCTTTTTGCTACGTTCAACCTTTTCCATAATCTCTGAGGTATTGATGTGACCTTCCTCTTCCTTGACAGTATCTATAATCTCAAAATCCTCTGCAAAGTCCTTTTCATTATCTAATATGTTGTCTTCATTCTGGTCATTTTCCTTCATGCCTTCGAGGTTAATATTATCGTCGTCTGATTCTAGCTTTTTGGCATCCTCATCTTCATCATCATTCATAAAGATATCCTTAGCTATATCCGGCAATTCCTTCAGGTCAACCTTCTTTTTCTCTTTAGCCTTTATCTCCTTCATTTTATCCGCATAGGAAACTGTTTTATATTCGAAAATAGAAACCTTTCCCTCATATTCCATTATATGGTTTTCCTTCTGAAAATCTGAAAGGGTGCACTTCTCACCATCAATCATTCTAGTAGCAAATGAAATAAGCTTATCAGTTTTTAGATTTCTAAATACCTGTCCATACGCTAAGCGATCTAACTTAAATCTTCTAACGATAAGGTCGATTGCAGCATCACGTTTTGCTATATTATCGTCAAACTTTTCATCCTTTATAAATGAAAGCTCCTTATTAGTAAACGCCTCACCAAATACCTTCTCGTTATCCATAATATCACCCACGATATTACTTCTAAGCATTTCGATATTTAAATCCTTAAGCTCAAGAATTTTTGAATCCTCTTTATTTCCTATGATTCTAAGGGATACGGTTCCGTCCTTCTCCTGCATAATAGCCATAGTAGTATGCTGAATTTTATTCTTTGAACCCTCAAAGGAGCGGGCTATTCCATCCTTATATCCGAAATTTGTTGTGTTAATGTACTCTGTATGAGCCTTGTTTTTATCAAACTTCTTAACAAGCTCAGCTGCGGCAAAGGCAATATTCTTGCCATCCTCCCCAAGCTCCTTCACTAATTCAGATGGCTTTACCATACCGGCAAATAAACCTGCTATAAGCTTTGGAGTTTTGTTAAGGTCTTCTACAAATTTATTAACCTTTGCAGCATCCCTAGTATGGTCTTTTTCTTCCTCCACTACTCTTCCGTTATAGTATTTCTTATCATCCTTCTTCTTTCTAAGCGCATCATCAATATAGTTGTTAAGGTGCATAAAATACATGATATTTGATGCATTTGCAAACTCGCTCTTATCGCCCTCTACCATATCTGCCTGAGCGAGCTTAAAGCTTGTAACTGTACTAAGCTCCTCCAGCATTTTATTCATTGTACTATTGACAGCCTTATATCTGTCATTTCCAAAAATTGTAGTCTTTTTCTTAAGGTAATACTGGCACGCAGCAATAGCATCAAGATAAGCGGCCTCAAGGGATTCTGTGTACTTAAGAAGATTAGCCTCTGTTCTATCTTCTGTGTAGAATTTCTGAATATCCTTTACTTTATTCTTAATTCTCTTCATCTCTTCGCTGTCTTCACTAGAAAAAAGAGTCCTCTTCTTGGCTGATTCTAACTGCGCTCCTAATCTGGAAGAACGGATTTCCTCGATCCTAAGCGCATTTTCACGAACCTGTTCATTTACCTTATTTAGCCCGAACTTATTTAAGTCAAGGCTCTCGTTAGTCTTCGCTCCTTCTTTTTCTCTCATACCTGGTCTATATACTGGTTCATGAAGATTATTTTCATTGATATTTAAATTGCTATCTATTTTTTCTGTCGTGTCGATAATACTCTCTTGTGACTTGAATATTAACTCTGTATCCTTTTCGCCCATTCCCATAGTACTCATCTCCTTTTCGTTGTCCAATCAACAAGTTTTATTTTAACCTGCAAACTCACTCTTTTTACCTGCTTTTTATCTTAGTCCCGCTTCCTCTTTATTCCAGGGGACACTATCCTTTTTTACTTTTATAATTCTATTATAAATGCTTTGTGTCACAAAAGTGTGCCACTTTTTACTAACTTCATATTATAGCATACTTTGACTTTTCCACAAAATGCTTTGATTATTTTTTGGGCGAGAAATTAATACTCCGTATATCATCTCGCCAGACTTGGCTCTTTGTATACACAAAGAGGATATGACCTTTGCCATATCCTCTTTTAGTCTTGAGTTTATTCAATTCCTAAGCTGCACCATCAGTATTAGTGTCAACCATCATCTTTTTAAATATTCCATCAGCAACCGAGCTTATTGTCATCATAATCACAACCGGACCTACGATAATACCTATAACCATAGTAGTAAGATTCCAGATAAAGAAACATACTTCTATTGCAACAAGCACAACTAAAGCGAAGGACCTTACGAAAAACTTCATTGAAAGTCTAAATGAATTTCTGAGTATCATAGGTGTTTTATTCACAAATTTCGCTGCCTGTGGAAAGGCATATAGAATTGAAAATGTAAAGAAGAAGGTTGTGAGTATTCCTATAATTGGCAAAAATATTGATGGATCTTCAAGCACTCTCATCAGCTGAAAGTCCATAAAGAGTACATATCCGCAAACTGCACATATTAGTTCGAGCAAAAAGCCCTGCTTAAGATTCCCCTTCATCGCCTTAAAGAACTGCTTTGCTACATAGCCCTCTGTTCCATCAACCATTTTTAGTGTCACCTCGTAGGCACTTATGGTTGCAGCTCCTATTGTCACAATAGGAATGCAGCAGATAAGCCAGCAGAAGTTTAAAACCACCATATTGGTGAAGCCTGACATTGCCTTATATAATGGTCCATCGATACTTACTAATTTCACGTTTCTCACCTCTCCTAAAGTAAAAGTTAGAATTATAAAAGTGCCAGTCATATTAACTGGCACTTTAAAGTTTATACTATATTCGGTTTAAATGCTATACCATAAATATAGCTTTTTTTACGTGAAATTTTAGAGGATTAGTTTCCTACTGCATCCTCAGCTGCCTTACGGTTAGCTGCCTCTGTATTTGACCACTCCCAGCACTTCTTATATCCGTAAGAGTTTGCCTTACCAATCATCTCTGCAACAATCTTATCATACTCTTCATCTGTTGAAGCGTAGATTGCCTTCCAGCTGTAATCAGTAATACACTTTGTAACCTGAGCCCAGGTTGTCTTTAACTCATCTGACTTCTTAGGAATTACATATGCTGAACCTGGAGATACAACATACTTGCCCTTTAACATATAGTCATTGATTGTTGTACAGCCTGTCTTATCTCTCCAATCCTGGTCAATTGCATTTATAGCCTCTGTCTGATTTGACTTCCACTGCTCATCGTTGTAGGTCTCGCCATTTGAATCTGGGTTAGATGCATCGAGTGACCATGTAATACAGTTAATCTGAAGCTGTCCATCCTTAAATGTTCCTGTGTATCCGCCTGCTCCAGCTAAGTCTGTCTGTCCGTCTGCATTTGTCTTCTTACCAAGCTCTGTGAAGTATGTATTACCATCCTCATCGTAATCCCAGGTTACTCCCTTAGGACCATACTCAAACTGCATTCTTCCTTCTGGTGTAGCTAAGTAGTTGATGATTTCCATAGCAACCTCTGGATACTCAGACTTTGAACCGATTGCCCAGTAAGCATTGCTACCAAGTACGTTAAGACCATAAACGATAGGTGAAGCATCTGAAGGTGTAAGTGACTTCATCATCTTACCCTGTGACATATGATCCTCTGTGTTATATGCAAGATATCCTGCGTAGTTGAAGATTGAGAAGAATGTACCACCCTTCTTAATCTTTTCATATGCTGTATCATAAGTAGCTGTCATTGAGTCTGGATCAAGAAGATCATTCTGATAAAGCTTGTTGTAGAACTTTAACATATCAAGATATGGGCTGTCCTTATCAAGCGCTCCGTGGAAGGAACCATCTGTTGGATTGTAAAGACCTACACCAAACTCATCCCAGCCATAGAAGGCTGTTACTGTAGACTTAACATACATCATCATATCTCCGTCCCAGTCTGGCCAGAGTGAAACTGCGTATGTTGGGTTTCCTGCATCATCTGTAGGCTCAATCTGCTTCATCTGCTTAAATACCTCTACAAGGTCGTCCATTGTCTTAACCTCTGGGTAACCAAGCTTTGCATAAAGATCCCATCTGATATCCCATGTATAGAAGAATGACTGAAGATCCTCACTGCTTGTAGCAACCTCATATCCAAGTCCATAAATCTTGTTATCTGCAAACATACTTCTGTTCTTCTCAAGTGCGTATGGCATCTTCTCCTTGATATATGCACCATTTTCTGCAAGAAGGTCATCCTCCTCCCAGTCCATAAGAAGTCCTGCCTCTGCTGCCTGGATGAAATCCTGCTCTGAACCGAATACTACGATATCACCCATGTTTCCAGATTCCATTCTTGTATCAAATACACCGTCTGCATCTGGAACAATATTTAATGTTACATTGAATTTTTCTTTTAATAACTGTGCTGACCAGCCCATCTGCTCGCCCTGATAGTTTGCTCTCTGGCTATATACTGTAAGTGTAACTGGCTCTCTGTCACTTGCTCCAGAATTTCCGCTTTCTGTACCAGTCGCATTGCCCTGACTAGTATTGTCTGCACCCTTGCCACAGCCTGCAAGCGAACCGATTACTGTTGCTGCTGCAATTCCTGTTGCAAGAGCTTTTCTTAAAGTTCTCTTCTTCATAATTAACCCTCCTAGAATTGTTTCTTCTCTAGTCCCCAGAGCGAGGCTCTGGGGATTTAATAATATTTTCTTAATTAACCCTTAACGGCTCCAAGCATAATACCTTCCTCAAAGTATCTCTGCATAAATGGATATACAAGAAGAATAGGTATAATTGAAACCATTGAAATTGTGTACTTAATAATCTTACCGTTCATCGCATAATCAAGTGCCGCATTGCTTCCACTTCCTGCTGAGTTCATAACCGCTCCAAGGTTTGATGAGCTGTTAAGATAAATATACAGTCTGTGCTGAAGTGTGTAAAGGCTTGGGTTATTCTGCATAAGAATAAGCGAATCCTGGAATGAGTTCCAGTTTCCAACCGCACCAAATATTGCAATTGTTGCAAGAATAGGTTTACTTAGTGGCCAGATGATTGACCAGAATACCTTCATGTAGCTTGCACCATCGATAAAGGCTGACTCCTCAAGCTCTGCAGGTATTGACTCAATATAGGTCTTAACAAGAATAATATTGTATGGAGCAACAATACCAGGAATGATATATGCTGCAAATTTATTTGTAAGACCGAGCATAGACATATTCAAATACCAAGGAATAAGTCCTGCGTTAAAGTACATTGTAATAACAAGGAAACGATAGAAGAATTTCTTTCCCCACATCTCGTTCTTTGTAACAAGGTAACCAACAAATCCTGATGCAACAACCATGAGTGCTGTACCAAGAACTGTTCTTGAAACTGATACAATAAGTGAATTTCCTAAGTCATTTACATTCTTTAAGGAAATGTAGTTCTGGATATTTATTCCTCTTGGTATGAAGTGAATCATACCCTTACTAACTAAGCTTGCATCAGAAATTGTATTGATGAAGAGGTAGTAAAATGGGAACAGACATGAAAGTGTGAATATGATAAAGAATGCATAATCGAAAATGTAGAATGCAATATCTCCACCAGAAAGCTTCATGTTTCTTTTCTTTGGATGAATGGTGATTGTCTTTCCATCATCTGTTGTTATATCGAAGGATTTTGACTGTTTTTTCTGTCTTGCTTCCTCCTCCTTCTCACGCTGTCTCTGAGCCTTAATGCTCTCCTTATAGGCAGCCTTCTCGTCAGCCACTCTATCTGCTACTGACTTCTCTTGTCCGAGGTCCATGTTTTCATCTAAATTATTACTCATCACTTCACCTCCTTATACAATACTATTTCCACGTGTCAGCTTAGATATACTGTTTGCAAGGAAGAGGAGAATTACGCTGACAATCGATTTCGTCATACCGATAACCGTTGAAAGTGGAATACTACCGCCTGCGATACCTAAGTTGTAAACGTAAAGATCAAGTACCTCCATTGATGAAGTGTTTGACGCATTTGAGAATACGAGATACTGATCAAGTCCATTTGAAAGCATACCAGCTACTGATAAGAGAAGCATAACCATGTAGGTTGGCATAAGTCCCGGAATTGTTACATTCCAGATTCTCTGAAATCTTCCTGCACCGTCTACTGTTGCTGCCTCGTAAAGCTGTTTGTCGATTCCGGCGATACCTGCGATGTAAATGATTGCTCCCCAGCCTACGCCCTTCCAGGTTCCCCAGGCAAGCATCTTTAACCAGGTGTGGTTGTCGCCCATCATGTAGTTTGTTCCTGACTCAATCCAGCCCATTGACTGAGCAAATGTATTGATGAAACCGTCTGTTGAGAAAATTGCAAGTGCAATTGTGTAAACAAGAATCCAGCTTATGAAGTTTGGAATTGTTGTAAATGTCTGAACGAATCTTTTGAACTTTGTGCTCTTTATTTCTGTAAGGAAAATTGCAAATGCAAGTGGTAACCAGCTTGTTGCAATTCCAAGTCCACTCATTGCAAGAGTATTTCTAAGTACTCTTACGATATCTCTTCTTGTTGCTTCGTTCTCGAAAAGATATGTGAACCATTTGAAGCCTACAAAGTTTTCGCTTGTAAGCGAATCACCTGCTCTGTAATCGAAGAATGCGTATCTCCAGCCCCAAAGTGGAAGGTAGCAGAATACAAATGCAAGTAATAAGAATGGAAGGAACATAAGGAAAAGCTTGAATCTTGTTTCCATCTCAAACTTGTCTTCCTTTGCTGCCTTTGGTACAACGAATAATTCAATAATTGCAAGTACAAGTACAAGGGCAAGTGAAATACCGAAGATTAACATTCCCTGTGGGAAGCTTGGTTCAACCTTCTTTGGCTTTGGTGAGTTAACCATCATCTGGTAGCTCTTATAAATTACTCCAAGTCCGCCAAGTCCAACTATTGCTCCAGCGATTGTTGAGTAAATAGATACTCTCTTCATCTTGATATTACCGAGTGACATACAGGTTCCTGCTGATGCTACTATAATACCAACAAGTGTGATAAGTGATCCAACTAAAAGTACCTTAAATGCACTCTCTGAAACCCAGCCCACTCTGAATGCTCGTCCTGTGTCGGCTGTCAAGCTTGAATAAGAGATCGCTGATGTAAAAAGCGATAAGTTCTTATTAATAAGTCCACATACCTTAGCAGGGCTCGCTGATGGAATGAATACCAAAAAGAATGCTACAAGCGTTACAATTCTTTGCACATAGAAAAGTGGAGCTGCAACTTCCCTTTGGGCTTTTTTCTTCTCTGGCAGTGCCACAGAAGTAACTGTTTGTTCCTCCATAAAAACCTCCTAACTTCGTGACATGTTTTTTTCGTGCATACATGTCATCACATTTTTAACTGTCTTTAGTATATCGGTAAATGTCAACAAATAATACACGAATTACTTGATATTATTACTATAAAAATGTGACTTACGGCGAAGTGACGATATCATATGCTACGAGAAGGGATATGTCACTGTCAGGCACGCTCCCGCTACCTTCAGCTCGCAGCGGACACTAAGTTCGCGTTCCGCTCACTAAGTGCCGGCGGCTTCAGAGTACCTGAACGGGGTACATCCAATCCGTTTTTTGCGCCCAACCCCCTTGAACGTTGTTGACATATGATATCTGTGTTTGTCGTGATTTAATGTGTGGTGTTGTTTGTA
>DCHE01000034.1:43559-69389 GCA_002314775.1 Lachnospiraceae bacterium UBA1760
CGGGCATTTTTTTGAGGGGTGATATACACAGGAACAAAGGGCATTTTAAGCAGGAGATATGTACCCACACCAGGTACTCTGAGGCCGCCGGCACTTAGTGAGCTTTAGCGAACTTAGTGTCCGCTGCGAGCCGAGGGTAGCGGAAGCGTGCCTGGTGTGGGTATATATCTATCGCGCAATGCCCTTTGTTCCGTCACATACAACGCACACAAAAAATGCGCCCGGTTAAACCGGGCGCATAAGCACACTTTATAATTAGGGGTTGTCCCTTTTTATGCTATTGTGTGAAGGTTCAATTACTGCTGACCCTTCTTCTTCTTTGCTGCAACAACACCACCTGCAACACCACCGATTACAACTACTGCTGCAACGATAATGATGATGATCATTGTTGTGTTTGACTTACCAGACTCAGCCTTTGCTGCCTCTGTTGTAGCCTCTGTAGCTGCAGCTGTTGTAGCCTCTGTAGCTGCCTCTGTAGTTGCCTCTACTAAACCATTCTCCTCAAGGTACTTGTTGAGGTCAACCTCTGCTGCCTCTCCAACGCCTGTACCCTTAAGTGCGAATACTACCTTAACTTCCTTCTCTGGTGTAAGGTCATCAAGATTACATACTGGGTTCTCCTTTGTTCCTGAACCATCGAATGCATTTACTAAATCGATACGGAATCTTCCGTTAACCTCGATATCACCTGTTACAATGTTCTTAGACTTTGTAGCAACCTTCTGTCCATCGATGAATACTGCAACTTCAACTGTTGCATCTGTATCTACAAGCTTCTCATCAGCATTCTCACGAAGTGTTCCTGCTGCTTCCATTGCAAGACCAAGTCCATCGATATCTACTAAGAATACGAATGAATCTGCAACTGGAACAGCCTTACCTGCAGCACCACACTGCTCAGCTGTAAGAGAAACCTCGTAAACTCCATCTCCCTTAAGTGTTACTTCGTTACCAACGCCCATGTTGAAGTTCTCCCAGTTTGTTCCATCAGCGAACATAAGGAATGCTGTGAACTCTGTTGGGATTTCCTTCTCTACTGCAGCTCCGCCTTCTGCCCAAACGCCGAAGTTAGAAACTGTGAAATCTACCTTGATAGATGTTACTTCGTAACCATTTGTGTAGCTTGCTGGGATCATTCTTGCTGTACAAGCTGTTACATCACCACCAGCGCATCTCTGATCGATGTGCTTATCGTTACCAGCTGTAGCTGTTGCATCTGGATCGTTGTACTCGTTGTAAAGGTTAACACGTGTTGTCTTACCAGCACCATCTGCTGAACATGTGTAGCCTTCGCCCTCAAGACCGATCTTCTCACCGTTGATCTCGATAGCTGTTACAGTAACGATTGTTGCTGTACCCATCATAAGCTCGCCGTTCTCAAACTCAAGTGCGTTGAAAGCACCAAGTGCGATAGGAGCCTTAGCTATCATAGAAACTGAATAATCACCATCTGCTGTGATTTCTACATCCTCGTAGTCAGCATCAAAGCCTGACCAGTCTGGTGTATTGATATTTAAGTGACCCTTTGCTGTACCTTCCATCTTCTCTGGCTCTGCAGTTACTGAAACTCCCTCAGCCATTACACCATAGTTAGATACTGTAAAGTTAACTTCCATAGACTCAACCTTGAATCCGCTTCCTGATGAAGCGTCGCAGTAGCTTGCATCAAAGAGGCATGCCTTAGCATCCTTAAGCTCGCCAGAAGCCATTCTTGAATCTGGATGGTTGTCTTCGCCTACAAGTGGAGAATTTCCATCCTCATCTGTTGGAGCATTCCACTCATTGTAAAGGTTAACACGTGTTGTAACTGCGCCACAGTCTGCTGAACATGTGTAGCTTGGTCCTGCAAGCTCAACATCCTCGCCGTTAATCTTGATGCTATCAACTGTGATAACACAAGCTGTACCGAGTGCTGACTCTCCGTTAACAACCTCAAGTGCGTTGAACTGTACTAAAGACTGTCCTTCCTTAGCCTTCATCGCAACTGTGTAAGATCCGTCTCCTGTGATCTTAACATTTGTGTACTCAGCCTCAAAATCTGCCCAATCAGCATTATTGATGTTTAAGTACGCTGTACCATCTTCAAGAGATGATGTGTCCTGTGCAGCTTTTACTGGTAATGAACCGTTAAGTCCAATTGTTGCAGTAAGAGCAAACATTCCAGCTGTTGTTCCAGCAAGAATCTTCTTAAAACTCTTTTTCATAATCATTCCTCCTTGATAAAATAGCGGTTTTTTGCACTGTAGTCAGTTTATCAATTATAGAGGATAATTAATACACGATATTTTTTACCTATTTACCTACATTTTTAGTTTTTTACCCCTATTTTTAGAGCTATGCCATAATTATGTGTCAAATGCGAAGGTTTGTTATGCAGCAATAAGCACCACATCAATACCGGCTATTCAAGGGCATACCTTTGAAACCGTTTTGTTGTGGTGCTTATTATTTGATCATTTAACCAAACTATTAAAATAGTAATCCTGTTGGGGTTTTTGTGCTCTCTGCTGTCGATTTTTCTGCATAAATCAGTGGAAGCTTGATATTTACATTCGTTCCCACATCCTTGATACTGTCAAATACTACGCCATATTCCTCGCCAAAGGTTAGCTTTATTCTCTGGTTTACGTTACAGATTCCTATGTGGTCTCTGTCTAAGTGTTCAAAATCATTCAGGAACCTGGTTACATTTTTTAGTTCCTCCTCGTCCATTCCATGGCCGTTATCTTCTATAGAAAGTCTGAGACAGCTCTTCTCCTTGTCAACTCTTGCGCGAACCTTTATAAGTCCGTCGGCCTCCTTCTCCTCCATAGCGTGAACATATGCATTCTCAACAAAGGGCTGAAGGACAAATGGTACCAGAAGATACTTGTCGGCATCCTCCTTATTATATTCGACTGAGGCAGTAATTCTGTCACCAAATCGATAATTCTGAATAGCAATGTAACTCTCTATCATCTCCATCTCCCAAGCAAGGGTTCGAAGGGTATTTCCTACATTTAAGGTTCTTCTCAGGAAGCGTGTAAGATTGACGGTAATTTCATCGATTGCCTCCGCTTCTCCAAGAGTTGAGAGCATCCTTATATTCTCAAGGGTATTATATAGGAAATGCGGATTTATCTGGCTCGCTAGCATCTTAAGCTCAACATCCTTCTGCCTTGAGTATATCTGCTCCTTCTGAAGACGGGCCTCATTTTCCTTCTCCATAAGCCGCTTAATATCACGAATCATGGAGTTAAGGTCATTATTTAAGTCATATATCTCATCTCTCGATTTTCCAATCTCAAAATTCTGGGTGTCGAAATCACCCTCTGCGGCCTTATGCATGACCTTGCTGAAGCTTCCGATTCTTTTTGAAAAGCTGTTTGCAAGAAGTACGATTGCGATGGTTGTAAATAATACACACACAACCATAGGTCCCATGCCGGATACTGCATTTTTCTTGGCATTGCTGATGATATCGCTCTTCGGTCTCAGGGTTAAAAGCCTGTAGTTCTCTTCGCTGGAATATATTCCAACTGATGAAGATGCAACTACATACTCCTCCCCCTCAAAGGTTATCCAGCCACTGTACTTTCCACTTTGAACCGTGTTCACCACTGCTTCCATGAGCTCATCTGATACATCAAAGTTTGCGGTTACCAGCTCCTTCTCGTTGAGGATAATCATGGAATTAAGCTCCGAGGTGTCAAGGAAGTCATTTGTCAGTTCAAGAGGGAGTTTAATACTTACTATTCCTACGCATTTTCTCGGTGTCTCTCTTGAATATAGAAGTCTTGTTATTCTTATTCCCCTGTCTCCTGTCTGAATCTGAGTGTAGTAGGTAAGGTGAGGAGCACCTGCAGCATCAACCGTGTCGATATACCACTCCTTGGTCATAATAGTCTTGGATAAATACTTGAAGTATCTGTTATCAACGTTTATATTCTGGTCATAGAAATAAAAGCATATTCCGTAGACATCCTTGTACCTCTCACTGATGTAGTCCATAGTCTCGCCAAAGCCCTGGTAGCCACTCAGAATATCACTCATCTCAGCATAATTCTGAAGGTAAATCTTCTCCGACCTCGTATCAAAGGTAAAGTTGTCGGATAGCTCCGAGATAAGTCTGATACTCTTTGAAATAGAATTAGCCTGAACATCCAGTCTCTCCGTATCGTTGTCAATCGCCTGCTCGATAAGTGCAGTCTTCGAGCCATTGTAAAGGTAGAAATACATAAGTGTCATAGGCACAAGACAACCAATAAAATAAATAAGGAGAAGCTTCTGTCTCAGCTTGAGCCCATTTAAACTATATTTAATTTTTGCTAATAGCCTAAATTTTCCTCTCTTCGCCAAGATGTGCTCCTCCTTTTTGTATATCATGCATCGTTTCGGTTATCCGATTATTTCATATGTATAATATTCTACTCATTTATAGAGAATATCATAACATCTCTAGGGCCAAATGTCACTTCCTGTCCCTTTTTATATTCAGTTTTATTTATAGCATCTGTCATATCCGCATGCAGCTTTACTGTAAGCTCGCTCTTATTATGATTCAGAAGGAAGAGTATCTCGCTTCCAGAATCGTTATATCTGCTGACTGCTTCAAGTCCTTCATAGTTTGATAATTCCTTTGAAATATCGGCTTTTTCACATAATTCCAATACAAAATCCTTATAGAATTCCTTGTCACTTGAACAGCCGATATAGTAGGCCTTACCCTTTCCGAAGCTATTAACAGTGAACATTGGTGTTCCTGCGTAGAAGTCCTCATTGTAGCTAGAAAGAACCTCGGCACCCTCAGTGTGAATTAAATCAAGCAAAATACTTGCCTCGTAGGTTTTTCCATCTCTTGTGAAGGAATTCTTCTCTCCCTCAGGGAGCGCATCACTCTCCTCAACCCAGATTCCGAGTAAATCCTTGAGCTTTCCAGGGTAGGCTCCTGTGACAAGATCATGCTCCTCAACATATCCGCTAAAGTAGGTAGTTGCAAATACTCCTCCCTCGGCCACATATTTTTCAAGTCTCTCACCCATATCACCCTTAACCATATATAGGATTGGAGCGATAATAAGGTCATATTTACTGAAGTCCTCGTCGGGACCAATAAGGTCGCAGGCTATGTTGTTCTTATGAAATACTTCATAATAATTGGTTACTTCTCTTCTATAATCAATGAGTATGCTTGGTCCTGCCGAGTACTCAATACCCCAGCGATTTTCCCAGTCATATATAATAGCTGCTCTTGCTTTAGATCTTGCTCCTAGAGTGATATCTCCTAGCTTCTTCAATTCATCACCTAAAGCAGTTATCTCTCTGAATACTCTTGTATCAGTTCTTCCTGCATGGTCTATTACAGCTCCGTGATACTTCTCACAAGCCCCTATACTTCTACGCATTTGGAAAAACATCACAGAATCCGAACCATGTGCAACCGCTTGATATGAGAGGAGTCTCATCTCATTTGGGCGTTTAAGCTTATTAAAAGGCTGCCAGTTAGTAACGCTTGGTGTCTGCTCCATCAGACAGAAGCTCTGACCACTCTTAAGCCCCTTCATAAGCTCGTGGCAGATTGCGATCTCGGCCGGAGTCTCATGTGGCGATGGATAGTTATCCCAGGAGATAAACTCCATCTCCTTCGCGAATTTCCTGTAATCCAGCACCGGATAAAAGCCCATAAGGTTAGTTGTCACAGGAATATCTGGTGTATTTTTTCTTATTTCATCTCTCTCTAATTTGTAGCAGTCCACAATGCTCTCTGTCATAAATCTTCTATAATCTATTGAAATTGACTGGAACTGAGTTCTGTCTCTTCCAAACAGCGGAAAATGCTCGGAAATGTTACTTGGCGCAACCACATCGTCAAAGTCGTAAAGGGTGTGTCCCCAGAAGGACATATTCCAGGCCTTATTCACCTCATCTATAGTTTTATATCTGTCCTTAAGCCACACTCTAAAGGCTTTTTCACAATTTTCGCAGTAACAGTCTCCTCCGTATTCATTTGATACATGCCAGGCAATAATATTCTTATTGTCCTTATATCTCTCTGAAAGCTTATAAGCAAGAAGAGAGGAATACCTTCTATAAACAGGGCTGTTCGGGCAGGAGTTATGTCTTCCTCCAAACTTATGCTTTCTTCCGTCGAAGTCTGTTCTTAGTATCTCCGGATACTTTCTCGCCATCCAGGCTGGGTGTGCACCGGTTGAGGTTGCAAGACAAATCTTAAGATCATTTTCAGTGCAGAGCTTAATTATCTTGTCCAGTCTCTCAAAATCATATACCTCATCATCCTTCTGAAGTGATGCCCAGGAAAATACATTAAGCGTAACTATGTCAATTCCAGCCAGCTTAAAGCATCTCATATCCTCCTCCCAGACCTCCTCAGGCCACTGCTCAGGATTATAATCGCCACCGTAGGCAATCTTATTATGATTCCAAATCTTTCCCATATATGTCTCCTTGTAAATACTTGTATAATGCCAAAGAATTTCTCAGGCAGATTCATTAATTCTTTATCACGAAGGGTTATTTTGTGTCCTGCGGCTACTTTGTCTCAATCTTGATAACCACTGGAAATTCAGATTTTACAGTATTTGTCACAAAATTCAAACCATTCGAGTCTACTGTAAAGTCAATCTCCTCGTCAAATCCAAGAACTGACACCTTGCTTATGATTCCGTGAAATTCTGGCACATTCTGGTCAGCACTATTTGCAAGACTCTTAATTACCACCCTTCCGTCCTCCGGATAGTTCATTGCAAATGCATAAATTGCACCCTTTGATGCGGTAAATCTGAAATCCTCCCTCGTGTAGGTTTTGGCAGTTCCATCACTGAACTGACCCTCAACATCCACAGTTGGTCCCTCCTTGGTCTTTCGCCAAACCTTCGAGTTCTTAATTGCCTCACCATTCACCTTCATCCAGGCTGCAAGATCAAGAAGAATCTTCTTATCTCCCTCAGGTATTGTGCCGTCCGCCTTAGGACCTACGTTGAGGAGAAGATTTCCATTTCTGCTTACTACATCTATGAGTGTTCCTATAATCTCGGCACTTGATTTGTAATCCAGAGTATCTGTGTAGCACCAGGAATTTCTTGCAACTGCTGTGTCTGTCTGCCATGGATAGGCCTTCGCCTCCGAGAAGGAGCCTCTCTCAATCTCTACTATTCCTGTTCCAAAGCTCATGGCATCATGCTTATAACAGATTCCTACCTTCTTACCCCACTCTATGCCGCGATTATAATAGTAGGCGGCAAGAACCGGCAAATATGGCTTAAAGGCATCATGCTGAATCCACCAGTCAAAGTAGAGTAAAGCCGGCTTATAATTATCAATAATTTCTACAGTTCTCTCCAGCCAGTCAAGCAAGTACTCCTCTGTTGGATACGGCTCGCTGTACAAGTCCTCAGCAGGTGGCTCAGGCATTGCTGGCCAGTAGAAGTCACCCTTTTCCATCGGATCCTTTATGTCACTCTCAAACTCTCTTCCGTGACTCATAAACCACCAGTGCTCAGCTCTGTGGCTCGAGGTACAGAAGGTTATATCATTTTCCTCGGCTGCTTTTTTAAGTTCTCCTAAAATATCTCTCTTCGGACCCATCTCAAAGGCATTCCAGTGTGAGATACTGCTCTTATACATCTGAAAGCCATCGTGATGCTCTGCAACTGGAAATATATATCCTGCTCCAGCATCCTTAAAGAGCTTGACCCACTCCGTAGCATCGAATTTTTCAGCTGTCAGCATAGGAATAAAGTCCTTGTAACCGAATTTATCTTGGGTTCCGAAGGTTTTCACGTGGTGCTCGTAGGCCGGCATACCCTTTATGTACATATTTCTTGAATACCACTCATTGGAATTGGCCGGCACCGAGTAAAGTCCCCAGTGAATAAAAATTCCAAATTTTTCCCTTTTAAACCATCTAGGTGCCTCAAATTCCTCTAGACTCTCCCAGGTTGCTTCATAAGGTCCCTTATCTATTACTTCTTTTATATACTTAGGTATATTCATAATCTCATCCTCCTACTAATTCGTAAGTCGCATCCAACTCCCCGTTTGCACAGATTCCCTCTGCGACAGGTCGGATGAGCCATTCCGAATCACAACTAAGCCATGATGGCTCATCCTACAGCCTTGGCCTGCTCCAGTCAACTCCAACAGCATCGAGTATTGCCTTCGTGATTATTGCATGTCCCTTATTGTTTGGATGTACCCTGTCTGAGCAAAGTATGTATTCATTTAACTCCTGTAAAAATGCATCGATTCTCGACTGTGCATCTACATAAATCAGGTTGTACTTTTCAGCAAGCTCCTTTGCCACCTCCGCATACTGCTTAAGCCTCTTTTTCATAGGATGCTCATCATTTGGCTCAATCATAACTGGGCTTATAAGTATCATGCCCTTAACCTTTGGAAGGGTTTTTATGATAAGCTTCTCATATACCTCTGTAAACTCAGTAAGCCCCACTGTTTTTACATTCATGAGAAGTCCGTCGAACTGCCTCCACACATCATTTACGCCTATCATTATACTTACCCAGTCCGGGTCAAGACCAAGAATGTCCTTGTCCCATCTCTCATCTAAATCAGTGATACAGTTTCCTGAAACGCCCTTATTTGCAACCATTATTCCAAGCTCCGGATAAAGTGCTGCAAGAAATGCATCTGTCATATTTACATAGCCATCGCCAAATGAACCCCATCCTCCAGGAAGCGACTCATACATACGATTACAGTCTGTGACTGAATCTCCGGCCATAACTAAAATGTCTCCCTTTTCGAATACCATAATATCTCCTTTCTAATTGGGCAGTCTGCCAAAACAAACCAAATTACAAACAATACTTACCAGCCCATATACTCACGAATATAGTCAGCCACCCTAACCGACATCTTCTCGTGGGTAGACTTTGTTGGGTGATAATCCACTGCGTAACCATCCGTCTTTTCATCCTGAAGAGGAAGTCTGAAGAACTTAATGTACTCCTCGCCCTCCTCGTTAATTTCATTTACGAGCTTATCAATTGTCATGCACAGGGTCTGGTCCATAATTCCATAGCAAAATGCAATCTTAGCCTTCTTATTCTTCTCATGAATAAAGCGGATAAACTGCTTCATCTCGTCAGCGTACCATTTCTCACGGTCAGGCTTCTCTCTGGTGTAGCTTGCGTCATTTGTACCAATGTTTAACACGATAACGTCCGGCTCAAACAAAGTGAAATCCCACTCCTCTGGAGAAAGGCCAAGCTTATCATCCTGCATCTTGTCAGTGTAAGGATAAAGCTGGTTTATAAGAATCTCCTGGCGGGCCTCATCTACCTCAGGACCAATGTAGTCACTGATTATTCCAATTCCACTCCAGGAAACAAGCTGATAATCCGCATCCAGCTTCTTAGCAGATTTGATTGAAAATGACAAATGTGGATTCTCAATATCGGTGTTAAATACATTCTTATCTAAAATTCCCTCCACGCCGTAGCCACAGGTAATAGAATCGCCGATGTACTCAATCTTACGCTTCTTAGTCAGAAGTGGTCCATCGACCTTTCCTTCCTCGGCGTAAATTCTCTTAAGTCCAACTGTTCCAAAGGCTGCCTCATTGTACTTTATTATGTGAATTCCGAGCGTCTCCGGAAGCTCACTCACCTTCACACCCTTACTCTCTGCGTACTCAGCCTTATCAAAGAGCACTACTCTTTGTTCCTCTTTATCGAGCATAATTCTTTTATATTCTGACTCATCACCGTCTATCCATACACATACGCTGCCCTTTAAGTCAACTGTATTACATAAATCATTAGAAATAATATCCGCATCGAGACGCTCTCCCGAATAATAAAATCCAATTTCTGATCCAGAGTAGGATAAAAAGCTTACATCCTCCACATCTCTGATTCTTCCTAGTCTCTTAACATCTAAATCTGCCACCTTATACTGAACAAGATTACTCATATTTTAATTCTCCCTTCCGTTTCATTTATACGCAATTTCCTACCTTATATACTAATAGAAATACCCCTGATTAACTACATCCTATTTTAAAGTTTTTTTACCATAATTATTGTACTACCTACATTTTTCTCGAAAATGTTTTCAATTATTTATGCATCAATACACTAATTTTCAAGGTATTTAATATATTTATATTCATCTATAATCTAAACATGGGTATTTTATAGAGCTAATCCTATATTTAAAGTGTGTGTTTCTATATGATTAGCTACTAATACTGCCACAGTATGTGGCAGTATTAACTTGACATTTCAATGCAATTCGCATTCATATATGGAGGACTTTATGATTTATACTAATCCTGTTGTTAAAGGCTTTTATCCAGACCCTAGTGTCTGCTACGCAGAGGGAAGCTACTACTTAGTTTGCAGCTCCTTCCAGTTTTTTCCAGGAGTTCCAATCTTTAAGAGCGAGGATCTTGTAAACTGGACTCAGATTGGCCATGTCCTTAGTAAGCCTTCACAGGTTATGCTTCACAAGGTAAGAAGCTCAGGTGGTGTATTTGCTCCTACAATAAGATATAACGACGGAAGATTCTATATGGTTACCAACAACAATTCAACCAACGAGAACTTCTATGTTTATACAGACGATATAAATGGTGACTGGTCAGAGCCTATCGTAGTTGACCAGGCTGGTATTGATCCATCCCTCTATTTCGAGGATGGAAGATGCTTCTTTGTAAGCAATGGTCAGGACGAAAATGGCGTAAACGGCGTAATACAGTGTGAGATAAATGTTGAAACCGGCGAAAAGCTCACAAAGTCAACCCTTATTTGGACTGGCTCTGGCGGACGTTATATTGAGAGTCCTCACATGTACAAGATTGGTGACTACTACTATCTGGTAGTTGCCGAGGGCGGAACCGAGTACGGACATATGATTACCTATGCAAGGTCAAAAAATGTCTGGGGACCATTTGAAGGCTATCCTTCTAACCCGGTTCTGACAAATAGAAACAAGGCCCCTTATATAATCCAGGCAATCGGACATGGTGACCTTATTGAGGGACCTAATAATAGATGGTTTTTCCTGTCTCTTGGCTTCAGACAGATTCATCTCTGGCAGCCATATCATCATCTTGGCAGAGAATGCTATCTTACACCTGTTGAATTTACAGAGGATGGCTGGTTTACCGCAGGACTTGACGGCACTACTGACAGTTCCTACGAGATAGAAGGCGACTTTATTCAGATGCCTCTTAAGGAATATACATTTTCTAGCACCGACTGGAACATCGACTGGTGCTTTATGAGGGATTATCACCCTGAGAATTACACCTTAACCGATAAATCCGCAAGACTTATCGGAACGGATGTGACCTTGGAGGAGGTTGACAGCCCAACCTTCGTAGGTCTAAGGCAGAGAGATTTTGATATGAACCTTGAGGTTTCACTCAAGCTTTCAGATGCCAGCGATACCAATTATTCATCATGTGGCTCTGAACCTTCTTCGGAGGAGGATGACCAAAGAAGAATGAAGCTTGAAAAGATAATTCCAGAGGCAGGAGTCACCCTCTTTATGGACGAGGAGCAGCACTACGATCTCTGCATCAGAAAGGATAAGGATGTCTTCACTGCTACCCTTAAGCTTAATATCGGTGATATCAAGCACATACAAAGTGAGATCAAGTTAAATTCAGATAATGCAAGACTTATAGTAAAGAGTGATTCTCTTAGATATCATTTCTATGTAGAAGACAATGGTGTAACAGCTTCCCTTGGCTCAGCCCAGACAAGATACCTCTCAAGCGAGGTTGCAAGCGGCTTCACTGGAGTTGTAATTGGACTTTACGCAGCAGGAAAGGCAGATGCTGAGTTTACTGACCTTTCAATTAAATATGTAAATAATTAACCCCCCTTATATACTAAGGAGCCAGATACTTCCTTCCGAATCTGGCTCCTTATCTATTTTGCTCGATTTCAGCTGCTGCCGAGCTCAATTTGTATTCTCTTTTTTCTCTTTTACTAAACTTTTTCCTTTGTATTTCCCGGAAATAACCTTATACATCTCATTTACCAGGCTGCAGATAATCAGCACGATAACCAGTGTTGCAAGGAAGTTTAGAAATGTGCCCTCACTGAATTTCACACTGAGGAGTCTTGCAAAATTCATGGTATTAAACGGCTTATAATGCACAATCATTATGATGAGCGTGGCTCTTCCCAGATAGCTTAGTACGGGGAAGCTGTATATGCTCTCAATTGTCCTGCTAATCAGTATGAGAGACACCGAACCAAGTACGGAAAGCAGGTAGAACTTCCACATTGTGCCAAACTTAGCCAGGTGAACATTGACGGAGTTATCAAGCTTTAACACAAGGACTCCAAAAACTGAAGTTATAGCCGCTGCCAAAGCAAAAAGAGCTACGGACGGCTTAAGCATATTTATATATTTTCCTGCAAGAAATCCTATAAGAAGAAATACTGTGGTTACAAAATATCTGATTACCGTATTAAAGAGGCAGCCGGAAATACTGTCCTTTGCAATCCTGTCCGCGCAAAAACCATAGGCCACAAATGACAAAAGAAACGTTGCTACAAGCACTATAGCAACGTTTCTTCTCGTATTTAAAGTATTTCTTTGGAATTTGTATATCATATAAACCGTAAGCTCTGATAAAAACAGGGCGCTCATAAACCAAATCGGTGCACGACCACGAAGGGTAAATAAAAACCTTAACTGGGTTAATACCTCCTCGGTGCTCCCCGGATTCATGAGAAGAATATACAGTCCTGACAATATGACAAATATCAAAAGAAGCTTTACGAGAGAACGCGCATAATGCTTTAACAGTTCTTCCTTTTTCTTTACTCTGTCTAAAGTTTCAGCCATCAGTATGCCGCTTATAAAAAAGAATACCGGCATATGAAAGTTGTAAATCATAAGTAGCACATAATCAGAATGTGCAAAGCTCACAACCTTCTCATCAATAAGATGGCCCGTCACGACTAATATAATCGCTATGCCCTTGGCAATATCTAAATATCTCTTACGTTCCATAAATTCTAAGCTTATTAAAGCCTTAATAACTAATTAATTCAAAGAGGTTCTGATTCTATTTACTAGCTCGAAGCTCTTAATCTTCTCGTTAAAATCAGCTTCCTTCATAGACTTAATGAGAAATGCTGTCTCATCAGTAATATCTTCTACAGTAACAAGCTCAACCTCACCGAATACCTTCTCAAGCTCATCCTTAGAAACTGCACCCTTAACTCTTACGAAGTAACCGCAAGCAAACTCATTTATATCTCCGAGAACCTTCTTCTCCTTGCTCCAGATTGTCATGATATTTGTATGTCTGTGCTTAACAGCATCTACAACATCTGAAACTACAGCACTTGCTGTTGGAAGCTTTCCAGCTCCTCTTCCGTAGAACATAACATTATCAAGCATGTCTCCGTGAAGAAGAATTCCGTTATATACTCCATTTACACCGATAAGGCAGTGGTCTGCACCAATTACAAATGGAGCAACCATAGCATAAACTGTTCCATCAATATTAATTGATCTTCCGAGAAGCTTGATTGATGTGTTCATAGCCTTGGCATAAACGAAATCTCTCTCAGTAATCTCTGTGATACCCTCTGTGTAGATATCCTCGTAATCAACCTGCTTTCCGTAAACGAGCGATGTGAGAATTGCAATCTTTCTGCAAGCATCATAACCGCAAACATCAGCCTCTGGATTTCTCTCAGCGTAACCCATCTCCTGAGCCTGCTTAAGAACTGTATCAAATGCAAGTCCCTCATCTGCCATCTTTGTAAGGATGTAGTTTGTTGTACCATTTAAGATACCTGAAATCTCATCGATGTGGTCAACAGTGAGTGACTGGTTGATTGGTCTAATAATTGGAATTCCACCGCCAACACTTGCTTCAAAGAGGAAGTTTACGTTGTTTTTCTTAGCAATCTCAAGAAGCTCTGCACCATGCTTTGCAACAAGCTCCTTGTTAGAAGTACATACTGATTTTCCCTTCTCAAGTGCCTGTCTTACAAATGTATTTGCTGGCTCAACTCCTCCCATAACCTCAACAACAACCTTAACATCGTCGTCATTTAAGATAGTACTATAGTCATGAACAAGAATCTTCTCTACAGGATCTCCAGGAAACTCTCTTAAATCGAGAACATATTTTACGTTAATTTCCTTTCCTGCACGTTTATTGATATGCTTCTGGTTAGTATTAATAACCTCAACAACTCCAGAACCTACTGTACCATATCCAAGCACTGCTATATTAATCATATCTGCACCTCTTTCTATCGAAGCGAAGCCTCCGCCTCACATTTTTTATTATATTAATCTTCATAATAAGCTATAACAATTATATCTTATTAATATATCAGATGAAACCTATTTTGCAATAATTAATTAGGAATCCTCTCTTTTGGTGTTTATCCACTTCAAATATGCATTGATAAATGGATCAATTCCACCATCAAGTACCCTCGAGGTATCTGTCACCTCGCACTGGGTTCTCACGTCCTTAACCATTGTGTACGGCTGTAAAACGTAGGACCTGATCTGGCTTCCGAAGCCATTTTCAGTAACCTCGCCTCTTATGTCAGAGAGCTTATCCATATTCTCCTGCTGCTTAAGTAAATAAAGCTTTGCCTTCAACATCTGCATAGCCTTATCCTTGTTCTGGAACTGGGATCTCTCATTCTGACAGGCAACAACAACTCCCGTTGGAATATGGGTAATTCGAACGGCTGATGAGGTTTTGTTAATATGCTGACCACCTGCACCGCTGGACCTGTAGGTATCAATCCTTAAATCATCAGGATTAATCTCGATTTCTATAGTATCATCAATCTCAGGCATTACATCAAGAGATACAAATGATGTCTGTCTCTTTCCTGCAGCGTTAAATGGTGATATTCTTACAAGTCTGTGAACACCCTTTTCAGATTTCAGATAGCCGTAGGCATGATAGCCATTTACCTGAAATGTCACCGTCTTGATTCCAGCCTCCTCACCATCAAGATAGTCAAGAACCTCAACAGAAAAACCTTTTTTCTCAGCCCATCTGGTGTACATTCTGTAAAGCATACTTGCCCAGTCGCAGGACTCTGTTCCACCTGCACCTGCATGAAGAGTAAGAACTGCGTTATTGGCATCGAACTCACCTCTTAGAAGCGTTTCTATTCTGAATTCCTCGAATCTTTTCTTAAAGTCAGAAAGCATCTCGCCCGCCTCACAGGTAAGCTCCTCATCGGACTCCTCCTCAGCCATCTCTATCATGGCCCAGATATCATCATAGTCCCTTACAAGACCATTGTAGGTATCCATAGTATCCTTAAGGTTCTTAAGCTCCTTCATTGTATTCTGGCTCTCGGTAACATCATCCCAAAAGCCCTCCTGCTCCATCATAGTCTCGAGGTATTTTATCCTCTCCTCCTTGGTAGCAGTGTCAAAGTGAATCCCTCACTTCCGCTAATGGTGCCTTGTATTCGTTTAAGGTAAACTTGTACTGATCAAGTTCTAACAATAGCTTCACCTTCTTTTCTGTATATTATTCATAAGCTATGTTTAGCCGCAAATGCTTCGCGCCTTGCCCATAGCTATTTATATCTTTAACCAACTAATCGTGAAACTGATAGAACCAGCTTCACGATTACGTAGGTATTAATTATCGGACTAAGCCTGATTATTATTCATTCTTGCCACAGCACATCTTGTACTTCTTGCCACTTCCGCATGGACATGGGTCATTTCTTCCAATCTTTGCTGACTGTCTCTTAACAGGACCCTTCTTTACTGAATCATCCTTATTGGTTCCAGTTACCTTGGCAACCTGCTCTCTCTCAACCTTCTGCTCAACTGTTACGCTAAAGATGAGTCTTGCAGTATCCTCTCTTATTGCATCAGTAAGCTCGTTGAACATATCGTAGCCTGCAAACTTGTACTCAACTACTGGGTCCTTCTGACCATAGCTCTGTACACTGATACCCTGACGAAGCTGTGCCATATCATCGATATGAGCCATCCATTTACGGTCGATAACCTTAAGTAAGATAACTCGCTCAATCTCTCTCATCGAATCAGCATCTGGGAATTCAGCCTCCTTGGCAGCATAAAGCTCTCTGGTCTCCTCCTGAAGTCTTTCAACAAACTTCTTTGTATTTCCCTCGTTCTTCTCCTCATCAGTAAGCTCAATTGGCTTTAAAGGAACGATACGTCTTAAGGTGTCATTTAACTCAACTAAATCCCAGTTTGAGGTATCTGAATCCTGAGCTGTTGCCTTGTTAACATATGCCTCAACTGTATCAAGTGCCATCTGGATAACAACATCCTTCATGTTCTCTCCGTCAAGAACTCTCTTTCTCTCAGCGTAAATAATCTCTCTCTGATCATTATTAACCTGATCGTACTCGAGAAGATTCTTTCTTATCGCATAGTTGTTTGACTCAATCTTCTTCTGAGCCTTCTCAACGAATCTTGTAATACTTGAATGCTGAATTGCCTCATTCTCTGGAATCTTAAGGGCATCGTAAACTGACATAACCTTCTCTGAACCAAAGAGTCTCATCAGATCATCCTCAAGTGAAAGGTAGAAAATGGATTCTCCCACATCACCCTGACGTCCTGAACGTCCTCTTAACTGATTGTCAATTCGTCTTGACTCGTGACGCTCTGTACCAACAATCTTAAGTCCGCCGAGCTCCTTAACGCCCTCACCAAGCTTGATATCAGTACCACGACCAGCCATGTTGGTTGCGATAGTAACTGCACCCATCTGACCTGCATCTGCTACGATTTCTGCCTCAAGCTCATGATACTTTGCATTAAGTACCTTATGCTTAATTCCTCTCTTTGTGAAGAGCTTGCTTAATTCCTCTGATGAATCGATGTTTACTGTACCAACAAGTACTGGCTGTCCCTTTGCATTACACTCAGCAACATCCTCAACGATTGCTCTGTATTTTTCCTTGCGTGTCTTATATACAACATCCTGGTGGTCAATTCTCTGAATAGGGAGATTTGTAGGAACAACGATAACGTCCATTCCGTAGATTTCTCTGAACTCTGTCTCCTCTGTGAGAGCTGTACCTGTCATACCTGCCTTCTTCTTATATTTATTGAAGAAGTTCTGGAAGGTAATGGTTGCGAGAGTTCTTGACTCTCTCTTAACCTTAACATTCTCCTTAGCCTCAATTGCCTGGTGAAGACCATCTGAGAATCTTCTTCCTGGCATGATACGTCCAGTAAACTCATCAACGATAAGTACCTCATCGTCCTTTACAACGTAATCCTGATCTATATGCATAATTGCATGTGCACGAAGTGCAAGGTTTATTGTATGCTGAATCTCAAGGTTCTCTGGGTCTGCAAGGTTCTTAATATGGAAGAACTGCTCAACCTCCTTAACACCCTGAGCTGTAAGTACAACGTACTTATCCTTTTCATTTACGAGGTAATCTCCATCCTCCTCGATGTCAACGCCCATGATGGCATCCATCTTGCTAATCTCTGTTGAGGCTGTACCTCTCTTAAGTCTTCTTGCAAGGTAATCACACATCTTGTAAATATCTGTAGACTTGCCACTCTGACCTGAAATAATAAGCGGAGTTCTTGCCTCATCGATAAGAACCGAGTCAACCTCATCCACGATAGCGTAGTTAAGGTCTCTCTGTACAAGGTCCTCCTTGTAGATAACCATGTTATCTCTCAGGTAATCGAAACCGAGCTCATTGTTTGTAATATAAGTAATATCGCAGTTGTAAGCCTCACGTCTCTCATCGTTTTTATAAGAGTTGAGAATTACTCCAACCTTAAGGCCGAGGAATCTGTGAACCTCACCCATCCACTCAGCATCACGCTTTGCAAGGTAGTCATTTACAGTTACGATGTGAACACCCTTTCCCTCAAGTGCATTCAAGTATGCAGGCAGTGTGGAAACAAGGGTTTTACCTTCACCAGTTCTCATCTCTGGAATACGTCCCTGATGAAGAATAATTCCACCGATAAGCTGAACTCTGTAGTGCTTCATACCAAGAACTCTGGATGCAGCCTCTCTGACAGTTGCAAATGCTTCAACTAAAATGTCATCTAAGGTCTCGCCATTCTCAAGTCTTTCCTTGAACTCTACAGTCTTTGCCTTTAACTGATCGTCGGAAAGCTGCTGATATGACTCATCTAATGCCATAATCTTGTCAACTATTGGATAGATACGCTTTAATTCTTTTTCGCTGTGCGTACCAAATATTTTTTCGAACAGACTCATTATTTTCCTCCAAGTATCTAAACGGCTTCAAACCGTATTATATCGCAACCTATAATATAACATTAATATACCCTTTACGCAAGTAAAACCCTTATTTTTCAAGGATATTTAATAAACCCCGGGTACAAGTCTGCACCCGGGGTTTAGTTTATAGGTTTCGATATTTATTTAAAATTCCGGCTCAATGAGTCCGTAAGTATTGCCCTTTCTCTTATATACGACGTTAACCTCGTCTGTCTCAGCGTTTCTAAATACGTAGAAGTTATGTCCAAGAAGCTCCATCTGTACACATGCATCCTCAGGATACATAGGCTTTACAGCGAATCTCTTACTCTTAATAATCTTAATCTCCTCATCGTCATCATCTTCCTCCTCAATAAACTGATCCTGGAAGTATGCTGCATCCTGCTCCTGATCAATGAGCTTCTTCTTGTATCTTGTAACCTGTCTTTCAATTACTTCTACAACCATATCGATTGAAACGTACATATCATCGCTAACCTGCTCAGCTCTAATGATATGTCCCTTCATTGGGATTGTAACCTCAATCTTCTGTCTTTCCTTCTCTACACTAAATGTAACCTGAATATTTGTATCTTCAGCGAAGAATTTCTCTAACCTCCCAAGCTTCTCGTAAATCGCTGACTTAAGTCCCTCTGTAACATCGATGTTTTTTCCACTAATAATATAATTCATAATGTCTCACTCCTTCTCGGTAAAGTACACACCCCAAAGGAAATCAATAGATTCCAATTTGTAATTAAATTTCTAAGTAAATTCCCTCTCGGGAAGTGTAAATTTATTATAGCACATCCTAATAAATCTATCAATAAGAGAATTAATTTATTTTTGTCAGACAATTATTAATTTTTTATGAAATTTTCTCAACTATTATCCGTCTATTCTGGAAATATATCCTGATTTCTGTCAAGCTTTTTAATATTTTCGTAATAATTAACAATATTTTTCTTTTGACGATCTGAAAATACACCTTTTTATGCATTTCTAATTCCTGTTGATAATGTTGATAACTTTGTTAATAACCTATAAAATCAAGCTTTTTGATATATGACGGATGTTAACAACTTTGCATCCGCTGCATATTATGCAAGTGTAAACCATATGTTTGTTGTGCACATTGCACAAATTAGCAATTATCTGACACTTTATTTGTCAAAAATACTGCTTTATTCGTCAAAACGTTACCAAATATCTACGTATATAATGCTTTTGCCCATTTTATAGTTATCAACACACTTTTCCAACCAATCCTATTTTCAGGACAAAAAAAGGGTAATAAAAGGTATGCGTGAGGTAGCGTCAACCTTTTTTACAAAAAAGAATAGCGCCAACCTTTTATGTAAGGTTGACGCTACCTAATTAGTCGATAAGTCTTACGCACTTAACTGGCTGACGATATGTATAGTTTGAAATCTTAATTCCTGATGATGGAGATGATGCATGTACTACCTGACCATTTCCGATGTAGATTGTTACATGGTTAATTCCACCGTTCTTTGCGTAGAAGATAAGATCTCCTGGCTGAGCCTGTGAAACTGGAACCTCTTTTCCGTAATTTGCCTGTAAATGAGCTGAGTGAGGAAGCTTTACGCCCCACTTTCTATATATAAGCATTGTAAATCCTGAACAGTCAGTTCCATTTGTAAGGCTGTTACCACCATATACGTATCTGTTACCAACAAACTGAAGTGCATACTTTACTAAATCCTGCTTTGACTTTGAAGCTGGCTCCTCGTAGGTCTTCTCTGTTGCTGCCTCTGTCTCTGATTCAGTCTTCTTTTCTGTCTTCTTTTCTGTTGCCTTCTCTGTTGTAGTCTCAGTCTTCTTCTCAGTCTTCTTTTCAGTTGTCTTTTCAGTTGTCTTTTCTGTCTTCTTTTCAGTTGTCTTCTCTGTTGTAGCTTCAGTCTTCTTCTCAACAGCCTTTGCTGTCTTTGTCTTGTAGCTGATTGTGATGTAAGCGTTGTTTACATAACCATCGAAGGATTCGTCAAACTCAATCTTTGTCCAAACCTTACCGATGTTGATTATCTCGTACTGCTCTCCCTTTGGTGCAAGAGATACAACCTTACTTGTGTCACTTGCTTCTTCTCTTACTCTAAGTCCTGAAGCATTGATAACTGCAACCTGTCCAAGGCCGTTATTCTTAGCCCACTTTGCAGCATCCTTTCCAAATACAAGGTACTCTGTCTTAACATATCCCTTTACTTTACCGGATACGATAAGTGTCCACTCAGAACCCTTGTCCTTTACAGTACAAAGACCACCCTGTGGAATTGTACCAACCTTTTCAGAATTTGCATCTGCCTTGCTTCTAATATTAAGAGATGAAGGAGTTGAAATAGCCTTACCGCTGAAGTTATCATATGTAACGCTTACTGATGAGCTTGTCTTCTCAGTTGCTTTTTCTGTGGCTTTCTCTGTCTTCTTTTCAGTTGCCTTCTCAGTAGTAGCCTCTGTCTTTTTCTCAGTTGCCTTCTCAGTAGTAGCCTCTGTCTTCTTCTCAGTTGCCTTCTCAGTTACTTTTTCTGTAGTCTTCTCTTCTTTATTCTCAGTAGTTGTCTCCTCGGATACCTGCTCCTCAGCCTCGGATACCTCCTCAGAAGCTGCACCTGCTGCATCCTGCTCGCCAGCTTCCACAACTGATGGTACTTCTTCTTCTGTATCGTTGAAGCTTACCTGAACTATCTCCTTGTCCTCCGATATATCAGGTGTGAGATTCGAGATTGCAACAACGTCGTTGGTGCTCTGCTTCTCCTCGATATATCTTTCTACTGCTGAAGAAATTCCTACGCTTGAATCATCATATACTTTATTATCTTTAACGTCAGTACCTGCCGCACACACATTAAGTGTACCGATAAACAGACTTGCTGATGTAAGTAATGCGATCCACTTTTTTGATGGTTTGAACATTTACAATAACCTCCTAAAAACATGCTCAAAATGAGCGCCTTTAATAAACAAAGATGAAACTATTACAAAATTGTTACATCTTTTGTTAAGTCGATTATAGCAACATGGTATATATTTGTCAACATAACATTTTATAAACTTATTAAGAAATTGTTAATATTTGTTGAGAAATCAACATTTTTTATTAATTACGCCACTCTTATTACCCAAAAAATTGCCTCTTTTTTAATTGTTACATAATTGTAATAATTTTGTAATATTTATTTTCATATACAGTATTTTGTATATTTTATTATTTGAAATACAAAATAGACATTTGCAAATTATTGGTGTAATATACTAGATAAATGGGCTAAACCTAAAAATTTATATTTTTTATCAAATTTTTAAGTTTATTACAAATTTTTACAATAATAAGTGATTAAGAAGTGGTTAAAATGTTAAAAAAGTATGACACAATCTACAAAAGTACCAGTGAAACTGGAGCAATTTCTGAGGCTGCCGAGATTCTTAAGGAAGGCGGTCTTGTAGCATTTCCGACTGAGACGGTTTATGGTCTTGGTGCTGACGCACTTAACAGCGATGCCGCATCTAAGATTTACGCTGCGAAGGGCAGACCCTCTGACAATCCGCTCATCGTCCACATAGCAGACAAAAATGACGTGTATAAGCTTGCGAGTGAGGTACCTGAGTGCGCTAAGATCCTTATGGAAGCCTTTTGGCCTGGTCCCCTCACACTTATCTTTAAGAAGAAGGAGATAGTTCCTGACGGCACAACAGGAGGTCTTTCCACCGTTGCAGTCAGAATGCCTTCGCACCCTGACGCTATGGCTTTAATCAAAAAGAGCGGAGTCTTCATAGCTGCTCCCTCTGCAAATACCTCCGGTCGTCCTTCTCCAACTGCTGCCGAGCATGTTCTTGAGGATATGAACGGCAGAATTGATATGATACTCGACGGTGGCGCAGTTGGAATCGGCATTGAATCTACAATAGTTGATACAACCTCATCTGTTCCCACGATTCTTCGTCCCGGCTTCATCACAAGGTCGATGCTTGAATCACAGGTTGGCCAGGTCGAATTTGACAAGGCTCTCTTCATCCAGGACCCATCAGTAAAACCAAAGGCTCCAGGAATGAAATATACGCATTATGCTCCATCAGGCGAGCTTAGTATCGTGGAATCTGAGACTACTCCAGGCAAGGTTACAGACTCTGTCATTGACACAATTAATAATCTTGTTTTGTCACATGAGGCTAAGGGTGAAAAGGTTGCGGTTCTGGCAACCGGAGATACAAGTCCTCTATATAAATGCAAAAATATCATTCTCTTAAGCGATACCGATGATGATATTACGGTTGCACAAAGACTATATGGTGCATTAAGAGAGTGTGACAGAGTTGGTGCAGACTATATTTACAGCGAGTCATTTTCTGGGGATGAGCTGGGAGGTGCCATAATGAACCGTCTTATTAAGGCGGCTGGACATAGGATTATAAAGGTTTAAGGCTAATATTTCTTTGCTATGAATATTTCTTTACTATGAATATTTCTTTACTATGGAATATTTGCTTGGTATAGTATATATTATTAATGAACACATTTTATAGAAAGGTTTAGTGAATACAATGAAAATAGCAATTGGATGCGATCACGGCGGATTCGAGCTTAAGGCTCTTGTAATTAATCATCTTGAGAAGAGAGGCATCGAGGTAATCGATAAGGGTACCTACAGCACTGCTTCCTGCGACTACCCAGTTTACGCAAAGGCAGTTACTGCTGAGGTAGCCGGCAAAAATGTGGACCTTGGAATTCTTATCTGTGGAACAGGTATCGGAATGTCTATGTGTGCTAACAAGGAGGAGGGTATTCGTGCAGCTCTTTGCCATGATATCTTCTCTGCGAAGGCTACAAGAGAGCACAACAATGCAAATATTCTCTGTATGGGTGCTAGAGTAGTCGGACCTGGTCTTGCTCTTATGATAGTTGATGACTTTATCGATACTCCTTTTTCAAATGATGAGCGTCACATCAGAAGAATCGAGATGTTCTCTTAAAATTGATTAAAAAATGCCAGTCAAAACGGCATACACAGCTATGTGTACTCGTTTTGACTGGCATTCTTTTTTTCTCCAAAATAATACTTGGCCTTATTTTAAGCGATAGTCCTATCTGTCGATATACTTTCCTTCTGCTCTTAGCTTGTCTCGCTCAACCTTCATCGCCTTGAGAATTACGTCTCTTGCCCACTGGCCATCTGAGGTCTCGAGTGGCTTGGTATCTGCAAGAACATAATCCATTCCCATCTCCTTATACTTCTTCTTTGCCATATCGTGATATGGAAGAATATCAAGACCTTTTACATTATGGAACTGTGCAATGTAGGTTCCAAGTCTTACAAGTAATTCCTCCTTGAAGGTGATATCTGGTACGATTACATGTCTTATCCAGACCTTAACATCCTTCTCATCAAGGAAATGTAAAAAGTCGAGAATGTTATCGATTGGCTGCGCAGTGAGCGCCTTATGTCCCTCTGGGTCGATATGCTTTATATCAAGAAGGACTAAGTCTGTAAGACTAGCAAGCTTCTCATACTTTGCGTAAATCTCTGGAACATTTCTTCTGAACATAATTCCAGATGTATCAAGACAGGTATGAATTCCTTTTTTCTTTGCCTTCTCAAAGAGCTCAAGCAAAAAGTCAATCTGTGTAAGTGGCTCACCACCAGTTACGGTAATTCCACCATTTGCGAGAAATGGCGCGATGCTGTCGTAATCCTTTAAAATTTCATCAACTGTCATCTCTGTACCGCCAACTGGAGTCCAGGTATCTGGATTGTGACAATATAGACATCTCATAGGACAGCCCTTTACAAATATTACATATCGTGTTCCTGGTCCGTCAACCGTTCCACCCTTAACTATTGAATGAATATTTCCGTTCATTTATATACACCTCTTTTTAAGATAAAATTAGCATTCTCATACTGCCCTTATTCTACCACAAATACATCTGCTTTTCACTAAATATATCTTACAAATTCATATAATCGAGCAGGCAGGACTGAATTCCCCCTGATTACCCGCGAGCCTCACGTCCGTAAGGACAAATTTCATATGTAAGGCTCTATGGTAATAAAAAGGAGCCAGGAAGCATAATGCTTCTTGGCTCCCGATTAACGTTGTCAAATAATCCAGGATTAGATTGACTCGTGGAATGTTCTTGAGATAACGTCTCTCTGCTGCTCAGCTGTTAACTTAACGAAGTTTACAGCGTATCCTGATACACGGATTGTGAGCTGTGGATAGTTCTCTGGATGCTCCATAGCGTCCATAAGAGTCTCTCTGTTGTATACGTTAACGTTAAGATGATGACCACCCTTTGTTACATAGCCATCTAACATCTGTACTAAGTTATCTACCTGTGCTGTACTAGCCATTTTAGTAAATCCTCCTAAATTCTAAATAATCATTCAAATATCGTACCCGCTCTTAGCTGTTCGCTGTGTCGAGGTCGTCAACGCCTTCCATAAGTGTTGGCACTGAACATGCAAGGTCACCCTTTGCACAGTCGATGCAACCCATAGTTTCAACTGACTTTCCCTCTTTTTCAGGGTCCACGGACACGTTGATGTGTCCGGTTCCCTTCTCGACCATATTATCAAGCATAGCTACGATATCATCTACATTGCTTAATTTATCGTCCATTTTATCTCCTATATTTTAGAGATTGATTTCGATATCTCCTGCAAATACCTTGTCTTCCTTACCAAGAGCACCTGGGATGATTGAGAATGTATTAGAAATACCATCCTGTGCATCCATGAATGGAAGCTTAGCAACTGAAGCAAGTGAAGAAACTGCACCGCTTGTATCTCTACCATGCATTGGGTTAGCACCTGGAGCAAGTGGCTGTCCGTGCTTTCTACCACATGGTGTATCACCTGTGTTCTTACCATATGTTACGTTAGATGTAATTGTAAGAACTGACATTGTAGGGAATCCGTTTCTGTATACGTGATGCTTTCTGATCTTGTCCATGAATGTCTTAACAAGGTTAGCTGCAAGTGAATCTACTCTGTCATCGTTGTTACCATACTTAGGGAAATCACCCTCTGTCTCATAGCTAACTACTACGCCCTGCTCATTTCTAACAGTCTTAACCTTAGCGTACTTGATAGCTGAAAGTGAATCTGCTACTACTGAAAGTCCAGCGATACCTGTTGCGAAGTATCTCTTAACGTCTCTATCATGAAGAGCCATCTGGATTCTCTCGTAAGCATACTTATCATGCATGTAGTGGATAATGTTAAGAGCTGAAACGTATACTCTAGCTAACCACTCCATCATATCATCGAACTTCTCCATAACCTCATCAAAGTCAAGGTACTCTGATGTGATTGGTCTGTACTTAGGTCCTACCTGAACTCCTGTACACTCATCAACACCACCGTTGATAGAGTAAAGAAGACACTTAGCAAGGTTTGCTCTAGCTCCGAAGAACTGCATCTCCTTACCAATTCTCATTGAAGATACACAACAAGCGATACCGTAGTCATCACCGTGAACTGGTCTCATTAAGTCATCGTTTTCATACTGGATTGAAGATGACTGGATAGACATCTTAGCACAGTACTTCTTGAAGTTCTCGGGAAGTCTTGTTGACCAGAGAA
>DCHE01000082.1:0-6342 GCA_002314775.1 Lachnospiraceae bacterium UBA1760
GACTCCACAATATTGTCAAAGAGTAATCGGTAGGCCTTGCAGCGACTATTTAAAATGTGGGCAATCATTTCCCTTGGAAATCTGCTCAGAAAACGCTGCTCGATAGTTATGCATTTTATGTAGGGAGCAATTGCATTTATTCCCTTCTTGTCGCTTAAATCATATAAAACAGGATAGTCAAGTGTAAGGATGGTATCCTGAGGCTTGAAGCGTGTATCGTAATGCTTGAAGAATTCAAAAAGACCAGTGCGGACAGTATCCTTAAGTACAACAACATTGTAGGTTTTAAAATTCTTCATGAGCTGGTTATACTCTGCGAGTGCCTGCTTTGTCTTTTCATTTACTGCTGCAAGTCCCTTTTCATACAGCTCTTCAAGTGGAAGCTTGCTTGTAGAGAGAGAGTAGTCCTCGCCCTGGCTGGCCATATCGAGGCAGTAGGTAATCGCACCCATCAGCTGCTCGGCGGTACTATATGAAATTGAGGTGCTGTCGAAGGAAGTGTATTTCTGGGACAACTTAATAAGTATCGGTGTAAGCTCTTCTAAATTGTATTCCATAAATCTCCTAAAAAATATGCTGATTAATCAGATAATCCTTTTATGTAGAGTTCCTCTCTTAATGCAAGTCCTGGGTCAAAGTCGACGCAGACAGTCTTAAAATCAGTCTCAAGATAGTAATTAAGGTTTCCCTCCTGAATAATCTCCTGAATATAGAAAAGGCAGGAACCCTCAAGCTCATCGAAGTCCCCGCGGCAAACATTTTCAAACATTAGCTTCATATAAAGGAGAAGCTCATCGTCCTTAAGTAAATCCTCGGTTTCATTTTTGTACAGATAGAATATATCAGTGAGTCTGATAAGAGAAGTAGTGTAATTACCTTGCTCAATATACTCCGAATCACAGAACTCGTAAATGATACTTGGGATAATGCTCTCACCAAGCTCTATACGGCCCTTCTGCTGTAGAGATTTATTCCTCGCGGAAACCACAAGCTCTGCGTCCTCCTTTGTAAGGGTGAGACCGAAGCGATTTGCAGTGTCATTTGTCTTTATAACCTTGTCAAGCTGATAGGAACTGGTAAGTTTGGCAAGTTCGTTTTGGTTCATATAAATTCTCCTGATATTATTAGTATTTGCAGGTTAATGCTAACTATTTTTTATATGTAAGTCGTAGAAACTACCGCTTTGTGGTTGCTACTTATGATATTCTCCGTTTAAATAATACCCATCATGTGAATCTGTATGCTCATCATTTCTGCCAAATTCCTGACTATTGTATGAACCGTTGTAGGTGTTCTGGTGATTATAGCTTTGTGGGTTATACTGGGAACTATTACTTTGATTATAATTATTATAATTATAATTTAATGCGCCATATGAAGCGTTGCTGTTGGCTCCAATGGAAATTGTTGCGTTGTTCCTGGCATTTGCCGAAAGTCCACTTGCTAATTTTTTCTTCAAAACGATAAACAGTATGGAAACAAGGGAGAATACAGCACCCATAACACCAAGTAGTATCGTGAGGAGTGATAACGCACCTTCGGCAACAATATATGAAGTATTTGCAGGGTCATAGTAAACGGTTATTTTATCACCCTTATGCATATTAGAGGTATAGTAGCCAAGAGGTACATATGTATAGCTGTCACCCTCTGCCTCATAATCAACATACACATCATGGGATGTTCTTAACTTTTTCTTTCCACCGACATAATAGTGCTCTGTGTAGCTCTTAATCTCAACAATAGTAGCCTCTGTTGGCTTTGCATTTTTATTAAAGTTTTTTGCGTGAATGAAAGCCGCAATTGATCCAGCAATCAGACCTAGTCCAACAATTCCGAATGTTATTATCAGAATATTGAAGACAAGGCTTGAACTGTTTTTTTGATTTGACATCTTTGTCCCTCCCAATAATTTCAAAAATATAGTTTGCAAAGTGTTTCGCACCTTGTTCGCAATACATATTATAGTACAGATATTTATAATATCAAATATATAACAGGGGTAAATTTGAAAAAATATCCCAATATTAACCGTATTTTTGATAATGGATAAAAAAGTGAATGATATGCTTTATTTTTTTACAGTTTTATAGTATAATAGGCGCATAAATATGGCATAGTATGTCATAAATATAATTTTACGGAGGAATTTTTAAATGTTAGTTTCAGCAGCAGAAATGTTAAAGAAGGCTAAGGCTGGACATTACGCAGTAGGCCAGTTCAATATCAACAACCTTGAGTGGACAAAGTCAGTACTTTTAACAGCCGAGGAGCTTCAGTCACCAGTTATTTTAGGTGTATCTGAGGGTGCAGGTAAGTACATGACAGGATTTAAGACAGTTGCAGCTATGGTTAAGGCTATGGATGAGTCACTTGGAATCACAGTTCCTGTAGCTCTTCACCTTGATCACGGTTCATACGAAGGATGCTACAAGTGTATCCAGGCTGGATTTACATCAATCATGTTCGATGGTTCACACTATCCATTCGAGGAGAACCTTGCTAAGTCTTCTGAGCTCGTTTCAGTAGCTCATAACTTAGGTCTTTCTATCGAGTGTGAAGTTGGTTCAATCGGTGGTGAGGAAGACGGAGTTGTTGGTATGGGTGAGTGCGCTGATCCAGAAGAGTGTAAGACAATCGCTGATCTTGGCGTAGATATGCTTGCAGCTGGTATCGGTAACATCCATGGTAAGTACCCAGAGAATTGGGCTGGACTTAGCTTTGAGACTCTTGATGCTATCCAGGCTAAGACAGGTGAGATGCCACTCGTTCTTCACGGTGGTACAGGAATCCCAGCTGATATGATCAAGAAGGCTATCGAGCTTGGTGTTTCTAAGATCAACGTTAACACAGAGTGCCAGCTTTCATTCCAGGAAGCTACACGTAAGTACATCGAGGCTGGTAAGGATCTCGAGGGTAAGGGATTTGACCCACGTAAGCTTCTTGCTCCAGGTGCAGAGGCTATCAAGGCTACTGTTAAGGAGAAGATGGAACTCTTCGGTTCAGTTGGTAAGGCTTTCAACTAATCAAAACTTATATTTAAAAGAATCCATGCGGCTGTCACTATGTGGCAGCCGCTAATTATGTGAACACAATGAGTCAAGTCATGGCGAACACCTCGTGAGAGGTACGAATATAAAATCAGGGTTGCAAAACATCGTAAGATGCTTTGCAGACCCTGATTTTATATTCGTATAGCCCTGAGGGTGAGTTCGCCAAGATTTGAGGAATGTGCATCATCGAGCCGCCAGGCGAGATTATGCGCATTCCTCAAATCAATCACAAATATCATAAAAAAATATCAAAATAACCTGCAAATGTGCTATAATTTACTTATGTAACCCGCGGAAAAATGGGAGGGTATATATGAGAATTAGAAGAAGAATAATTGCATACTTTCTTGCCACTTTTATGTCAGCTTCTGGTGTGTTTTCGTATGGTGGAATTAATTCATTTGCCAGCGAAGCTGAGAAAGCAGTTGAGGCTGAAATAATAGAGGAAAGCACTGAGGTAATCGAAGATACTGCTGAGACAGAAGAGGATGTTGAGACAGAAGAGGCTGTTGAGAGTTACGAAGAGATAAAACTTGAAATTCCTGAGGAGCGGGAAGAGCTTTCGTGTGTCGAAGAGGTTGTCTACGGGGATAACACAAAGGAGGCTGGAGACAAGCTTTATAATGATATGTTAAAGCTTGAGGCTGAAATAGATTTATCTGGCTATGGAATTGATATGTCGTCCATCTCAAACTTGGTTTTTAATGTTCTAGATAAGTATCCGGAGCTGTTTTTTGTTAACAGAAGTGGTTTTTCTGTGAGATATGATGACGATGGTATGATGATACTATTTGTAAAATACTGCGAAGACGCAAAAAACCTGATGGATGCGGTTGATAAGGCTAAGGATAATGCATTGAAGGATATGAAGCTTGATGGCCTTACTGATTTGGAGAAGCTTCTTGTAATACATGATTACATAAACACAGAGATAGATTACCCATGTGTTATTAAAGACAATGGGGACGGTACCTACACAGTGACTGTCGATTCGGTATCTACACATATTAGAGACATTTATGGTGCTGCGGTTGAGAAAAGCGTAGTTTGTCAGGGATATGCTGAGCTTATGGTTTACTACCTGAGAACTCAAGGAATAGAAAGCTGCATAGTTTCAAGTGCAGAGGCAAAGCATGCGTGGGTTGCTGTAAAGCTTGATGGAAGCTGGTACCACTGTGATCCTACCTTTGACGACCCGGTATACAATATCCTTGGACGAACCTGTCATAGCTATTTTCTCGTCAGTACTTCAAAGCTAGTATCAATGGAGCCGGAAAGAAGTGATATGGTAGTTGGTTATATTGATGAAAATTACCAAAATCAGGCTGTAAGCATGACAGATACAAGCTATGACACAAGTCCGTTTTGGGCGGATGTCAATGCCATCTTCTATCCTTATGGAGGCTATCTGTATTACACGGAAAAAATAAAGTCAGGTAAAAGCTGTATTTCAAGGATTAATGCCAAGACTGGTGAGAAGGAACAGCTTACTCAGGTTGAGGATGGATATTTCTGGACAAGTCAGTTGTCCTACACCAAGGGCTTTGATAAGTATCTATTCTTTGCAACAGCTGAGGAGATAAAAAGATACCAGATTGATACAGGCGAGATAGTTACTGTTCAAAAGAATAATGATGAATTAAAGGATATAATTGGATTCGGTTCATATTATGGAAGGATGGCATTTGCCTTGGAAACCTCTCCGAATCTCACAGTTAAACAAACACCTGTATATTTCAACTGTTTGACTCACACCTACTATCTTTCTGAAAGGAAGGCTGTAACGGCGGCGGAGGATGGCTACGAAAAATACGAGTGTTATCTGTGTGGAGACTACTATACCAATGAAATCAGTGCACTTCCAAAGCTGACTGGAGTTACTTCTTGCCTTACTGAGAACAGCTATAATAAGGTAAGTGCGAAGGTGAGTGCATTTTCAGACAGAGAATGCGAGTTTGAATATAGATATTCTATTAAAAAGAATGGGGTAACTACGGTAATAAAGGACTGGTCAGGAAGCGATACTGTTGACTGGGTTCCGGATAACTACGGTGCGCTGACTCTTCTCAGTGAAGCCAGGTGTGTTGGAAATGAAACCGAGGTTTCAGGAAGCGAGCTTTCCTTTGAGTGTCATCCATACCTGAGCGGTACGTGTCAGATGCCTAATCCTTATGGCTCGGGATATCTGATTGGACTTACAAGCTACAAGGATAAGGATAAGGCCTACGACTGTGAGATGCTTATTCTTGACTGTACACTCTATATGCAGGGAAAGGATGCATGGGTCTACACGACAAACAAAATCAAAATGGTCGACAATGCAATGTGGACGATATGGGATCCGCAGTATGGATATTACTGGACCTTGTTCAGGATATATGATAAGGATGGTACTATTATTGATGAAGTCTGTTACGGATTCGAAAATATATAGTCTTTCGAGACTTCATCAATAATCCGTCTGCTGACGCATCCGGGCCCTTCACACAGGGGTGTGAAGGACATTAGATGAAGTCTGCTACGGATTTCAGAATATTTAGGAGGAACTATGAATATTGGTCTTATTTTTGCAGGGGGCGTGGGCAGCAGAATGCACAGTAAGGATCGCCCTAAGCAGTTTTTAAATATTAATAATAAACCTATTATTGTTCATACGATAGAGTATTTTCAGAATAACAGCGATATAGACGCAGTGGTTGTGGTACTTGTCGAGGGATGGATTGATTATTTTAACAAGCTTAAGGAGGAGTACAGACTCGATAAGGTAGTGAGGGTTGTTCCTGGCGGAAAAACCGGACAGCTCTCAATTTACAGAGGACTTCTTGCTGCAAAGGAGATATCGGGTTCTGAGAAGAGTATAGTGCTTATTCATGATGGTGTCAGACCACTTATAAATTCAAAGCTTCTTTCTGATAACATCGAGGCAGTAAAGCAGTTTGGTTCGTCAATCACTGCTGGAATTGTCAAGGAAACTATAGTAGAGATAGATGAAAAAGGAGAGATTAAGTCTGTTCCTGAAAGAGCAAATTCCAGGGTTGCCAAGGCACCTCAAAGCTTTTATCTCGATGATATTTTAGAGGCGCATATTAAGGCGCTCAAGATGGGTCGAGAGGACTTTATCGACAGCTGTACGATGATGAATTATTTTGGCGCAAAGCTTCATATGATTGATGGTCCTTACGAGAATATAAAGATAACTACCCCTGATGATTTTTATACTATGAGAGCGATTCTTCAGGTAAAGGAGGATCAGCAGATTTACGGTATAGGAGGAACCATCATGACGAAG
>DCHE01000082.1:6432-30798 GCA_002314775.1 Lachnospiraceae bacterium UBA1760
GATGCGACTTACATATTATACGAGGTGAGGAGTAAAGTGGATTTAAAATAGCCTTGTTATTTGATAAGGCCTGATAAAATCACCAGTATAAAGTGACTGAATATGAAATGGCAGTTAATACGCTTAAACTGCAGTTTCATTTCGGTCACTTTTATTATTTGGAGGCAGCAGTTTTGGTAAGTTTATATTGTTTTAGAACGCATTTTGTATTAAAATTAAATAGACTATGAATATTTTGTGGTAAGGATAAAAGTGACACAAATTGATGTAATTTCACAGATTATGAGGAATTAAGTCATAGTGAATATTTTAGGTGAAAGGATAGTATCATGGCAAAGAAGCATATAATGATAGATGATATCATAACTGAACAGCGTGACAGAATGCAGAACCTGAAAAAATACTATCCATTTTTTGTGCTGTATGAGAATACATTTTCCCAGTACAAGGAGGGAAAATATTCTGAGCTTGATATGGGCTATATCACTCTTGCCTCAATCAGATTTCTGATAAATGAGAACAACTTTCAGGAGAAGGATATAAGCTACGATGAGTACGAGGAGTTTCTGATAGAGCTTATTGACAGGGACTTTAAGAAGGTTATGCCCGAGGGGGACAGCCTTCAGGACAAAAAGGAGCTCGTGCATTATATCTTTGACAAGCTTAAAAATGACGGCAAGGCCTTCGAATTTGGCTTTTATGACCCGGAATATGGTGCAAAAAGAGTTTCCAGAGTGAAGCTTATCGAGAGCATCATAAAGGATGGCAGGGTTTTGTACCATGTCACCTCAGATGGAATAGAGTTTTACCTTGATACCAAGGAGATTAAGGACGAGAGCAAGATTAATATCGAGCAGCTTCTTCTTGAGAAGATGATACATTCAAACAATTTCAAGGGTGGAATCGACGTAGTTAAGAGAATCAACAATGAGGTTAGACAGCTTTTACTTATGAAGGAGGACGTAATCAGACTTCTCTCCATCGATATCTATGAGGGTGCAAATGCACTGAGACGATTTATGGATAAGACAGCAGTCTGGTTCACCGAGGAACAAAAGCAGTTTGCAAAGAACAAGGCGCTTGTTGCCAAGGCTGTGGAGAGACTTCAGTTTGAGAATATAAATGGCGGAGCCAGTGAGAGAAAGGCCTTCGAGGACATAAGCGCTCTAGATACGGAGCTCAAGAAGACCATTCAGAACCACAGTGAGCTTATCACTGAGACAGCAAGGCTCTCAAAGCTGTCCGGTGATATAATTGAGAGGGCCAAGCTGAAAAAACTTAGACCGGTATTTGATTTCAATGAGAGCTTAAACAGAATTATGCACGACGATAATCCAGGCATGATGCAGCATATTCTGACACCTCTTTTCGCACCGAAGACGTATAAGACTTTTTCAATCACGTCTATTGATAATATATTATCACTTAAAACAGATGACAGGCTTAAGGGCGAGAAGATAGGTGACGAGAGGATGGACGCAAGCTTCGTCTACCAGGATGAGCTTTTGGACCAGTCAATTGGAAGGAACTTCGCAATGCTTTTCACAGAGCTTCTTCTGAGGCTTGAGAGGTGGAAGGAGATTTCAGTGAAGGAGTTAAATGCCATTCTTGAGATAAAGTTTGGCAAGGATATTTATTTAAACAGAGATTATTATTCATTTTTAGTAAATCTTGCAGGAAAGGAAAGCTACTCAATGAAGAAGCTTCTTGCCAAGCAGGATACAATGCTTGAGGAGTACATTTTCCTCTACATGGACGAGGCTGCTAAGGAAAAATACGGTGAGTATGCCTTTGACATTGAGTATAAGGATGAGCTTATACCTCTCAGTGATGACGAGGAAAATGAAAGATATATTTCAGAATTTGTGATAAGGAGGATAGAGAATGGAGTCTAAAAATCTTGATAAGGCATTAGATATTTACTCGGCTCTTATTTCTGGTGTTGAAATTTCCAGAAAGGACAAAGAGACAAGAGAATTATATGACGACTTCTACTCAAATTCTGAGGTCTATGATATTACAACAAAGCTACTTAAGAAGCTTAACCTTTGTATCTACGAGTACAACGATTCGATTTACGTGACTGCAGGAGAGGGCAATAAGGTTTTCGGATATACAAATGATGATATGAAGAGAATTCTTGGATTAAGACTTAACAGAGAGCTTTATCTTGTTTACTTCATCATGTACAATGCACTCCTCTTTTTCTACAAGGATTCTGCCAGCTACCAGGTAAATGAATACGTGAGGCTTGAGGACATTTTTAATGAGACCGAGAAATACCTTAGAGCAATTCTCTCTGATATTTCGGTTTACTCGATGGATGAAAAGGAGCAGGAGAGCTTCAAATCAATTGCTCTTTTATGGGATGAGCTTCCTCTTGTCACAAGCGATGACAAGGAGAAGAATAAGGCTGGACGTGCGTCTAAAACAGCCTATATCAAGCTTACCTTTAACTTTTTGATAAACCAGAAGCTTTTTGTGGCAGTTGATGAGAGATATTATCCGACAGACAGATTTCATGCGCTGTGTGAGAATTATTTTGAGGAATACAGAGGAAGAATCTACAGCATACTAGGAGGTGGTGAAGATGCCGAGCATCAATAGAATCAGAGTAAACAATGTTAAGTATAACTTTGGTACTCAGTATTACGACGATTTCACCATGAGACTCTATGGAAGGAACACCCTTTACGACCTTGCAAATGGTGGTGGTAAGAGTGTGCTCATGCTCCTTCTCATGCAGAATCTTCTTCCTAACTGCACACTTGATGACAAGCAGCCGATTGAGAAATTATTCAGAACAGGCTCTGGAAACACAACAATCCATTCCCTTGTCGAGTGGAAACTGGATCCTTCAGACATAAGGGAAGGCTACAGATACATGACAACCGGCTTCTGTGCGAGAAAGGCGAAGGATGAAGCAGGAGAGGGCGAGAGAAATGTTGCCCAGATAGAGTATTTTAACTACTGCATATTTTACAGACAGTATAATAAGAATGATATTATTAACCTGCCACTTATTAAGGACGGCGAGAGAATTTCATATCAGGCTCTCAGGAATTATCTGAAGGAGCTTGAGCATAGAGATAATTCGCTTATGGTAAGAGTATTCGACAGAAAGGGTGAGTACCAGAGATTCATAAGCGGCTACGGTTTGCACGAGAGTCAGTGGGAGATTGTAAGAGGAATCAACAAGACAGAGGGTCATGTCAGAACCTACTTTGAGACCAATTACAGAACTGGAAGAAAGGTTGTGGAGGATCTTCTCATTGAGGAGATAATCGAGAAGGCCTTTTTAGTAAAGACTGAACAGGATGAAAATGAAAATGACGTGATGGCGAAGCTTCTTGTAAACATCAGGGAGCAGCTTAGTCTTCTTGCTTCAAAGAAGAAGGATATAGCAGTGTTTGACCATGAGATTGAGCTTATCAATCTGCTTATTGACAGGGTGGATTCATTTACGGACATTTTCAAAAAACAGTCTGAGCTCACAGAACATATCGCTAATATATGCACAACAGGAGCGGAGTTTGTCCAGGCTTCAGAGAGAAGAAGGGATGAACTTAAAAGGCTCAGTGATGAAAAGAGAGAAGAAAAGGAAAGACTTCAGGGAAGAATAGAGTGCCTGAAGGTGTCTAGAGATATCGTAAATGAAAAGCTTCTCGAGAGCTATATTGCTGAGAAGGAAGCAAAGAGGCAAAAGATAGTTGCTAATATAGCAGACTTTGAAAGGCTGATTAATTATAGACAGGCTTCAAATGAATTTCTTGAATATATCGAGGAAAAGAAGAAGTATGATTCCTACCTTCTCGAGGAGGATATGTCCTCTGAGGAATTGTCAGGTGAGGAGTTTAATATTCTCATTAATTCAATCAGAATAAGAATCGATGATCTGATTAAGCTTGAGAAGGAAAAACAGGAGATGTTTCTTCTCGAACTTGATAAGGCAAAGGCCGAGGCACTTCAGTATGAGAAGGAAATTACCGAGGCAAGAGTATTAACTGCGGTTTCAGACAGTGACAGAGACAGACTGATTGTGCTTAAGAAGGAAGCGCTTAGAAAGCTGCAGGAGATTTCTTCTCTTTTGATGGATAATTCATTTCTCGATGCAAAAACTAAAATCAAAAATTCTGAGGAGATGCTTTGTGAAAAGAAAAAGGAGAGAGAAGCACTCCTTGAGAGCATAAAGGAAAACGAGGGAAAAATTGAGGAGACAACCTCCCTGTATGAGGAAGCAGACAGGGAGATTACAGTGCTAAATGCTGAGAAAAGTGCCCTTGCGGAGGATCTTGAGACCTTCAGGAATGCAAGCAAAAAGCTTGACAGCATCTACACAATATATATGGGTGAAACCAGTGGAAATAAGGATTATACAAAACTTAAGGACACGGTTTCAAAAAAGATTACTGATTCGGTTATTGACTGCTACCAAAGAGGTAAGGAGATAAAGACTGAGGAAAAGAGGCTTAAGGCTCTTAAGGAGAACATCCTTATCGACACCTCGAAGGCTGCTTCAAAGGTTATTGAGTATATCCAGACAAGACACGGCGGCTTCGCAATGCACGGTATGGATTACCTCTCTGCACTTTCAACAGAGAGAGTTTCAGAGCTTCTAAGTAACAACCCTGAGCTTCCATACGGAGTAGTCGTAAAGGACTATAAGAAGCTGAAGGATGACGACACACTGCTTGGTCTTAATACTGGTGCAGACTCAGTAATTATGTACGATATGGACAGTCTTATGGAAAAGGCTGTTATTATAACTGGAAATGCTTCATTTATCCATCTGAACCAGGAATTCTTTGTTGATGAAGCTAAGAAGGAGAAGCTCATAAAGGATACAGAGCTTAGGATTACTGAGATGAAAGAGGCCCTCCTCATGAAGCAGAACACAGAGGAGGTTATGAGGGAGGATCTCTCATTTATCATGACCTACGGCGATGTAAGGTTCACAAATGCTGAGGAAAAGAGACGAAATATCACAGTTAACCTTACACTCTTTGAGAATAAGAGGGATAATGCCAAAAAGGAAAATGACAAGCTTATGGGAGAGGCGCTTAAGCTTGGGGAAAAGCTAGAATTAGTCGAGGCGGACATCGATATTCTCGAGACGGATATTGAAAGACTTAAGAAAATCAGCGAAATCTCTGATGAGGTGAGCGAGCTTGATAAGGACATTATTGCTGCTGAAAAGAGTAAACAGGAGGCAGCAGGACATGTTGAGAAGAAGGATAAGGATCTTCAGGAGGTGAAGAGAGTTATCGCAGATATCGAGGAGAATACCCAGGTAAGCTTAAGGAATGTCGAAAAGCTTGATAAAAAATGGAACGAGAAGTACTCAGTCTACTACAAGGAAGAGGAGACAAGAGACACAACCTACGATTTAGAGAAGCTTGAGGCAATATTTGCAAGTCATATGAGTAAGAGTAGTATCTCTGAGGATTATGTAAGAGACAGAATGGCACTTATGGATACCCTTAGAAATAGTATGAACCGAATACTTAAGGGTATAGCAAGAAGAGGGATTTCGGTTGACGAGCTTTCGCTTGGCTATAACGAGGGAAGACTTGCGGTAACCTCTGACAAGGCCTTAGATAACCTGAACAAGGGAATCACCGAGGAGAAGGAGAAGCTTCAAAAGCTTGACAAGGTGGTTAAGGAAAAGCAGGACGAGAAGAATATGATTCTCGGAAGTATCAGCTATGCGAAGAAGAATATCGAGGCTGCCTATGGAAGGTTTGAGGAGATTAAGCTTACTGATGAAGAACTTTTAGCGAAGCTTGAGGAGACACAGACGGTTCTTAAGAGGGTATCTTACGAGGCTGAGGAAGGTCAGAGTAATCTGAAAAAGTACGACAAGAATTACGAATCCATGCTTCTTTTGTATAAGGATGCGAAGAGAATCGCTGAGAGAAATGAAATAGATCTTGATTCGGGAGTTGTTCTCGAGAAGACTGAGGATGAATTGAGAGATATGTTCGAGGACATTCTGATAGATTACGATAAGTCGCAAAAGAGAATGGATAAGGCAAGAGCAGAGCTCCTTAGATTTAAGAGCCAGACTGCCGAGACATTGCTTGATATGGACTGCCACGAGCTTTCTCAGACAATAAGGGATGATGTCACAGTGCCTGTAACATACCAGGATACAGTGGACCTTCTTGATAATCTTTCTCATATCACAGGCTACATAGCTCTTGAGAAGGAACAGGTTGAGAAGAGCCTGTGTGACATGGAGCTTCTAAAGGCGAATTTTGAAGAGCAGTGCTTACAGAGATGTCTTGACATTAAAACGGAGCTTGATAAGCTTGAAAAGCTGTCGAGAATCAACCTTGATAATGAGATGATTCAGATGGTTGGACTTAAGATTCCTTATGTCAAGGAGGAATTCATGAAGGAGAGAATGTCAGTCTACATCGAAAAGGTTGTAAATGAAGCCGATATGATTAAGGATGACAGAGAGAGAATGAAGTACATCAGAAACTCACTTCTTCTTAAGAAGCTTTTCGGCGTAATCGTTACAGATATGAATCAGGTTAAGCTTTCGCTCTACAAGAGAGAGAGGATTAAGGAACAGTCGAGATATCTCAAATATGAGGAGGCTGTTGGTAGTACAGGACAGTCACAGGGTATCTATATTCAGTTTCTGATTGCAATAATCAATTATATTTCTGGCATGTACAGCCAGACAAATGACGATAAGCGAACAAATACAATATTTATCGATAATCCATTTGGCGCGGCAAAGGATATCTATATCTGGGAGCCTATATTTGCGATGCTGAAGGAAAACAGAGTACAGCTTATCGTTCCTGCAAGAGGGGCAACCCCTGCTATTACGGGAAGATTTGATGTCAACTATGTGCTCGGTCAGAGGATGGTTGGCAAGAAGCAGATGACAGTCGTTGTGAACTATCAAAGCAAGACAAATCAGGAGGAACTTGAATATCACGAGCTTAACTTTGAACAGGCAACCTTCGACTTTATTTGAGATAATTTAAGGGATGGAAAATTGTAATGCATTATAAGGAAACGAAAACAATATTAACTCCCCAGAATGGAATAAACATTTACAGGGGATGTACAAACAACTGCATATATTGTGATGCAAGGTCAAAATGCTACAGATTAGACCATGAATTTACCGATGTTGAGGTGAAGAAGGATGCATACAATCTTCTTGAGGGTGTGCTAAAAAAGAAGAGGAACAAGGGTCTCATCACAACGGGAATAATGTCAGATCCATACATGGGGATTGAGGAAGAACTAAGGTATATGAGGAAAAGCCTTCAGGTTATTGAGAGGTATGACTTCGGAATTGTGATTAGGACCAAGAGTAAGCTTATTCTCAGGGATATAGAGATACTTGAGTCGATTAATCATAAGACCAAGGCACTTATTGAAATTCCATTTTCATCTGCAGATGATGATATTGCAAGGAAAATCGATGGAGAAGCTTCGGGATTTGAGGACAGAGTTTCAATACTTGCCGAGCTTCAGAAAAGAAGGATACCTTGCATTATGGTAATTGCTCCGGTACTTCCCAGGATAAATGATTCCATAGACAATCTGAGTAAGCTTCTTGACACTGCAGGAGAGTACGGTGTATATGGAATTATGCATGAGGACTTTGGAGTGATTATAAGAGAGGGCTCAAAGGAGCATTTTCTTCAGGAAATTGGAATGAGATTTCCTGAACACTACGATTACTATATGGAGAATTATTCAGACAAGGGTGAAGTGGTGTCAGAAAACAAGGAAGAGCTAAGGAAGCTTCTCAACTCATATGCGGATTCAAATGGCATTGTGAGAGATGTGGAAGAGATAAAAAGATTTAAGAGGGTCTACGACAACAAGACGGTTGGAGAGCAGCTGTCCTTTGTAGGCATTTAATAATAATTATTATAATAGGAGGACAATATTATGGCATTTAAGGAATCATTACAGTCATTTTGCAAGATGGTAGGAGATAAGACACAGGAGACAGTTCAGGTTACAAAGCTTAAGTCAAAGATTAGCACTGAGAAGTCTAATATCAAGACAAATTATGAGGAAATTGGAAGATATATGTACAAGAAGTACAAGGAGGAGGGCGAGGCATCAACTGACCTTGTTTGCTTCTTCGAGTCAATCGACAGCTCAAAGGCTAAGATTGAGGAGTATGACCTTGAGATAAAGAGAGTTAAGTACGAGGATTAATTATTCTCGAGATTATATATACTAATATGAAAACGTATTAATAAAGGAGAAACATAGAAATGAATTTTAACGAATTAAGTCTTAAGATGCACGAGGAAAACCATGGAAAGCTCGAGGTAGTTTCAAAGGTTACAATTGAGACAAAGGATGATCTTAGTACAGCCTACACACCTGGAGTAGCAGAGCCATGTAGAAAAATCAGAGATAACAAGGAAGAGGTTTACAGATATACCTGTAAGGCAAACACAGTTGCAGTAGTATCAGATGGTACTGCAGTTCTTGGTCTTGGAGATATCGGACCAGAGGCAGCAATTCCTGTTATGGAAGGAAAGTCTATCCTCTTCAAGCGCTTTGCAAATGTTGATGCATTTCCAATCTGCCTTGACACTAAGGATACAGAGGAAATCATCGAAACAGTAAAGAGAATTGCACCTGTATTTGGTGGTATCAATCTTGAGGATATATCTGCTCCAAGATGCTTCGAAATCGAGAGAAGACTTAAGGAGGAACTTGATATTCCAGTATTTCACGATGATCAGCATGGTACAGCAATTGTAGTATCTGCTGGACTTTTGAATGCGTTAAAGCTTGTTGGTAAGAAGTTTGAGGAAGCAACCGTAGTAATCAACGGAGCAGGCTCAGCAGGTATATCAATCTGTAAGCTTCTGCTTCAGTTTGGAATTGGAAATGCAGTATTAGTAGATAAGAACGGTGCTCTTTGCCCAGGTGAGGAGTGGATGAACCCTGCTCAGGCAGCTATGGCTGAGATTACAAATAAAAACAAGGAGCGCGGAATGCTTGCTGAGATAATGAAGGGCAAGGATGTATTTGTTGGAGTTTCTGCACCAAATATTGTTACAAGCGAGATGGTAAGCACTATGGCGAAGGATGCGATTGTATTTGCAATGGCTAATCCAACACCAGAGATAATGCCTGAGGATGCTAAGAAGGGCGGAGCAAGAGTGGTTGCAACTGGCCGTTCAGATTATCCAAACCAGATTAATAATGTTCTCGTATTCCCTGGAATATTCAGAGGAGCACTCGATGCAAGAGCAACAGGAATCACTGAGGAGATGAAGCTTGCTGCAGCAAGAGCAATTGCTTCAATTGTAAGTGATGAGGAGCTCTGCGAGGATTACATTATTCCAAATGCATTTAACGAAAAGGTAGCGATGGTCGTTGCAAAGGCTGTAAGCGATGAGGCAGTTAAGCTTGGAATAACAAAATAAATATTTTTTAGTTTAGTTTATGTATGTCACAGAAAGGATATCTATAATAAATGAATTATTCTGAAAAGTTGCAAAATGTTCAAGACGAAGTTAATAAGGTAATAAAGGGCAAGGAGGATGTTGTAAGGAAGGTGCTTGCGGCAGTAATTGCAGGGGGACATATTCTTATGGAGGATATTCCCGGAGTTGGAAAGACAACTCTTGCAACAACCTTCGCAAGGTCACTGTCCCTTGACTATAAGAGAGTGCAGTTTACACCTGATATCCTTCCAAGTGATATTCTTGGTTTTTCTATGTATAACAGTAATACCAAGGAATTTGAATATAAGCAGGGAGCGATTTTCTGTAATCTTTTCCTTGCAGACGAAATTAACAGAACCTCCCCAAAGACCCAGTCAGCTCTTCTTGAGGTTATGGAGGAGGGCAATGCTACTGTGGATGGTGTGACAAGAAATCTGCCTGACCCATTTATAGTAATTGCAACAGAAAATCCATATGGTTCCTCAGGAACACAGCTTCTTCCGGAGTCCCAGCTTGACAGATTTATGGTTTGTCTTTCAATGGGATACCCTGCCCATGAGGATGCAGTTAAGATTTTGAAGCAAAATGCTTCAAATCCTGTTGGCAAGGTAATGTCATGTATTACTCTTGATGAGCTAAAGGCAATCAGGGAGGATGTTAACAATATGTTTGTAAAGGACGATATCTATGAGTATATCGTCACTCTTGTTGAGAAAACCAGAGCAAGTGAGCTCTTCTCGATGGGAGCGAGCCCACGTGGTACAATCGCTCTTCTCAAGATGGCTAAGGCTATGGCGGTTATTGCAGGAAGAGATTATGTGACTAAGGAGGATGTTCAGAGCGTTGCAAAGGATGTTCTTGGTCACAGAGTTAAGCTTGGACAGAAGTCCAGAGCTCAGGGAATCAATATGGACAAGGCTATAAGAAGGCTTTTGGAAGAGGTTTCATAACGTGAGAAGTAAAATTCATTTCGTAAGAATAATTGTATACTTGCTTTTACTTCTTCTTTCGATGGGAGTGTACAGATTTCTTCATAGTCATTTTGCGTTCATTTATATGATAATAATGATTGTGGCACCATTCCTATCTTTGACATTTCTGTTTATAAAGAGAAGGTTTATCAGCCTTGAGGTTGTTTCACAGGGAGAGCCGATAACAAAGGAGGAGCTGTCCTATGTAAGACTGATTGTAAAAAATGCTTCCTATCTAATGTCTTTGGATATCAGGTCGAGATTAGAGATAAAGAATCTTTATTACGGAAATTCAGATTTCATCAGAGTTACACAGGCAACAAGAATGAAGGGGGATTATGAGACTGTCCTTCCGATAAGGCATGATGTTTGTGGAGTCTGGGAATACCGTGTTGATTATATTACAATTATAGATATTCTTGGATTTGTTGAGCTTAAAAAGAAGGTTTCTGCTCACGCTGAGACAGTTGTTCTTCCAGGAAATAGCAGCATTGAAAAGGTCAACCTGGACAATGTTTCTGAAGGAATGACAGAGTCGGAGGAGTCAGCAAAGAGAGGCTCGGATTTCTCTGATGTAAATGATGTGAGAGAGTATATTCCGGGTGATAAGCTTATGAGTATTCATTGGAAGCTTTCTGCAAAAAGAGATATTCTTATGGTGAAAGACAGAGTCAGCATGTCGGATCAGCAGCTGGTTATTGTGGCAGATTTGACAGGAGACAGAGCTGCTATTGATGAGGTAATATGCCTGTCCTACCAGATTTGCAGAAGGATTCTCGAGGAAAATACCTCCATCAGATTTATGTATTACAGTAATTTGATTGAAGGCTTTGAGGAGAAACATATTCTTAATCTGGATGCACTTAAAAATGCATTTACAGGTCTGTTATATGAGACAAATGATTTTGTAAAAAGAGATGTAAGAATGTATATGAGCGCCATTAAACCGGAGCTCAAGGCATATCTTCTGATTTGTGAGAAGGAGGGTGAGGTAGATGGCATCATTACTCGACAGGACTAGTTACAAATTTGAAGATATACCAGTCACCCACGGAGCTGTTATTGATAAGAGTGTTTATGCTGAGAAGGAGTCAAGATTTAAGACTCTTTTTATAAAGGCGGTTATTGTGTATTTACTTACCGCTGGCGGAATAGGATGCTATCTGACAGCATTAAGTGCACCGTGGCACCAGCTTATTGTAAATGTTTTGATATTTATATCAGCTATTATTTGTACCTTTCTCTACTATAGCTATGTAGTTGAAAATATTGGATATCTGTTTGTGTTCGGAGCCTTCTTCGGAGGAGTAGTACTTCTTAAGGGCTATATAAACAGTGGTTTCTATGGAATCGTAAATATCACAATAGAGAATCTTTCGACCTACCTGGATGTTGAGGGTATGCAGCAGTATAGTGAGAAATATTCAAACAGAGAGCTTACTATCACAATTGCGGTTATTTTTATCGGAATTGTGTTTAATATTGTATTAAATGTGTTTATCTCAAGAAGAATGCAGTTTATCATGCCTCTTATGATGGTGATGCCGGCAAACCTTGTTCCACTTTATATGGAGAAGGAGCCTGACACCTTCTATGAGCTGATGCTTCTTTCTGCCCTTGTAATGATGTATATAATGCGAGGCGGAAGACATTACAGAATGAGAAGCACTGACAGTGTATTTCTTATGGGAAGAAAGAAAACACTTGAGTATAACTATAATTCAAGGTCTGTATGGCAGACCCTGGTTTATGGTATTGTGGCCGTTTTGATTGCCGTGAGTGTGATAAATATTGCATTTCCAAAGGACGATTTCGATTACAATCACGCAGACAATAAGTATAAGGCCAGCACCATGGAGACGGTCAGCAATGTGATACTTCTGGGTATCGGCGGACTGTTCAACTATTACTACAGTACAGCTGGACTGGTTGGCGGACAGCTTGGAGGAGTTTCCTCAATTCATCTTGATTACCAGACGGATCTTACTGTAACAGTTACACCGTACACCTATGACAGCATATATTTAAAGAGCTTTACCGGCGGGAATTATCTGCCTTACTCAAACAGGTGGGAGCAGATATCACTGGATATGACGAAAAATGCTGCTGAGGCAGAGGCGCTAAAGGAGGCCTTTCTTAGTGGTAAGGAGAGTAGTGCCAAGGCCAGAATTGATGTAAAAAATGTTGCTACAAATGCAGGCTGGTTTTTGCCATATTACGGAGAGATGGAAGGAAGCCAGAGGATATACTTAGGCTCTACTGTGAGCTACACGGTATATCCAAGAAACACTGGAAATACCGCGAAAATCTCTGAAAAGGGATATCAGGATGTAGATTTACTGGTGCCGGAGGAGAATGTTGAGACAATAGATGAATTCATTAGGGAGGCAGGGCTTTCTGGAAATAATAAGCAGGTTATGAACCAGCTTAAGAATTATTTCCAGCAGAATATACCTTATACAATTAAGCCTGGTGCTACCCCTAAGAAGGACGATTTTGTAAATTATTTCCTGTCTAAGAATAAAAAGGGCTACTGTGCTCATTTTGCCAGCTCGGCCACACTGATTCTCAGAAGGATGGGAATACCGGCAAGATATGTTGAGGGCTATGCAGTCTCCTACAATGAGATGGTTGATAAGGGCGAGCTCACTGAGGAAAAATACAGTGAGTACTACAGCGGATACTCAGAGATGGGTGAAACGGGTGTCATAACTATTGATGCGACGGATGCTGATGCTCATGCCTGGGTTGAGGTCTACGATGAAGAGTATGGCTGGCAGGTTTACGACCCTACACCATCAGCAGGAGAAGAAGACTCCGTAGATTTCTGGAGCGCCTTCTCGAGATTTATGAATAATAATTCAAAGGGTGATTCGGGTGATGATGGTGAAGCTTCCGGTGAAGAGGGCTTCAAGGTAAATGATGAGGTGATGATGTATATTGCCGTGCTAGTGCTTTCGTCAATTGCGGCATTTGGCATCGTTTTTGCTGTAAGATTTTTAGTTCCATTTTCAAGGAGAAGAAATGAATACAAGAAGACTGCATTAAGCAGAAAGCTTGTTATGGAATATGAGGCATTCAGAAGAAAGGTAAGAAGAAGGGATGCCGAGTTTAAAAAGAAGATAAACTATAAGGAAGAGCTTAGCTATCTTATGGACGAGGGTATAATTACCCATAGCGAGGAAGGCCTTACGGAAAAGGAAGACCTTACGGATATGATAAGTCTCTTTGAAAAAGCAGAGTTTTCACCGAACGAAATTTCAAGAGAAGAATATAATAAGGGAAATGAGTTTATAAGGGACGCTTTGCTTTGTATAAAAAACAAAAAGTAATTATTAAACATATTACTAGCCTGAGGATAACGATAATAATACGCGCATACGGAAGGAAAATAGGTAGAAATATGTCATATCAGGATTATGAAAAAGCTCAGAAGATGGGCATTAAAGCATATAAAAATGCGGTTCAGGATGGAAAGTATCCATATCTTCCTGTTTTGGATGAGATTCTTTCTGTTACAGACATAAGAGGAGAGGCAAATCTTGGTTTGGTTCAGATTCCTCTTAACCGAGTTGTGGGCACAAGTACTGCTGGAAGAACAGAGGCATTTGCAAATAATTTCATGCCACTTCTCGACTTCAAAACGGAGTTTGGAGGCAAATGGTCCTCACTTTGCGATTCGCATATGGAGGAGGGAATCAGAGAACCGATAAAGGTTTACGAGTACCTTAACTACTACTATGTAGTTGAGGGCAATAAGCGAGTAAGTGTTCTTAAGTACTTTGATGCAGTGTCAGTTCCGGCCAATGTAACAAGAAAGATTCCTAAGCTTACGGATGACCCGGTTGTAAAGATTTACTACGAATTTATGGAGTTCTATAAGGTTAGTGGAGTTAACTTTATCTGGCTCTCAAAGGAGGGAAGATTTAAGGAGCTTCTCTCGATAGTCAGCCCGGAAGAAAACGAAAACTGGGGTGAGGAAACTCTGCAGGATTTTGTATCCCTTTACTATATGTTTGCGTCAGCCTACTACGCAAAGGGAGGTAAAAAGCTACAAGACCTTACGACAGGAGATGCATTTCTTATCTTCCTAAGACTTTATGGCTATGCGGAAGCAAAGGAAATGTCGATGGATGATTTAAAGTCCTCTGTGACAAAGATATGGAAGGAATTTCTGATAGATGATGAGGAGGAGGTAAGCCTCAGCATGGAGGAGCCAAGCGACTTTTCCAAGAAGTCCGTGCTTGGATTTTTAAAGAATATTCCAACAAATGATAAGACCTTAAATGTTGCCTTTGTCTACGATAAGGACCCCGAAAGATCGGACTGGCTCTTTGCACATGAGCTTGGAAGAAATCATATTAAGGAAGTATTTGGCAAGAAGCTTAACTGTCTGAAGGTTATAAATGTTGGCCAGGATGAGGAATGCATTCGTGCTATGGAGGAGCTTATAACTGAGCATAATGTTGAGGTTATATTTACTACAAGCTCAACACTGGTTGATTCGAGCTTAAAGGTGGCAATCAAGTATCCAAATGTCAAGATTCTTAACTGCTCCTTAAATACCTCTCACAAATACATAAGAACCTACTATTCAAGACTGTATGAGGCTAAGTTTTTGTCGGGAATGATAGCAGGTACGCTTACAGAAACTGATAAAATCGGGTATATAGCTGATTATCCGATTTATGGTATTACAGCCAATATTAATGCCTTTGCGCTTGGAGCAAAATTCGTGAACCCAAGAGTAAAGCTTTATCTCGAGTGGACTACTCTTGAGAAGGGTCATACCAGAAAGGAAGTTTACAAGAATCTGTACAACGATGGTGTGGACTTTATTTCAGATCAGGATTTGATTACTCCTAAGAACGCATCCAGAAGATACGGAGTATATAAGCTTACGGATGGTGATCCGATTAATATTGCCATGCCGGTTTATAACTGGGGCGTTTTCTACGAAAAGATTATTCATATGATTCTCAATGGAAAATGGAATCAGGCGGATGCGGCAACGGAAAAGGCAATAAATTACTGGTGGGGCTTTGCTTCCGGAGTAATCGATATTATTGTCTCAAACAAGGTTCCTTCCCAGACAAGAAGACTTGTCGAGGTTTTCAGAAGGATGCTTACAAATGGTGAAATTTCGCCATTTGAAGGAGAGATAATATCACAAAGTGGAGAGGTTAAATGTTCTGACGGCGAAAGAATTAAGCCTGACGATATTATGAAGATGGACTGGCTGGCTGAAAATGTCGTTGGCCAGATACCAGTTATAAAAGAACTTAAGGAGGCAGCAAGACCTATAGTGGAGAGTAAGGGTGTGCTGAAAGAGGAAGATGAGAATACTAGCCCTGGCTGATGAAGAGTCAAAGTATTATTGGGATTATTTTGAAAAACAAAAATTAGATAATATAGATTTGATTATTTCCTGCGGAGACCTGGCACCTCAATATCTGTCATTTCTTGCAACCTATGCAAAGGTTCCTGTGATTTATGTTCATGGAAACCACGATGGCTGTTATGAGGAGACACCTCCGGACGGGTGCATTTCCATAGAGGACGATATCTATATCTATCGCGGAGTCAGAATACTTGGGCTTGGGGGCAGCATGAAGTATAACTACACCGGTTATCAGTATACAGAAAAAGAGATGAGAAGCAGAGTCAGAAAGCTCTGGTTTAAGCTTTGGAGGAGAAAGGGCTTCGACATTCTAGTTACCCATTCGGCGGCATACAAGATAAATGACGCCGAGGATCTTCCACACAGAGGCTTTATGTGCTTTGTGGAGCTTCTTGAAAAATATCATCCAAAGCTCTTTATTCATGGCCATGTTCATAAAACCTATGGCAGGAATTTTAAACGTGAGTCGGAATATAAAGGGACCAGAATCGTAAATGCCTACGAAAGGTATATTATCGAATTTCCGGATGTGATTGAAAATAGTTAATTTTATTTAGTGATAACCCTAAAAAACGCTAAAGAATTCTAAATATTAGTGATTTGGGGTTTATATGATTGTAGAATTTGTTATACTTTGGTATAATCTAGCACATTAAATATATGTGAGAGAGAAGGTGCTTTTTCGCTCGCAGATAGGAGGAATAGGCAGTGTTTAAAAGTGATTATTTTAATTCTCTAGTTGATCAGTACGTTGACTTCTGCGCTGCTTCTGGAAAGATTGACCAGACACTTTATTCAAAACACGATGTAAAAAGAGGACTTCGTGATTCGAATGGTCGAGGCGTTCTTACAGGACTTACAGAGATTTCAGATGTTGTAGCATTTAAGGAGGACGAGGACGGAACTCGCAAACCAATTCCAGGTGAATTATACTTCCAGGGCTACAATGTAAATGATATTATTAAGGGCTTTGAAGGAAAGAGATACAAGTTTGAGGAGACAACATATCTTCTTTTGTTTGGAGAGCTTCCTTCAGAAAAGCAGTTAGAAGAGTTCATCAATGTGATTGGAGAATTCAGAGAGCTTCCGGTAAACTTTAACAGAGATGTGATTATGAAGGCACCTAGTGCCAATATTATGAATACTCTTCAGAGATGTGTTCTTACATTATACTCATATGACCATAATCCGGACGATAACAGCATTAGACACGTGCTTGAGCAGAGTCTTGGTCTTATAGCAAGATTCCCTGTCATAGCAGCCTATGGATATCAGAGCTACAGACATAAGTACTTGGATAAGAGTCTTGTAATTCACAGACCAAAGCCAGGACTTTCAACGGCTGAGAATATTTTAAGACTGCTGAGACCAGATGCAAAATATACAGAGCTTGAGGCAGCAGTTCTTGACGTAGCACTTGTAATTCATGCTGAGCATGGTGGTGGTAATAACTCTACATTTACCACTCACGTAATAACCTCGACCGGAACAGATACCTATTCAACGGTTGCTGGTTCGCTTGGTTCATTAAAGGGACCAAAGCATGGTGGTGCGAATCTCAAGGTTCAGCAGATGTTTGACGACCTTAAGGCACACGTGACTGACTGGTCTGATGAGAAAGCACTTAGAGAGTATCTTACAGCACTTCTTGACAAGAGGGCCTTCGACAAGGCGGGACTTATATATGGTATGGGCCATGCGGTTTATACCCTGTCTGACCCGAGAGCGGTTATTCTTAAGGAATATGCTAAGAAGCTTTCTGTAGAAAAGGGTAAAGAGGATGAGTTTGCATTATATGAAGCTGTAGAAAGAATATCGGCTGAGCTTATCACGGCGAAGAGACATACCTTCAAGCCGGTTTGTGCAAATGTTGACTTTTATAGTGGATTTGTATATACAATGCTAAAAATTCCAGTTGAGCTATTCACACCTGTATTCTCAATTTCGAGAATTTCAGGCTGGGCAGCACATCGTATTGAGGAGCTTGTAAATGATGGAAAGATAATTAGACCAGCCTACAAATATGTTGGTTATCACAAGGATTATCTTCCACTTGAGGAGAGATACTGGTAGCTATTGATAAGGTGAATGTAGATGTAAATGTAGATGAAAATGCAATATTTCTAAGAAAGAAGTGTTAAATGTGGGGAAGGCTTCTAGCTGGAATGAAATACATTTTACGGAACAGGGAGGACATGATGAGAAAGATAAAAATAGGAAAGACAAAAAAGAGAGGCTTCGCAAAGAAGGTGCTTGCGCTTACACTTGGTGCAGCTATGGCATTCTCAGGAGTAGGCTGTCTTGACGATGAGGACGATGATCCAATCGAGGATACTGGAAGTGGCAGCCAGGGCGGATCAAGCCAGAGTGAGCAGGGTAAGTACAGCGGAGATAACTCGAAATTTACTACAAATGGAACAAAGATTTCAACTGACAGCGGTTCACTTAAAATCGACAGAGTATCAAGATCTGAAGAAGTTAGTATGGGAAAAGATAACTGGACAATCTTCGTATATCTCTGTGGTTCGAATCTTGAGTCAGATGACGGTGCAGGAACAGCTGACTTTGATGAGATGATGGAAGCAAGCTTCGGCGATGATGTTACTGTCATTGTTGAGACTGGTGGAGCAAACTCTTGGCAGAATGGCGTTGATGAGGATGCTATTCAGAGGTACAAGGTTACTTCAGGAGATATGGAGCTTGTTGACGAGCAGAAAAAGAGTGATATGGGTAAGCCAGAGACATTTACCTCTTTCCTTGAGTGGGGAGTTAAGAACTACCCTGCTGAGCACATGGGCGTTGTTTTCTGGAACCATGGTAGTGGAAGTATAAATGGTGTATGCTTCGATGAAAACTATAATGATAACAGTTTATCCTTAAAGGAATTTGAGTCATCCTTCAAGAGTGTATATGGAAGCATGACTGACAGATTCGAGTTTGTCGGCTTTGATGCTTGTCTTATGAGTACACTTGAAACAGCTAATGTTTTAGTTCCTTATGCAAGATATATGTATGCTTCACAGGAAACTGAGCCGGGCTCAGGCTGGAATTACACTGAAATTCTTGACTATCTTGGCAAGAATCCGGATGCAGATGGAGCAAGCCTTGGAAAGGTAGTTCTCGATTCATATGTTAATTCATGTACATATGCAGAGGACAAGGCGATTGTAACATTTTCAATTGTAAATCTTTCTAAGATTGATGCAGTTATGGAAGCATTTAACGATGTTTCTAAGGAAATCTATAATTCAAGCAGCTTTGATAAGGCCATAAAGGCTATCAAGAATGCTGATAACTTTGGAGGAAACAATAAATCTGAGGGTTATACTAACATGATTGACCTTGGAACTATGGCTTCAAATGTTTCAAGCTATGCTTCTTCAGCAAGCAAGCTTACATCAGCACTTAAGGAGGCTGTAATCTACAATAAGAATGGTAAGAGTCACAGCGGTGCAGGTGGATTATCTATTTACTACCCACTTTCAGTAGAGGGTTCTAACGAAATTAAGATTTTCGCAGATGTATGCGTGAGCCCATGGTACTACAATGTAATCAACAAGGTGGTTTACGGTATTGAGACAGGTAGCACAGATTCCTACAGCTCATCTACAAATGAATCAGTAGCTGAGAACAGTGATGATATCTGGGAGGAGGATTATGAGTACACAGATGTAAGCACAAATGAGGGTGAGTATCAGACACTTTCAGATAGTAGTAGTTTGAACCTTGCTGATGCATATATCAGTGATGAAGGAAATTTCGTTGTTGAGCTTGAGGATATTGACAAGCTTTACACAGCCTGTGCAAGTATCTTCCTTGAGGAGGACGATGAGGTTATCTACATCGGTTCAATCGAGGATGTAAACTTTGAAGGCAATTCAATTATAGATAACTTTGATGGTCTCTGGCCAACACTCGGTGATGCACTTCTTCCTCTTGAGCTTGTGGATGCCCAGGATGATTACAGTATCTACACCTGTGAGATTTTATTAAACGGAGAGCAGACAAACCTCCGTGTCAGCATTGACTGGAGCACAAGTAAGTGGGAGGTCCTTGGAACCTTTGACGGTATCGATGAAGAAACTGGTATGTCTAACAGAAATACCTACCATTTAAAGGATGGAGACGTAATTGAGCCAATCTATTACGTTACATCAGGAGATGACTGGGAAGCATTTACAATGGATGATTGTAAGTACACTGTAAAGGGAACACCAGAAATTGAATTTGGATATCTCTTCGAGGGAACCTACGAGTACAGCTTTGACTTATATGATATTTATGGAAATACATACTATTCGCCAACAGCTATATTTGAAATTAATGAAGATGGTGAAATCCTTTACGATGAGGATATTTACGAATAAATAAAATGTGCCCCTGAGCTTTGGCTCAGGGGCATTCTTTAATTTGCTTATTTTGTCCATCTTCCAGCGGCACCGCATGGAAGTATGAGGCCAGATTCAGTCACAGGAAGACCGAGCTCATCGGAGATAACCTCTCCACCGAATTTGCTCTTTACCTCAGTTGAAATCATATATGTAAGAACTGAAGGTGCAAGACCGGTTGTGTAGGAATTAACCAGGAAGAAGAGTGGATTATCAGAAAGAAGAGTAGAGCAAAGCTTTATAAATGGATGAATGCTCTCCTCGATTTTCCAGGTTTCACCCTTTGGGCCTCTTCCGTAGGAAGGAGGATCCATAATTATTGCATCATATCGGTTGCCTCTTCTAAGCTCCCTTTCAACAAACTTAACACAGTCGTCCACAATCCATCTGATTGGGGCTTCTGAAAGACCAGAACTTGCGGCATTTTCCTTGGCCCAGGTTACCATGCCCTTTGAGGCATCAACGTGAGTAACCTTCGCGCCGGCAGCAGCTGCTGCACAGGTTGCACCACCGGTATAAGCGAAGAGGTTAAGAACCTTTATCTCTCGTCCTTCCTTTACAGCCTTGTCAATAAGCTTTGAGAACCAGCTCCAGTTAGCTGCCTGCTCTGGAAATAAACCAGTGTGCTTGAAGCTGAAGGGCTTAAGGTTGAAGGTAAGCCTGCCGTCCTTTGAAATATTATTAGAAATAGGAAGGTTGTAGGAGATATCCCACTGCTCTGGAAGCTTGAAGAACTCCCACTCTCCACCACCCTTGTTGCTTCTGTGGTAATGTCCATTAAGCTTCTTCCAGGATGGGTTATTCTTCTCAGTGCTCCAGATTACCTGAGGGTCTGGTCTTAGAAGAATGTATCTTCCCCATCTCTCGAGCTTCTCACCCTCTGAACAATCAAGAACCTCATAATCTTTCCAACTATCTGCTATCCACATAATAACTCCTTCTATTTATATGTACGTTTAAGCCATCCCAAATCATAAACTTGTCATATGGCTTAGCCTACTGATAAACGCATAAAATGTAATTTACTAAAATACATAGATAAGAATATCCTAATAATCAATACTAGTCAATTAATATCTATAAAACTATTTGCAGTTTTTTTGATTAGTGTTATTATTATGAGCATAAAGAATGGCAGAATATGAATGCAAATTGGCTTGGGGGTTGCAGAGCAATTTGCGGATTATTAATAACAACATTTTCTGAGAGGACGTTAAATGACAGAGGCTAATGAATTATACATTATAATAGAAGAAATAGAAGGTAAATCTCCATATAAGATAGTGTTCAGCAAAGGAGTTTCTTCCTATAAAAAAGCGGTTATGACTGTAAAAACTATAGGAGGAAGAAGAGTATATCAGATAGAGAGATTTACAGAAAAGCAGGCATTTCATGAAAATATTGAGATGGATGTATTTAAGGACGTGGTTTTTATGCTTATGAAAGAGGAATTCATGGCCATGAATGCATTTACGGGGGAGAGGGACTACCAGGTATCCATCACAAAGAAGGGAAAGCTGCTTGTCAATAAGACTAAGGCATCCAATAAACTGATTAAAAATGAAGCAGTTTCTTCTATATATAATGCAGGTAATAACAGAAGGAAGAATTATCTGCTCGAGGAGGGCAAGGAGATTGCACCACTCTATGATATGGGGATTTTTTCCAAGGAAGGAAAAGTCATTAATTCCATGTATGACAAGTTTAAACAGATAAACAGATTTATCGAGATGGTTGACGATGTCATAGGTGACGAGAAGAAGCTAAATATCATTGACTTCGGCTGCGGAAAGAGCTATCTTACATTTGTTGTTTATTACTATTTAAATGAGGTTAAGGGAATCGACGCAACAGTGACAGGGCTTGATCTTAAGGAGGATGTTATAAGGAAGTGCAATGTGGCTGCAAAGAAGTATGGCTACGACAAGCTTCATTTTGAGCTTGGTGATATAAATGGATATAAGACTGACGCACCAGTAGATATGGTAATTACACTTCATGCCTGCGATACTGCAACAGATTATGCTCTGTTTAATGCAATTAACTGGAAGGCAAGATACATTTTATCGGTTCCATGCTGCCAGCATGAGGTGAATAAGGAGATAAGCTGCGACGCATTAAAGCCTCTTATGAAGTATGGAATTATAAAGCAGAGAACTTCAGAGCTTGTCACTGATTCACTCAGAGCGGAGCTTCTTACTTATATGGGCTACAAAACCCAGCTCTTGGAGTTTATAGATATTGCTCATTCTCCTAAGAATCTTCTTATCAGGGCGGTGAAGGAGAACATTTCGTCAAATAAGAGGGAAGAAGCACTTGAAAATTCGAGAGCAATGTGTAAAATGTTTGGTGTGGAGCCAACACTTCTAAAGCTTATTGATTCGCAAAATAAGAATTGATAACATAATAACAGGATATCCTCGAGCAAATTATTGGAGATGTCTTATAGTTTGCGTAGAAATATGTGCATAAATATGTGCAGAAATATACATAGAAATTTATAAAAAAAATACTTGCATAATAAAAACATATGGTTTATAATACCAATTGCTGTGACATGATAGCGTTGAAATGAAGGTTGCAGCTCGACAGAGCTGGTTTTTCACGGAGCGAATGTCAAGTTCAAGAAACTGACGGCAAGTCACTGTACTATAAACCATCTGCATTATGCAGAGATGACGTGTGTAAAGTTACGAACGTAAAAGTTTATGACACACACGGGAATGTGTACAGTCACCGCTTGTCGTACAAAGAAATAGTACGAAAAGGAGGCGACTTTTTTTATGGCAAGTCAAATTATGAGAATCACTTTAAAGGCATATGATCACAAGCTTATCGATCAGGCTGCACAGCAGATCATCGAGGCAGTGAAGGCAACAGGCGCAAAGGTTAGCGGTCCAGTTCCAATGCCAACAAAGGTTGAGAAGATCACAATCTTACGTGCAGTTCATAAGTATAAGGACTCTAGAGAGCAGTTCGAGCAGAGAACACACAAGAGATTAATTGACATTGTTTCACCAAGTCCAAAGACAATCGATGTTCTTCAGAAGATGGATATGTCAGCTGGTGTTCACATCGATGTTAAGATGAAGTAATCAAACAGCAGGTTATTTCAAAAACAAACAATTTATTTATTTAAAAACAGTACCTAATACCGTTCAATGACGAACGAATTTAGTATGATTGCAAAAGCAATCCGCTGTGAATTAATTAGGAGGAAATTAAAAATGAAGAAAGCAATTCTTGCAACAAAAGTTGGAATGACTCAGATCTTCAACGAAGACGGTGTTTTAACACCAGTAACAGTTTTACAGGCTGGTCCATGTGTAGTAACACAGGTTAAGACTGTAGAGAACGACGGATACGAAGCAGTTCAGGTTGGCTTCGGTGAGAAGAAAGAGAAGCAGATTAAGAAAGATGGTTCAGGAAAGAAAACTATCGTGAACCCACACGGTGCTACAAAGGCAGAGGCTGGACATTTTAAGAAGGCTAACACAACTCCAAAGCAGTTCGTAAGAGAATTCAGATTCGAGAACTCTTCTGAGTATGTAGCTGGTGAGAGCGTTATCAAGGCTGATATCTTTGCTGAAGGAGATAAGGTAGATGTTACTGCTACTTCAAAAGGTAAGGGATATGCAGGCGGTCTCAAGAGATATGGTATGAAGTCAGGTCCTTCAGCTCACGGTTCAAAGTATCATCGTCATGCTGGTTCGAACGGTTCTGCAACAACACCAGGTCGTGTATTCAAGGGTAAGAAGATGCCAGGACATATGGGTTGTGTAAGAGTAACAGTTCAGAATCTTGAGATAGTTAAGATAGATGTTGAGAATGACGTAATCTTAGTAAAGGGTGCAGTACCAGGACCTAAGAAGTCATTAGTTATGTTAAAAGAAACAGTAAAAGTTGGCAAATAGGCGACTTTGAAGGAAGGAGGAACATTAGATGGCAACAGTAGCTGTATATAACATCATGGGAGATGAAGTTGATAAGATCGAACTTAACGATGAAATCTTCGGTGTTGAGATAAATGAGAATTTACTTCATAAAGCTGTCGTAAGTCAGCTTGCAAATGGTCGTCAGGGAACACAGAGCGCAAAGACACGTTCAGAGGTTTCAGGTGGCGGTAAGAAGCCTTGGAGACAGAAGGGAACAGG
>DCHE01000082.1:30870-31182 GCA_002314775.1 Lachnospiraceae bacterium UBA1760
TATTTGCTCCAAAGCCAAGAGACTATTCAGTAAAGATGAATAAGAGAGAGAAGCAGATCGCTATGAAGTCTGCTCTTACATCTAAGGTAGCAGATAACAAGTTCATCGTTGTAGATGAGTTTAATCTTTCAGAGGTTAAGACTTCAGCATTCGCTAAGATTCTTAAGAACCTCAAGGCAGAGAAGGCTTTAGTTGTTACTAAGGATAAGGATGAGAAGGTTGTACTTTCAGCTAGAAATCTTCCAACAGTTAAGACAACAATGAGCAGCACAATCAATGTTTACGATATTCTTAAGTACGATACAATGGTTA
>DCHE01000090.1 GCA_002314775.1 Lachnospiraceae bacterium UBA1760
TGACGCATTCCTGGGGACAGAGGGTTGTAAGATTCTATGATCCAGATGGCAATTTGATTGAGGTTGGAACACCTGTGAATTAAGATACAGTTATTAGATGAGGAAAGGATGAAAAAAATGACATTTTTATGCTACGCAAAGTGCACCACCTGCCAGAAGGCGAAGAAGTGGCTCGACGCAAATGGAATTAAATATACAGAAAGACCGATAAAGGAGGAGAATCCTTCGGTTGAGGAGCTTAAGAAATGGTATCAGATGAGTGGGCTTCCACTCAAGAAGTTCTTCAACACAAGCGGTCTTATTTATAAGGATATGAAGCTAAAGGATAAGCTTCCAACAATGAGTGAGGACGAGCAGCTGGCACTCCTTGCTACAGACGGAATGCTTGTAAAAAGACCTATGGTGATAGGCGATGATTTTGTACTGGTTGGCTTCAAGGAAGCTGAGTGGGAAGAGAAACTGAAGTAGGTAGTATTAAGATAAGACTAGATTAGAGGTATTATGAGCAGTATTTCAATTAAAAAAATAGGAATAACAAAATTAAAAGCAGATGCAGTCGTAAATGCTGCAAATTCTGGACTATGGGAAGGCGGAGGAGTATGCGGATACATTTTCAAGGATGCTGGCTCGGCGGAAATGACAAAGGCGTGTGATAAGTACGGTCACTGCGATGAGGGCTCGGCTGTTATTACGCCAGGCTTTAAGCTGCCGGCTAAGTATGTTATCCATGCGGTAGGGCCTAGATGGACTGATGGCAAGCATAATGAGCCAGAGCTTTTATATAGTGCTTACAAAAAGTCGCTGGAGCTTGCCAGGGAAAATGATATTCATTCAATTGGTTTTCCACTTATTTCTGCGGGAATATTTGGATATCCTAGAGAGCAGGCCTGGAAGGTAGCACTTAGTGCTTGCAGTGATTTCCTGGCACAAAATGATTATGAAATCGAAATTATTTTTACTGTTCTTGATGATGAGATTATGGCGTTAGGACAGTCAATTCTTGATTCTATGAATCTGTAAACCAGATGAGGGATGTAAATTCAGTGCACCGGCTGGGACGACAATTTCCCTAAAGAATACTTCAATCAGGAGGCTTCGCAAAACGGAGCGTGGTTGTGCCAGAACACAAGAGGAGACAGATGGGGCAAGGACGGATACTACTGGGTATCCTACGACACACCATTTAGAGAGCAGACGATATTCGTGCTGTCAGATAATTACAAAAAAGTCCTGACATATGATGGTGGAAATGAAAACAGCATCAGCATGGGCGATTCCATAACAGTTGCAAATTGTTTTAGCGGCAAGGGAACTCTGAAGGCCGTTGGAACCTACACAAAATCAGCAAATCAGAAGCTTCAGATAAAGATTTACGACAAGAAATTTAAGAAGGTGATTTACGAGCAGGAGACTGAAATCGCGGTACCAGGATACCACGTAGTTTACCTGGATGAAGAGCTTAGTGTGAAGGATTACGCAGTAGCCATCACCTACGAGGGTGCTGCACCAGTTGAAGGCGGAGCCTGGGAGGATGGCTGGCTTAGCTATTCTGTAGGAATCAACAAGGGCGAATCCTACGTTTTAATTGAGGACGAGTGGCTCGACCTTAGCGATAGCAAGACAATTGAAAAGCTTGGACTGGATTTCACACCAAATAATTGCTGTATTAAGGCTATCTATTAATCGAAAACAGACAATTGCAAATACATAGGCGATACCATGAAAATTGAGTAAAATATCGAAATTTCAAGCGAAACATCAACAAATTCGAGCAAAAAGTCAAGTTTTCGGGCAGAATATCAAAGATTTCGAGCGAAATATCAAGATAAAATTGATATTTCGCTCGAAATGGTTTATACTGAAAACAAGAAGAAAAATGATCGAAGGGAGATGAGCATAATGAAATCCAGTGAACAATTTGCAAATGAGTGGAAACTCTCGGTGCGATCAATCAATGATTTGTGCAACAAGGGGAAGATTCCAGGTGCGATAAAAGAAGGAAGAAGATGGCTTATTCCCGATGATGCAGTAAGGCCTGCTGATAAGAGAGTGGCCTCAGGAAGGTATATAAGGAAGCCTATAGCGAGCAAGCCACTACCTATCGGTATCTCGGACTATGTCAGAGCCCAGGCAGATTACTACTATGTTGATAAGACTATGCTGATTAAGGAGTTCCTAGATCAAAAACCGCTGGTTTCATTATTTACAAGACCTAGGCGCTTTGGAAAGACCTTGAACATGGATATGCTCAGAGTCTTCTTTGAGATTTCAGAGGAGGACACCAGTAAATATTTTAAGGACAAGGCAATCTGGAGCTGCGGGGCAGAGTACCGCGAGCAGCAGGGAAGGTATCCGGTTGTATTTCTCACATTTAAGGATGTCAAGTTCGATTCCTGGAAGGGGACAATAGATAAGATTAGCGACCTTTTACAGGAGGAGTTCGGAAGACACCAGGTGCTTGCTGATAGCAACAAGCTTCTAGATTATGAAAAGGCATATTTTGCTAAAATCATAAATGGTGATGCCTCAGAGGTTGACCTCACTGCATCACTGGCGAAGCTTTCGCAGATGCTTACCAAGCATTATGGAAAAGCTCCAATCATTATCATTGACGAATACGACACACCGATTCAGGAGGGCTACTCAAAGGATTTCTACGAAGAAATAATAGGCTTTATGAGAAACTTCTTCTCGGGTGCATTTAAGGATAACAGGAATCTAACATACGGATTTTTGACGGGAATTCTTCGCATTGCGCAGGAGAGCATTTTTAGTGGACTGAATAACCTGACCGTGAATACTGTTATGGATGAGGAATATGACCAGTACTTCGGATTTACCGACTCGGAGGTCAGGGACATGCTGCAGTATTATGGAGCTGCCAATATGGAGGCGGAGCTTAAGAACTGGTATGACGGATATCTATTCGGATCTACGGAGATTTACAATCCATGGTCTGTGATCAATTATGTATCAAAGGGCTGCGTTCCACAGGCCTACTGGGTAAACACGGGTAAGAATGAAATTCTAGAGGACGTCCTAAAGGTAGCGACCGATGACATAACAGAAAGACTATATTCCCTTCTGAAGGGCGAAAGAGTAATTGCCAGAATCGATCAGAACGTAGTTTATAGATCACTTTCAGAAGATCCTGTAAATATCTACAGTCTTCTGTTAGTTGCAGGGTACCTGAAAGCTCTTAAGAAGGAGCTGCAGGCAGATGGCTCGTACCTGTGTGAGGTCTCAATCCCAAACAGAGAGATTGCCGCAGTGTATAAGAGTGAAATTCTGTCACATTTGCTACAGATCGGAGCAATAACAAGAACCACCTCAGACAAAATTGCAGAAAGCCTTTACGCAAATGACTACGCTAGGCTTCAGAAAGCAATCGCAGAATACATGGACAAAACCGTAAGCTTCTACGATGCCGGTGCAGAGGGCTTTTATCATGGCCTGCTTCTTGGCCTGATTGCCTTGATGGATAACCAGTACAAAATCATGTCAAACAGGGAATCCGGCGACGGTAGGTACGACATCAGCCTAATTCCAAGAGAAACAAGATACCCAGGAATCATCATGGAATTAAAGTGGAAAAAAGACCAGAGCGAGGAAGCCCTAAATAAACTCGCAGACGAAGCCCTTGCCCAGATTGACGAGCTGAGATACGACACCGAAATGAAAGAGGGGGGCATTCAGGACATTCTGAAAATTGGAATTGCATTTTCTGGGAAGAAGATATCAATCAAGACATATTCCAAAGTCTGAAAATGATGAGAGCGAGGTACTATGCAGGAACTATATAGCTTTTATGATAAGCAAAAAAAGAATTTATTACTTCAACTGATAATGAGCCTTATGGTGTGCCCATTTGCAATAGTATTAATAATAAAAGAGTATAACGAAAATGGCACCGGTATTGGCTTTGTATATGGAATTATACTTGCAGTACTTGCTTTCACTAGCAGCATATTGTCATTTGCGCTTTACAGTTCGAAGCCTTTTAGACAGCTGACTGACCTGAAGGAAACGAATCCCCAGCTGCTTCAGGTGATTGAGAATGATTTCAGAAATTCAAGGGCGCTTTGTCTTAATGTCTGGAGGGGAAATTATTATTATTTCTTTAAGGGCTGGTCCAGGTTTCTTGCGGTTCCGGTCGGAAGAGTTAAGGCAATTGAGGTTGTCAGGGTGCACCACAGACGGTGCGGCATGTGTGTTGATTTTCACATAACCTCGGATGAAGGCACTGTGAAGGTAATTGCCAGTACTTGGGGAGCAAATGACAAAGGAGCAATAAACGTTGCCCAGGGCATTGCTTGCGAGTCGGGGATTGTTTGTGACCTCAGTGGTGTAAGCTGAGTCAAGACTTATAAAAATTCAGGGTAACCTTAACATAATCCCTAACATAATCTCTAATCGAAAGGAGAAATTTATGCTTACATATGATTTGACAAAAGTAGATGGACCAGTTTATCAGGCGCTCTACGAATATATTAAGCAGGATATACTAAGTGGAAAATTAAGCATAAAAGAAAAGATGCCTTCAAAGCGAACCCTGGCGAAGAACTTAGGTCTAAGTACCATTACGATTGAAAATGCCTATGACCAGCTGATTGGGGAGGGCTATATGTATGCCATTCCTAAAAAGGGGTATTATGTATCAGACATAGCTGATTTGGAAAAGATACCTGTGATTTCGAAAAAAACGGTAAGAATCGATGTTCTAAGTAAGGAAGAGGTAATATTTGATTTTTCATCAAACAGAACGGATGGAACGATTTTTCCATTTTCAGTATGGGCCAAGGTGATGAGAGAAACAATTTCGCTTAGAGAGAAGGACCTTCTTACCATGTCACCTGCTGGAGGTGTTTACGAACTTAGAAAAGCAATATCAGAGCATCTTCGGTCCTTCCGTGGAATGGATGTAGATCCAAATCAGGTTATTGTTGGAGCAGGTACAGAATATCTGTATAGTATGATAGTTCAGCTCCTTGGAAATGATAAGATTTATTGTATTGAAAACCCTGGATATAAGAAGCTTCTGCAGATATATGATAAGAATAAAGCTGCCTGCCAATATGCCAACATGGATGATAAGGGAATTCTCATCGAGGATTTAGCTGACGCTGGAGCAGACATTGCACATGTAAGCCCGACGCATCATTTCCCAACCGGAATTACGATGCCTATTAGCAGAAGATATGAACTTCTCGCCTGGGCGAATGAGAAGCCGGAGAGATATATAATAGAGGATGATTATGACAGTGAATTTCGAACCGTCGGTAAACCGATTCCTTCGCTTCAAAGTATTGATGCCTGCGGTAAGGTCATTTATATGAATACCTTTTCAAAATCACTGACCTCAACGATTCGTATCAGTTATATGGTGCTTCCAGAGAAGCTGGCAAATGATTTCTACAGGGAACTCGGATTTTACTCCTGTACTGTATCAACCTTTGAACAGTATGCACTGGCAAGCTTTATCAGCCAGGGCTACTTCGAAAAGCATATCAATAGAATGAGGCTTCATTACGGTAAGAAGAGGCTTAGAATTCTTGAAGCAATCGAGAAAAATCTTCCTAAGGGAGGATACAAAGTGATTGAAAGTGATTCCGGACTTCATTTTATTCTTGAACTAAAAACAAAGGTGTCTGATTCTTACGTAAAAGAAGAGATGCAGAAAATGAAAATGAGAATTGCTACGATAACGGATTATGAAATAGAGACAAAAAATGAAAGAGACCATAGATTTATTCTGAATTATTCAGGTATTGATATGGATGGTCTTGACGATGCATTAAAGATGCTCTGCAGGGTGGCAGGGCTTGAGTAGGACTTCAGAATTATAACGTATAAGGAGCATAAAAGCTTGATAAAAAAAGTGATTTCACTGTGTAAAAGTTTTTTTCAGAATCGAGAGAGCTACCAGTTCTGCCCAAGATGTGAGGCTAATCTGACTCTTCAAAAGGGCTATAATGAAGAGCTGCCATACTGGATTTGTAAAGGGTGTGGGGAGATGCTCATAAACCCGGATATCGATTCGAACACGTCCTGGATATGTGACAGGTGCGGCAGCATGCTGAATATTCAGGCTGGTTTCACGGAAGAGATGGATGAATGGAAATGCACTGAGTGCGGATTTGTAAATGAAATTAACGAGGAGAATCTGTATCTGACTGAGGATGAGTACCAGGCTGATTTGCAGAACCCATATAAGGGGCTTTCTGATGAAGAAGTGATTAAGCTAATGAGCTATGAGGAAGTGGAGCAAATCTCAAAAAAGGGCAATGTATCGGTTGTTAAAAATGATGATGGGGAGATATTTGTAAGAAAGTATCTAAAATTCTATGACAAAACGGTCTATGAATATCTTATGCAGCACCCGGTTTCGCACATGCCACGTATCATTGAGGTGTGTGAGAGTGATAACTGCCTGATTGTGATTGAGGAATTCATTTGCGGAAAAACTCTGGAGGAGATCCTTAGCACAGAGAGCTTTGATGTGGCTAGTGCAGCAGCTATAGTCCTTAAGCTAGCCTATATTCTCAGGGATTTGCACAATATAAAGCCTCCTATAATTCACAGAGATGTCAAGCCTGCGAATATTATTATGGATGGCGAGGAGGTTGTCCTTCTTGATATGAACGCTGCAAAGTGGGTAAAGGATGAAGCGCAGGATACCAACCTGATTGGAAGCATGTACTACGCTGCACCGGAGCAGTTTGGCTATGGTTTTTCTGCTTCCGATATCAAAACGGATATCTATGCACTCGGAATACTGCTCAATGTTTTGATAACCGGAAAGCTTCCTAAGGAGGATAAGGCGACGGGAGATATCTGGAGCCTGATCGAAGGCTGTATAAGGCTTGAGCCTGCGGAAAGATGCAGTGAAGCTGAACTGATTGAGAGATTAAATACTATTATAAAATGCTACTAGGTATTTTTAGGACTAGTAGCATTTTTATATTCTAAAAATAGTAAAAAAGCCATGCATTTAGGCCCCCGGATTCTTCGTCCCACAAGCGTCACAGCCTAAATATTTGTAATTGAATATTATAGAATCTCTTTGTATAATGAACGTGATAAAACAAATAATAAGAGCAAAATGCTATACACTGTATAGGATAAATAAGTTTGTATAAAAGAAAAATATTAAGTAATACTATGGATTAAAGGAGGATAAAAAAATGGGTGCAGGAATGGGTGAAAGAGATCCAGATCAGATATTTGATGATCAGGAGAATAGTGTAATTGATACTACAAAACATGATGAGAAGAACAATATAAACGAGCTTGATGAAAAAAAGAGTATTATTGGGGAGCCTCAATTTGTTGAAAGGAATTCATCTATCGGTATGAAGGAGATAGATGGAAGCAACATTGATATGACGAGGTTTTTTAAGGAGGCGAAGGAGGTAAATATAGACCTTGCCAGATTAACAACTGAGTCATCAGTAGGAATTCAAGGCAGGGAGTCTATAACTGCCCAAAAAGCAGGTATTCTTGGACAAAAGGATAGCGCTGAGATGGATAGAATCAAGAAAAACTTAGATAAAATCAAGATGTTATATACAACTGATAGAAGCAAAAAAGAATCTCTTCTTGCGTTGACACTAAAAATCGAGGATACATATCTTGATGCGATAAACTCATGCCAGTACTATCTTAAGCATAAGTCTACCTTCTTTGGAAGTGCCAGATATAGAGCAGTAATTGAAACATTGAATAAATTGAACAATGAGCTTGGAAGCATTTCAGCCTTTAAGCTTAGACAGGCTCGTATGACTGACGATGAGAAGGCTATGTTTAAAAATGCAACAGATATTATGTATTTTTCAAAAGTCATGGAGTTTGAACAGTCGTCTGGTGCATATAAGCCAGAGGCTGTAGAAGCGGATAAGTTCTACAATGGTAGAAAGATGACCGATAATGATAACAAGCCTTCAGACCCAGAGGATGTTTTAAATTCATTAACAAAGCTTGAGGAGACACCAAGGTGTATTGCAAGCCTTATTATGGGTGTGCATTCGCCAACAGAGCTTATGAGTAGGCTTGGGAAGGATGGAGCTGATATTTCCAGGGCACTTCTTAGGCTTTTGAAGCAATTTAAGCCACATACTGCCCAGGTTAAGTATTTTAACACTGCAAGATTTGGTTATCACGGAGATACATTTTTACGTAAGTTTGAGGGCTCTAGTAAGAAGATTCAGCATACAACTATGGGCCTTGTTCAGGAAGAGGATGGTAAGCTTTCACTTAGAATTATTGAGAAAAACGGCTCAAAGTTAATTCAGCTTCCATTTACAAGCGAAGCACTTTTCAATAAGCTTCAGGATGATATGATGCTTCATGAGGATAAGTTTGGAAAGAAATTTACTAATAATGCGCTTGCCTGGATAAAAAATGAGAAGCTTGATCTTGTTCAGCAGAGCAAGCTTCGTGATACATGCACAACTCTTATTGAGAGAAGATTTGGCTTAAGTCATGAAAAGTATGGTGCAGTTTTAAGAGCAGTTCCAGTTGATAGATTAAGAGAAACAGCAATAAAGCTTATTGATTCAGTTAACTATACAAAAGATGAGTTTCTGTCAGATAATCATATAATCGTATATAGAAACTCTCCAATTATAGGAACTGTAATTAATGATGAAAAGGCGAAGAATCAGGCGATTAAGAATATCGAGAAAGAGAATAAAGAAGAGAAAAAAGCTCGCGAGTCTGAGGAGAATAAGGAAAATAAGGATAATGAAAATAATGAAGCTGCCGAAATAGCTGCATTATTTGAAAAAGTCAAGGGTATCTTCGGTGCCAAAGA
>DCHE01000028.1:0-3948 GCA_002314775.1 Lachnospiraceae bacterium UBA1760
AATGCCATTAGTAATACCTCCCAAAATAATTCAATAAGATGATACAATACTAACATATTCTATAATATTTGCAATCCAAAAGAATGTTCTTGCCGTATTTTTATATAATTTTCACTATTTATTTTGTATATTTTGCCATATTGTCTATTAAAACCTTATTGATTTTGCACTTTGTATGTCAATGCTCTATCAATTCATATATTTCTATCAAATCTATCTATACTTTCTCACATTCTGCCTATCAATAGAATAATACACATCTATTCCAGGGTTCTGCTTTATCGCCATCTGCATTACTCCATCATCTAGTTTCTCACCATTAAAACTAACTACTATACTACTATAACCATCAAAGTATCTCGATAATTCTAAGTTTTCTTCTTTGCAATACTGAGCAGCATTTGTTTCTAAATCTAATATAATGACACCTGCATTAAACTTTCCGAATATTGAGTTATTAGCTATGACGCTATATGAAACACATGCATACTGAAGACTTCCGTCATTCAAAATATCAGTATCGGAAAAATCGTAACAAAATACCGTACCCTGATCTTCTGTCGAATTAGTATTATTCGAAAACCTTATAGCTACCTCATCACTTTTTAATTTCAATATTAAATTAACATCAATTATATCTGGAGAGTATTCTGTATTCCCCATTAAATAGTCATTACATTTAGAAACAATCTCTTCACACTCTGATGAACTTTCTCTTGTGTATGAGTATATTTCTGCATTTATAGCACTCTCTGTTTCTGCATATTCAATCTTAAGTTTTGAAGAATTCTGTCCTAGTACTGCATTTCTCCATTCTTTATATTTATAGTTGGTGCTATTACATGCTATTGATGCAACTATCATTACCATAATTAAACTTATTGCTATTGTTTTTTTCTTTTTCATATTTATTTCTAATTAACCTCGACCTTCAAAATACTCGACCCAATATTTTTCGCTATTGCTTCACAAAAACAGTAAGCAAATTTATTATAGCACAGTATGTTCGCTTTTTAAAATATGCTTTAGGCATCTATCAATTGAAAAAAGCGCAGTTCCCTGCGCTTTTTTCACTAACCTCTATCCTGTTATATACACACTAAATCTCAAATCCGCCATTCCAAGGATGTCTCCATCCTTAAGAAGCTCGTAGCTTCCAGGGATTATCTTGACTCCGTTTAGAAATGTTCCGTTTGAGCTGTTAAGGTCTGTAACGTAAAATCCGCCTTCATTTCCGACAATCTCGCAGTGTCTTCTGCTGATTGCGTCTGACTTATCGATGACGTAGTCACAGGTGTTAGCAGACTTTCCGACTATGCTTCTTCCACTGCCAAGCTTCATCATGAAGTCTGTGCCAGCCCTGTTGAGACGAAGCACCAGGTTTCTTCCTGCTGTACCTCCACCTGCGTAAGAGTCGTAAGTTGTATTGCCATATGAAGCATCACCAGTTATAGCTGCGGTAGCCCCAATCTGGCTGGTCATGCCTATCTGACTAGTCATTCCCATCTGACCTGTAAGCCCCATTGCAGGAGCCGAAGGCTTAACCGCCTCGTCGAAGTCATAGGTATTCAGATAGTCAATAATATCCAAATCCGAAATCCCCGAACCGAATATATCTCCATAAATCTTCATGTACCTGTCATTGTCGTCTGCGTATATATTGTAAACCAGAAGATTTATTGCATTTCTGAATTCATACTGCCAGGTCGCATCGTTAAGCTTAACCTCTTCCTCCACAGGAAGCACCATGCACTTGATAGTTTCCTTTGCCTTGTCGTAGTATATTCTGTCGTAGCCAGAATCAAGATTGAACATCTTAAGGTAGTCATTTCCCCTGAGCGAGTCGATGAGATTAAGATACTTGCTTAAGCACTCAACCCTCTTATTGTGGTCGAAGCCCTCGATTACACTCTTCAGAGGCACAAGCTCTGAGGTGTCAAACAGAAGCCTTGTGCTCAGGTTGTAGGTCACACTGTAATAGTCTGCTATCTCCTCAACTCCAAGTCGCTTTGTAACCTTCTCGCCAAGGTCATAATATATGTCATTTTTTTCAAATGTATAAGCAATATGGTCTTTCAAATGTTCTATTCTCAAAATATCTACCTCTTACTTTACTCTCTGAACTCGAAGCTCTCCTCGGCAAGACCAATGATATTGCCATTGTACAGTCTCACTGAACCACCCTTTGGAAGTCTGCCACCGTTGACATAGGTTCCATTTGTAGTCTCAAGATCCTTTATATAGTAGCCATCCTGAAGCTTCATGATAGATGCATGCTGTCTGCTGATACTGCTATTGTATCTTACGAAGTAATCTACCATCTCCTGGGATGTTCCGATTACGAAATTGTTCTTATTTACAACTATATTCTCGCCAGTCTTAACTCTGATTAAGCTTGGGAAGTATGATGAGGTCTCAACGATATAGCCGCCCTCTGGATTCTGGTAGGAGCTAAGAACTGAGGTCTCTGGCTCTGCGGCCATTCCCTGGCTTGTCTCGGCAAGGCTTCTATTTATAGGCATTCCGCTGATTGAACTGTTCTTGATATCTCCTGGAGTTACACGGCCTGAAAGCTTAAGTGCATCCTCCGCAGAAATGTTCTTTTCATTTGCAGCCTTAAGAAGCTTCTTGTACTTCTTACACTTTACAATGAGTAAAATGGTAAGGAAGATGATAAGTGCAAGCATTACTGAGCCTGCAATTATGGAAATCATAAGGACTGTCTTTACTGGAATTCCAGCATCCTTAAGTCCCTCCTCCATTGCTGTAAGCTCCTTAACCACCTGGTTAACCTTCTCCTGGGTAAATGAATCCACATCCTTTGATACAATCTTCTGCTTTATCGCCTTAGCATTATTGTAAGCATCTGTGTATTCCTTCCAGCTTAGCTCTGTGTATTCCTCCTCCTTCTTCTCCTCGTAGGCTGCAAGCTTCTCATCGAGAGCTGTAGTATCGATTTCGATGTCAGGATTATAGTTTATATCTAAAAGCTTTAAGACCTCTATTGCATCATATATCTGGAGTGCATAGCTTACTCCAGTCTCAGTGTTATTGCCTGTATTAATGTTGATACCGATTACCTTACCAGTTTCGTCGATAAGTGGCATACCCCAGTTGACAACATTTGTTGTGTAATACTGGAAGGTGTGAGCCTCTCCGTCAACTACTGTCCAGTTGTCGATTGTACCTTTAATCTGGAGTACATTCTTGACATTCTGAAGCTCCTCTAGCTTGGAATTCGCCATACCAACATAGTAGGAAAATACTGGTGCTCCTGAAGCAACGCTCTGAGAATCCTCTGAAAGTCTTAGATATCCCTCAGGCTTGATATCGCCTGTTGGTCTTACGATAGCAATCTTCTTAGAGTCAACCTCCTTTACCACCTCAGCGTCAAAGATAAGATCACTGTTTCTTGGGATAATCTTAACCTTTGTCTTTATCTTGGTTGAATCGAGTCCATAGTAAGCGCCAATCCAGTTAGTCTTTTCTTCAAGAACCTTAACTGAATCTATAGCTGTAAGCACGTAGGTTCCATCAGCATCTCCTATGAAGAAGCCAACACCCTGAGCTGCTAGTCCTACATAGTTTTCATTCTCATCATAGTATTCAACCTTAACTAAACAGAGGGCCTTCTTGGTACCGAACTGGTCAATTCCGTCCTCTGTAATCTGCGCCTCTGTAGCAGCTTCTGTAACTGCCTCTGTGGTAGTCTCCTCAGACGAAGCCTCCTCCGAAGAAGCTCCTTCGCCCTCCTGTGTATCACCTTCTGCATTTTCTCCTGCTGCCGCTGCATCCACAGTATCCTCAGAATAATTTATCACTGGCGCAGCGTACACCCCCATGCCTGCTGCTGCCATAATTATGCCCATACATAAAGTTAAAAGCTTGCCCTTAATCTTCCTCATTATATATCTTCTCCTTGCTTGTCAATATTCGCAATCCGCTTAC
>DCHE01000028.1:4037-14473 GCA_002314775.1 Lachnospiraceae bacterium UBA1760
CCTAAAGGCAGTGGGTTTTCTTCTAACTTTATAAATTACGCCTTTTTATATTCTACTATATAAAGTTTTTTATGTAAATTATTAAAAGTGTAATTATCGTATTGTGCATAATTTCTATATGATTATTCCCTGCAAATGGTCGCACTCATGCTGAATAATCTGGGCAGTCCAGCCTGAGAATTTCTGCTTCTTACTATTAAACTCCGAGTCCTGGTACTCCACCTCAATTTCTTCAAATCTTTTACATTTTCTCTTTCCTTCTAGTGAAAGGCAGCCCTCCTCGGTCTCGTACTCCTTGTCCTTATGCACAATAACCGGATTGTACATAACAATGTTCATAAAACCAATATTTACGACAATGATATTCTTCTTAACGCCTATCATATTTGCAGCCATGCCAACACATCTTTCCCTGTTCGCACTTAGTGTGTCGAGCAAATCCCTGCCGACACTCTTATCCTCAGCTGTCGCAGGCTTTGATTTCTGTTTTAAAAACATCACATTTCTCATTATCGGTCTTTCCATCGTTCTTCTCCTTAATATTATGTAAGTCTAAGAAGGGTCCCACTTACTCGCTAATTAATTCTTATTTTTCTCACTCAGTTTTAATATAGTCATAAACAGCCTCTCTGCTTTGACCATTTTCCAGCATTGTATAATACTTTACCAAAAGCTTATCTTCGCAGCTATAAATCCTGCACCTTTTTGTCTTCCCATAATCCATATCCGGAAGATATACACTCGCATAGGTCATTATTTCTTCCTGATTCTCACCGGCAGGACTCATTCGGTTAAGGCTTACCTCGCAGCTATCCCCGCTAACTTCCTTACTTTCGATATAGTAAATGTATTTGTCGTCTGTGGCGTAGCACTGAACGTGGTCTGCGATAACCTTCTCTGTCTCGCCATCATACTTTACAAGAACAAAGCCCTCGGTTAAATCTCCCTTTTTGATAGTAATAAAACCATCCTTGGTCTTTGTTTTCTCTCCGGTCACCTCATCATTTACGTCCTTCTCAAAGTAATCTTTGTCATCGCAAATGATTTTTGCATAGAAGTTATAATCTCTGTCATTCTCATCACTGCCTGCATGAATAATTAAATTGCCAAGATATAGTTCATTTGATTTATCAGATATATTGTATCTATAAACATTATAAATCCAGCTTCTGTCATCATTCTTTGAGCTTGCAAGATAATAGACATATCCATCTCTCACTGCTGCCGAGTAAATGTCGCTTTTGATATCTGAATCCTTTATTAGCTCCTCGAGGCTTCCGGAATTTGCGTCAATCCTTCCAAGCGACGTGCCCTCGCTATTTTCCGCAGCCACGTAAATGTAACCATCATAATAGTCAATCGAGTTGATATACTTTGCTCCCTCCGACTCCTTTGTGGCAGTGAACAGTTCCTCAGTTACATTATCCGTTTTCACCCTCTTTAAGTTTCTGTAGTTATCAATATAGTAAACCGACTCCTCAGAAAAAGTAACTGCTGGATAATTAAGAATATTCTCTGCCTGCTCAGTCTTAAGGGAATGCTCCACGCTCTCATACACCTTAAACATATAGCGATACTTTGAATTTACTTGAAGCACCAGAACTAAGAACAGAGCTGCGGCAGCTAATACCGCGGCAATAGCTGGCACGGCTATTTTTGGAGTGTCCTGCTCCCAAAGCTTCTGATTCCTTACATACTCCTTCACCTGCATAGAAAGTGCAATAATAATGAACACGCATCTTATTGCAAGCCAAAATAGATACTCAGTTTGAATGGCTGATCTTTGCACGCTGCCAGTAATGATAAGGCCTGCAACTGGCAAAACTAAAACTGCAACAGTTGTTGCAATATCAATAACTGCACCGTCCCTTCTTCCTCTCGCCGCATACCGCCAGGCAATTAAATAAAGCAATAAGCAAATGCATGAAAATACCATAATTCCACACCTGAATGCCTTTTCATAATCACCATTAAGATCTGAATTATAGATAAATGTTTTGTATCTAAATACAAACTCCTGCCCAAAGTAGTATACCTTCCTCAGGTTAGCTACTAAGCTTACGAGGCAAAGAGCCATTAGAATAACCCTGAATATCCATATTGTTCCGTTGTATGTGTTAATTTCCTTTTTCATATCTTATACCTTTTCCTAGCCTGTTTTCACGTTACAAAATACTTCGCACTCTGTTCACTAATTTAATATACATCAATTTCTACTTACCTTCAACCAGCGACTTAACAGCAAGCTTTACCTCCTCGTCGGTTGCACTGTACTCATCATATCCAAGTCGCTTAAGCTCATTTCTCACTGCATTTTCAAACTCTATCTTACGCCCATATTTCGGATCATCGCCATTTGTAAGCCCCTCGATAAAGCCTTCGATTACCCCGCTTCTTTCTCCTGTCTCAGAAAAGCTTGAAAATAGCTGGCAAACGCCCTCTGTCCTTAGATTCTTATTCTCCTTCAGATTGTAATACTGAATATCTATGCTTGTTGTGGTCTCGTCCATCTTAAGATTTGCCGCCTCGATACTTCCGTTATGAATTATCACATTTCCACTGATATTAAGCTTCTCGCAGTATAAGGCGTAGGTGTCGGCCTTTATTCTCGCTCTAATGTTCTCGTTATTCTTACTTGCCGACTCAAGCTCTTCAACATAGCCCTTGATTTTCTTGTAGGCCGCAATGTAAGGGCCTGTAAAGCCGAGTACGTCCTTTCCTATCTTTCCTGTTGTGTTCGACTTAAGCTTACTCTTGATATTTCCCGACATCTCACTCCAAAGAGCCTCGGAAATTGAAATAATCTCCTCCTCGTCACAGGCTCTTATGGCCTTTATAAAGCTTGCATTTTCAGAGGAAGCACATATTATCCTTATATCGTTCTTTCCCACATCCACCATATTTGTCTCAAATGGATTCTGGTTAATCTCTTCATAGTCAGTCTGAACGGTCGAGACTCTGATAAGCTTCTCCTCCTCATCGTAGAACACCTCCATTCCAAATGGCAGAAGTCTTGCCTGTCCATACTCGTCATAGGGATTTTCAGGGTCGATAGTATTTATAACCTTCACACTATTGTAAAAGCCGGAAATGCCCTGCAAGATGGCATTTACATCCGCATATTTCGTAAGCGGGCTTTGCATGCTTTCATACATCAGGCTTTTGACATTGTAGATGGCATTGTAACGCTCTATCACCTTCGCCATATTTTCAGTTATCTCATAGGTCATATAATTGTGCAGGGTACTGCTTTCGCTGACCTTAGTATAGCCTGCCGTGATTATCTTCCCCAGCTTCTCATAGTCTATGGTTGCATTTCCGGTCGCCTCGTTACATATAACGCAGCTGTCAATAAGCGCAGCAAGGGCATCTAATTCCCATTCCTTTAAAAGCTTTGGACTTTTTGTCATAAGCCTTTCAAGCTCCTTAAGTCCCTCCTCAGTTTCCGGATTTATGCTCTTATATACTTCATAAAAAAGTCCATCCGGTACTTTTTCCAGTCTATTATTGTATGTTCTGGTTTTACCAAAGATTGAGCTTCGTAGTTCCCGGTAATCCGCCTGGCCATTTATCTTAAATGAGTGGGTGCTCATACTATACTCAGGAGTTTCGATAAGCTTAATCATACTCCTCAGGTTTTCAATATGGTAGTCCCCGACCTCCTTAGTCCATTTTTTGCCCCTTATTTCTATGGCCTTATCCATGCCTCTCGCATCATCTATTATATGGCGAAGTGCGATAATCAGCTCAACCTGGTTCATGGAGGTCATCTCCAAAAGCTTGTCAACCATTGCAGCCGAGTTTTGAATGCCCTGAACATTTGTCTCGCAATTTTCAATCACCTTGCTAAGTCCAACAGCAAAGCCGACACCCACCCTTCGCCTGTTAATATCATAGGTAATAGCATCTACAACCTCTTTAAACATCTCATCGGTAAAATCTCTTGTCATACGGCCTCCTCATCCATTGTCTTGTAAATATCTCTTGCAATCTTAAGCATTTCACTGGATTTTTTGGCAAGCGTGGTAAGAAGATCATTTATCTCCGCGTACATTTCAAGTGTACCTAAAAGCATGTCTTTCGTCTTACTGTCAGTAATGCTAAAGACTTTTTCTGCACCCGTAATCAGCCTGCCTGCCTTTTTGTTTGCTGCTATGGCCATCAGCTCATTGATACTGTCATCAAGTGATTTATAGTTTACACAAACCTTATCCATATTCCCCTTTCCACCCTTTCATCGCTTAATATAGGGACCTTAGTCATAATCAGTATAAGGTCCCGTCAATCTCATCAATCTTCGTAATATATTCCTCGGACAGCCCCTTCGTGGTTGAGTAAAGGTAGTCAAGCTGTCCGTCGATTCCGTGGAGTTTTTCCGTAAATGCACACAGATTACTGTGAAAATCTCCACTTGTTATTCCATTTTTGTAAACCCCTTCAAGGCATTCCTCAATCCTTGAGAGTTTCTCGCTAAGTGCATCATTTATGCTGCCCAGGCTCATTATATAGTCAGAGAATTCCTCATCTCTAATCATTAAGTAGGCCATTTCTTATATTCCTTTCCATGGTATTTATGTTCCGAGTGCAGTCAAATATCTCGTCCTCATATCTGGATACATTTTTGTTAATAATGCTTACCATATCGTCGTAGTAGGAAACTCTCTTCTCGGTTTCCGACGCACCGTAGGCCTCAAGGGAGGTAAGAAGCGCCTTCTCCATAGCCATTCCGGATACCCGCTCCAAAACTGCGCTGCAGTCAAGGTACTTCCTCTCATACTGCTCTGAAAGTACCCTGATTGCCTCAAATATCTTGATTTTTTCTCGCTCTAGCGCTTGTATCTTCTGCAGGACTTCCTTTATTCTTCTCTTGCTTGCCTCAATACTTGCCTCGTATTTTGCAATTTCCAAGCTCTTATTATTACCTGCCATAGAAATACCTCGTTAGCTAAGTGCCTGGGCAAGCTTTGCATCGCAGTCCGCAAAATTACTGCAAATCTCGCTGAGCTGCTTATAATATCTGCCCACAAGCTCCGACAGTGCCTCCATCTCAGGTGATAGCATCTCCTTGAATTCATTTATATAGGCCCCTGCGGACTCACCGTCCATATAGCCCTTATCGCGAAGGGAATTAACATCCCCCGTCATAAGCTCATATGCCTCTTCAACCTTCTTCTCACATGCCTTCATATCATCAATAACGTTCATTACCTGTCTATAATCAAGTCTAAGTCTCTCTGCCATTTTTTATCCTCCTGTTTAAAATGTACGTCGCATCCAACTCCCCGCTTACGCGGGTCATACTGCGACAGGTCGTCGGAACCATGCATAATCATGACTTGCGTCATGATGGTTCCTCCCTACGATATCTGTGACTTCATGTCCTGATCCATCTTCTCAAACTCAGCACATACGCTGAGGAGCTGCTCTGCAAATGCGCCAAGGTTTCCATTAAGCTTGCCGTACACTCTGCTTACTACTTCCTCGAACTCTCTCACATAGGCAGTTCCTGCCTCGCCCTCCATATACTGTGGAAGACTCTCAACAATCTGCTTGAGGTTATTAAGATTCTTCACCATGTCCTCTTTTCTCTCCGTAATTTTGTCAATTACATTTGCTCTAATCTCACCGTACTGTACATCTAACATCGTTTTCCCTCCTTAAATAATATGTAGTTACTAAGGACTTCCTGCTTTATGGTCCCTAGTAAGAGTGTCCCCGGCTCCTTGGGACTAATTCTATGTCATTATTGGGCAGCGCCCTGCCCTCTCACTAGTGATGTAAAGATATCTTATAACCCCTGTTTTTCCTTGTAAATTGGCAAAAAAAGCGTAGATTTTTATGCACTGTGCATATCAATCTACGCTTTTTTGATATAAATATTCGATTTTGTGATTCATTTTGTTGCGCGAGTTTAATTTATTGCATCAAAATAAAAATCAGGTAAAAATTATGCTTCAATCTGTTGCACATTTTTTCCTTAAAGTAACCTTTCTAAATGCCATCTAAGTGCCATCTAAATGCCAGTCAAGTGCTATCTAAGCGCCATCTTAATGTCCCTGAAGCTATAATTACTGGTTAACATAACTCGTCTGCCCTTAATGATACAGCCATCAAACATACAGTCAGTATCCATATCATTATACAGCTTGAAATTCTCTCCAAAGCTACAGCTTCCATCGAAGTTAGCATTGAAGAACATATGATTTACATCCATCGCACTATCCGTGTGAAGATTTATCTCAAACTTGTCTGGAATAGTCATCTGCGCAAACATATACTCCATATTAGAAACAAAGCTTGTGTCAAATGTATCCGGAATCTGGAATTTCTTTGGCAACTTGGTTCTGTAGAACATATATCTGGTATTCAGTACCGTATTAGTCTTAAAGCAAGGACTTAAATCAACATTCTCAGGAATTCTGCTTCCGGCATACATAAGTGAAAGCTCCGTAATATCCTTAAGAGAAAATCTTCTGCTGAACTTTATGTTCTCTGGAATTATACTCCACGAAAATAGTCCACAAAGGCTCGATGCATTGATAGGAGTCTCAACGAGTCCTCCATCATACTCCATAGAATTTATCTTAAGTACCTTTCTATTCTCATAATCCTTATCAATCTTGAAATGCTTAGGATTAAAGAGTACCCAGTGCTTTGCTCCGGTTGCCTCCTGGAACCATTTATAATTCTCAACTCCAAGTGTCTTTTGAAGTCTAGCTCTCTCGTATTCATCGCTTGGATTTACAAAATATGACGCCCCATCGCATACTATATGTGCATATCCTCGGCTGGCTCTCTCAGCAATCTCCTCGTCGGTTGCCCTTTTAACCCCGACAGGTAATGGCGCTGGCTCATTGTCCAATCGTAATTTTATCATAAGTAACCCACCTTCAATATAAAAGTAACTCCCCAGTTATTTCAATATATTAATATAATAACAAGATTTTTAACATTTTCATAGTCTATTTGTACATTTTTTTGATTTTTTTTGTGTATTTTTCAATATAACGTCCCATCATAATACTGAAGCAAAAGCTCAGTCACCCTGTCGTAGCTTGCCATCCCATCATAAACCCCATTTGCCTTAAGGGAAGCATCCACCATGGTATCATTTATCTTCTCCACAGTCTTAGAATCCACGATAGCAGTCTCCTCGACCATCTTATGCACTTCCTCACTCAGAAATGCATTGTCATAGTTCACCTTATCACTTATCCTTGGTTCCTTGGAATATATCTCCTTGAAATTGTCCAGCTCAATAATGCTCTCTATGTACGCATTATTCACATAGTTGAGAACGCTCAGATACCCGGCATACCTTATGAACTCGTTATCTGAATTTATACAGGCCCTAAACGCAATATAATTCGCCTCGTCCTCATAGATATACCCATGCAAATGCGAAAGCTCATGGGCGTAGGTCGCAGGAAAATTAAGCGGATACATCAAGTAATTACAGTTTGCCTCCATGGTATATGGTGTAAAAAATCCACACATATTAGCCTGACACAAAACCTTCGAAAATGACAGCTTTTTCACCCTTGGATAATAGCCGTCAAGCCTTGGGTATTCATCCTTAAGTGTAATTAGTGCATTCCTTGCATCCTCATTATAATCGCCATTATAAATGGCATCCCCATTTTCATCTCTCGGAATATCCTTTGCCATCTGGTTGCAGGTATTAACCATATAGGCTCTAAGCAGTCTTAGCTCTTCAACTGTATATTCCCTGTCAGGAACACTTAAATTACCATCAAGCTTCGTTGTATGATACATAATGTAACAGTTAAATGTCATTATTATCAGCACAACTGATATCACATAGGATCCAAGAGTCAGATAGAATTTTCTAAAGCCTGCAAGCCTTCCACCCTTAGGCTCCCTCTTCTTTATTCTTTGAAAAATCACGCTGATTATCCACGTGAGAAGCATCACGGCAAAGATAAAGCCCAGAATAATGGCCAGAACAAACAATATTTCACCCAAAGAGAATGGTAATATGTTGGTAATCCTTGAAAATACACTCACAATAATAGGCATAATGTTATCCTCATACCAGTCACACCAGTTTATTATCCCAAATGTATCTCCCATCCACGGCCCTATCCAGGCAAATATATTCACAATCAACACTATGGTCAGCATAATGCCAACATTTCTCACATGCTTATTTAGTCTCTTCATAATTTCCTTTGCAGCTCAGAACAACTGATACTGCTACTCTTTAATCACCCTTATGTCATAAAACAGCTGGAATTTTTCCTCTAACGAAAGCCCATAACAGATATATAGAACCAAAGCCCGCCAAATATTACTATGATTAAAAACAGATCAAGGATTCCCTCCTTTTTCATAACACGGCCTTCTTCTTTTTCCTTGTAGACACTAAGCTTCCTCATCTCCTCAAGCAGAGCATCAGTAACCTCTCCTGCTTTTTTGTTGTCCCTCAGAATATCCTCTATCAAATTAATGTATTTGAGGCAAATCTGCCTTTCCTTCACAATGGAAACATAACCCTTTTCGTAGTATTTTATTGAATCACTGACCTTACCCATAATGATTCGGTAATAGTAGACTCTTCTCACCAGACCATCCACACACATCAGTGCTGCAATAACGCCACAAATTCCGAGAATTGTACCAAATCCCCCAAAAACAAGCGTAATTGGATTACCATCCTGCGTAAGTCCTTCACCTATCTTGGTGGCAATTATAAACAAAAGAAGACCTGCGATGATTGTCCCGAGCATCCATTTGATTTCCTTCTCGAGCTTATCCTCCTTAACATTTGTCGCCTTATACCTGTCGACATAAGCCCTTCTGTTATACTCCAGTTTTTTTCTCAGGCTCCTATACTCATAATAGCTGTCATCATAATTATCTGTGCTATTCCCCTTAGTCATATCATATATCTCATGACTATTTTCCGTCTCTTCGTCAATCTCCCTTTTAAATGATATCTTTGCGTAGGTAACCTCCCCATCCTTAGTGACATTTTTGTCTTTGTCCAAAAATGAATCAAGACTATCATTTCCAAGAGTATTTTTTTTATTTACTGTTTTTCCCTCGAGCTTTTCTCTGTTAATATCCAAATATATAACCTCCAGTAAAGCGTACATTCTTAGTCTGCTTCGATAATTACTCGTCAATATTCGCAATCCGCTTGCGCTACTTGCTCATATAACGTCGGTGCTTCTACGCTTCATTCCCCTTGATCGCAGATTCCTAGGACATCAAGGCTGCGAACTTATCTTTTCCCACCTAACATACATCCTCCTTGATTCACCTTCGTATCTACAGGTTAGAGGTGGAAGATTGGCCTTCGCGTTTAAATCATACTAATTATTTTTCTGCCAATCTCTATCTCAAATGTGGAATGTGCATCAAAGCCATAAACGATGTACAATTTCTCATTCATCTCCTCCGAAATATCCTTCGCAAGCTTCCAGAATTCTGGCCAAAAATAGTTATTATTTCTCATAGAAGTCAGATTCTGCTCTAACGCAATCCCTCTACTTATGGCCTCCCTTATAAGTATCTCAGATTTCTCCTTCATAGCATCATCAAAGTCTTCTCTTGCCCTAAATGATCTGTCGGGATGAGCAATTACACTGAAATATCCTGACCTTGCCGCCTGAATCATAGCATCGAACTGGCCAATCCATTCCTTTTCCTTTTTTACCTCCCTTGAGTCATGGTAGCTGCTACTTCCGTCCTCGTGCTCATAAAAATGCTGTCCCACAATAAGAAGATCTATTCTCTCATCCGCCTTAAGTTCCTTATAAAACCACTCAAGACTAGGAAAATACTCCACCTCAAGCCCGAGCTGAACCTCGATTATCCCCTTATACTTCTCCTTTAGAGCAGTGATATCCTCAATATATCCACTTAGCTCACCAATCAGCATCCTGTTTGGAAATATGTCATCCGGATAAGGAATATGATCTGTAAATACAATACTGTCCGCTCCAAGCTCTATAGCCTTCTTGATATATTCTTCGTCACTCTCATCACTGGCATGCTGGCATCTGGCAGTGTGTACATGAAATATTGAGTTTGCTTTTATTCTTTCTAACATTGTTTTCCTTTTCTGTGTAAATTATATTCTTTTGTCTATTTTCTATTTTAGTAATATTTTATTCTTACATTTACTATTTTATATCAAACTTGACTTATTTTAAATACATAATTCCGTTTAAAGTAATGGCTGATGGAGAAGACTGTATGATGAAATCCGGGGTGGGGACAGCGATTAGACGGTTGTTGCTTCGATTCGCTGTTGGTTGAGGGTAATAACTGGGGCGTGGCCAGCGATTAAACGGTTGTTGCTTTGGTTCGCTGTTGGTTGAGGGAGATAACTGGGATGGGGACAACGATTAAACGGTTGCTTCTTCGATTCGCTGTTGGTTGAGGATAAAGTCTGGGGTGAGGACAGC
>DCHE01000028.1:14537-14665 GCA_002314775.1 Lachnospiraceae bacterium UBA1760
TTCTTCGGTTCGCTGTTGGTTGAGGAAAATAACTGGGGTGAGGACAGCGATTAGACGGTTGCTTCTTTGATTCGCTGTTGGCTGAGGGAGAAGTCTGGGGTGTGGACAGCGATTAGACGGTTGCTTCT
>DCHE01000092.1 GCA_002314775.1 Lachnospiraceae bacterium UBA1760
CCCTTACCACCAAGTAAGTTACGCATGGACATATTACCTTCAGCGAAAGTATAAACCCACTTGTTTGCCATCTCTAATATACCTCCTAAGTATTTATTCTTTTAGTAACTTGAGCCCGGCAAGGCTCCGTCACGCTACTTCGAATTATATCATACAATATTTATTTTTGAAACAAAAAAATATCATTTTATAAATTTTTTTAACTTTTACATTATTCCCTGGAATCTGGGCTTCCACCATAGAAACCAAATTCCGATTTGTAACCGGTATCAGTACTTGTCTCTGACGGACTATCAACAACAAGCTTTCTTCCATTAAGACTGATTTTTCCATCTTCATTTCCAATTTCACTTCTTATTTTTTCGTCCTCTTCAGTATCAAACTCTGCAGTTTTATTAGCATTATGGTATGCAGCCGCCATCGCCATGCCCTTTATTTCTGCCCCCATAAGAGAAAGCTTACTCTCATGCTCCTTCGCCTTTGCATGATTGTCATAGGACGTTCCATTTCTACGTGCATATCCGTCAAATTTTTTAAATCCTTAAAGTAATTTTTAGCAAACTGCTTAGCCTCTTCTCCATTAATCTTATCATCTCTTAAACCTGCCATTATTATCTCCTCAAATTTAAAAATCGAAATTTAGTAGCATCGGTCACATAAGATATGTTATCTAACAAATCCTTTGCTGTAGCTGGTGAAGTCTTAGCTTGATCTTCCATCTTTTTTCTTTTTGCAATAAGTGCGGACTTAAGTGTTTCAAATCTTTGTACCATTTTATCCATATACTTTGGCTCAATATAATTTGCCATATTCTGTCTTAGTAGCTCTGGAGTTATGGTCATAACCGATTCATAAAGAGATCTCGGGCAATAGTCAAAGTCAAATTCATACGTACCATCATCCTTAAGCACATTATATAAATTGTCAACTTTACCAAATGACATATCGTGATCAATCCCCTTAACACTAGTAATAGTAATCGATTTATCACTTCTGTCATATACATAATCAACCATAATGTTACTAGCATGCCTATCAGCCTGACCTGAAACTGCATCCATGAATCTAAGTGTTATAATCTGATCCACTGCTTTCTTTGTAAGTAGAAACTGTGGACCTGGATCATCATCGTCCCAAGCAGGATACTGTTTTTTTAAGCGTTCAAACATGTTCATAACTGACAAAAGAGTTTTCCCAGCTGCCTCCTCCATAATAAAGCCCTGAGTTTCCTTGTTGCCACTTTTCAACACTGCATCCTGGGATTTAACAACAACATCCTCTGCATCAAAAAGAAATGCAAGATGCTCAGTTGCATAATTACGCAGTGTCATATCATCACCTGTTTCAAGCTTCGCATTCACCTGCGCCACAGCTATGGCATTGGCATTTTTTCCATTACTTAATGCAATTTGAAATATATCTTTGGAATCAACGATTATTCCCTCTCGACGAAGATAATCTGATACAGATTTAGCTGTATCATCCGCTTGTGCAAGTATTTTATTCGCCTTAGCTTGGTCATGGGTTCTGTTAGCCATATTATTCTGGTGCCATATGCTTGCAAAGCAACTTGTCATTTCTTTGGCTGCAGGTTCATTTTTCCTTAATACATCCAATATCTGTAATCCTATATCACTATCAAATTTATTAAAGGATTTAAACATTAGTTCTACAGGGTCTCCAACCTTTTCATCACCCTTGAAATAAACCTGCTCCCTGCCATGCATTAATTTATAAACTACGCTAGTTCCTGCTCCCGAATCATCAACCTGCGACTGCGGTGTAATTGTCTCACTTATAAAAGTACTCTCGAACAAATCATGCCATTTTACACTCTTCCTTCCTTCCTGTCCAAGCTTCTTTGATATATCTAAAGCTCTACTCTCAAGCCTAACAATTAAACCACCTATACTTTCAGCATCTGATGTAAGATCCGCGAAGGTTTTCAAGGTTTCATCCTTATATGCAATTTCAGCCTTAAGAACTTCTTTTTTTTCTGCATCCATTTCAGATAGTATGCTTGAATCCAGGTTACCCATTATTACATTTACCTGACTTTTTAGTTCTTCGAGATTCTTTTTTACGTAACCAAACATTGTTGTTATAGTATAAAGGGTTGCCTTAAAAAAATCTTCTTCTCTTTCTAGCTTCTTGTCACCAAATCTGATAATATCACCAAGCATAGCTGCTGTATTCTGCAGTTTACTTGTCAGTCCCATTTGCTGATAAAATTCTTGCTGGCTCAGATAATTTAAGCTAAGCATAAGCTTTGAAGCAAATTTTTCAAGATTTCCGCTTTGAGTATCGGCAGCTGGAGTGCTATTAGACTTCTGTGCCTGAACCAGCATAATATGCTTAAACTGTTCACGTCTTTCTTGTCTTATTTTTTCCTTTTCTTCTTCCTTTCCATCTCTTCCAGCAGCATCGATTCTTCGCTTTTCAGCCTTTGAGAACTTTCTTGTAACATAGCTTTCCTCAAGCTGCTTTACATATAATAGATTCTCATCCTCCTCATAAAGCTTGAGGTCTTTGGTATTACTATTTTGAGTCTTAAAAATATCTCCGGAAACCTCAAATGCTTCCGCATTAATCGTTCCAGTCTGTTCTATAATCTTACGTTTTGCGTATTCCTTCATATTCTAAATTTCTCCTTACTCTCGAATTTTTAATTTAAGTGCTGAATATTTTCTTGTTCCGTATTCAGTTACAAGCCTTTTAAAAATCCTTCTAGCATCATCATTTATAACAGTTGTTTCGATTATAACATCCTCACCATATTTTTTTTCTGTGGCTTTTACGGCTGATGCCAGAACCGGAGCAAGATACTTTGTTTTCCCCTTATCACAAGCAAGATATCTAAGTGTCACTCTGCCATCAAATTCAGACCCAAGTACGAACGCACATATTTCTTCGTCCTCCATTACAACCATACTGCATTTATTATCCATTTCCTTACACACTTGAACCAAAGGCAATTCCCATATATTTACCTTAGAATGAAGCCATATATCCTTTAGTGCATTTTGAGAAATATCCCTTCTATTCTTGAATTCACCAAGTGACATTACATTTTTGCTCTTGCCATTTCTAAATAATGCCTCATTTTTTAATACTTCACTTAACTTAAACACAAGTATTTCGCTTCTAGCCTCAGTCCAGGAATATCCAAGATTTCTAAGCAGGCGTACCATATCTGTATATTTCTTTCTATCATAAGGAAAGACTACATAGATATTTTTAACCCAATCTATCTCAGCGCAGGTCGAGAATAGAATCGTATGAAGTCGAAGTGCAACTCCTTGCCCTCTCATATCACTTCTTACCATGAGCCAATCAATCCTTACAGACCCAGCATCCTCTAAAAGCTCATATACAAGGACTCCGACAATATTATCATCATCACCATCCGATGCAACAATGACGCTCTTTTTTCCTATGGCTGCCTCATATGCAAGTGTAGCATCCATAAATACTTTTGCATTATCAATTGTCCTTGCATCCTCTGCCAAATAATAATTAACCATCACCTTTTCCCCCTGATACTAATACTTTCTATTAAAAATCTTTAGAATTTATTGGCCAATATTATATTTCTTTCTAATTGACACTATTCAGAATCCGAACTGCCACCGTAGAAACCAAACTCTGATTTATAGCCTGTATTCTGACTAACCTCAGAAGGACTGTCAACAACAAGCTTTCTGCCATTTAAGCTGATTTTTCCCTCTTCATTTCCTACTTCAGCTCTGATTTTTTCATCTTCAGCCGCATCATATTCTTCAGTGACTCTGGCATTATTGTAGGCTGCTGCCATAGCCATCCCCTGGAGCTCAGCACCCATCATCTTGAGCTTTCTTTCATGCTCATCAGACTTTTCTGTCGCCCAGGATGATCCATTATTTCTGCGTGAGCTATAATTTACATGCTGCGCATTATCAATGTCCGATAAATCCACCTTGTAGGAATTGTATGCATTGTCCTTATACTTATCAAAATCATTTGCACCGGCGAACTTATCATGACCGTCTCCTCCATTTCCGCCATTACCGCCATTTTCATCCTCATCTAATACACTGTATTTTATTTTGTTATTTCTTGCAAATTCCGCTGCCTTTTTTCTATCTTCTTCCTCCTTAAGCATCATCTTTTTAACCTTTTCACCTCTTGGTAACGAAAAGAGTATTAAAAGTACTATACCAAGTATTCCAAAAAACAATATATTAAATGACCCTGCAGCTATAATAAGAAGGATTACATAGATAGGCATAAATGCAAATGGTATACCGGCATCTCTAAATCTTCTTGCACACAGCGATGGAAACGGCACAAATACACCAATCAGTATAATAATTCCAAAAATCGCAATAATTCTTGATACATTACCATCCTTCCAGATATCACTCCAATTGATAATTACTCGGTAACGTCTGTGTCTTCCATAGCCAGACATCCTTGATACATAGTCAATTTTATCAATTAAGATTGCCGAATACTTTACTATCTCAATAAGAGCAATTTCGAGAGCAAAAAGAAGTGTACAAAATATCTGTCCCTCTGTCTTCGACGCATAACCGTCAAAGGTTTTAAAACTCGAAAAATACTTCTGAATAAATTGCTTAATATCTTCTTTTGATATCTTTCCTCTTAAGTTTCTGCCATAATTCATCTTTACTACTCCTCAAACAAATAATTACACATGGAAATTATAAGTATTTAGTCTCAACAATTCTTCCCCTCCGTTTACATCGAAGAAATCCTTATGCTGAGCATCCAGCTTCTTTTTCTTATCAATTAGTGCATTCTTTAATCCTTCAAATCTTTTGACAAGCATAGGAATGTATTCAGGTTCAACATAATTGGCCATATTTATTGTCAAAAGCTCTGGAGTAATGGTCATAACGCACTCGTACAAATCTCTCGGACAGTAATCATACTTCCATTCATTATTCTCTACCAGTTCGAATATTTTATCATAATTACCAAAAGCCATATCATTGTCAATTCCAATTACGTCAGTAATGGTAATTTGCCCCGTCTCCTTGTTAACTGTATGCTTCACCATAACATTTCCCTCATGCCTGTCAATCTGTCCAGCCATAATATCCATAAATTTAAGCTTATAGAACTTATCTCTTGCAGCCAATGAAAGCACAGGTGGCGGTGTCTCAAGATGCTCCTTTCTCCTTTCTTCCCTCAGCTTATAAAATTCATTTAGGACGTCATTTAATTCTTTTCCTGAACCCTCCTGCATAACAAAGCCAGAAATCATACCTTCATTTGTAAAGATTTTTGCAGCCGATGATTTTACAACGAGATCATCAGAATCAAATAAAAATGCCAGATGCTCTGTTGCAAAATTACGTTTATCAAGGCTGGCTCCTCCGCTTAGCTTAGCCCTTTCCATTGCAACTACAACTGCATTCATCTCTTTCGCAATTTCGCTTTTTGCTATTTTAAGTGCTGTCTCTTCATCAAGCTCATATTTATCTCCGAGAGAAAAATTCAGCTGAGTTACTGATGAAGTAATATTTCTTTTTTTGTTCTCTATGCCCAAAATAACAGCATTTAGCTTCTCCTGAGTTTTCTTTTTTTCCTCCTCAGTCATCTCTTTTTCTTTCAAATCCTTTTCAAGCGCTAGCTTATCTGCTTCTGCTTTCTGTAACTCATCCTTTGTGCCTGCAAGTGCTGTAAGAGCTAATAAGAAATCTAAAGTTCTTGGTGTGCTGCTTGTCACATAATCTATAAGTTCCTCTTTTCCCTTGACACCCCTGAATATTTTTTCTGTAAAATATTTCTTTGCATCAGGCACTTCTTCTTTTCCCTTGAAATACACATTACGACCATGGTCATCCAGCTTGTAAACGACACTTGTTCCAGCTCCTGTATCAGCCATATCCTTTTGAACAACAAATGTATTAGCTAATTTTGCCTGATTATATATGTCTGCCCATCTGGTTGCGGATTTTTTCTGCAATTCTTCTGAAGCCTTTGTCTCAATTTGAAGCATTGTATTTCCCAAATCCTCGGCGCTCTTACTAAGTAAGTCCACTACCGCCTTCGCATCATCTACAGCCTCTTTATCCTTGCTTCTAACCTTTTTTTCAGCATCCAGCTTGACCTCATCTCTTATACTCAGTATATTCTTAGTCACATATCCAAACATAGTTGTAACTGTATAAAGTGATGCCTTGAAAAGCTCCGGAGTATAATCCACCTTTTTTTCACCAAACTTTACAATATCGCCGAGCATAGCTGCCGTTGTTTGCATCTTATTACCCAGGTCTGTTCCTTTATATCTATTTTGCATACTGAGATAGTTAAGGCTAAGCATAAGTCTTGCTGCATGTGTTTCAATTGGATAATTGTACTCAAGTCCCTTTTCAATATTTGCCTGAAACAGCATCTTCTGTCTAAATTCTTTTTTTCTGTCCTTCTCAATTTTCTTTGCAACTGATCGTTTCTTTTCAAAGGTGCCGACGTTCATCACCTGGTCCATCTCTTCTATGGTGTAACCCCTGGTAAGGTATTTTTCTTCCTGCGCCTTAATGAATTCTATATTTTTTTCTTCATCATATAATTCTTTATCCTTTAACTCACCAGTAGTGCTGTTTCTGAACATATAGGTAATTACTCCGTCAACTTCACTTGCCTTCTCTACTGATTTTTTTAACATTTTATCTAGGTATTCCCTCATTCTGTAATCCTCCTTGTATAATATGTAAGTCGCATCCAACTCCCCGCTTACGCGGGTCCCCTCTGCGACAGGTCGGAGGAACATTCCGAATCATGACTTCGTCATGATGGTTCCTCCTCAAACGATTATCTTAGCTTAAGTGCAAGAGAAGCATTGTGCCTTATACTGTAGTTTGATACAAGCTTGTCAAAAAGCTTCTTGGACTCAGCATTAATAACCGTTGTCTCAATATAAGTATCTTCCCCATACTTCTCCCTTATAGCATTTACTGCCTTTGAAAGTACCTGAGCCAAATATCTTGGACTATCCTTGGCGCAGGATAAATTTCTTAATACTACTGTATCGTTGATTTTTGAAATCAGTGCATATGCCTTTATCTCATTGTCCTTATCAACAACTATACTACAATCCGCGTCCATCTCCTTAAGTGCCTTTGTAAGTGAAATACTCCAGACATTGACAGGAGAATTCATCCATCTATTCTTCAGTGAGTTAATTGATTTCTTATTCTCAACAATAAACTCCTTTAATGTAACAACCTCTGAACCTGCCTTAGCGCTGCTAATTACACTATCATCCACCTCGTTCAGCTTGAACATGAGTATCTCATCCTCCTCGTTTCCCCATCTGTATCCAAGGTTTTTAAGAAGAATAGCCATATCCCTATAGGCTTCTCTTTCCTCTGGAAATAATACTACTATTCTCTTTACCCAGGCCATATCGATAGCTACTGACAAGAGCATTGTGTGAAGCTTAAATGCAATTCCAATTCCCCTAAACTCATCCTTAACCTGAAGCCAGTCTATTCTAATCTCACCTTCATCCTCATAAAGCTCGTAGCACATTACTCCTACAGCCTCACCTTTTTCATCATCAAATGCTACAACAAGCTCCTTTTCTCCTGTGACAACCTCATATGCCACTCCATCCGGAAGCAGTGAGCTTGCTTTTTCAATAAGCTCCAACTCTTCTGTAAACTTATAAATAATCATACATTTTCTCCCTGGTATTATCATCCTTAATGCTCGCAAAATACTTCGTACCTTACAAGCTATTACCTTATTTCAACTTTATTCCAACTTTTATTCCTGATTTTATTCCTTCTTTTATTCCTGCTTTTATTCTTACCTTCTCATTAATGGAGATTCAAATACGCTTGTGTATTCTTCAACATTATCAAATATATCAGCTAGTTCAGGAATCATAGTTTTATTTCTATCCATTTCAGCCTTCTTAGCAAGCAGTGCAATCTTAAGTCTCTCGAATCTTTTTACCATTGCATCAATATACTTAGGTTCAACATAATTTGCCATATTCTGTCTAAGCAGCTCTGGTGTAATAGTTTTTACTGCTTCGAAAAGAGCTCTTGGACAGTAATCATAATAGAATTTTCCTGTTTTATCATTAATAAGAACCGACAAATCATCGTGTTCTCCAAATGCCATATCATTGTCGATACCAGTTATTGAAGTAATTACATATGTATGCGTCTCCGGATCATAGGTATGCTCTGCAATAATGTTATTCCAGTGTCTGTCAATCTGACCTGCTACTGCATCCATAAATCTAAGCATTGAAACCTGCTCCATGGCTTTTTTTGAAAGGAGGAATTGTGGCTCAACAGATATTTTATTAGCCTTGTACTTCGCTAACTCTACCAAATATTCCTTCTCGTATATTTCACCGATACCTATTCCTACTGCTGACTCCATAACAAATCCCTCTTCAGTAGTATTCCTTGTTTGAAGTACTGCATCCTTAGATTTTACAATCAGCTCATCCGCACCAAATAAGAATGCAAGATGTTCTGTAGCAAAATTTCGAACTGTAAGATTGTCGTCTGTCCTTAGTTCTGCGCTTTCTAGAGCAATAACAAGTGCATTTGCTGCTTTTCCATATTCATCTGCAATATCAAGCACGTCTCCCGCATCGATGTCAAGATTTATTTTTCTGAAGTAATTCGTAAGTAAATCTACATTTTCATTGAGTTTTGCTTTAGCCTCATCCTTTTCTTTTTTATTTTTGGTCTCGTCATACTCCTCATACTCATTTTTATAATGCATTATATAAGCAAATGTATTGAGAATCTCCATTACCGCATCCTTTTTATCGCTAAAGAAATTCCTGATAACATACTTACTTACTGTTTCGGTTTCGAGCATATCTGCCACAAGATCCATTGGATCTCCTACATTCTCGTCACCCTTAAAGAAGTAGAGCTGCTCTCCCTTATGGATTTTATAAACCACGCTGGTACCAGCTCCAGAGTCAGTAACCTCATTTTGTTCAAGCACTTCACTAGTAAAGGTACTATTAAATAACTCATGCCACTTTACATTTTCTCCGCCTTTGAGAAGCTCCCTTGATGCCTCGACGCCTCTGCTTTCGAGTCTTACAATATAGTCACCAATACTTCCTGCTCCTTCAGTCAAATCATCTAAGGTCTTTAATTCCGCGTTCTTAAATTCCATCTCCTTGGACAGCATTTTCTTTGTTGCACCTTTTCCCTTCAAAAGATATCCCTCTGCATCGGAAAAGGCATGCTTCACCTCGGCCTTAAGCTCCTCTAAATTCTTTTTTACATAACCAAACATTGTAGTAATTGTATAGAGAGTTGCCTTGAATAAGGTCTCATCCACCTCTAAGGTCTTTTCACCAAATCTTACAATGTCACCTAGCATTCCAGCTGTATCCTGCATTTTTTTATCAAGCATCATACTTTTATAAAACGGCTGAGTACTAAGATAGTTTAAGCTAAGCATAAGCTTTGTCGCAAATGCTTCAAGGTTTCCTTCTTTAGTATTTGCCTCAAATGGCTCCACTGATTTTTGAGCCTGAGCAAGTATTCTATGCTTAAATTCTGCTCGCCTTTCCTCTTTAATCTGACTTTTAACGCTATTCTTTTTACCAAGGCCTGCAGATTCAATTCTCTTCTTTTCTTCTTCTGAAAACTCTTTTTCAACGTAGCTGTCTTCAAGCTGCTTTACATAATCAAGATTTGCCTTTTCATCATATAATTCAAGGTCCTTTGTCTCACCAGTTCTAGTGATAAATAAACTTTCAGAGGTTTCTTGTGCATTAGCAGTAATCTCTCCAGCATTGTCTAATAATTTACGTTTTGCGTACTCCTTCATACTTAATCCCTCCTCTTATCTAATAGCTAATGCAAGTGCCGAGTTTCTTCTTGTTGAGTAGGAAGAAACAAGCTTCATAAATAGCCTCTTTGACTCATCATTTATAACAGTAGTTTCTATTATTGTATTCTCGCCATACTTATCCTTAACGGCACTGATAGTTCCCTGCAGGACCTGAAGAAGACTCTCCGGACTTGACTTGTCACTGGCAAGATATCTGAGTACCACCTTTCCGTCATCCTCTGAAACCAAGGCAAATGCCAGTATCTTCTCATCCTTTACTGCCACCATACTGCACTCTCTGTCCATCTCCTTACATACCTTTGCAAATGGCAGTCCCCAGATATTAATCTCCGCATTCAGCCAGTTATTCTTCAGAACATTAATATTTTGAGAACAATTCTTGATGAGTTTTTTCAGCGAAACAACATTGTCGCTCTTAGACTTTTTGAAAAGCATCTCATTCTTAAGCACCTCACTAAGCTTAAATACAAGTATTTCTTCTAAATCCTCTGTCCATCTGTACCCAAGATTTATAAGAAGTCGAACCATATCAAAATATTCATCTCTTTCTTCTGGAAATACCGCTGAAATTATCTTGACCCATTTCAATTCTATGCAGGCAGAAAACAGAATCAAATGTAGTCGCAGTGCAATTCCATGTCCCTTCATATCCTCCCTAATCTCAATCCAGTTAATTCTTACATTTCCATCCGTTTCATACAATTCATAGACAAGCACTCC
>DCHE01000017.1 GCA_002314775.1 Lachnospiraceae bacterium UBA1760
GACTTCGTCATGATGGTTCCTCCTCGTATGTTCTTTGTAACATATTTCTTATTATACTATTCAATTTTATTTTTTGCCACAAAAAAAGGAAAGCCACGATGGGCTTTCCTTATAAAACCTTCAGTATTTTCTCGACAGTTATTTAATTACTGTCTCTTCTTTTTTCCAATTACCACAAGTGCCACGCCTGACATCATCATCATTGAGATAATAAGTAACAAATTAGCGTCATCACTAGTCCTTGGATCATCGGTAATAGCTGCTTCTGTTGTTACCTCAGTTGTTACCTCAGTTGTATCCTCAGTCTCTGGTAACTTGATAATATATCCAGCTTCTGTAATATCACTGTTATACATATCGTGCTTAACTGCAATCGCCCTGATCTTAGTAGTAACTGAATCGCCTTCATTACCTGATACAGTAATTGGACCAGTATATTTCAAGCTGCTAGCAGTTGGCTCAGTTCCATCCAATGTGTAGTAGATTTCTGCCCCCTCTGTTTCTGTTGCAAGAGTTATCTTCTGATTCTCTGTATATTCACCACTCTCTGGTGTAAATACAACTGGCGCAACCTTATCAGCCTTAAGCACCGTAATTTTAACTGTAATTGAGGTTGAAACACCATTTTTATCGATGGTATCAGGAACCATCACATCACCTGCATATACAAAGCTCTGTTCCTCTAATACTTCTGGATCATAGCTTCCCTGAGCGAATTTTTCCTTATCCCACTTAATATCACCAGTCTTTGTACCTGCCTCTGTTACATATTCAGCAGTACCAGGAATAACAATATCACTAAGCTTTGTTCCATGTGGTACAGTGATTTCCTTTACTGTTCCAACACTAATAAGCTTTTCAGAAAGTGCCGAAGCCTTTACTGTAACAATAATCTTGCTTGAGCTTACAAGCTCAGTTTTAATTACCTCACCCTTATCAGCTGTAACTTTTATGCCTGTAGAATCTCCAAGCATATCATCTAGAGCACTTAAAGGTACTTCAGATGGCGTCTCAACTATCTCTTCAAAAATATAATCCTCAGAAACAGCTTCAATGACTAAGTCAAATGTATAAGCGACACCATAATCTGCTACTGTAACAGCCTTGCCATTACTCTTCCATTCGATATTATATTTCTTAGTATCCTCGTTTATATTGTATACCTTAGAAGTAATATTATTGCCATTAGATAAAATAGCCACATCTACAGATGTATCAAGTTCGTTTTCAGCAATAGGTTCCTGAACATCTGTAATCTTTACTTCATCAATACATGAAGGAAGCTTAATCTTTGCCTCTCCTACTCCTTCTTCACTGTCGTACATTCCGCTCTTTACAGCAATTGCACGAACTTTAGTATTAATCAGCTCTCCATGAGTACCTGAGAGTACGAATTCACCAGTATAAACTGCACTGCCTCTGTTAGGAGCTGAACCATCTGTTGTATAATAAATAGTTGCTCCCTCTGTTTCAGAGCTGATTGAAAGTTTTATATCTGAAACATAATAACCATTTCCTGTTGCAGTAAGTGTACCATCTGTAACAGAAACAACCGGTGTCTTAACCTTATCAGCCTCGCCAACCTCGATATCACAGTAGCCTACTTCCTCAAAGCCATTTAAATCATAATCATCAGGAATATCATAAGTTCCACTGATAGTAAATGTCTGCACATTTAATACTGATTCAACGTAGCTTCCAAGAATAAAATTGTCAAAATTCCAGTTAATTGTTGTAGTTAATTCTTTTCCTGATTCAGTCTTGTAGGTTAATTCATCTGAAACATCACGCTTAATAGCTGAAAGTGCTGTACCATTGTCATATTCCTTAAATGTATCATAACTAATGCCAAGTATCTTCTCTTTTGCTGTCGTAAATTGGGCTGTAATCACAGCCTCTGTATCAGATACTTTTTCAATACTAGCTGTACCTTCATCACAATTTGAAACTGAACACTCTGATATATCATCTGCGAATACATATCCGTCTGCTGTAATACTAACTTCAGCTGTCATAGTATAAGTAGTATTGTAATCAGGTTTCGTTACAACAGCTCCATCAGCATCCTTAAATACTACTGTAATATCTGTAGTAGCAAGTGCTGCTGACGCATTACTATCATATTCATCAACGAGTCCGATAACGCCTGCTGTATCAAATGCATTGTCACCACCAGCTGGCTTAGTGATTCCAGTAATATTGGCCTCAACTACATTAATATCTTCATTTACATTGTAAACATAAGCTTCAACACTACTTCTGTCATACATTCTCGCTTTTGCATAAGTGAAAATCTTTGTTGTCTGGTTTACACCATGTACTGAGTTAGCACTTACCTCAATACCCTTATCTGAATCATATTCCTGCCATACAGAACTGCTTACTGCTTCAGCAGTAGCTGTTGCATCATCTGAAACATAATAATAGATACCTGCATTAGCTGTTTCAGACTCAAGATACACAGTACAGCTGCTTCCTAATGTTGAACCAGCAGCTGGTGATTCAGTGGTTGGTTTTGGTGCATCTGTCTTTGCTGCTATAAGATGTGCCTTTGACTTATCAAATGAACCATTTGTATCTGTTTCATTTTTTACAAGTGCATCATAGGCAGTCCAGAAATCCACATCATTCGTTAATGAAGAAGCTGTCTTAACTGCGCTAGAACCTTCACCATAATAAAGGTCATAATAGTAATTATTTGAAACATTTAAGTATGAACCCCATTCGCCTGCAGCAAATGCTCTGTACGCTGACGCTACGAATGTATTTGACACACCCTGGACATTGTCATTTTCAGCCTTGTAATCAATAGTATACTCCTTAGGTGTCTTGCCATGATCAAGAACTGGTACATAAACACCACCATCTACTGTCTTAGCACTCATCCAGTTGCTAATACTAAGCTTGTCTGATGAACCACTTGCTATTGATTTTGAAGGTGAACATCCGCCACTGCCGAGTGCCCATAAACTCCATCCAGATAATTCATAATGATAGCTGTCATAATCAGCTGGAAAAGCTGAACCATACGCCGCATCAAGCTCATCGCTTGTAAGTCCGTCTCCATAATTAACATACTTGGCATTCAATTCATTATATCTGCTTGAATAATAACCTCTGCTATATTTTGAAATATCATCAATAAGTGTATAACCATAATAATTAATAAGTTCAATCGACAGTATAGTCTCTCCATCATCTATAATTCCCTTAATTTCACTCATTATATCTGAAGATGATGAAACATTTTCTTTGCACAAATAAAATGTATTACCATAAGAATCTTTAACCCTTATTTTAAGTAACCAGTATTTATTCGTTGTATTCAGGCTGTAGCTTTCATAATTATCAATGTTGATTGAAAAATCTGCTACATCCCCTGGCTGTGTACCATCACAGTTCTTTACATCGATATCAAAATCTATCGGCTCAACAACTGCAAGAAGAAGTGGTGGATATTTCACATCAACATACTTGTTCAAAGTATCTGGATCAATCTTGTCGGTACCTGAGAGTGTCGTTGAACCCTTGCTCGCATCAACGGTACATCCACTATCAACTGTACCCCAAAGCTTCCAGCCAGTAATCTCATATAATGGTCCAATTGATGCTGCATATCCAGGCCACTCCTCAAGATATGCCTCATAAATATCATTTACAGTCATTTCATCTGTAGCATAATCTACTGTTCCATACCATTTTGTTGATTTGGGATCACAGGCTGAGATCCAAAATTCATTTAGATTGTCTGCTCCCCTTACTACCATTGACGGACACAAGCTTACTATCATGAGCATTGATAAAAGTATCGCTGTCAATCCCTTAAATCTTCTACTTAATCTTTTCATCTTTCCTCCCTAAAAATAATAACCTTTACAACAAGAAACAGCTCGCAAAAATCTTGCAGCCCTTCTATTTTATACTATAGTTTTCTAATATTATAGCATATCATACATTATGTTAATTTTCAAACAAAAATATCAAAAAATCAACCATTTACAATACTAAAATCCGTCTGCGTTCCTAAAAGTCCAATAAGCGCCATAATACTTGCGGCCTGCGCTCTGTAAGTAAAAAACTCGTGAAGGTATGAATGATTATTTAAAACCAGATACCTTATATATGGAATACTCATAATAATAAAAAGTATTATCACGATACTTTTATTTTTATCTGATTTTTCTTTTCTGAAAAGATAATATACAGAAAAAAGAACTAAAGCTGAAACAATAAGTCCTGCTGCAATATTTCCAAAGCTTACTCTATCTTTTCCTCCAAATAAAGTTGAAATATTTGCAAATACTGCAAAAAAGATCTGCTTTACAGGTGACATATCGCCTTCTTCTGCAAGTCCATTTACTCTCTCAGATACCGAAGACATCGCTTCATAGAATTTGTTAGTACCAGTAATTAATGACGCTGCTGACCACTTTGCAATAAATGCTGCTGCATAAGAAAGTGCCCATGCGAGAAGTGCCTTCATCATAAATACAGCATTTTCTTTCACTTCCTTAATTTCACCTTTTTTCTCCCTTATGAGAAAAACTGTTGCAAGTGGTACAAGAATTGTAAGTGTCTCTGCTGTCAGGAAGTCAAAAAATGCTACAAGAGTTCCTGAAATAACCGACAGAATTATTAATACCTTATTACCCTTTTCTTCAAAAATAATGAAAAGCAGTGTAATAATCATGGCGATGATAACCGCCGCCTGATACTCTATAGCATTTGATATGTCCCATATTCTTGTACACACCCAGCCTGCTGCAAATGCAATAGCAGCATTATACTGTTTTTTCATTATAAGAAGTACAATACATATAACCATTAAAATTATTGCAACCACCATACCAATTCTTTTGATATGAGCAATATCGGTAATTAAAAGAAGCAGCCTCACAAAGATTACTGAACCATGCCAGTATCTCGTATAATCTGTATTCGGTTCCTCGCCATTTACCGCAAGATAAAGACCTACGTTCGTTCCATATTCAGTGCCATCGTACTCACCATTATGATATTTGGTATCAATAGATGAATAAACCGGATTATCTTCATCCATATTCCAAAGCACATTAAGAAGAATTGTATCCGCATAATTATCCTTCACTGTGTAATACTTTCCATTTTCGGCGAACTCAAATGCATCACAGTTTTTATAATTATTTGCCGATTCGACCATATTGTCCTTTATCTTACTCCTTGGAATCAATGTGGTTACAATAAGAAAAACAGCGAGCAGAGAAAGTGTAACAATAAATGAAATTACGCAAAGCAGTATTTCTTTTCCGTCTATACTAATATTATTTTTTTTATTAATATTATGCTTATCTTTATGCATTCCGCCTTACTCCTCATCACAGACAGTCTTATCCAGGCTTCCGCTTTCCAAAAATATCAACACTTAACGGATTTTTCTGCAACAGCCTATCGCAGAAAAACCCAGTGTCCACCAAGTATTATACAAACTCTCTGTAGCTATATCAATTAATTTTATAACCTTTTACCCTTGCATTGCTTTCTTGCCTTAGCAATTCTCTTCATCTTTGCAGCATGGTCGCTCTCTCCCTGGAGCCTTAGATACAAATTGTATCTCTCCTCAGATAATTCTCCACCTTCGATTGCTCTCTTCACTGCACAGCCAGGCTCTGTATCATGCTTACAGTCACTAAATCTGCAGCCTAAGGCAAGCTCAGCTATATCCTCGAAGGTCTCATCAATTCCCTCAGAAACATCACACATACCAAGCTCCCTCATACCCGGAGTATCAATGAGAAATGCACCATTTTTGAGTTCAATAATCTGTCTGTTTGTGGTTGTGTGTCTTCCCTTTGAATCCTCCTCTCTGATGCCTGAGGTTTTCATTACATCAGAGCCTGCAAGCGCATTTACGAGGGTGGACTTTCCCACTCCAGAGGAGCCTAGAATCGCAATGGTTTTACCTGGCTCAACATATTCATCGAGCTCGTCAAGGCCTATTCCATAAAGTGCACTGATAGTGTGGACCCTCACCTTATCAGACAAATCCTCAATCTCCCTCACGTATCTTCCCGGGTTACTGCAGAGATCAACCTTTGTTAGAATCACGACGGGAATACCATTTCCCTCTAAAGTAATTGACACATACCTGGCAATTCGGTTGAAATTATAATTATCGTTCAGCGACGCAACTATAAAGACATAATCAAAGTTCGCCACCATAACCTGCTCCTTCATGGTCTTTACAAACCCAATCGAATGTCCCGACTGATCAGGCCTTTTAAGAAGACTCTTTCTCTCACAAACCGAAGTTATTGTTGAATCTCCCACTGGATTATAGAGAAATGTCACGTAATCTCCCACCACTGGAAGCACCTTATCCTCGTTGTAAAAGCTGCCATTTAGTTTGCCACTTAGCTCCTCGGCCCCGTATTTTATAATAAATGTGTTCTTCTGTATCTCGCAGATTCTTCCCTTTTTATCATTTGTCTCAGGTACTGCTTCAGTTGATGGGTTGTCTGTATTATTTTTATTGATTTTTGTATTATTATCTTTATTCAATGTTCTGTCCTCTTAATTCTAAATTTTGATTTTTATTCGTTTTCATAATTATATGCAGGACCTCAAGTTGGCTCATTTTATACAATCGAGTAGGAGGGGAAAAACCTCCTACTCGATATCCCATCGGGATCACAAAAAGGCCGTGGCAAAATATACCACGGCCTAAAATAAGCATTATAAATTAATCAGGTCAAAGCAGATACTCTGAAGATATCTTGTTATTATCTATACTAACAAGTGTCAGCTCAACCCTTTTTTAAAAGCATACCGAGGTAATTACTGCATATTCAGTTACAACAATGGTCTTATTTAATTCAAACATCAACAATTACCTCCTTCTTTCTTTATTAGTAATAAACTACCAAGTATTAACCGGATTGTCAAGATATCATTTAAAGCGATTATGCATATATGCAAGAACCCACGAAACCGCAACTGTAATCCCGTAAATTATCGCAACTACAATAGGAATCAGATAGTATTTTCCACCAAATGTAAAGTTGTAAAAATCCTCCCACTGCTTAAGCACTACTAACATAACGAAGTAAATAATAGAATATACTATCGTGGGAGCCATTCCTATAATTCTATCCACAAAGCTAAAGCTATATTCCTCTAAAAGTATTACAAGTGTTATAGTTGCAAGTAACGGATTCAGGAAATGAAAGAAAAACATATCCTTCGAAAACATAATAAAGTAATTTCTTCCCGCCGCAACCTCCATCGGTGCAAGAAATGCTGTAGCAATAAGAAATGTCAAATCCAGGCAGGTTGTTCCCATAAGATAAGCATTCATCAGCCATCTTGGCATTTGCCTTCTACCATTCTTAATACCCTTGATGCTAAAAATGACCACCAGCAATGCAATCACACCAGCCAGAATATTACTATCCATCGTATACGGCTTGAGATATCCAAGTCCAATAACGTAATTACCAAGCTGTCCATCTCCCGCTCCACATATTATTCCCAGCAGTGCAACGATGGTAACATTTATGGCTATTATGCAGTTTATAATTATGGTTAAAATTGTTTTTTTACTCATCGGTGTAATTAATTCATCCTTTATGTAAATCATATATAGGAGGTTTGTGCTTATGCTTACAACAGAGCTTTTTATAGCCATCATCAGCTTATGCATTACTTGCTTTGCTCTTGGTTATGCTGCTGGCTCTAAGAGCAATAAATAAACACAAAATGACCGCCCACAGTCTGATAACTAGGCGGTCATTTTGACCAACAAATAATATCAGGCTAACCAGCTTCAAATTCACCAAGCTTCTTTTGAAGTTGCTACCTCTTATTCTTGTCAAATTCTTTTAATAAAGACAATCTTTTCTGAAACATTTCCCATCTCTCGTCATCTTCAAACCATTCTCTTTTAGGTTCACCTATTTGATTAAGTCCAACAAGCTTCACAGCACTTATTGCGGCGTCCTTTTGAGATATCATTCCTCCTTCAGGCAAACACGCTGTTCCTTGCAACGAATCATAATTCATAAATGCTTTGTTAAAATCCATAAGTGGATAAAGACCTTCGATTTTATTATTGTTGTTATCAACCCAAAATCCCCAGTTTCCCCAATGTCTGTCATTATTACCAATCAAATAGTCAACTATATTCATCATATGATACGCCCTAAAGCTCTTCTCAAATACAATGTCCTGTAAAGTCGTATCATGATTCAATGCGTAAATCTCTACAAATTCCGCAGATACCAAGGATTTTTCTAAGGATGTAATCAGTTCACAAGAACTAACAATTTGTCCATCAAATATATCTTCTTCATAACAAACATGCAAAGTGTCAAAGCAATCTATTATTTTGCTGGCCAATATCTCTGCCTTAACATCACGCATCAATCCATCTTTTAAAAGCTTAAATGTTTGATTTTTTCTAACCCACGCTTTAGGTGCAACTCCTGGCGTTCCAAGATCTGGAGAAACATCCTCCGGTCGAATCATCTGACTATTCTCGATAGTCAAGCTTTTTCCTCTAAGTGAAACGTCAACAAATACTTCTGATAGCGAGTGATTTAGGATATTAATATCATTAAAATTAACTTTTTCACGGAATCCTTTTACCCAAAATACATCCATCATAGAAACACAATGATAACTAATTGCTATTTCAGAACGATCCTTATCATTAACACTCTGCTTCATCCCTAATGTGTTAAGTATTTCTTTGGCATATTTTCTATCGAGAGATAGGACTCTAGATGAACACCAAGCATAAAAATTAACTAAATTATTCAATCTATCATCAATATCATCTGACTCTTCAAAGTATAAATTGTAAGGCATAAATGAAGGGTAATAAATTGTGCAATAACCGTCTCGGTTGATTGATGCAACTTTTCGGTCTTTATGCATTATAGCGAATTTGTTCCAGTTTAATGTTGTTGCCATTATTTTCCCTCCTTTATATTTCAGCATTTATACCCTTATAATTATAGTCTAATTTGACTGTTTTATCAACTTTTCCGTATTCAACTTCTCCATATACCGTTTTGACAGTTGTTTTTCTTTTACCTTTGTTGCGGTATGCATCCTTATCCCTGTTTTCCATAAGATAGGTATCGTAGCGTTCTAGGAAGTCCCTTGTGTATTCCTGACCAAGTTTACATATCATTTCAAAAGTTTTTACCTCAAAGTCCTTGAAAGTTAATCCATTTTCGTTTAGCATAATAGTATCACATAAATCTCCTTATCATTTTGTGTTCGCAAACTAAATAATAAGATTTTTTTATGTGATTGGGAAGAGGTTTCGGTCTCTTCCCTTTATTTTTTTGTTTTTCTGCCAACTAATATTTTACTCTAAGGTATAAGCCACTGCTGGGCTTTCTTTCAAATAAGTATTATCCTAATCTACAAGTTCAAGCTTAAATACATTTAGCATTTAAAGCGATTATGCATATATGCAAGAACCCACGAAACCGCAAATTACTGATACTGGCTCTTTACTATATTTCCATCCTGGTCGAACTGGATTTTTAAAATTCCTGTTGGATTTCCTCCGCTAAACTCTCTGTTAGCCGCTCTGTCCTTTAGCATTTCGTCCATCTCAGTTCCATACGGAATAAATATCTTAGTCCCCTCATCAAGCTTTACCGTTCTTTTATAATTATCACCGTAAAGCTCAAAATATTCCATTCCAGTAAAATCATCAAATGGTCCCATTATATCATTGCTATGCTTGTAGGTTGCACCATCCTCGCCAACAAATTCCTTTGTAGGTCTTCCATTTTCGTTGTATTCCTCACTGACAAGGGTAAATGTTTCACCAGCAACAATATTCTCCTCGGTGCAGTTATTGTACTGGTCAGAGGTCATAGAAATTGTATAGTTAATGCTTGAAATCTCAATCAGAAATCCGCCCTCGATCTCCTCAAGCTGAAGCTCATATCTGTCGATTACTATATCATTTTCATCCGGCTCACCTTTTTCGATTAGCTTACTTCTAATATTTATATAAACAGGGTTAGGCAAGCCATAAAGGTTGCTCAAATCATAGTAATTATCTTCTTCTTTTTTCTCCTCAGTGCTTACCTCAGTCTCCGTATCTGTGTTCTCTGAAGTGTTCTCTGAAGTTTCTGTTTTGGTGTTTTCCTCAGTGTTTTCCTCAGTATTTTCCTCAGTGTTTATAGCAGTTTCTACCTCAGTATTCTTCGCTTCGGTTAACCCAGTGATTTCAGTGGTAATATTGGCATTTACATTGTTCTCACTCTTTTTGTTTTTAACTAGCACTGATATCAGAATTATCACTCCTGAAATTACAATTGCCGAGCATACTATGGCTACAGCCAACTTTGTCACCAAAGAATTTGCTCCCTTTGCAGCAACACTTTTTCCTGCGACATTACCTTGACTGACATTTGACACGCTTACTCCACTACTCGCAGTGCTATTATTTGCCATGGCTGCGTATACATAGTTGGTTGCATAGCACCTTGCTATAGCCGAAGCAGCCACACCCGACGCATAATAAGCCCTTGACTCCATCCCAACAAGATAAAGTAAAAATGGTATCGGAGCCACACTGTAAAGTCTGTAGCCCTTTTTCTGCATTTCATCACATTTGGCACGGAGGGCATTTCTTCCATAGGTGAGTCTTGACTTAACTGTATTTTCAGAAATCTCAAGAGCCTGTGCAATGTCCTTAATCTTCATATCCTCAATGTGATACATGAGAATGCACATTTTTTGCTCCTCAGACAGACTCTCAAGCATCTCGTACAAAAACTGCTGGGTCTCCTGAATCGTATAATTCACCTCTGGCTGCGCGCCAATATAATCGTCCTCAACATCGTACTCACAATAATTACCCTCACCATCATCAAATGAAAGCTCCGAAAATAAAACCGGCTTCTTTTTCTTTAATGCATTTTTTGCTGTATTGGCAACAATAAGGCTGAGCCAGTTAGGGAATTTCTCCGGCTCTCTTATAGTACTTAGCTTATTCCATGCACTCAAATATGCATCCTGAAGCACATCCTGAGCGTCCTCTTCATTTCCCATATACTTAAGTGCCATATAGTACTTGTCGTAATAGGTATTCTCGTAAAGGTACGTAAATCCTTCGTTATTTCCATTAAGTGCGAGGCCTACTGCCTCAATATATGAACTAATCATCTTCTTCCTCCGGTTCCTTTTCGGTTAATACACAAGGTGAACTAGCCTTCCTTTCAACAATGCATTTCCCTTTAATAAGACCTTCACTTAGAAATGCATCGTAATCAAGCTGCACAAGTTTCTTTAATAGCTTTATTACACTAACATCTGGCATACTATATTTGCAAGCTCCTATTATATGTTTTTATAATCTTTACAGTATGAAATATAGCGCTGATGGCCACAGCACTTGCAGGTATAAACCTTTCTGTACCACTTCCTTGTGCCTGGAATATATTCCTCTCTTGTGCCAATTTTATCATGATTATTGTTATATCTCTTAACTTCAGTAAGAATTGAAATATTGTCACTTCCAACGTATTCCCTGCCGGTTCTCTTCATAGCAAACATCTTCCTGCAGCAGCTGCATCTCCTTTTCATTCCAAAAACAAATGTCTCAGCCGCCACATACAGAACTCCGATCAACCCAATCATTGCATACATTATCGCATAGGCCATCGGACTAGAGTATCTCTGATTAGAAATGCTCATAATCCCACCAACCACTATTGCAATCCATACAAGACTTGCAACTCTCCAAACTCCATTAACCACTTTCTTTACAAAACTCATTTTTCTTTCCTCCGTTTTCTTTTTTTCCAGGCAAATCTCTTATTTTTTAGCCCTTATACTAATAAGACAACGAAGGTATAAAAAAAGTTTTATAATTTTTATAATTTTTTTCTCTTGGTTATGCTGCTGGCTCTAAGAGCAATAAATAAACACAAAATGACCGCCCACAGCCTGGTAAACTTGAGCGGTCATTTCGACCAATAAACTATATCAGGCTAACCGTCTATCGGTAGCACCTTCTTATATACCTATATTAGCATTTGACCGCATCTGCGTCAAACGTATATTCTATTATCTTTTGCTGCACATTATCACAATTTTCCTTTTGTTCTTGATTACAGAACGTATGTTTGTTATAATAGTATTGGTGCTACCCTACACGGTAGGCGGTTAGCCTCCCCCAGAGAGTTATAGCTCTGTTCACATAGAAATCCTTTATGGAAATTTGTGAAAGGAGGTTCGTGGTTATGCTCACTATCGAAGGATTAATAGCTGTTATCAGCTTATGTATTTCATGTTTTAGTCTTGGATACGCTTTCGGTAAGAGAGAGTCCAAGACACGAAAATAGCCGCCCAAACCTGAAAACCTTGGCGGCTATTCGTCGTTAAAATATCAGGCTAACCGTCTATCGGTAGCACTTTCTTTACGGTTATTCTAGCATTTAACCGTGTGTATGTCAAACGTATATTCTGTTATTTCTAATTGTGGTGAGTTCATTTTCAATCCCTCCAATCTTATCTAGCAAGATACTTCATAACTCTTTCACAATCGCTTTCACACAGACTCTCTAAATCACCTGCTTCATTTATTCTGCAGGCAATGCAGCGGCTATAAATCTTAAGGTCAAGCTCAGGAATAACCGCAAGTGGCTTAATCTCATAGCCGTCTTCCTCGAAGCATTTTCTTACTCGCTCCAAATCTTCCTCTTCCTCGTACTTGTTATAAACAAGCACGACATTCTCGCTGTCAGGAATTCGAACTATAGTCCTGTCAATCTTCTCGCTTATTTTAATTGATGAATCAAGATATCCAAGTATAAATCGATCCACTTCATCTGCCGTGATACTTGTAAATGTACGGTTGCCATAAAACGCCTGTGCAATAATATCAATATGCTTCTTGTTTTCTACTTTCTTATTCATTTTTCATTTCCTCCATGTAGTAAGTATTTCTTTGTTATGACTACATTATAGGAAATGAAAATGCT
>DCHE01000043.1:0-3517 GCA_002314775.1 Lachnospiraceae bacterium UBA1760
TGGCAGATTGAGAATATATAGTTATGTAGGAGGTATTTGTTATGGGAAGAGCAGGAGGTGGCGGAAGCTTCTCAGGCGGAGGTGGACATAGTTCTGGAAGTTTCTCTGGTGGTAGTCACCATACTGGAGGCTTTTCTGGCGGAGGCCATAGAGGTAGTTATTCAAGCGGACGTGCTAGTGGAGGTAGTAGACACTATGGAAGTGGTTCGTCTACAAGACACATGGGTGGCGGGTCTATGTATTATGGCCCAACTCATAGTGGTGGCTATAGACCGCCTAGAAGACACCGCGTTTATCATAGTGATAGACCAGTGACAGGTGGGTTTACCACTGCGATTATTGCGTGGATTTGCGTAATTGTTATGCTTGCAGTGTTTGTAGGTGTGGTTCCTAGTAGTTCATCAGGTGGTGAGTCAATTAGTAAATCAACCATTGATAGAGAGAAACTGGATGCCAAGGTTGTAGATGTTGGATATGTCACAGATGACGCTGGATATATTTATAATATATCTAAGCTTGAAAGAGGTATGAAGAGCTTCTACAAAGAAACAGGCGTTTCACCTTATCTTTATATTACAAAGGATATCAATGGTAATTCTATGCCAAAGTATTCTGAGGTGAGTGAATATGCAGAGTACATATACGATACAGCAATTCAGGATGAAGCACATATCGTTGTAGTGTTTGTGGATTCAGTAGAGCTTGAAAATGCAGGTGAGGATTTTGTTGCTGCATATGCAGTTGGCCATCAGGCGAGAGAGGTCATGGATGATGAGGCCTGCCAGATTTTGGGAGACTATTTGACTTCGTGCTATTATGATGAATCATACAATGACTGGGAGGATTTTTTATCTGCGGGATTTGAAAAATCAGGAACCAGAATTATGAAGGTAACACCTAACTATTGGCCGATAGTTATTGGAATTGGTGGTGTTGGTGTCATTGTTATTGTGGGATATGAATGGTGGAAAAAGAAACGCCAGGCCAAGAAGGAAGAGGAAGAAGCTACAGAAAGAATACTGAATACTCCTCTTGAAAAATATGAAGATGCAGCAAGTGACTTGGCTAAAAAATATGAGTCAATGGACACAAACAATTCACATGAAACTACAGGAGTTTAGCTTGTTAAAATTAGGCTAATAATTTATATTTAAATTAGCATAGTTAGTAAGTGAAACTATGCTTTTTAGGGAGGATGACATGAGTAATATTTTATCAAGATTTGCTGATATTATGTCTGCAAATGTTAATGCGTTGTTGGATAAGTTTGAGGATCCTGCAAAGATGTGCGATCAGTACATCAGAAATATGACAGAGGATTTGGCTGAAGTAAAAAAAGAGACAGCTGAAGTCATGGCAGAAGAAAAGCGCTGCAAGAGACTTTATGAGGAAAATCTTGCGCAGGTTGAGAAATATACTAACTTGGCAAAGAAGGCTCTTGAAGCAGGAAATGATGAAGATGCCAAGGTATTTATTGCTAAAAAGCAGGAACTTGAAGCTAGAGGTGCAAGCCTCAAAACATCTTATGATGCAGCAGCTGCTAATTCTGAGAAGATGAGACAACTTCATGATAAGCTTACAACAGATATTCAGCAGCTTAAGGATAGAAGAGAAGCTGTTAAGGCTAAAGTTGCTGTAGCGAAAACTCAAGAAACTATTAATAAATATGCCGGAGCGGCTGAAAAGCATGCAAATGCCATGGATGTTTTCTCACGTATGGAGGACAAGGCTGATAGAATGCTTGATTCCGCAAATGCAGAGGCAGAGCTTAATGCAGCAGCAGAAGTTGCTGATCCAGCTAAGGCTCTTGAAGCAAAGTATTCTTCAGGTGGAAATCAAGCTGTAGAAGATGAGCTTGCTGCTATGAAAGCAGAACTCGGAGTATAATACTTATCCGGCAGGGACATACTATGTCTCTGCCGTTTTGTGCATTTAGGCGTGGGTGTTGGGGAAACGAATGAGAAAAATAGAGTCATTATACAAAACATTTTTTAGCACAGAACTTCCTAATGAACTAGTATTGTTTAATATTACTATGCTGGTAGGATTTATTGGAGGGCTTATTACTCTGCCTATCAGTATTATTGAGCATTTACCAGTTCTTAGAATTGTTGTTGTTGCTATGGCTATTATTATAGATGTAGGTTGTCTATATGCGGCAAATTATAAGAATCAAATTAGAAATGCTACGATAGTAATATGTTTTGCTGTTGCCATTATCCTTTTTCCTGTAATGTATTTTACTGGTGGAGGAGTAAACAGTGGTATGGTGTGCTGGTTTTCAATTGGTATGCTGTTCATCTTTATGCTCCTAGATGGAATGGACTTCTTTTTTATGGTCCTTACTGATTTGGCAATTGTATTAGGCTGTTATATAGTGTCTTACTACCACCCAGAATTTGTTATTCAAAGACCGACCACAGCTGCTGTATATTTTGATATTGTGCAGTCATTGTTTGTTACCACATTTGCGATAGGTGTTATTGTAAAATTCCAGGTGAACATCTATAGCAAGTTATTTTCTTTGGCAGAAATAAATAATGACGATTTATTGGAAAAGACTCTTGCAGCAAAGCGTGCAGAAAAGCAGGCTCAAACGGCAACAGAGGCAAAAAGTAATTTCCTTGCAAATATGTCACATGAAATTCGTACTCCAATTAACACTATTATGGGTATGGATGAAATGATTCTTCGTGAGACATCTGAAAAGAAAGTGGAAGAATATGCGCTTGATATTAAATCAGCATCTCAAACACTTCTTAGTTTGATAAATGATATTCTTGATATTACAAAAATTGAGTCAGGAAAAATGAGCATTATTGATGGTGAGTATCAGTTCATGAGCCTTATGCATGATGTAATAAATGGTGCGACGATGAAGGCAAGAGAAAAAGATCTCAAGCTCAATATGGATGTGGATAGTTCTATTCCTTGTAACCTTATTGGTGATGACGTGCGAATAAAGCAGATATTGACTAATATTATCACTAATGCGGTTAAGTATACTCATGAAGGAAAAATTGATGTAATAGTTAGTTGTACTAACAATACAAATAACTCTGTTGACCTTACATTTTCTGTAAAGGATACGGGTATAGGAATTAAAGAAGAAGATATAAAGAGGATGTTCGAGTCGTTTGAGCGACTTGAAGTATCTAGAAATAGAAATATTGAAGGTGCTGGACTTGGAATGGCGATAACTCAGAATCTTTTAAAGATGATGGACAGCAAGCTAAATGTTGAAAGTACTTATGGAATTGGCTCAGAGTTTTCATTTACCATTACGCAGGGTGTAGCTGATGCAGAACCAATAGGAGATTTCACAGAGCGTATTGCACATATGAGCTCGACATATGAGTACACAACAAGCTTTGAGGCTCCAAGAGCACACTTTTTGGTTGTAGATGATAATACAATGAATCGCAAGGTGTTTGTTGCGCTTTTAAAAGAATCGAAGGTGCAAATATCTGAGGCAAGCAGTGGGCATGAATGTTTGAAGCTGATGCAGAACCAGCAT
>DCHE01000043.1:3543-10105 GCA_002314775.1 Lachnospiraceae bacterium UBA1760
TCATATGATGCCGGGAATGGACGGTTTGGAAACATTTAGATCTATGGCGGAGCTTGAGAATAATATGTGCATGGGCACACCAGTAATTGCTCTGACAGCTAACGCGGTAGCAGGAGCCAAGGAACGATATCTGACAATGGGATTTCATGGATTCTTATCTAAACCAATTGTTCCAGCTCAGCTGGAAAAGATGATTAGAGATTTTCTTCCAGAAGAATTGCTGGATTATCATGAAGAAAATGAGAATGAGGAAGTAAGACATAATCGAGTATATAAAGTAGAACTTCCAGAGATAGAGGGTATTGATTGGGAATATGCGTTATTACATTTCCCAGATACCAATATGGTACGTCAGACTGCGGTGGATTTTTTTGAGACCATTGATTATGAAAAGGATGAAGTAATCAGTTTATATAATAGTTTTGATACAGAACATTTGATTGATGACTATCGTATCAAGGTTCATGCTATCAAGAGTATGGCCAATACCATTGGAGCTACATCACTTGGCGCGCTAGCGAAAATTCTTGAATATGCAGCAAGGGATGGTCTGGATGACAGGATAAGGGCATTAACTCCTGTTTTGATTGAGGAGATGGAGGTTACAAAGGAACGTTTATCTGTATTGCAGTCGGAAGAGGCAAAATCAGATATTGAAGATATGGATGAATTTTATGCATTGCTCGAGATGCTAAAAATGTCATTACTGATGCATCAACTAGAGCAATCGGATAATTTTATGAAGCAGATTAATTCATATACTTATCCAGATGATATTCAGCAGGTGGTAGATTCCTTGAATTTACATATACTAAATCTCGAAGATGATGAAGCGATAGCAGAAATAGATTTACTACAACAATAACTAAGGAGTGTATGAGATGAGAAAGATTCTTATTGTAGGTGATTTTAATGATGACACCTCTGAACTGAATGCTTTTCTAGCCTTGCATTTTGATACACAGTTATGTACTGATAATGCAAAGATTGTGAAGAGCATGCTAAAGATGTATACGCCGGATATTGTATTGATAAATATCGAAAACTTTGATGTTATGCATAATGAGATATTTATGGCTATAGAGGAATATAATGCACAGCTTCCGGTCATCACATACGGAAGTGAAACAAAAAAGCAGAATTTCATTTCATTCTATTACTCTGGTCAATGCAAGCATGTCAGAGATTTGGGAAGAGATGCAATAATAAAGGCTCTCTGTAAGGAATTCAACATGGATGCAGATGTCATTTTGCGTAGTGTTGAGTCCATTGATAAACATCACATTATTGTGGTTGATGACAATCCTGTATTGCTCAGAAATATGAGAAATATGCTACAGGATAAGTATAGGGTCTCAATTGCAACTTCGGCGGCACAGTGCATGAAGGTAATGGGACAGGATAAACCTGATCTCATCATTTTAGATTATGAAATGCCTGTAGTAGACGGTAAGCAGACTCTTGAGATGATTAGAGCAGAGGATGATTATCGCAATGTGCCGGTTATCTTTTTGACAGGTATTGCAGATAAAGCACATGTTGATGCGGTTTTGGATCTTAAACCTGCAGGATATTTTGTTAAACCACCTATGCAGACAAAAATAATTGGAGCGATAGAAAAGATTTTTTCTGAAGAATAAAACAGAGGGGCTGTAAAGAAACTCCACATTTGCCAGGGAAGAAATGCGATTGCATTTCTTCCCTGGCATTTTTTTGCGCAAACTTGTGCCTCAATAAACGTAAATGCTCCATACCAAGTACCTTGATTTTTTAAGGCTGCTATCGCAGCCGGTACTACTTTTGTGTTTTCCTGATATTATCAGGAAGTTTATCAGACCAAGGTAATAAATCATCAAGAAATGATATATCTGTATCATCCATATGCTCTGGTATTACTTCGAGCAGATGATTGAAATAATCATAAGGTTTTAAGTTATTAGCCTTGGCAGTTTCGGCAATACTATAGATCATGGCTGAAGTTTTTGCTCCATTTATGGTATCAATAACTTCCCAGTTCTTTTTACCAACGCAGAAGCCTCTGATTGCTCGCTCACTTGCATTATTGTCAATTGGTACTTCACCATCAGAGAGAAATACTCTAAGGTATTTCTCCTGGTTAAGAGCATAGGTAATAGCATCATGAAGTTTGCCAGATGAACCAGCTTCATGCTCATGGATTTTTAGGTATGCAAAAAAAGCATCAACAAGTGGTTTTACAACAACTTGTCGCTGCGTCGCTCTTTCCTCAGCAGAAAGCTCCTTTAGTTTGCCTTCCTCACGATAGATTGCTTGGATTTGTTTCATAACAAGGTATGACATACAGTCTTTTGTTTTTACCTTGCCAATGACTTCCCATGCTTCCTCAAATCGGCGTCGGCAATGAACCCAGCAGCCCGCTATTGTGAGGTCCTCGAGTTGTTTCTCGAGTGTGTGATATACCTGATAACCATCAGTTACACAGATTCCACTGTAATCCCTTAGGAATTCTCGTGGATGGGATGTGTTTCTAGTCATCTGATATTCGTATAGGACGATTTGTTTGTCCTTATACATATGCCCTGTACGGTATACCCACATATAACTATGAGTTCCAGCTGGCCTGCCATCCCTGTTTACAAGTACAGGCGTCTCGTCGGCTTGTATGACGTGATAGCCATACATAAGCTTGTGGAGATAATCATACATAACAGAGATGTATTCTTCTCCAAGACGAATCATCCAGTTGGCCATGTTTTTTCTAGAAATAGCTAAACCATAGCGCTCCATTTCTCTTTCAATACGAGCAAGAGGAGTGGCATTGACATACTTTGCATTCATCAACGCTGCAGCAAGCGAAGGTGAAACAAGACTTCCTGGTAATAGATTTTTAGGATGCTTAGCCTTTACCATAAAGCCTTCATCCTTTTTACTTGCATATACACCTATGTGATGTATTTCAACCTTTACCTGTGCTGGGACAAACTTATACCTTCTTGATATTGCATCAGGAAGCTGCTTCCATCCATTCTCACCGAATGTTGAGATGAGTTCCTTTTCACTCATGTAGTGATCAACTCTTTCTGTTGGAAGCCCCTCAAGATCTTTGTCCTTTTTGCCTGATGGCCTTTTACCTCTTTTAGGTATTTCAAGATCATCTGGCTCGTCAGCGTCAAGGTCGTATTCGGCCTCAGCCTCGTTAAAGAAAATGATGTTACCATCTACTTCCATAAAGCTGATTTGGGATGGATCATCCATCTTTTCTGATGAACGGCCAAAACGAGCTTTGTTAGACAGAATGATCTGCTCCATAAGGTTCTGCATCTTTTCATCCATCGCAGTGAGTTTTGCATTCAGCTCTTTTATCTGTTGGGTTAGCTCTTCATTATGCTCCTGCTCATTGAGAAGCATTTGAATTAAAAGCGACTGATCTACAGTATTAAGTTGTTCTTCGGTATACTTAATTGCCATAACAGAGCCTCTTTTCTTACTGGCTCTATTATAACAAATACCGCATATTTCCGCGAACTTGCGGTCTTTGTCACTCCGTCATTTTGACGGTGGATAACAACTCTAAAAAGTCAAAAATCATTAAGAATCGTTGGCTTTTTAGAACTGTTATCCACAATAAACAGCTTAGTGGAAAACTTAACGTGGAGTATTCCTCATTGTTGCGATGTTTAGTGGATAACCATTTAAAAACTTAATATTCAAGTATTTTTAGATTTATAAAAATCTACGAAATGCACAAAAGCTACATTGCTTTAGGTGGATTGGTGAGCTCTGTAATAGGATGCTTGGCTATGATTTCTAGCCCTTGCATAAGCATATGATACTGGTCAGAAGTAATCTCAACAGCCTCCTCAGCAGATCTGGGCCAATTGAATGCACCAATATCAAGTCTCTTATAGCAAAGGAGAAAACCATCGCCTTCCCATATGAGAGCTTTGATACGATCGCATTTCTTTCCGCAAAAAAGGAAGATAGTATCTTTGTCGTATGGATCTAGGTTAAATTGAAAACGTACTATTCCAGCCAAGCCTTCAATACCTCTACGTAAGTCAGTGTAACCTGTTGCTAAATATATTTTCTTAAAACCTGATGCGTTATTGAGCATGGCAAACAGCTCCAATCAGTTTGATAAGAAGTGTTTCAGAAATATCTTCAGATATTTCAATCTTGGCATTGCCACAAGTAATAACTGCAACGGAAGATGAGGTCTTAGCTTTAGTCATCACAGGTAGCTCAACAAATGTAGGTGTGACTACGGGAACCATTTCTGTAGAAGAAACTGGTGATGTTAGATTAGCGTCTGTTTGTTCTAGATATTTATCCTGCACTTTGTGCAATCTAGTGACAAATGTTGAGACGGCAATTCCTTGTTCTTTGCACCAGGCTGTCATTGACATGCCTGAAGGTCTGGATTGAAACTCCTGAACTTGTTCGACCCACTGCTGAAAGCGAATGTCTTTTGTTAACGTAGCTGATTTACTCATTGATAACCTCCTTGTTCGTAACTTTCGCCGAATTCGGCGAATTCGACGAAAACGTCGTATGTTCATATGGAGATTATCTCAGAACTATTAATTTTGAGGGAGGGTACTCCCTATGGAGCATTTACGTTCATTCAGCTTGTATAGATGCCCCATCTAATACATCATCACTTGTATTAGAAATAAATGGAGCTAAACTGACAATTCCAAATGGAATTGATTCAGTACTATTATCGCAAGTCATAGCTGCAATGAAAGGCAGCTTATGTTAGGCGATATCTCCGGTGTAAATGAGATATATATAGTCTGCGGTTACACCGATATGAGAAAATCTATTGATGGTCTGTGCGCCATTATAATAGATCAACTGCATATGGACCCTAAGCGTAGTGCTTTATATCTATTCTGTGGTAAAAGATGCGACAGAATGAAAGCACTTCTTTGGGAAACTGATGGCTTTGTACTATTGTACAAACGACTTGCAGTTGAGGGCAGGTACAAGTGGCCCAGAAATAAATCAGAAGTCAAACCACTAACCTGGCAACAGTTCGATTGGCTTATGTCCGGACTTGAAATTGAACAACCTAAAGCCATTACACCTTACAAAAATGTTGATAACCTACTCCCTAAAAATGGTGGTTGTGAACAATACTTCAACACCCCGCAAAGCCTTGAAAATACTGCATTTCTTGCTATGAATGGCACCTTTGATTTGGTATAATTTAAGTATCAAATCAAGGAGAAAATATCATGGCAAAAGGTGCTAGAGACATTCAGTTGCAGGAACTGAAAGACACTATTTCACAACTTAATACTACTGTTTCAGCACAGACTACTGTCATTGTTCAATTGCAAAAGTCTATTGACGATGCCAATGCCCGCGAAGCAGAATCTCAGGCCTTAATGAGAGAAAAGGACCAAAAGATTGCAAATCTCCTTGAACAGATCGATTATCTTACCAAGAAACTCTTTGGTACGTCCAGTGAGCGTAGGACTGATGATATCGATGGTCAGTTATCCCTCTTTGATGAAGCTGAAACTCTTCAAAACGAGGAGCCTGATGATCCTGATATTGAAACAGTTGTTAAGGAATACACTCGCAAATCAAAAACAACTCTTGAAGAGAAACTCAAGGGAATCCCTGTTGAAGAAGTCATTGTTGATGTTCCTGACGAAGATAAAATCTGCCCTCAGTGTGGTACTGAACTTGAACTTATAGGCAAGGAACTGATTCGAAGGGAAATCGAATATATCCCAGCCAAAGTAAAGGTCAAGGAATACATAAGTTACCATTATGGCTGTCCAGAATGTAAGAATACTGATGAGCCATATATCATAAAAGCTACAACTGAAAAGAAACCATTGATGAAGCATTCTCTTGCATCTGAGTCAGCCGTTGCATGGACTATATATCAAAAGTATGCCAATGCAATGCCTCTTTACAGGCAGGAGAAAGATTGGAAGCAGTACGGAATAGACCTAAGCCGTACCACCTTGGCAAACTGGATCATCTATTGTTCAAAAAACTATTTTGATCCACTTTATCAGTTCTTTCACCGAAAGCTATTAGAAAGAAACTTTCTAATGGCTGATGAGACTCCGGTTCAGGTATTAAAGGAACCAGGTCGAAGGGCTGAGTCAAAGTCCTACATGTGGGTGTATCGTACAGGCGAGGATGGCTTACCACCTGTAATCCTATACGGTTACTCCGAAACCAGGGCAGGAGAAAATGCCAACTACTTCCTAAAAGGATTTGAGGGTTATCTTGAATGCGATGGTTACCAGGGTTACAACAAGGTAAAAGGCATTACAAGATGTTGCTGCTGGGCCCATGTAAGAAGGTATCTTATTGATGCTGTTCCAAAGGGCAAACAGTATGACTATTCAAATCCAGCAGTACAGGGAGTCCAATATTGCAATAAGCTCTTTGAGATAGAGGATTCTATTAACAAGAAACATGTCTCATATGAAGAGCGTTATAAGCTTCGTCTGCAAAAAGAGAAACCTGTTTTGGAGGCTTTCTTTGCATGGCTTGATTCGCTAAATCCTGTCAAAAACTCTAGACTGGATAAAGCTGTAACATATATCAGCAA
>DCHE01000043.1:10213-12660 GCA_002314775.1 Lachnospiraceae bacterium UBA1760
TTCACTGTAGGCAGAAAGAACTGGTTATTCTCAGATTCACCAGCAGGAGCTACTGCCAGCGCTACCATTTATAGCATTGTTGAAATGGCAAAAGCCAATGATTTAAATATCTATAAATATATCGAGTACATCTTAAGCCAAAGACCTTCAAAGTCATGGACTGATGATCAGTTGGAGTTAATTGCTCCCTGGAATCCCGAAGTACTCGCAAACTGTAAAAACTAATTAGAGTAAAATGCTCGCATCCTCGCATTAAATGTGGGATGCGGGATAATTTTAGAAGGGACGCCATTTTATTGGGCGCTTACGTTGAATTCAGGGAGAATGCTGCTAACTACGGTATTCTCTCTTTTTGTGTGCAAAAAAATGTCAGTCTTATTTGGGATAATAATTATGTGATGGGGATACAAGTAAAGGAGGCTGAATATGAGTAGATGCCAGTATATAGAAGGATATAAGGATTTCCCAATATGTAACCATGTTTTGGAAATTGGACCAGAAAATGTTGGTTATCAAACAGGAATGTTTGATGATGGATTGCCTTTTGAAGCTGAAGAATACGAATACGGTGATGACAATTGTAGGATGAGAGAATTCGCAATTATCATGCCGGATCTTTGTGTAGAGGATGATGATTGTGATGAGCCAGAACATGCTACTGGATGTGACAGGATGGAAAACAAGATTGAAGAATTTCATTATTCCATTAGATTGAAGGAATGTAGTGTTTTACCAATAGGAATGGTTTTTAATGGTCAGGAGGATAACTTCTCAATAATAAAATGGTATCAAGAATTCATTGAAGAGTCGGGTGTTGTTGAATATGTGAGCGATGTTCGTAGTTGCTCGGTATTTTATTATACAGATATGAATGGAAATGATTTGGTACAGGTTAGGGTCGGTCTTATAACTAATGGTCAGTTAGAGGCTGTCTCAAATATTAAGATGCGTGATTTCCCGATGAGAAAGGAGCCACGTGCTAGGCTCTTGGTTATTAAGTAGCAGGGTATGGATTATGGATACATTACATAAAGATGTGAAATCTGTATCGGGATTATTTTTTCAAGTTGAGGATATACCTGATTTAGTGCACGAACAGGAAAAGTTGTCCTATATTATATATTTAAAAAATGATCAAGGAAAAGGTAATCTTGCATCATTCCATAAGTTTATTAAGATGTTTGCAATGCCTTATAGGATGATACTTGTTAATGATCAGAATGGTGAATGCAGAGGTTTTATTCTGTTTTGGGATAAAGAAGATAAAGAGGAGCTTGATTCGACTATGAGCTGGGTCGCTGCATTACATTCTGAATGGGTAGTAGTTAATTGCCAAGAAAAAAAGGAGATACCTAAGATTACTGGGTATCGAATAGCTAACAATTTATTTCATGCAAAGCGTCTCACTTTACAAGGCGAGGTGCTGTAGTTACAAAAAAATGTACATACCGATAGGAGTGTGCTATAATTAATATATCAATCCTAGGAGGTATATCCGATGCAATTGAAAGTATATGGTACAGAAACCAAAAAGATGTTAAATATATTAATCTTGGAGATTTTAAGGAATTATTCTGACATAGAGCATCATTTAACTCAGCAGGAGATAATGAGAAAGCTTAAGGCTGATTATGGAATTGAGAAGATTGACAGGAGATCAGTTAAGGCTAATGTTATTTCTCTTCGTGATATGGGATATGAAATAGGTGGTCTTGATGAGGATAATCCAGATAATGATGGATATTATCTGGAAGAGCGTGAATTTGAGGATGAGGAATTGCGTATTCTTATTGATTCAGTTCTTTTCTCTAAGACGTTATCAGATTCAGCAGCCAAGAAGCTTATTGAGAAGCTCAAAGGCTTTGGAAATATTTATTTTGATGCAAAAGTATCACATGTTAAGCCAACGCCATTATTACATAGAACAGATAATAAGGGAGTCCTTTATAATGTAAGTGCCATTAATGAGGCCATGGATCAGAAGAAAAAAATCACATTCCGATACAATAAATATGGTACTGATTTTAAAATGCATGACCAGGGCAAGGACTATATTATGAACCCATATCAGATGGTTGCTTCTAATGGACATTATTATCTGCTTGGAAATATAGATAAGTATGAAAATGTTACATATTACCGAATCGATAAGATGTCCAAGGTTCAGATAATGGATGAAAAGGTAAAACCACAGAAAGAAGTACAGGGCTTAGATGGTCATCTTGATCTTCCAAAGCATATGGCTGAGCATATTTATATGAGATTTGGTGAATCAGTCACTGCCACCATAAAGACTGATGAAGGAATGATGGATACTCTGGTTGATTGGTTTGGTAAGGATTTTAGAATCATTGAAAACAAAGATGGGAATATTACTATCTCGGTTAAATGTAATGAGCCGGCACTGATAAACTGGTCATTACAGTATGGAACATGTGTCGAAGTTG
>DCHE01000014.1:0-211 GCA_002314775.1 Lachnospiraceae bacterium UBA1760
ATAACACTATTCATATTCTATAATAAAAATCAGTCAAATAAAACAAAATATTGAAAAATAATACGAGTCTTCACGTAAGCGGGGCGTTAGATGCGACCTGAATATTATACAGGGAAAGCAGCCTGTAGAGATTTCAGCCAAATTTCAGCCAGTATACCTAGATCCTTGCAGAAAATATGTTAATAGTTTATACTTGATTTGACTGTCAGGA
>DCHE01000014.1:231-370 GCA_002314775.1 Lachnospiraceae bacterium UBA1760
GAATTGCCTGGCAAATGGATGCACACCCAAAATAAAAGGGTGGATTGGAGATTATAGTGAAAAAGTACGATTATATAATAGTAGGAGCCGGACTTTTCGGTGCGGTACTTGCCTCGGAGGCGAAGAAAAAGGGAAAGAG
>DCHE01000014.1:426-25229 GCA_002314775.1 Lachnospiraceae bacterium UBA1760
CACATAGCCGGAAATGTTTATACTGAAAAAATCGAGGGTATAAATGTACATAAATACGGAGCGCATATCTTTCATACAAATGACAAGACTGTCTGGGATTATGTAAACCAGTATGCAGTGTTCAACAGGTTTACCAACTCACCGGTTGCAAATTACAAGGGTGAGTTATATAGCCTTCCCTTCAATATGTACACCTTCAATAAAATGTGGGGAGTCGTGACACCTTGCGAGGCCGAGAAAAAGATTGAGGAGCAAAGGAGAGAGGCAGGCATAACTGAGCCTAAAAACCTTGAGGAACAGGCGATAAGTCTTGTTGGTACAGACATCTATGAGAAGCTCATCAAGGGCTACACTGAGAAGCAGTGGGGCAGAAAATGCACCGAGCTTCCTGCCTTTATTATAAAGAGACTTCCTGTAAGACTCACCTTTGACAACAATTATTTCAATGCCCTTTACCAGGGTATTCCAGTGGGCGGTTACACAGGCATGGTCTGGAATATGCTAAAGGATGTGGAATTAAGACTTTCAACGAATTTCTATGATGAGAGGGAGCATTACCTTGATATAGCTGAGAAGGTAGTATTCACCGGACCAATTGATGAATACTTTGACTATTCACTGGGAACCCTTGAATACAGGTCAGTGAGATTTGAGAATGAAGTCCTCGACATTCCGAATTTCCAGGGAAATGCAGCTGTAAACTATACCGACTCTGAAACTCCATGGACAAGAATAATTGAGCATAAATGGTTCGAGTTCGGAAAGGATGAGAGAGGATGCGACCTTCCTAAAACAGTAATAAGCAGGGAGTACAGCAATGAGTGGAAAAAGGGAGATGACCCTTACTATCCTGTAAATGACGAGAAAAACAGTAAGCTTTTTGCAGATTATAAAAAGCTTGCTGAGAAGGAAATAAATGTAATCTTTGGTGGAAGACTTGGAGAATACAAATACTATGATATGGACCAGGTAATAAAATCTGCATTGGAGCTTGCGAGAAAAGAAGGACTATAAAAAGAAGGACTGTAAAAAGAAAAACTGTAAAAAAGTGCTTAAATCCTTAAAAGTTCTTGAAAAAATGATATTGCGGTGTTAAAATCACAACCGTTGGAAAAATACGGGGTATATTTTAACACCGTATTTTTTGTGCAACAAATATCAAAACATATATTTGGAGGATAAAAAAATGGCAGCACCAATAGTAGCAGTTATTATTTTCCTGGTTATGTTCGCACTTATCATCACTGATAAGATTGAGAGACACTATGTTACACTTGGAAGTGGAGCACTCACTCTTATCGCAGTGTTTGGTATCTGTCTTAGAAGTGGAGAGGCTGTGATGAACACTCTCAACTTTAAGCAGATTTTCACAGCTGAGTTCTGGAAGGTTTCAGGACAGGCCGAGGAAAGCACAAGCGGAATTAACTGGGCAACAATAATCTTCATCGCAGGTATGATGGTTATGGTAGAGGGAATGGCAAAGGCAGGATTTTTCCGCTGGCTTTGTATGACAATCGCAAAGATTGTTCACTATCAGGTTGTGCCAATTTTTGTTACATTTATGATAATGTCGGCTGTACTTTCAATGTTCATCGACAGTATCACAGTTATTCTTTTCCTTGCGGCGGTTACAATTGAGCTTGCAAAGCTTCTTAAGTTTAACCCGATTCCAATGATTTTATCAGAGGTTTTCTGTGCTAACTTAGGTGGTTCTGCAACAATGTGTGGTGATCCACCTAACATCATCATCGGTACGTCTCTTGGATATACATTTGCAGACTTCCTTACAAATACAGGTATGATTGCAGGAATTTCACTTATTGCAACACTCATCTACTTCTATCTTATCTTCCACAAGGAGCTTAAGAAAAATACAGTTGAGATTGATGCATCGACTCTTCCTACACCAAGATCAGCAATTACTAATATGAAGGATTTCATTGTAAGCTCAATCATCTTTGCATGTGCAGTAGTTCTTCTTATCACTCATGCATCGACAGGACTTACAGTTGCAACTATCGGACTTGGTATTGCAGTTATAACACTTATTGCTAATTTAAAGGACATCCCTAAGATTCTTAAGGGCGTAGATTATAAGACACTTCTTTTCTTCATCGGTCTTTTCATCGTTGTAGGCGGACTTGAGGAGACAGGAGTACTTGAGGTTATTGCTTCATTTATCGAGAAGGTAAGTGGTGGAAATATCATAGTAATGATTGCAATCATTCTCTGGGTATCAGCAATTGCATCAGCATTTGTTGACAATATTCCATTTGCAGCAACTATGGTTCCAGTTATCAAGGGACTTGCAGCAGCAAATCCAGCACTTCCAAATCTTCTCCCTGTTCTTGCATGGACACTTTCAATGGGAACAGATATTGGAGGTTCCGCAACACCAATCGGTGCATCAGCAAATGTTGTTGGTACATCTGTTGCAGCAAAGGAAGGATATCCTGTTTCGTGGGGCAAGTATTGTAAGTCAGCAGCCCCTGCGACAATTATCGTTCTTGTTATTTCAATGATTTGTATCGTTATCAGATATAAGACTGAGCTTGGATTATAGGAGGTGCAATATGGCTGAGAAGCAGTTAATTATTTCAATTGCGCGTGAGTACGGCAGTGCAGGACACGTAATCGCAGAAAAGCTTTCGGAAATCTATGGAATTCCTTATTATGACTCAAACCTTCTTGACGAGATAGCTAAGGAGAAGGAAGTTGATGCGGCAGAGCTTCACAAGTATGATGAGGTTCCAAAGAATAGATTTTTATCGACAGTATTTGGTAATTACAGCAGTTCAAATGAGGATAATATCGCATTTCTTCAGTTTGAGCATATGAAGAAGAAGGCTGAAAGAGGAGATTCATTTATCATAGTCGGCAGATGTGGAGAGACTATTTTAGACCAGTACCCTTGTACAATCTCACTCTTTGTTATGGCTGATATGGAGCAGAAGTTTAAGCGTGTTATGGAGATTGATAAGCTTTCTACTGTGGAGGATGCAGAAAAGCAGATTGCCCTTCAGGATAAGAGAAGAAAGACCTATCATGACAACTACTGTAAGGGTGCCTGGGAGGATGTAAGAAATTATGATCTTGCAATCAACTCAAGCAGACTTGGTATCGAGGATACAGTAAAGCTTATCGTTGAATATATCGGCAAGAAGCAGAAATAGTATATTTTATAGCTTGATTTGGGCGTCATACCTAAAAGGTGTGACGCCTTTTATTTTGTGACAGAGTGTCTTTTGGTTTTTGAAGCGTAAATGCTCTTTTTTTACTCCTGCGAAGGTATATTAAAAGAGCTTCTGATTGAAAAAAAACCATAATTAGAGTAAAATAATACATAGTGGATTGATGGAAAAATATAATAAAGGATTGATGGAAATATATAATAAAGGATAATAAAAACTTATACTTAGGAGGATGACATAATGAAGTATGCCATATTAAAAAATGAAGAGCGCAAGATGGTTTATCCCTATGTTTCGAAGGATGTAGAAGCGCTCATTGAGGCAAATAAAAATTATTTCGCTGTTCTTGCAGTTGATGAATTAGAGGATGAGGTGGTTGCATTTGCAGTAGTTGATATAGATGAGGTTTCAACAATCATTGACATAAATGCACTAGAGGAATACGAAGGAACAAGGGTTATCGAAGACCTGATAGCCAAGATATGCGATACTGCTGGCAGAGCAGGTTCAAAGGTTATGCTTGCGAATAGCTTCGGTTCGGAGAATGATGTGAATTTTATAAGAGCGCTTAATAGTAATCAGTTCGTCGTGGATGAGGAGATTGTTGAGCGAGTATTTTATCTGGACGATATCAGAGGCAATAAGAAAATTGCAAGATATAAGGATAATAGCGACAGGATTATTCTCATGAAGGATGCTAAAAAGACTGAGTTAATGGAGTACGCAAGGAAGCTTAAGGAGGAGGAAGGATACAGAAGCCTGCTTGATCCGACGATTGACAGAAATATCAGTTATGTGTATTTAAATTCGGATGAATCTATCGGAGGCGGCATCTTCCTTAGTCAGGGCGAGGATACACTTCGTGTTGAATACTGGAACACATCACATATTAAGGATAACAACAATTACGCGGGGGTTCAGCTGATTGCCAAGGCACTCGCAGGGGTTTCAAGAAAATACGAGGAGAATTATTCTATCTATGTTCAGCTGATTAATTTAGAGGCAGGAAGAATATTTGATTTACTTGGAATAAAGTTTGAAGAAGAGGATATAATAACAACATATTATAAGGTGTTAAGCTAATACGGCTGTTTAGAATAGTTATTAACGGGAGGACTAAAATGAGCATTTCAACTATAAATGAAGGTGACGAAATCAAGATAATTCTTGATAAGCCTCTGGATGCATTATATGCAAAGGAATTAGAAGCCTGCATAGCAGAAAATATTGATAACACAGATGTTTTGATTATTGATTTCGGTGCATGTGATTACGTGGCTTCTGCTGGATTACGTGTAATAATGAAAGCAGATATGGAGATAAAAACTCATGGAGTACTTAAGCTTGTAAATGTAAGCGATATGGTACTATCAATCCTGAAGGTCGTTAATTTCCACAAATTCCTGTCAATTAATGATGAGAAGGCTGAGGAGGACAAGGTGGAAGAGGATATAGAAATATCCTATGAAAAGTACAGTCTGACTGAAGAGGACAAGGCGAAGATTTCTTGCGTGGCACTGAGCAAATTACTGAAAGCTACAGCGGTAGTATATGGTGCGGTTGATGAAGATGACAATATGATTGCATTTGCAATATGCAATTCAAAATACGCAGCGAAGACATTTTCTATCGAATATATCTATATTGAAGAAGAGTATAAGAATAAGGGAATAGAGGCAAAGCTTATTGAGTACATCGTTGATAAATGCGATGCAAAGAACTTTAGAGAGGTAAAACTCATACTTGCTGCAGAGGGTGACGAATTAAAATATGTTAAGAAGATAGCTAAGGACGCTGGCTTTGAGGGTGGTCAGGCAGGTGGCGAGCTGATTACATACACGCCTGAGGAGATAAAGAACTCCAAGATATTCAAGCATTCGAAGGAGATGCTGGCGATGGCATCGGATGTTAAGATGCTCAATTCGCTTGACGAGCTTCAGCTCTTCGACATAAGCCTTGCTTTAGAGGTTGAGGCATCGGATTTGGATCCTGTATTTACAAGATTCTATATCACTAAGGACAAGGTTGCTGGTATGATTAGTGCTGTAGAGGTAGTAGAGGACAAGGTTGTTCTTGATAGAATGGTTCTTAATATTGATGAAGGTACCAAGAATGCACTGCCACTTATGCTGACCTCGCTTATTACGACATATATGGATGTAACCTCTGACAACAGCACATTTTACATTGATTGTGTAAATGCAAAGTATGTCAAGGGACTTGAGCTCTTACTTGGACAGAGCCAAGATGTGAAAAAGTATATTATGTTCGAAAGAATGGTTTAGTGATAAAAAATAGAGATTAAAAATTGAGATAATAGATTTGTGATAAAAAACAACATGGAGTATTTATGTCAACACAAATGATTAATGCCTGTGCATTTGCGGCAATATTTGCTGCTGGAATACTAATCAGTATTTTTATTCTGGTGCAATGGCATAGCGATAAAAAGTTAAGCAGACTCCTTCTTGCTCTTGTGCTTGTCAACAATATCAATATCATCTGCCAGATGATAAGTGATTGGTGCAGAATGAAGCCATTTACGGACCTTAATGTAAAGATAATAAAGGTAGATGAGCTGATGGGCTTTGTTGTGTATTGTATAGTGCTGCTTCTTTCGTTTATCTATGCAATGCGCGTTCTTGAGAAGGCTAGTGCCGGGCTGAATAAGATTTTTTCTATGATAGGAATCGGGATTTTGGTATTTGGAATAGTAGTGTTTCTAGCAAATGCCTTATTTCCTTTCATGTACAGTCTTAACGAAAAACTGGAATTAAGCTATACCAATCTTTATGTTATATATAGCGTTTTGCAGATGGTGTTGTATTGCCTTCTTTTGTGCGAGGTGCTTGCCAGAATTAAGAAACTGAATATACTAGACGGGCTTACAGTAATACTGGTTTCATTAACAATTCCAGTTTCGTATATTATTTACATGTACACACATGTGATTATTCATCTGTATCTGATGTTCTCAGTGCAGACCATAGTAGCAGTTGTTGTTAAGGAAATTGAAATTGCCATAGGCATGAAAAAGAATTATGAGCAGATAGTCGAGCTTGAGAGAAAACAGGCGGAGGACAGAATAGCCTTAATGAAGGCTGAGATGCTTGAAAAGGATATGGCTATGGCGGCAAAGATTCAGCTTGATTCCCTGCCTAAGGTATTTCCACCTTATGAAAGTCATGAGGATATCCTGCTGTTTGCAACCATGCGACCTCAGAGGGAGGTTGGCGGAGATTTTTACGACTGCTTTGAGGTGGATGCAAATCATGTATGCTTTCTTATTGCCGATGTTGCTGGTAAGGGAATACCTGGTGCACTTTTTATGATGAAGGCTAAGACTATTATCAGAAACTATGCAAAGAAGGGAATCGCTGCAAAGGATATTATCACGAAGGCCAATAAAGAGCTGTGTGAGGATAATAAGGGAAAGATGTTTGCCACAGTCTGGATGGGCATCCTGGATACTGACACATTGACGATGCAGTATACAAATGCGGGACATAACCCACCATTTTTTGGAAGAGAGGGTGGAAATTATAAGCAGCTGAAAAAGGTTCACGGCTGCCCGGTTGGCCTGATGCCGGATATGGTGTATGAACAGTCAAGTAAGGGCCTTATGAAGGGTGACAGGCTGTTTTTATACACGGACGGTGTTACAGAATCCAGAGATGAGAGCGCTACATTATATGGAGATGACAGACTTAAGAAGGTTCTCGAGGATAATGCATCCAAGGAGGGCAAGTATTTGTTAGAAATTGTTCAAAAGAGTGTTGATGAATATGCTGGTAACATGGAACAGTTTGATGATATCACTATGATGGTGTTAGATATATAAGGATTGGAGGAATACTATTATGCCAAAAAGTAAAGAAGCTTCTTTAGATGAATTAATGGAAACTCGCAGAGACAAAATGACTATGAATGAAGAAAGTTACTCTGAAATCAATAGGAACAAGCTCGAGAACAGGCTTGATATTGTAGATAATGACTGGAGAGCTACTGAATTTAAGGAGAAGCGTTTTTTTGTACATTTTTGGGGACTTGATACTATAGACCTGCTACTATAGAAAGGAAATCATATGGCAAAGAAAAAGAAGGATGGAATGGATGCAATTGATTATATCTATAAACAGATAGAGGATAATAAAAATACTACAGCAGAAGAAATAATTAGATTTATTGATTTATTTGATTCGACGATGAATGATTATCTGTATGTGTATGATATGGATAATGATTACTACTATATCTCTAGGACTGCTGCCGAAAAGTTCAATTTACCATTACAGGGCTACCACAATGTCATGGAGGTGCAGAGAGGTCTGATATATCCTGATGATTTGGAGCTCTTCAATAACGAAATTAATAGTATTACTGAGAATAAACGAAAAACACATAATCTGACCTACAGATGGGTTGATAAGGATATGAAAAATGTCTGGATCAATTGCAGAGGCGTCGTTATTTATGCAGAAGATGGTCACATGAGAATGGTGGCTGGCTGCATAAATGAAGTTGGTAAGAAGCAGGTTGCGGATAATATTACCGGACTTATGGCTGAGGAGAGTATGAGGGAATATTTCCTCAAGGATGGCCATAGAAAACCGGTGTATTTGCAAAGAATCGGAATTGATAATTTTAAGGAGATTAATGAGAAGTATGGACTTGACTACGGCGATATGATAATTAGCAAGGTGGTTGAGTGTATCAAGGAGGTTTTGGTTCCAGGGGATAGAATCTTCAGAATTGTAGCCGATGAATTTATGATTATTTCCTATGATGACAGCGAGGATAATAAGGCACCAGTTGTCTATGAAAGAATCAGAAAGAGCATAAAAAGATTCATAGAGAATAATGGATATGAAACCTTCTTTACTGTTTCATCCGGAATAATATACAGTGATAAGCTTGTGAATAATGATTATGATATGATTATGCGCTGGACCGAGTTTGCACTTAACGAGGCAAAAAAGGCCGGTAAAAATCAGTATTATATCTTTGATGACAAGGAATATGAGCATTTCATTGCTGAAAAAAGGCTTACTGACTGCATGAGAAGATCAATAAACAATAAATTTGACGGCTTTGAGGTATATCTTCAGCCGATTGTTGAGATGGAGGAATGTCAATTTTCAGGAGCTGAGGCACTACTAAGATATAACACGAAGGAAACAGGCTTCGTATCTCCAGCTGAGTTTATTCCTCTTCTTGAGGAATCAGGACTGATTGTGCCTGTTGGAAACTGGGTTATCGAGAAGGCACTTGATTATTGTAAGCTGCTTAGAAAGAGATATCCTGATTTCAGGATAAATGTCAATCTGTCCTATGTGCAGATACTAAGGTCAGATGTTCTTGAGGTTATTACAAATGCTCTCGATGAGAGACATTTGCCAAGCTCGGCTATTGTTGTTGAGGTTACTGAAAGTGGACTGCTTGAATCGAATGCCCAGTTTGAACGCTTCTGCACGGGCTTAAAAAAGAGAGAGATACCTATGGCTCTTGATGACTTCGGAACAGGTTATTCAAACCTCAGATATCTTTATACCTTAAATCCAGACAATATTAAGATTGACAGGTCCTTCACACTTAGAGCCTTAAATGGTGCATATGAGAAAACTATGCTCAGATATATAGTTGAGATGGCTCATGGTATTGGCCTTAAGCTTTGTATTGAAGGAATCGAGACCAGAGATGAGTTGAAATCAATATGTGAGATAAACCCTGATTATGTTCAAGGCTACTACTATGGAAGACCTTGTCCACTGCAGGAGTTTTTGGATAGATTTTAGATTGTCCCCGCAGCTTGGCGGGACGAAGGGATGACGTTATGAATCAGGATGAGTTTTACACTGAATTAGATAAGCTCTTTAAGAAAAACCGCTCAGATGAGGTTCCTGCGTATCTGGAGGATTACCTGAAGAGGTCTAAGGAGGATAAGCCTGCCCTTGTTATGATTTATAACGAGATGATGGGCTACTACAGAGAAAAAAGTGAGTATGATAAGGCCCTTTCAGCAGCCCGGGAATCAGAAAGGCTTATGGAGGAACTTGAATACACAGTAAACGGTGATTACGCAGCCCTAATGCTTAATATTGGCGGTGTGTACAGAGCGATAAATGACTTTGATAATGCAGATACCTATTACGAAAGAGCGTATGAGTGCTACAGGAAGCTTTATTCGCCTGATGATTATCAGCTCGCAGAATACTATAACAATGCGGCACTTCTTTCGGAGGAAAAGGGAGAGTTTTCCAAGGCGACAGAGTATCTTGAGGAGGCGCTTAGAATCTGTAAGCTGTACGAGAATACAGATTTTCAGATTGCAGTTACCTATGCGAATCTTGGAGCCTCAGAGATTGAGGCAGGTGAACTGGATGCAGCCTGGGAGGACATAAGTAATTCGATTGAATTATTTAGCTGCATGGGTACAAATGACCAGCATTTTGCTCTTGCTCTCGCCTCAATGGGAAGGCTTTGCTGGCTGAAAAAGGACTTTGCAGAGGCGGCTCTTTACTATGAGAGAGCACTTCCAATGATTGAGGGTTATATCGGAAGGACGAGAGGCTATAACAGAGTGCTTGATGCCTATAATGAGATGCTTAAGGATAAGGAAGCATATACTAAGCCTGTCAAGGCGATGGATTTGGCGGAGGATTTCTATCTGAGCCTGATTAAACCAATGATTCACGGCAGGTTTTCAGAATATGAGGAGAGAATCGCAGTTGGAAAGGCAGGAGAGGGCTCGGACTGTTTTGGCTTTGATGATAAGGTGTCCAGGGACCATGACTTTGGTCCAGGTCTTTCGCTCTGGCTTACCGAGGCTGACTTTAAGGAGATTGGCGAGGATTTGGCTAAGGCATATTCAGAGGCTTATTATTTGTATGTTGCTGAAATCTACAGGAAGCGCTTTCCAAACGAGACCAATATTTCGAGCGAGGTAAATGATGTCAGGGCCGAGGGAAGAACCGGAGTCAGTACTATTTCCGGATTTTTCACAAAGCTTACAGGCTATCCTGACGGACCGTTAACCGACGAGGAGTATATGACTGTTCCTTCAGAGGGACTCGCTATGGCTACAAATGGCAAGGTGTTCAGAGATGACCTGGGCGCATTTACAAGAGTGAGAAGCAGGCTTATGGAGGGCTATCCAGAGAGAGCAAAGCTTATAATGCTTGCAGAGGCAATTGCAAAGCTTGGACAGGCGGCCCAGTACAATTACCCAAGAGCCTTAAGCAGAGGAGACGTATATTCTGCTGCCCTTATACGATATGCTGCAGTTAAGGAGGCAATAAGGGTTATCTATCTCTTGAATGACAGGTATATGCCAATAGACAAGTGGCTCTTTGCAGGACTTGAGAAAACTAAAGTGCTGGTAAAAGCGAAGGGACTTGCTAAAAAAGCTCTTGTTATGTCTGACAATGATGAGGAAGCTCCGATAATTCTTGAGAAGCTTTGTATGCTTATTCTTGAGGAATTAATTAAGCAGGATTTGGTAAAGTCCGGAAATGACTTCCTGCCGGACACAGCAAACTGGATATTTGTAAGAGCAGAGCTTAATAAGCCTAGTGTTGAGGAACTTGCAGAGTATATCGCAAAGCAGGAGTTTACTGCATTTGACAAGGTTAAGAATGAGGGTGGAAGAGCGAACTGCCAGGATGACTGGACAACCTTTAGAATTATGAGAGTCAGTCAGTATCTTGCATGGACAAAGGAGATGCTTGTCCAGTATATTCTCGATTTCAAGGATGCAACTAATAATGGCAGAAATCCGATAACAGAGAAATACGGATATATGATGGAGAGCACGGTACCATGGGAGTTTGAGAAGATTAAGAGCGGACTGCCTATTGTTTCAGAAGAGAAGAGAGCTATTGTGGATGCGGTATGCAAAATACAGGTTGAGTGGATGGAGGCCTTTGCAGCTGAATACCCTGGACTTGCTAAAAATGCACGAATAATTCATACTAGCGATGATAAGCCGTGGGATACCTCCTACGAGACGTATCTAAGAGGTGAGATGTTCACCTATAGCCAGACTATGCTTGCACTATACACCAGATTCATAATCAGTCTTAAAAATTGTGATCAAAATCTGGCCTATAAAATAATGGAAAACACAGTGCATCTTTACGGCTATAAGGATTTAAAGAGCGCCATGGAAAAGAATGAGTAATGTTAAAAATACTTGTTATTTACCTGCTGATTTGGTATTGATTATTTGAAAATTATTATGTTATTATGTCTATGTTGGAATGAAAAAGGATTGCCCGATTCAGGGTAAAAAAGTGGTAAAACAACGAGGTTTTTTAATGTTAAAGTTTATTTATCTGATGATAAGCATAGCGGGCTCAATACTCACTGGAATTAAGCTCAAGCTTACAGAAAAGGTTATAGGTATAGTGGCCATGATTTTACTTGTTCTTGGCTATTATCTTATCTGCTTTGGTATCAATCTGATTATTTTTATGCTTGTATCTCTCACAATTGACAAGAGAAAGGTACCAGAGAGAATTGATACTATTTACAGAAAGGTTGGACTGGGAACTCTAAAATGCTTCCTTGATTCAATGCGTGTGAAGGTTCATGTTAGCGGTGATGAAAAGATTACCTCGGACAAGTTCCTTTTTGTTGGAAATCACAGGTCGGCATTTGATCCACAGGTTGAGATGCTGGCATTTAGAAAGAAAAAGCTGTCCTTTGTATCTAAGAAGGAGAATCTTGGCATTCCATTTGTAGGAAGATACATGGTTGCTGTCGGCTGTTTATCAATCGACAGAGAGAGTGCTTCTTCAGCAGTTCAGAGTATTAACCAGGCAGCAGATTTTATTAAGAGTGGAAAGGCCAATATGGGTATTTACCCGGAGGGAAGGGTTAATCTTACCCAGGATCCGCTTCTTCCACTTAGAAACGGTGCACTTAAAATTGCAAAAAAAGCGGATGTTCCAATTGTTGTAGCAACAATCAGAGGAACAGAACATATAAGAAATATGCTTCGTCTGTTCAAGAAGAAGCATGTGTATATTGATGTTGTGGAGCAGATTCCAGAAGAGATTGTCAAGTCACTGAGCACGGTTGAGCTTGGAAAGAAGATTACCGAGATTATGACCGAGAATCTCTCGAAATTTTATAAAGGGGAGACCTCTGCAACGCAGGAGGAACCATCATGACGGAGTCATGATTTAGGATGGTTCCGACGACCTACATATTGAACAAGGAGAATGAAATTTGACTATAAAAGATATTGCCAGAATCTCTGGTTACGGAATAAGTACAGTTTCAAGGGTAATCAACAATCAGAGTGAGGTTAGCCCTGAGGCGAGGAAGAAAATACTTGAGGTCATAAAGGAAAACAATTTTGAGCCTAATCAGAATGCCAAGCACCTTAAGATGCAGAGAAGCCAGTCCTTTGGTATTATTGTCAAGGGTACTGCCAATATGCTGTTTGCAGACATTTTAGAGAAGATTCAGAAGCTTCTCATCGCCAATGGTGAGAATGCAGTGGTTGAGTATATTGATGAGGATGGAAATGAAATCGACACAGCTATAAGACTCTGCAGGGACAGAAACCCAAAGGGACTTTTCTTCCTGGGTGGAAATGTTGAGTATTTCAATGAGAAGTTTGCACTGATAAATGTTCCTACTATCCTTATGACCAATGTGGCTGATTCAAGCGACCACAATAACCTTTCATCAATCTCAACAAATGATGATGATGCCGCAAAGACAATGATTAGATACCTTATCAGTAAGGGTCATAAGAATATCTGCATACTTGGCGGAAGATTACAGGGTGTCGAGATAAGCTCGAGCCGTTTCAAGGGCTGCCTTGATGCTTTTAGTGAGGCAGGAATCGAATTCGATAAGGATAAGCAGTATGAGCCATGCAGATTCTCAATGCGGGATGGCTATGACGCAGCGAAGCTTCTTCTTAAGAGGAATCCTGAGGCTACGGCAGTATTTGCCATCGGTGATACAATTGCCCTTGGTGCTCTCCGTGCTATAAACGATATTGGAAAGACTGTTCCAGGTGACATAAGCTTAGCTGGTTTTGATGGAATTATGCTTTCGGATTATATTGTTCCAAGGCTCACTACCATTAAGCAGAATACTGATGAGATGGCAGAAACGGGCGTTTCTCTTATGCTGAGCCAGCTTGAAAATGGACCGAGCGGAAAGCATATAAGAATTCCATTTTCCTTCGTTGAGGGCGAGAGTGTTGCAAGCCTGAATTAGGACGGGGAAATGTCAATTATTTGAAAAAATATCAAAAATAATTATAGATATTATAAGTAAAAATCCGTATAATATAGAATAGGCTATATTATGCGGATTTTTAATTTCTTGACAGAATAATTCTGCCAAGAATTGTGATAAGAATTGTAATAATAGAAAGAGGACATTAGATGTTTTTAGTGTATGACGCAGGTGGTACCTTTATCAAGTATGCCATCATGGACATAGATGCGAATATAATAGAAAAAGCAAAGGTTGAGGCTCCATCGAAGCAGGGGAACAAACCGGAGGATTTTGTTCGTGTTTGTGGAGAGATTTATGACAGATATAAGGATAAGTACGAGATAGAAGGAATTGCCATGGATCTGCCTGGAAGAATAGACGTTGATAATGGAATTGTCTATGGTGGAGGCGGGTTCCCATATCTTGATAAGTATCCACTTGGAGATATGCTGTCAAAAAGATGTGATGATCTTCCGGTAGCTCTTGAGAATGATGGAAAGAGTGCAGCCCTTGCTGAGTCCTGGAAGGGCAATGCGGTTGGGATGAAGCATGCAGCAGTCATTGTAATAGGAACAGGAATTGGTGGAGGTATCATAATCGATGGAAAGATTCACCGTGGTCTTGATATGATGGCTGGTGAGTTTTCCTTTGATCTCGAGTGTATTTCCAGAGATATGGTAGATAATATTATTCCGCTTGAGGAATACTGGTATCTGATAGACGAGCTTAAGGCCCCAAGATGCCTTCTTACGATGTATTCTTCAATACTTGCCTTAAGAAGAATTGTTGGTGAGAAGAAGAATCTTACAAGAGATGATTTTACAGGAGAGCAGATTATGAAGCTTGCAGCAGAGGGAGATACTGACTGCATCGAGGCCTTAGAGGATTTGTATTTTTATATTGCGAAGAAGATTTGCAACCTGTATATGACTATAGCTCCGGAGATAATCCTTATGGGAGGCGGTATCAGTGCAAATCAGGTTTTTATGGACGGAGTTATGAAGTATGTGAATAAGCTAAGGAGAGCGTCACATATCTATGATGCATTAAAGGTTGATGTATGTAAATTTAGAAATGATTCAAATCTTATCGGAGCACTTTACAATTATAAACAGAAGTTTGGTATAGATTAATTATAAATTAGGGGAAGTAGCTGTTATGGGAGACATTTACACAATGCTAAAGGACTGCAAGGCAGTTTGTGAAAAATATGAGAAGCAGGCTGGATATTCAGATGGTGAGTTGTATCAGCTTTTTACTGACGAGCTGATGAATATGGGATATCTCATTGCTGTTTCTGATGGAATCGTAAGTATTCAGGAGATTGAGCTCATCAATCACACCTTTATGGTATTTATGGATGCGGGAAGTCTTATGAAGACCTTTGGCATGGATTATCTGTCTGAGAACAGCTTTCTTCACAGGGTGCCAAGAGTTATCGAGCTGGTTGCCGAGTGTGAAAAAGCGGAGCATATGGGCAGCAAATGCTTCCTCATGGATACAAGAGTTCTCTATAACACCTTCAAGAACTTTGCAAACATCATGATAAACTGTGATGGTGCGAGGCTTAAGTTTGAGGTTATGATTGCCAATGCATTTCTTAGTATCGTGCTTGAGTACCTTTTTGAGGTTGAGGAGAGGGACGATATTTTAGAGGGTATTTACAAGGTGAAGCCTGAGGGTAATATGAAAAAGAGTGCTGGTCCTGCAGGCGTGGTTCCGGCAATCAATGGAAGTAAGGATGTAAGCAAGGCTTCTGAGTCAGGTGTGGTTCAGGGAGCAGGCGGAAGGAATATTGGCTTTGCGGTGAATACACCAAATACAGAGAGTGATTACAATCCAAATCGAGAGATGCTCAGAAAGGCCAAGAATGCTGACACAAGAAAGCTTGGCGAGGACGAGTATAGCAGTGAATACGGTCAAAACGGCGAGAAGAATAGCGGTTCGGAGACTGCAGGCGGTCTTTCAAGAGCCAATGTTGATAGTCTGACCGGTGGAATAAAGGGAAGAGAGCCACAGGCGGATGATGAGACAATCGAAAAAATCCTGTCTGACGTAGACAGTATGATTGGACTTGGTGAGGTTAAGAAGGAAATTCATGATATGGTTAACCTCCTACGAGTTCAGAAAATGAGGGAGGACCTTGGACTTAAGGGGATGAGTATCTCAAAGCACCTTGTCTTTACAGGTAATCCCGGAACAGGAAAGACTACAATAGCAAGATACCTTGCAAGAATATACAAATGCCTTGGAATCGTTGAGAAGGGGCAGATGATTGAGACTGACAGATCAGGACTTGTAAGTGGATATATGGGACAGACTGCCGAGAAGGTAAAGGAGGTCTGCGAAACTGCAATAGGCGGAATACTCTTTGTGGATGAGGCATATTCACTTGTCAGCGAGAGAACTGAGGGTGACTTTGGTAAGGAAGCAGTAGATACTCTTCTGAAAATCATGGAGGACAAGAGAGACAGTCTTGTTGTGATTGTAGCAGGATATCCGGATAAGATGGAGGAGTTTCTTGACTCGAATCCAGGTCTTAGATCCAGATTTAACAGATACATTCACTTTGAGGATTACTCAGAGGAGGAGCTGGTTAAGATATTTAAGGAGTACTGCGTAAAGCAGGACTACAAGCTGGATTGCGATTTGGACGAGGTACTTACAAAGAGGGTTGAAGAATTGAAGGACTCCGACAAGGAGACCTTTGGTAACGCGAGAGCGATTAGAAATTATTTTGAGAGAGTAATATCAAATCAGGCTAACAGAATTGTCACAGAGCCTGCACCTGCTGGAAAGGACATGCTCCTTGCGCTCACAACTATAACTAAGGCAGACCTGTGATTTTAGAATATCCATGGTTTCAAATAAACTGAGGAGGGTGGAATAGATGAGTATTGAAGCGTTTGTCATAATGTGTTCCATAGTAATTGTTATGGACCTTGTGCTCGCAGTAATTACATATAATATTACCAAGCTGGAATATGCGCCGCTAATTGTGTGCCAGATACTGTCAGCGTCGGTTGCAATAAGCTATTTGCTGAGTATTGTTGCTGATGAGTATTCGATAATGTCACTCATGAGCAGTATATATTTTTCATTTATGGATCTTTTGTGCCTGTCTCTTGTATTTCATATCAAGAGATTTAGTGGACGCACAAAGGATAAGCGCCAGATGATTTTTCTGGGAATTTTAAAGGCATGGATTATGGTGGATATTATGGCACTTTTGCTTAATCCACGCTATGAGTGGTCACTGACCTATGAGAAGATTGAGGGAACAGCCGCAAAGTGGAAATACGTTCCATTTCTTCCATACAAGCTGCATCTCTTTTTATGCTACATAATGATAGCGTATTCATTTGCAATGCTTATTTACAGGGCTGTTACGAGTCCAAGTATCTACAAGAGAAAATACATTCAGATTATTGAGGGAATAGGAGCAGTGGTGGCTCTTAATGCGGTATTTTTGTTTATTCCAAACAATAATAATCTGGATTATTCAATTCTCCTGTACAGCTTTATTGGAGCCTTGATGTTCTATAATACCTTCTTCTATTCAAAGAGAAAGATGGAGATACTTACAAGGGAGCTCGTTTTAGATGAATTAGGTCATCCGCTTGTTGTATTTGACATTGATAACAAGTTTATTATGGATAATGTAGTTGCAAAGCAGCTCGGAATAAGTGACTGGACGAATGAAAAGACTACTCTCCAGGAATTTATCGAGAAAAATGATTATGGAAAAGAGATAATTAATCCGGACGAGGGAGGCTCCTTTAAGCTTAGGCTTATGAAGGAAGGAAATCCTGTCTTCTACAGATGCGATTATCAGATTCTGTATAGTAAAAAGGGAAATGAAATAATTGGCCGATTATTCACCTATACAGATTATTCTCTTGAGGTAGATCTTCTTACGGGCTTCCACACGGAGTCGACCCTGAGAAGAGATTACTCTGAGTACAAGGATTTCAAATATCCGGTTGCAACGGCTATTATGGATTTGAACAGACTGGCTGAAATAAACCATAAATATGGACGTGAAAAGGGTGACGAGGCAATTAAGCTTCTTGCAGATAGTATGAGGCAGTCGGCACCTAAGGGAGCATATTTTGCCAGACTTCATGATGCTTATCTTTTTATGATGGTTCAGGATACTGACATAAGAAGAATGAGAGAGATAATAGATTCAATCGAAATAAGAGTGGAAGCAGAGGGCGTATTCGACGAAAAGCTTTATGTTCAAAGTGCAACAAGTATGATTGCTTCTAAGGAAACAACATTGTTCGAGGCTCTTATTGATGCGGAAAAGAGTATTCAGGCGAAGAAGCTTATGGATGGCAATTCGGCTCACTCATCACTTATTGATTCCTTTGCCCAGACTCTTCAGGAGAGCGACAGCTGCACCGAGGAGCATGTAAAGAGAACAAGAATAATGGGAGAAAAGCTTGGAAGGAGACTAGCACTTTCAGATGCCCACCTTTCGGATCTTGCATTGCTTTGTCTTTTGCATGATATAGGAAAGCTTGGAATTCCACTTGAAATTCTTAATAAGCCAGGAAAACTGACAGATGCTGAATGGGAGGTTATGAGATCCCATGCGGAGAAGGGCTACAGAATTGCTAAGGCCTCAAAGGAGCTTGAGTCGATAGCACCGCTCATTCTTCATCATCATGAGTGCTGGAACGGAAGTGGCTATCCTGACAAGCTAAAGCAGGAGGAGATACCACTCCTAAGCCGAATAATAGCAGTAGTAGATACCTACGATGCAATGACAAATGACAGACCTTACAGAAGGGGAATGTCTCCAAATGAAGCCTGTAACGAGCTCATAAGATGCGCGGGAACACAGTTTGATCCATACCTTGTTTCTGAGTTTATTGATATGCTCAAGGAGGAGGAGATATTTGACGGCGAGATAAAGAAGAAGAAGGCTGATTCAGAAAGCTTTAAGCCTAGAGGAATTGACGATACCGTTGAGGGAGATGAATTCCAGTGCTTCGTAAAATACACCAAGTATGTTCTTGGAGATGATGGTAACTCTATTGCTCAGGTTGATGATAAGTTCGAGGAGCTTACCGGATACACAAGAGAGGATATAGGAATTTACAACCTTGGTCAAAGAGACCTTATCTTTGCTGAGGATGTTAATAAATACTTTGAGATGGTTAAGAACGCAATTTCAAAGGATCACGAGGCGTATATAGAGCACAGACTAAGACGAAAGGATGGCTCGGAACGATTAGTATTCTGCTATGGAAGTGAGTTCTTTGACCCAGTAACCAAGAAGGCAAGGACGAGAATAATTGCTACTGATATTGCTCGTTCTATGGCAATGCAGAATTTGCTTGAGAAGGAGAGAGAGAGTAACAACAGAATAACCAAGAGATATGAGGACAGATTAAGAATGGATTCACTTACTGGACTTCTGAATCGAATAGCATTTCAAAATGATGGCCAGCTTATAATACTAACTGATAAGAAGGCTGCATTTACAATTATGGATGTCGATCACTTCAAGCATTACAATGACACCTTCGGACACCTGAGGGGAGATGAAATCCTTAAGGAGTTTGCTAATTCACTAAGAAGAGTAGCACCAAATGGAACCCTGATAAGCAGAATGGGCGGAGATGAATTTGGAATGATGCTCTCCTTTGCAAAGGATACTGACGATTCAGTTATCGAGGATGCTATAAAGAGCTTACACAGAAGAATTACAGAGGACATTCAGTCCTTTGACAGAACCATCACGATATCAATGGGAGGCGCTATTATCAAGGAGGAGGATATAACCTTCAATACCATTTACCAGCTGGCGGACTCAGCACTCTATGATGTTAAGCAGTCAGGAAGAAATGGAGTTGTGGTAAAATGATAAAGATAGATCTTGTTACAGGCTTTCTGGGCTCTGGAAAGACAACCTTTATGAAGGGATATGTAAGGTACCTTCTGAAAAAAGGACTTAAGGTTGGAGTCCTTCTGAATGACCACGGAGCGGTCAATGTTGATATGATGCTCCTTAAGGAATTGGAGGAGGAAAACCTTGGAATAGAGATGGTAGCTGGTGGCTGCGATGCCGACTGCCACAAAAGAAGATTTAAAACCAAGCTGATAGCACTTGCGATGAGCGGGTACGACAGAGTGGTTGTTGAGCCCTCCGGAGTGTTTGATATAGATGAATTTTTTGACAGTCTTCATGAGGAGCCTCTAGACAGATGGTACCAGGCTGGAAGCGTGATTGCGATAGCTGATGCAATGCTTGAGAGAGACTTGTCACCTGAGGCGAGGTACCTTCTCGCATCTGAGTGTGCATATGCGGGAAAGATTGTACTTAGCAAAACTCAGCTTTGTGATGAGGAGACAGTAAACGGAACAAAGGAATATATTAAGTCTGCACTGAAGGAGATTAAGTGCGACAGATATATAGATAAGTCCTTTTATGAGAAGGACTGGGGTAGCTTTACAGCTGAAGATTACGAAAAGCTTATGGGTGCTGAGTATGTAATATATGATTATTTAAAGCTAAGATTTGATGGCGATGGATTTAGCACAGTGTATGTTATGAACAAAGTAATGAAGCTGGATGCACTTCGGGATAAGGTGGAATATCTGCTTCATCATGACATATATGGGAAGATTCTCAGGGTAAAAGGATTTATGCCATCAGAGAGCGGTTGGGCTATGCTCAATGCAACAAAGAAAAGAATTGATATCGAACCTATAGAGGAGGGCCAGGAGATAGTAATTATTATTGGCGAAAATCTTAGGGAGAAGGAGATTCAGGAATATTTCTGCAATTAGATGCGGAAAGGGGTATTATGGCGAATAACATTATTGGAGTATGTATGGGACATTTTCATGATACAGTTCATGCAAAAATCCTAAAGAACATTAGCACTAAAGCAAAAAACAGCGGCTTCAGATTACAGATATATGCCAGCTATGAGGATATATATGTTCTAGACGAGAGTGATTATGGAGATATCAGAGTATATGAAGATATTGACATGAGTGCTTTCTGTGCGGTTATCATCTTTTCTGAAACCATAAAAAAACAGAATATTATCGACAAGGTTATCGAAAAGGCTACTGAGGCCAATATTCCTGCAATTTCTCTTGAGAGAGAGGAAAAGGGCTGTTACTGTGTACTCTTTGACCATGGAGATGCCTTCGAGGATATTGTGAGACATGTAATTGAGCATCACAAGGTTAAAAGAGTGGATCTCATTGCGGGTATGAGAGACAATGATTTCTCTGAAACGAGAATTCAGGTCTACAGGGACATACTTACGGAAAATGGCATTGAGGTTGACGAGAACAGAATTAAGTATGGAAACTTCTGGAAGATGCCTGCCCTTGAGGCAGCAAAAGAGCTTCTTGAGTATGACATTCCTGAGGCTATTATATGTGCCAACGATGCCATGGCAGTTCCGGTATGTCAGTATGTGGAAAGTCTGGGCTACAAGGTTCCGGAGGATATCATTATTACCGGATATGACGGACTTGACTCAGCACTTTTCAATATTCCGTCGATTACAACGGCTGGACCAATATATAAGAATCTTGCTGAAGCCTGTCTGGAGATGATTACAAGCATTATTTTAGGCAGTTATCCATCCTGGGAGGAGGCAAAGCCAGTAGCTGTAACCAACACCCTTATAAAAGGCCAGTCCTGCGGCTGTATGAAGCCGACACTCGAGTATTACAGTAAGCGAATTGCGGAGCTTAGTTCAAGGCTCGAGGATCAGTTTACCCACAGTCACAATATGTTCAGAATGGTAAATAAGGCATGTACAAAGGGCTTTACAGTAGAAGAGATTATGAGGTCTATGCCATTTTATATGCATCCAATGCTCAAATGTAAGTTTATGTACCTTTGTGCATATGACAATTATATGGATTTAGGCGAGAACAATCCTGGAGACGAAACCGACTGTACAATACTGTTTGAGTATATGGAAGGCGAGAATTTCTATCCGATGAAGAGAATTAAATCGAAGGACATTCTTCCTGATTTTGACAGCCTGCTCAGAACTGATTGTGCTATTATCGTACTTCCAATTCATTACAAGGGGGATATACTTGGATATATGTGTGTTGGTCATGATCCAAATGAAATTGAGTATGTTCAGCTTAGAAGCGTTGGACTCAATATCAACAACATTTTCGGAAACACTAATACCCAGAGAGAGCTTAGAACCATAAATGAAAAGCTTGAGCATATGTATAACAGGGATGCACTCACTAATCTGTTTAACAGAAGAGGCTTCTATGATGAGCTTGCAAAGTATAAGCTTACAAACAAGAGAAAAAATTATCTTGTGGCGTCTATAGATTTGAATGGATTAAAATATATCAATGATAATTATGGACATGCTGAGGGCGACTATGCCATTGTTGCAATTGCAAAACTGATTGAGGGGTTTGATGAGGCTGACAGGATTGTTGCAAGAATTGGTGGAGATGAGTATGTCATGTTTGTTGCCAGTGATACACCGAAGGAGAAGCTTGAGAAGCTCGTTGAGGATTACCTTATCGAGGGCATGGAACGCATAAATGAGCGCTCTGGAAAGAAATACGAAATAACCGGAAGCTATGGACTTGCTGTTGATGCAATGAAGAATATCGACAGATTTGAGGAGGTTCTAAAGCTGGCCGATGATATTATGTATATACATAAGCGTAAGAGGTACCTGAGATAAGGGCTTATATATTAAAAAAACGTTGATTTTACTTGACAAATTGCCAAAATGTGAGTATAAATAGGCATAGGACACTTGTTCTGACCTACATCAGTAGGTTAAATATGTGAATAATTTAGGAGGAAAATTGTAAAATGAACAAGAACGAATTAGTTGCTGCAATCGCAGAGAAGACTGAATTAAAGAAGACTGATATTACTAAGGTAATTGATGCTTTTACAAAGGTTGTAGAGGAAGAGCTTAAGGCTGACCAGAAGGTACAGTTAGTTGGTTTCGGTACATTTGAGGTATCTGAGAGACCTGCTAGAACAGGACGTAACCCAAGAACAGGTGAGGCTATGCCAATCGCTGCTTCAAAGGCTCCAAAGTTCAAGGCTGGAAACGCTTTAAAGAAGGCTGTAAACTAGTTTCTGATTATATACTTGAAGTAAGGCACTGCTACCTGGCAGTGCCTTTTAAAATTTTAGAGGATCAGCGAAGTGAGAGCTGGCTGTGACTTTATTATTAACATGGAGGAGAATATGAGATTAGATAAGTATTTAAAGGTCTCAAGACTTATTAAGAGAAGAACAGTTGCCAATGATGCCTGTGATGCAGGACGTGTAATGGTTAATGGAAAGGTTGTTAAGGCATCCTATGATGTAAAGGTTGGAGATATTATTGAAATTGGCTTTGGTAATAAAACTGTCAAGGCTGAGGTTACTATGATTCTTGATACAACCAAGAAGGAAGCTGCTAGCGAGATGTATAAGTATATTTAGTGTGAAAAAGCCTGTCGAGCAGGGAGCATTTTGCCTGGGCTTAATCCAGTCAGCACGGACTGTGAGCATCCTGTACGGTTTGGTGGTTAAAATAATCATCGAAATAGTAATTAGGTATTGAAAAAAACATTCAAAACCTTTAAAATAGATGTTAAGCTATTTTTAAGTGAGGGATTATTATGGTAAGGACAAGGACTAGACAATCGAAGATAGGAATACTTATGATATTCATTTGTATGGTGCTTGTTGTAACCGCATCAACCTGCAAGACTTTTAGCCTTAAGGATAAGAGCAGGGAGCTTGAGATTACTCAGACACAGCTTGAGCAGCAGCTTGCTGATGCCAAGGTTAAAAAGGAGGAGCTCGAGAAGCAGGGAAAATACATGAAGACGACTAAGTACATTGAGGACGAGGCAAAGGATAAGCTTGGACTTGTTTATCCTGACGAGATAGTAATCAAGCCTAATGATAATTAAGTACGGGCTGTATTATATTTGATGTTTACTCCGCGTTTCGACAGAGTGTACATTCATATCAAGCTGGTAATTATATGGATTTGCCACCTTGGTATGAATGCGCACTGTGTCGGAAGGCGGAGTTTTTTTGAGTGAGTATGAACCCGCGGTTTATGTACAAGCCTGTGAAGATATGATAGAATAACCAAAGAGATGTAGCCTGCCTGATGCATATATTATTGATTAGGTCGACAGGTATTAATCTTTATTTGAGCAAGTAGCGTAAGCGGATTGCGAGCATTGACTGTCATAATATCAGGCGTTCTGGAAAGAGGATCAGATGAAAGAAAATCAGATGAAAGAATATCAAATGAAAGAAAATCAAATGATAGAAAGAGTCAGAAGATATATAACTGACAATAATCTCCTTGATTATGGTGACGTGGTAGTATGCGGACTGTCAGGTGGTGCTGATTCAGTCTGTCTTTTTGAGGTTATGTGTGAGCTTAAGGATGAATTTGGCCTTGACATTGCTGCAGTTCATGTCAATCATATGCTTAGAGGTGAGGCTGCCGATTCGGACGAGGCATACGTTAGGGAGCTATGCGAAAAAAAGAAGGTTGAGCTTTTTGTTTTCAAGAAGGATATTCAAGGGCTTGCTGAGGAAACTAAGACCTCAACAGAGGAGGCTGGAAGACATTTTCGGTATGAATGCTTCGAAGAGGTGCTTTTGAAAAAGGGAAGGGGAAAGATTGCGGTAGCTCATCATGAAAATGATTTAGTTGAGACAGTGCTATTCAATCTTGCCAGAGGCAGCAGTCTGAATGGACTGGCTGGTATCAAAGCAAGAAGGGGCAACATCATTAGACCGCTTCTTGGCGTGTCCAGGGCCGACATAGAGCAGTTTTTAAACGAGAAGGATATCGCCTACAGGGTTGATGCTACAAACCTTGAGAACGACTATGCGAGAAACAGAATTAGAAATATAATAATACCTGAGCTGCTTAAGATAAATGAAGGAGCAGCTTCACATATTGCAAGGTTCGCTGAGGAGTGCAAAGAGGCCTATGAGTCAAATCGAAGGAGAGCAGAGCAGTTTTACAGGACATTTGCTGTGCCAGTAAAAGCACCAGAGACTTCAAGTGAGACAGAAGCAGTGGCCGTAAAGCTTTCAATAGAAGAGCTCACGAAGCTTACTGAGGGTGAGCGTTGCGAGGTTTATCTTATGGCTATGGAGAGACTCTGTAACAGGCGAAAGGACATCACTAAAAGGCATCTTAAGAGTGTAGATGAGCTGACGGTCTCAGAAAATGGTAAAAGAGTCAGCCTGCCCTACAGTATGGGTGCAAGAAGAAATGATAAGTATCTTGAGCTAGAGGCAAACTATCCTGCCATAGATGAAGCAGGTGAAAGAGAAAAAATAGCCTTGGCAGAGAAGGCGGTAACACT
>DCHE01000014.1:25300-115807 GCA_002314775.1 Lachnospiraceae bacterium UBA1760
GTGACATTTTCGGATATTAAGCTCAGAGTAACTCTTAAGAAGGTATCAGACAGCCTGGACCTTAGCAAAAAAGAGTGTACTAAAATACTTGACTATGATAAAATTAATGAGTCTTTGGTCATTAGGACACCTAAGAAGGAGGATTTTATTGTTATTAATAAGGATGGTGGCAAAAAGCCGTTAAAAAGACTTATGACTGACAACAAGATTGATCTTAGAAAAAGAGACAGTTGGCCGGTGATTTGCGACGGAGACGAGGTAGTCTGGGCAATTGGTATCAGATATTCAGAGAACTACAAGGTGTCAGAGAAAACCAAAAGAATTGTCATTATAGATATTTTATAGGTAACAGCGATTAAGGCACGCAGTAATCTGCGGACTATAAATACAGAAAGGATAAGAATATGGAAAAGATTAGCGTAATGATAACCCAGGAAGAAATTGAGAAGCGTATAGATGAGATGGCTAAGGAGATAAGCCATGTGTACGAGGGAAAGACAGTACATATGATAGGAATTCTCAAGGGAAGCGTATTCTTCATGTGCGAGCTTGCGAAGAGAATGACAATCCCTGTAACTCTTGATTTCATGTCAGTTTCAAGCTATGGAAATGACACAAAATCTTCTGGAGTTGTTAAGATTGTAAAGGATTTGGATGAGCCAATCGAGGGCAAGGAGGTAATACTTGTTGAGGATATCCTTGATTCAGGAAGAACCCTTTCCTATGTATGTGAGATTTTAAAGGCAAGAAAGCCTTCAACCTTAAAGGTTATCACACTTCTTGACAAGCCTGACAGAAGAGTCGTACCTGTATTTCTTGATATGAAGGGCTTTGAGATTCCAGACAAGTTCATCGTTGGCTATGGACTTGACTATGCTCAGAAATACAGAAATCTTCCATACATTGGAGTTGTTGAGGAAGAATAATATCATCCGCTCTATTTAGAGAGGATAAGGAGGATACTGGTTTAATGAATGGTAAAAAGAAAACAGGATCAGGATTTTGGATATACCTGATTCTTATTGTTGGACTTGCAGCGGCGTATTTTTGGTATTCCAAGAATGCGGTTGCAGAAGATATTGGCTATACAAATGAAACCCTCGATAAGGACCTTGAAAAGGGTAATATAGTCAGCATAGACATAGTACAGAACAGAGAGGTTCCAACAGGAACGATTTATGTTAAGTTTACAAATGGTACCGAGAAGAAATTCTATTCACCATCGGCTTCTGACACAGAGACAATATGTGGAAAGTACACAAATGTTAATGTAAAGGTGTATGACGTAAAGAGAGCAGGCTTTTTTGAGAAAGCTCTTCCGTATATTTTTGCAAGTGTAATAATTGCACTTCTCATGATTATGCTCATGGGACAGATATCTGCGGGCAAGGCTAACAGCAAGATGAATGACTTTGGAAAAAGCCGTGCAAGAAAGATAAATGAAACAAACCTTACCTTTGACGACGTTGCAGGTCTTGATGAGGAGAAGGAGGACTTAAGCGAGATAGTTGACTTTTTGAAGGATCCTAAGAAGTATAAGGATCTTGGTGCAAGAATCCCTAAGGGAGTTATTTTAGTAGGCCCTCCGGGAACTGGTAAAACTCTCATTGCAAAGGCAATTGCAGGTGAGGCTGGAGTTCCATTTTTCTCAATCTCAGGCTCTGATTTTGTCGAGATGTTCGTTGGTGTTGGTGCTTCAAGAGTAAGAGATTTGTTCGCTGATGCAAAGAAAAACTCACCATGTATCATTTTCATCGATGAGATTGATGCAGTTGCAAGAAGAAGAGGTACAGGTCTTGGTGGTGGCCATGATGAGCGTGAGCAGACCTTGAACCAGATGCTTGTTGAGATGGATGGTTTCAACGAGAATTCAGGAATTATTGTGCTTGCAGCTACAAACCGAGTAGATATTCTCGACCCGGCTATACTTAGACCGGGAAGATTTGACAGAAAGATTGCAATCGGAAGACCTGACGTTAAGGGAAGAGAGGGGATTCTTAAGGTTCACACAAAGAACAAGCCTCTTTCTGATGATGTAAATATTCATGAGATCGCAAGAACAACTGCGGGCTTTTCAGGCGCAGATTTAGAGAATCTTATGAATGAGGCAGCAATCGGTGCTGCAAAGGACAACAGAGCATTTATCTCGAAGAAGGATATTGATAAGTCCTTTATAAAGGTTGGAATAGGAACTGAGAAGAAGAGCCGACTTGTTCCTGAGAAGGAGAGAAGGATTACGGCCTATCATGAATCTGGTCACGCAATACTGTTCCACCTTCTGTCAGAGGTAGGTCCGGTATACACTGTTTCGATAATACCAACAGGAATTGGTGCTGCGGGCTACACAATGCCACTTCCTGAGAATGATAATGTCTTTAACACAAAGAAAAAGATGCTTCAGGATATCCAGGTTAGCCTTGGTGGACGAATTGCTGAGGAGATAATATTTGGAGATATCACAACAGGTGCCTCTCAGGATATCAAGACAGCCACAAAGACAGCTAGAGACATGGTTGTTAAATACGGTATGTCTGAAAAGCTCGGACTCATCAACTATGAAAATGGTGACGATGAGGAGGTGTTCCTTGGTCGTGACTTAGGTCATGCAAGAGCTTACGGCGAGAATGTTGCTGCAGATATTGATGCTGAGGTTAAGAGAATTATTGACGAATGCTACAATGAAGCAAGGAAAATCATCGAGGAACACATCGATGTTCTCCACAATTCGGCTAATCTTTTACTTGAGAAGGAGAGAATTGACCGTAAGGAGTTTGAGTCATTGTTCAATTCTGACAAAGCTATGGTTTAAAATGATGTCCTGCTATTAAAAGTGACGAAGTAAAAAAACAAAATATGCCAGTTTTGACATTTTCGTCATAGAAAAATACAGTCTTTATACAAATAGCACAAAGAAATGCCCCATTTTCAAGCGGAAAAATGGGGCATTTGTCATTTTGCACAAAAAAAGTGGGGACAATAAAATTATTTTGTGAACACTTTTTATAAAATATGAATATAATAATCATTGTAACCCCCCCAATACATTATATAGTTTTTTGCTACACCCCATAAGTAACAAAATACCTTCTCCAAAAGAGGGCAGTCGTTCGGTAGACTGTCCTCTTTTCCTGTTTAAGAATAAAATCCCCTATTTTTACTGGCAACGTTTTTATATACATATTATACAATAAAGTTTGAATGTCCAAAAAAACGTTGAGAAATAAGTGCTTTTGGTTTAAAATATACTAGTGGAAAAAAGGAGGGAATGGATATGTCGTATAACAAGATTAGCAGAGCTGTTGATTATATTTTCAATAATAAGCCAGCGCTTAATTTTGGTGCGCTATTTAGCGATGGAACTGAATTTTACCGCTCACCTCAGGAACCTAAGAACGGAGAACAGGTCAAGCTGAGATTTAGAACTGCGCCATATAACGTTGATGAAATATATCTATGCATAGGTGATGAGAGACTCCTCATGGAGAGAGAGTTTTCAGATCAGTTATTTGATTATTATTTTGTCATGACTCCTCCAGTAACAAAAAGACTTGAGTATTATTTTGAGATACACTCTGGAAGGGTTACAGCATATTACAACAAGCTGTTTTTACAGAAGCATCTGAATCGTGATTATGACTTTGAACTCATTCCAGACTTCACAGTACCGGCATGGGCTAAGGGTGCAGTATTCTATCAGATTTTTGTTGACAGATTCTGCAACGGAGACCCTTCAAACGATGTACTTACTAACGAATACAGATATATTAATGACAGAAGCGCTCATATCGACGACTGGTTTCAGAATCCAGCCTGTATGGATGTAGCCAATTTCTACGGCGGAGATTTGCAGGGTGTTATTAATAAGCTTGATTACCTGAAGGACCTTGGCGTTGATGTATTATATTTAAATCCAATATTTGTTTCACCTTCTAGTCATAAGTATGATATTCAGGATTACGATTATGTGGATCCGCATTTTGGAAAGATTGTTAAGGATGAGGGAAGACTTCTTCCTGAAGGCTCTCTGTTCAACAAAGAGTCAACAAGATATGTAAACAGAGTTACAGCCTTAGAGAACCTTGAGGCGTCCAATGATGTGTTTATTAAGCTTGTTGAGGAGATTCACAAGAGAGGCATGAAGATTGTCTTAGATGGTGTATTTAACCATTGTGGCTCCTTCAATAAGTGGATAGACAGAGAGCGAATTTACGAGGGCGAGGAGGGCTATGCCCCAGGAGCCTACGTATCACAGGACAGCCCATACAGAAGCTTCTTCAAGTTTAATGACCAGTATTCATGGCCTTACAACGGAAGCTACAATGGATGGTGGGGACATGATACACTTCCAAAGCTCAATTATGAAGAATCTGATATGCTTTATGAGTATATTATGAGAATAGGCAGAAAATGGGTTTCGCCTCCATTTAATGTGGATGGCTGGAGACTTGATGTTGCAGCTGATTTAGGTCAGTCGGAGGAATTCAATCACAGATTCTGGAGAGATTTCAGAAGGAACGTTAAGGAAGCTAATCCAAATGCAATCATTTTGGCTGAGCATTATGGCAATCCAAAGCCATGGTTACTCGGTGACCAGTGGGATACGGTTATGAACTATGATGCATTTATGGAGCCTATTACCTGGTTCTTGACAGGTGTTGAAAAGCACAGTGATGAGTTCAGAGGAGACTTGATGGGTAATCCGGATGTATTTACCGGGGCTATGAGACATCATATGTCACATCTTAGTCAGGGCTCACTCGAGGTAGCCATGAACGAGCTTTCAAATCATGATCATTCAAGATTTTTGACTCGAACCAACAGGAAGGTTGGTCGTCTTCACACACTGGGTGCTGAGGCAGCTAACCAGGATATCAATAAGGGAGTGTTCAGAGAGGCAGTTGTCTTCCAGATGACCTGGCCTGGCGCACCGACTCTTTACTACGGTGATGAGGCTGGTCTTTGCGGATGGACGGACCCTGATAACAGAAGAACATATCCTTGGGGAAGAGAGGACCAGAAGCTTATCAGCTTCCATAAGGAGATGATAAGAATTCATAAGGAGAGTGTAGCTCTTATGAAGGGTTCAGTTATCTTCCTTCACTGTGAAAATAAGGTTATCTCATATGGAAGATTTACCAGGGACGAGGCAGTAATCGTAATTTTGAACAATGATTACTGTGACAAGGATTTGAAGATTCACGTTAGAAGACTTGGAGTAATAAATAACAGAACCATGAAGCGTGTTATGCTTACAACTGAGGAGGGCTACGATATTGACGAAAAGACCTACATGGTACAGAACAATATGCTTTCAGTTGTAGTTCCAAAGATATCAGCTTCAGTGTATGTATATAAGACAAATTAATAAAAGAGTCAGGCAGAATAAGTTATTTTGCCTGACTTTTTTCTAGTAAGGGCTTAAGTATCCTGTGAATTTACAGGTTGGAAAGGAATAAATGCATCTTATCGGGAAAAATCGAATACTTGTTCGATTTGTGTTGATAGAAGCATATAGTTATGCTATACTCAAGAGACCTAGGATGAATACCTAAGATGAATGTAGTATTAGTGTAAAATGAATGTGGTTTGCATATAATTTGAATTAAGAATTGAGGTGATAAGGCTATGGCAGCTACTAATGATGAAAGTATATTTAAACTGGTTTCTCCTTACGAACCGACTGGTGACCAGCCAGAGGCCATCGAGAAGCTTGTCAGTGGATTTAAGGAGGGCAAGAAGAAGCAGACTCTTTTAGGAGTTACAGGTTCAGGAAAGACCTTTACTATGGCGAATGTGATACAAAAGCTTCAGAAGCCAACGCTTATTATCTCACATAATAAGACTCTTGCAGCTCAGCTATACGGAGAGTTTAAGGCATTCTTCCCTGAGAATGCAGTAGAGTATTTTGTCAGTTACTACGATTATTATCAGCCTGAGGCATATGTACCCTCAACAGATACCTACATTGCCAAGGATTCTTCTATAAATGATGAGATAGATAAGCTTAGACATAGTGCAACAGCGGCACTGATTGAGAGGAAGGATGTAATTGTCATTGCGTCGGTTTCCTGCATTTACGGTATCGGTGCTCCAGAGGACTATAAGTCAATGATGATAAGCTTAAGACCTGGTATGACAAAGGACAGAGACGAGCTGATAGAACAGCTTATTGACGACCAGTACACTAGAAATGAGATGGATTTTAAGCGTGGAACCTTCAGAGTGAAGGGAGATACGGTTGAGATCATCCCTGTCAACACAAACGAGGATGCTTTAAGAGTGGAGTTCTTCGGAGATGAGATAGACAGAATCACAGAGTTCGACCCGCTTACAGGAGAGGTTAAGAGGAATGTCAACTTCGCCTGCATTTTCCCTGCTTCACACTACGTTGTAGGCGATGCCAAGATGGAGAGAGCCATCGAGGAGATTGAGGGGGAGCTAAAGGAGCAGGTGGCTTATTTCAAGCAGAATGATAAGCTCCTTGAGGCTCAGAGAATAAAAGAAAGAACAGAATTTGATATTGAGATGCTCAGAGAGACAGGCTTTTGCTCTGGAATTGAGAACTATACAAGAATCCTTGCGGGACTTAAGGCTGGCGATACTCCAAGTACACTTATCGACTTCTTCAATGATGACTTCCTCATAATAGTTGACGAGTCGCATATAACACTTCCGCAGATCAGAGGTATGTTTGCAGGCAATAAGGCGAGGAAGCAGACACTTATTGATTTTGGCTTCAGACTTCCATCAGCTATGGACAACAGACCGCTTTGCTTTGAGGAGTTTGAGTCTAAGATAGATGATATATTATTTGTATCAGCAACGCCGAACACCTATGAGGATGAGCACGAGGAGGGCCGAGCAGAGCAGATTATAAGACCTACAGGACTGCTTGATCCGCCGGTTGAAGTGAAGCCTGTAACAGGGCAGATTGATGATCTTTTAACTGAGATTGGAAAAGAGATAGAGAAGAGTCATAAGGTTCTCGTAACCACCCTTACAAAGAGGATGGCAGAGGAGCTTACAGAGTATCTTAGAAAGTCAGATATTAAGGTTAAATACCTTCACTCGGATATAGACACATTAGAGAGAATGGAGATTGTAAGAGATCTGAGACTTGGAGTGTTTGATGTTCTTGTGGGTATAAATCTTCTGAGAGAGGGTCTTGATATACCGGAGGTTGCACTTGTCGCAATACTAGATGCGGACAAGGAGGGCTTCTTAAGATCAGAAACCTCACTTGTTCAGACTATAGGACGTGCTGCCAGAAATGCTGAGGGACGAGTTATTATGTACGCAGACACAATAACCGGCTCTATGAAGTATGCACTCTCTGAAACCGAGAGAAGAAGAAGGATTCAGCAGGCCTACAATGAGGCTCATGGTATTACTCCTCAGACAATAAAGAAGGAAGTAAGAGATTTGATATCCACATCAGTTGAGGATGATAAGAACCCGGATAAGGACAGAAGATACTCAAGGGATGCTGAGCTTATGTCGAAGAAGGAGCTTGAGAAGGAGATTCAGAGAATCACAAAGAAGATGAATCAGGCTGCAGTTGAGCTTAACTTCGAGCTTGCGGCAAAGCTTCGAGATGAGATGAAGGAGCTTAAGGAAGCTCTGAGAGATTATGATAATTAGTAGCAGCTAAGATAATAAGCTTTAGAAAAAATGAGATAATAGGCTTAGATATTATGATACATACGAGATAATAGATAAAACGAGATAATTAAATTGAGATAATTAAAATATGGAAGAGATAAAATATATAACAGTTAAAGGTGCAAAGGAGCACAACCTAAAAAATATAGATGTTAAGATTCCAAGAAACAAATTTGTAGTAATAACCGGACTTAGTGGCTCTGGAAAGTCGTCACTGGCCTTTGATACTATCTACGCAGAGGGACAGAGAAGGTACGTTGAGTCTCTTTCCTCCTACGCAAGAATGTTTCTTGGTCAGGCAGATAAGCCTGATGTGGAGAAGATAGACGGACTATCACCGGCCATTTCGATTGACCAGAAGTCCACGAATAGAAACCCTCGTTCTACAGTAGGAACAGTAACAGAGATATATGATTACTTAAGATTACTATATGCCAGAATAGGAATCCCACACTGCCCAAAGTGTGGAAATGTCATCGAGAGACAGACTGTTGACCAGATGGTTGACGAGATTATGAAGCTTCCGGAGAGGACTAAGTTCAGCCTTCTTGCCCCAGTTGTAAAGGGAAGGAAGGGTGAGCACCAGAAGGTTCTTGAAAAGGCTAAAAAGAGCGGTTTTGTGAGAGCAGTTGTGGATGGTAATCAGTATGAGCTTTCAGAGGAGATTGTTCTTGAAAAGAACAAGAAGCATAATATTGATATCATAGTGGACAGACTAATCCTGAAGGAGGGAATTGAGAAAAGACTTACTGACTCCATCGAGACAGTGCTCAAGCTTACAGACGGAGTATTAAAGGTTGACGTGGTTGATGGGGATACGCTGACATTTTCGGACAGCTTCTCCTGCCCAGACTGTGGCATTAGTATAGATGAGATTGAGCCTAGAAGCTTTTCATTTAATAACCCATTTGGAGCCTGCCCTGACTGTACAGGTCTTGGCTTCAGAAGTGAGTTTGATGTAGATCTTATGGTACCGGACAAAACCCGTTCATTATCTGAGGGTGCATTTGCAGTTCCTGGCTGGCAGTCAAGTGGAGACAAAAAGAGCTTTGCCTACGGAGTGCTGGATGCACTTTCAAAGGAATATAATTTTTCACTCGAAACTCCATTCAGGGAGTTAAGTGATGAGGCAAAAGAGGTAATACTCTACGGTACAAATGGCAAGAAGATTAACGTTTACTACGAGGGACAAAGAGGTGCAGGAACCTATGCAATTCCATTTGAGGGCCTTGTAAAGAATGTAGAGAGAAGATACAGAGAGACTGGCTCCGAGTCCGTAAAGATGGATTACGAAACCTATATGACAACTATTCCATGCTCAACCTGTCACGGAATGAGACTTAAGGATACAAGCCTTGCAGTAACTATCGGCGGCAAGAATATATTTGAGATTACAGAACTTCCTATTGGTGAGCTCAATGATTATATTAGCGGTCTTACGCTTACGGACAGAATGAAGCATATAGGCGAGCAGATAATAAAGGAGATAATGGCCAGAACCGGTTTTATGGTTGATGTTGGACTTAATTACCTTACACTAAGCAGGGCGACAAGTTCACTTTCCGGCGGAGAAGCTCAGAGAATAAGACTTGCAACCCAGATTGGTTCAGGTCTTGTAGGCGTATCTTACATTTTGGATGAACCAAGTATTGGTCTTCATCAGAGAGATAATGACAAGCTAATTACGGCACTCAAGCACTTAAGAGATCTTGGCAACACACTTATTGTCGTAGAGCATGATGAGGATACAATGTATGCTGCAGACCACATTATTGACATCGGCCCGGGTGCAGGTGTAAATGGTGGATACGTGGTGGCAGAGGGAACTGTTTCGGATATTATCAGCTGCGAGGAGTCTGTGACAGGAGCATATCTCAGTAAAAGAGTAGTGATTCCAGTTCCTGATGTAAGAAGAAAGCCAGCTAATTTCCTTACGATTAAGGGTGCGAGAGAGAATAACCTGAAGAATATAGATGTGGAGATACCACTTGGAGTATTCACCTGTATCACAGGAGTGTCTGGCTCGGGAAAGAGCTCACTCATCAATGAAATACTCAAAAAGAGACTGGCAAGAGATCTTAACAGGGCGAGACTTAAGCCGGGAAAGCATGATGAAATATTAGGTATAGAGAACCTTGATAAGGTTATTGATATTGACCAGTCACCTATTGGACGTTCACCACGTTCAAACCCTGCGACCTATACAGGTGTATTTGATTTGATAAGGGATTTATTTGCAGGAACCAAGGATGCAAAGGCTATGGGCTATCAGAAGGGCCGATTCTCCTTCAACGTCTCAGGAGGACGCTGTGAGGCCTGCCGTGGCGATGGAATAATCAAGATTGAGATGCATTTCCTTCCAGATGTATATGTGCCATGTGAGGTTTGTGGAGGAAAGAGATATAACAGAGAAACACTTGAGGTAAAATACAAGGGTAAGAACATCTTTGAGGTTCTTGATATGACTGTAGAAGAGGCCTGTGATTTCTTTGAAAATGTACCATCAATTAAGAGAAAGATAGAGACCTTAAAGGACGTTGGTCTGGGATATATTAAACTCGGTCAGCCATCTACCACGCTGTCTGGCGGTGAGGCACAGCGAATCAAGCTTGCAACCGAGCTCAGCAGAAGAAGCACTGGAAGAACAATTTACATCCTGGATGAGCCTACAACTGGTCTTCATTTTGCAGATGTTCACAGGCTTGTGGAGATACTCCAGAGGCTTACTGATGGTGGAAATTCTGTAGTTGTAATCGAACATAATCTTGACGTTATCAAGGAGGCAGATTATATTATTGATATGGGACCTGAAGGCGGAAACGGTGGAGGAACTGTTATTGCCAAGGGTACACCAGAAGAAGTTAGTAGTATTGAGGAGTCCTATACTGGAAGATATCTGAAGAGATATCTTTAGCGTTAAGGCTCTGATATGTCGCAGAAGTGAACCTGAAGTGGGAGCAGGCTGCGACCTACTCTTATAGTTACACGAGGAGGGAGAATGATATGGCAAAATGTATGAAGTGTGGCGCATCACTTGATGATGGAGCTCAGTTTTGCTGGTCCTGCGGTACAAGTACCGCAGCTGGTTTTTTTAGTGTTGGAGGCGATTTGACAGGCTCCGGTAATAATAATACTCAGATGCAGAGTCAGCAAGGCCAGCAGAATAGACAAGGACAGCAGAGTCAGTACAGCCAGCAGCAGAATAGACAAGGACAGCAGAGTCAGTACAGCCAGCAGCAGAATAGACAAGGACAGCAGAATCAGTATAATCAGCAGCAAAGTAGACAGGGTCAGGCTAGCCAGCAGGGACCACTAAGTCAGGCAATGCAAATACAGCAAGGTCAGATGCAGAATCAGCAAAGCATGCAGAATCAGCAAAGCATGCAGAATCAGCAGGGGATGCAAAATCAGATGGGTCAGAAGAACCAGCAGGGAATGCAAAATCAGATGAGCCGACAGGCTATGCAGATTCAAAACCAGCTTAATCAAAGTGCAAGAATGATGCAGGGCCAGCAGGGCATGAACCAGATGGGTCAGCAGAATCAGATGGGCATGCAGAACCAGAATATGCAGAATCGAATGGGCATGCAGAACCAGATGAATATGCAGAATCGAATGGGCCAGCAGGGCGTATATAAGCAGCCTAATAATAAAAACAACAATAATAAGAATATGATTCCAATCATTTTTGCTATTATCGTATCTTTAATTGTAATATCAGTCGGAGTTGTATTTGCAATAAAGTACCTTGGCAAGGATAAAGACGAAACTACTACCAGTCAGGTTGCGGAGAATTCAACAGAGGGCGGAGAGGTTACTACTTTAAATCCTGAGGATGTACTTACAACCGAGGGTACTGGAGATGTAACCTTAGAAACAACAGAGGCTCCTACAGAGGCGACAACTGAATTGCCTAATGTTCAGATTTCTGAGGAAGTAACTGCGATAACATTTTATGATATCACCTTCTATGTGCCAAAGGATTATCTGACACTTGTAAGCCAGGATAAGGGCTCTTACAATGGAAAACAGTATATCTGCTTCAAACAGAAGAAATCAGAGAACGATTACGGTGGCACATTATTTACGATATATGCCAGTCCAAACGAGATGAATGATAATGATAACGCAGATTTATATTATCTTGGAAAGAGCAGTACCTATTACTATTATATGTCACATCCAACAGATGTTCAGTTCAACGATTCAGATGCTAATATAACGGCAGAGTATCAGGCTCTTTGGATAGAGAAGAGTGCTCTCATTTACAACATTGATAAGACTACTGGCGCGAACTATGGAGAAAACGGTGGTAGTAACGGCGGCTCAACCAGTGGAAACAGCGGTAGTAACGGCGGCTCAACCAGTGGAAACAGCGGAGGCTCAACTAGTGGAAACAGTGGTGGAAGCAGCGGTAACACAATACTATATCAGGATCAGTACATTTTCTGGGATAGCAATTCAAGGTATCTTACTTATGAGGAGGTTGCAAGAGTCTGCACAGATAAGTATACTGCAGATATTGCATTAAATGAGATTTTTGCGAGACATCACAGAGAATTCAATAATGAGGATTTGCAGGCTTATTTTGATGCAACAGACTGGTATTCTAAAGGCGTATCGCCTGCGGAATTCAATGATGATTATAAGAAAAAGGTATTCAATGATTATGAGAATAAGAATCTGGATGTAATTGTTCTGTATATGCAGGATAAGGGATGGAGAAAGAAATAATAAGATAGCAGGCTTAGGATATGTCAAAAACCGGTTGACAACAGAAGCTTTAGCATGCTAAACTTACCACAGTAAAATTTTATATGATTAAACCGTTGAAGTGGAGAAAAGGTGAAAGATGTGCTTACAGAGAGCATGCCATAGCTGAGAGGCAGCAGTAACAATTCATTGCCAATGGACCACCGAGGGCGCGGTCAAAAGATATATTAATATATCCTAGTACTCTGCGACGTTAGCGTGCGTTAATCGCATGGAATGTGATTGCATTCTACTGAGTGGCGGCATAAACGCAATTAAGGTGGCACCGCGAAATTGATTTTTCGTCCTTAATCTGGTCTAGGACCAGATTAGGGACTTTTTATTTTGTGTATTTAAACAGGAGGTAATAATGATTACTAAATATGAAGATTTAAAGAAAATAGCAGCAGGATATAAGGTGGTACCAGTTGCCAAGGATATGCTATCAGACATTACTACACCAATAGAGGTGCTGAGAAGACTTAGAAAGATAAGTAAGCAGGCATATATACTTGAGAGTGTTACCAGCCAGGCCTACTGGGGCAGGTATACATTTCTTGGATATAATCCAAAGCTTGAGGTCAGCTGTACAAACGGCAAGCTTAAGGTGGTTGACCTTGTAAATGATTCTGTAAATTATTATGAGGTTGGCGTAGGAAAGGAATTCAAAACTCCGGGAGAATACATCAGAACGATAGTCGATGAGTATAAAACACCTTCCATCGAAGGACTTCCAAGCTTTACCGGCGGTTTAGTTGGATATTTTTCATACGATTATATTAAGTACAGTGAGCCAAAGCTTAATCTTGATGCAACAGATGAGGATGGCTTCAGGGATATGGACCTTATGCTTTTCGATAAGGTTATAGCATTTGACAATGTAATGCAGAAGATAATACTCATAACAAACATTAAGACCGACAACCTTGAGGAAGGATATGCAAGAGCACTCTCAGAGCTTGACGAGATGGAAAATCTGGTTGCAAATGGCGAGAAGGAGATTACTCCAAAGGGTAAGCTTCTCTCTGACTTCAGACCATTATTCAACAAGGAACAGTACTGCGAGATGGTTGAGAAGGCAAGACATTACATCTATGAGGGTGATATCTTCCAGGTAGTTCTTTCAAACAGGCTTGAGGCTGACTTCGCAGGAAGCTTACTTGACTGCTACAGACAGCTTAGAGCAGAGAATCCTTCGCCATATATGTTTTATTTTAGCAGTGATGATATTGAGATCGCAGGTGCATCACCAGAGACATTAGTTAAGCTTGATAAGAGCGAGCTGTATACATTTCCACTTGCAGGAACCAGACCTAGAGGAAAGAATCCTGACGAGGATAAAAAGCTCGAGGAGGGACTTCTTCAGGATGAGAAGGAGCTTGCAGAGCACAATATGCTTGTTGACCTTGGAAGAAATGATTTAGGTAAGATCAGTAAGTTCGGCAGTGTTGAGGTATTAAAGTATATGTCGATTGAGAGATACTCTCATGTAATGCACATCGGCTCAACAGTAAGGGGAATAATCGACGACACAAAGTACGATGCATTGTCCGCAGTTTCAGCTGTACTGCCAGCAGGAACACTTTCGGGAGCACCAAAGATTAGAGCCTGTGAGATAATAAATGAGCTCGAGAACAATAAGCGTGGCGTTTACGGCGGTGCAATTGGATACATCGATTTCAAGGGAAATCTTGACACCTGTATCGCAATAAGACTTGCCTTCAAGAAAAATGGCAAGGTCTTTGTCAGATCGGGAGCAGGAATCGTTGCAGATTCAGTGCCTGAGAAGGAGTATCAGGAATGTATTAACAAGGCTAAGGCAGTTGTAAATGCTCTTTGCGCTGCTGACAGAAGCTAACATTTTGAATAGTATAAAGGAGGCAGCTTCAGATGATATTACTTATAGATAATTACGACAGTTTTTCCTACAATCTGTTCCAGCTTGTGGGTACAATAAATCCAGATATAAAGGTTATTAGAAATGACGAGCTCAGTGTAAAGGAGATAGAGGAGCTAAAACCTACACATATTATCCTTTCTCCTGGTCCGGGAAAGCCATCTGATTCAGGTGTTTGTGAGGATGTAATTAGAGAGCTCGGTGGAAAAATTCCAATTCTTGGAGTATGTCTTGGACATCAGGCAATCTGTGAGGTCTACGGTGCAAATGTAACCTATGCAGAAAAGCTTATGCATGGCAAGCAGTCAGACTGCAAAATAGATAATACCGTGGAAATCTTTAAGGGACTTCCAGAGAATATAAAGGTTGCAAGATATCATTCACTTGCAGCAGCAAAGGACAGCATTCCTGATTGCTTAAAGGTGATAGGAGCTACAGAGGCTGGAGATATTATGGCAGTTAAGCATAAGGAGTATGAGGTTTACGGACTTCAGTTCCATCCAGAATCAATACTCACCCCACTTGGAATGGATATACTTAAGAACTTCTTTGGAGAGTAAGAGTATAGTAGGAGCTGCATAATGGTAGCAGGACAAGGAGCGTAGAAATATGATATTAGATGAAATAGCAGAAAAAACAAGAGAGCGTGTAGCTATCTCAAAGGAAAAGATTAGCCAGGACGAGATGGAGAAGATGGCAAGGGCACTTCCTGTAAGTGATGATTTTCCTTTTGAAAAGGCACTTAAAAAACCGGGGATGTCATTTATCTGTGAGGTAAAGAAGGGCTCTCCTTCTAAGGGAATAATAGCAGAGGACTTCCCTTATCTCGATATAGCTAAGGACTACGAGGCTGCAGGTGCAAGTGCAATAAGCTGTCTCACTGAGCCATTTTACTTTAAGGGAAGCAATGACTACCTCAGAGAAATTGCTGAAAATGTAAGCATTCCGGTGCTTAGAAAGGACTTTACCGTTGATTCGTATATGATATATGAGGCGAAAGTGCTCGGCGCCTCTGCAGTTCTTCTCATCTGTGCAATACTCACAGATGAGGAACTGAAAACCTTCAGGGAGATAGCGGAGAGTCTTGGACTTTCAGCCCTGGTTGAGGCACATGATAAGACCGAGGTCTTGAGAGCAGTAAAGAGCGGTGCGAGAATAATCGGAGTTAACAATAGAGACCTACGAGACTTTACAGTAGATATCAACAACAGTATTAAGCTTAGACCTTCTATTCCAGAAGATGTAATCTATGTGTCTGAGAGTGGAATAAAGACAGCAGAGGATATCAATAATCTGAGAGTAAACAAGGTTGACGCAGTTCTCATTGGAGAGACGCTGATGAGAAGCAGTAATAAGAAAGAAATGCTTGATGAACTGAGAGGCGAAGAGTAAATCATTTCTTTATCATTTTCAGACAGATATATAATAACAAAAAACCTCGGAACTAGTCTCCGAGGTCTTTTGTTGGGGATAAAAAAGCTCGCAAAGTGTAAAGCACTTCGCGAGCTTAAATTTATATACTAATTAAATAATCTAATTAAAGATATTTTCTTGGATCAACGTAGGTTCCGTTGATACGAACACTAAAGTGTAAGTGAGGTCCGGTAGATACTCCTGAGTTACCTGAATATGCGATAACGTCACCCTTTGAAACACTCTGTCCAACCTTACAGTTATAACCAGATAAGTGGTAGTAGAGAGTTGTCATACCATTACCATGAGAAACGATAACTGCATTACCAGCAGAGCCGTTGTAGCCTGTAAATATTACAGTACCAGAGTCTGCAGCAATTACCTTACTTCCGTATGCACAAGGAATATCAATTCCCTTATGATATGAACTTGCACCAGCAGTAGGAGCCTTTCTGTTACCAAATCCAGAAGAAATTCTTGTGCTTGCTGGCATTGGCCATTTCAACTGGCCAGTTCCCTTAACTGTTCCAGAGGAAGTTGATGTGGTAGTAGTAGTAGTAGTGCCATTCTTTTTTGCAGCGGCAGCGGCGGCAGCGGCGGCAGCGGCCTTCTTTCTGGCCTCTTCCTCACGTCTCTTTCTTTCCTCCTCAGCCTTTTTCTCAAGAGCAGCAATCTTATTATCTCTTTCCTGCTCCTCAGCCTGAAGTCTTGAAATCTGAGTCTTCTCATCCTTGATAGAAGCGTTGTAAGCAGCAACCTTTTCTTCCTTGCTCTCCATAATAACCTGAAGTGCATCCTGCTCAGCCTCAGCCTGTACCATAAGCTCTGTGAGAGATGAGTATTCGTTCTGAAGCTCAGTCTCGTAATTTAAGTGCTCGAGCTTAATGCTTAAAAACTGCTCAAGCTGTGACTTATCGTAATCAGAAATCTGCTCAAGGTACTCAGCCTGATTAGTAATATCACTGAATTCAGAAACTGCCATAAGAGCATCGATATAAGCGATATCACCATTCTCGTAAGCGTACTGAATACGCTGCTTCATATTGTTATACTGATTCTTCTCTCTCGCCTGAGTAGTAGAAATATTGACCTCAGTAACAGAAATCTTAGCCTGAGTTTCGTTCTTCTGTGAATTAAGATCATTGATCTTTGCTGTATATTCATTAATCTGACCATCAAGAATCTCGATATCAGCTAAAACATCGTTCTTCTGAGCGTTGAGCTGCTTGATTTTCTCTTGAGCTTCCTTTCTCTTAGCCTCAGACTCCTTGTTCTCCTTCTTTAATTCAGAGATAGACTCTTCAGCATTAACCTGATAGCCAGGAATATTTATTGAAAAAGACATTACAAGAGCTGTAGTTAATGCTGCAATTCTAAATCTTGTCTTACGTTTCATAAAAATCCTCCTTGTTGATAAGTTGACATATCAAACCTATTATGTGTCTTACGTCATTATACAATACAAATGTTAAAAAATAAAGTCAAAAATCAACATTTTTGTAACAATTTTGTAAAATTTAAGAAAAATTCATAAAAAATTCATATTTTACCAGTCTGACAGAACATAGAATTGTTAACAGTATTTGACTTTTAATTAACTGGTTTTTAGTGTAGAATTATCTTATAAAATACGTGAATTTATGAAAGGAAGAGCTATGATACAGATTAACAATTTACGAAAGACCTTTCATGGTGGTAAGGTCGCTGTTGATGACCTTAGCTTTGCTGTAAATGATGGCGAGATAGTTGGCTTCATCGGCCCAAATGGGGCTGGAAAAACTACAACTATTAAGATGATGACTGGAATCCTAAAGCCAGACTCAGGAGTAATTAAGGTAAATGATGTGGATATCAGCAAGAATCCTATCGAGGCCAAGAAAATCATAGGATATATCGCAGACAGCCCGGATATGTTTTTGAAGCTTACAGGAATGGAATTCATCCAGTTTATATCAGATGTTTACAATGTTCCAGTTTCTGAAAGAGCTGCAAGAATTGAGGAATTTACAAAGAAGTTTGATTTGGAGGATATTCTTTCTGACAAAATGCAGAGCTATTCACATGGAACAAGGCAGAAGCTGCAGATTATCGCTGCTTTAGTCCATGCTCCAGCGGTGTGGATATTGGACGAGCCGCTCACTGGACTTGATCCGAAGTCTGCCTACAATCTTAAGGCTATGATGCGTGAGCATGCAGATAAGGGAAACAGCGTACTTTTCTCCACCCATGTACTTGAGGTGGCCGAGAAGCTTTGCGATAAGGTTATCATTATTACTCATGGTCATGACATTTTTTACGGAACTCTTGACGAACTTACCGCAAAATACCCTGGTAAGGATCTTGAACAAATCTTTTTGGAGTTGACAGGTGATGAAAAGTTATAAAAGTCTTGTAAAAGTATTTAACAAAGCAACCTCGATGGACAAACCGAAGGATAAGGCAACCAAGGTAAAGATTATTGTACTTACAATTTTTGCAGTTTTTTGCATTATGTTACCAGTTACCGTTGGGTGCGGACTTTTAGTTAAGCTTGCAACAGATTCACTTGCAGGAAGCGGTCACGAGAGCTTTGGATTATATCTTATGTTTGCATTCATCCTGCTATTTACAATAGTATTTGGAATGAATGTCATTTTTAATGAGCTGTATTTCTCAAATGATATTGAGTATCTTCTGCCACTGCCACTGAGAGGCTACGAAATTGCGTTGGCAAAGTTCACCTCAGTTTTCAGAGCGGAGAATTTTATGCAGTTTCTTCTGGTATTTGCGTGCATTTTAGGCTATGGGATAGCATCTGGCATGGGAATACTAAGGTGGATATTTGCGCTTGTTGGAGGCTTTCTGCTTCCAATTGTCCCTATGGGATACTGCGCGATTATTGGAATTCTGATAATGAGCTTCACTGGAATTATCAAAAATAAGGATACAATAAGAAGAATATCGGTAGTAATTATGCTACTTCTTCTTATCGCGATGGCTGCAACCCTCGGCTCCGTAAAGGATGCGGACCTTGAGGCATTTATCTTAAATGTTGCCCAGGGCGAGCTGCCATTTGTAAAGGCAATCAAGGTGCTTTTTCCACAGCTTGGTATGCTGATTAAGGCAGTGGGTGAAGGGGATGTATTACAGTTTATCTTCTTCCTTCTTTACAATGCTGTGATTGTGGTAATTTTCGCAGGTGTTTCAGAACTTCTGTATGTAAAGTCTGTAACAGGACTTTCAAATGAAAGCGGAAAGAAGAAGGCAGCTAAGAAGGATGTTTCGGCAGAGTGTAAAAAGACTGCTCCTATGCTTGCGTATATGCGAAAGGACTTCAGAATGCTTATGAGAACTCCTGTCTTTTTCACGAACTGTATCGGAATAAGCTTTATTTGGCCACTATTCGTGTTTATCGCGGCAAAGATAAAGGATGTTGATATGTCAGTGTCTGCGGTCAGGGAACTTTACAAAGGTAGTGAGATGTTTCCGGGAATTCTTCTTATATTTGTAACAGCTATTACTATAATCATGACAGCGATGAACTCTCTTGGTTCAAATGCATTTTCAAGAGAGGGAAAGAAATTTGACTTTATTAAGTATATTCCAGTTCCTGTAAAGGATCAGTGGAATGCCAAGGCACTTCTCAGCATACTTATTAGTACATTTAGCGTCGTGCTTTATGTGATAGTATTTGGAATATATGCTGCGGTTCCGATTTTGCATATTCTGATATTTGTGGTTCTTTCATTGCTTGCGTCAGTGATGGTTACATATCTTGGCATGATAATGGACTCAATGAGACCGAAGCTTGTGTGGGATGATGAGCTTTCAGCTCTTAGAGAAAATGAAAACACATTTTTCAGTATGGCACTTGCAATAGGAATAGCCGCATTAATCGGAGGTGTTCAGTTTGTACTATATAAGGTATGCGGCCTGGGAGTTCCACTTACAGGACTAGTCACAGCACTAATACTTTTAGCCTGTGACGCACTGCTTTACCATAGAGCAATGACTAAGGGTATAGAGAACATTCTTAATTTCGAGGATATGTCATAAAAATAAGCCGGCAGTTAGCCGGCTTATTCATTTTATAATAGCTCGAATAGTGCAAAGCATTTTTTAAGAGCTTTGTTATATTTTAGCTTACAGTATCAATATCGAAGTAAGCTCGTGAGTATTTCTTCTTTCTTGCAGCAATCTGCTCTGCAGGAAAGCCTGCGATGGACTGGTTGAATACCTCAGTTGTCTTGTCCATACTTATGATAGCCTTAATTATTTCAGCATCATATTCCTTGTAGGAATCAAGTATTGAATCGAAATCAGGGTTATTAAGTGAGGCCTTTGCTTCCTCGTAATGTGGAACACACTCCTTGAAGAAGTTGAAAACCATACGTTCCTCTGCAACGGTCATATCAAAGCGAATCTGAATCTTGGTCATAGTAACAGGCTCTGTATCAAGCTTGGCCTTTGCCATGATATCGTTAAGCTTCTTCAGCATGTGATATTTTTCAAATAGACAGGAATCGAGATATGCAGCTGCATCCCTTGCCTGTATATAGGTCTTGTTAATTTTAAAGGTATAATAAATATAAACAATTCCTGCAGTTGCAACTGCAACAATTAAAAATAAAAAGAAATAAACCATAACTCCTCCAAAGAAAATGTGATATAATATACTCTACCATAAGTTTGGCCTAGAATAAAGCATTATATATTACAGATCGGACTAGAATTGTACGCTAAAACAAAAAGGTTATTTCATTTTATTAGTAATAAATATAGGAAGGAAAGTAAAAATGTCAGAATCAACACGTACAAAGAAGGCAATTGCAAAGAGCTTAAAGAAGCTTACACAGGAAAAAGCATTTGACAAGATTGCAATAAAGGATATCACAGAGGGCTGTGGAATTAACAGGCAGACCTTTTATTACCATTTTCAGGATAAGTATGAGCTTTTGACATGGATATACTACGAGGAACTGTGCAGAGACAATCTTTTAGATATGAATTTTGACAACTGGAGCGACAAATTGCATAATGCAATAGTAATAATGAAGGAAGAAAAGACCTTCTATCTTAATACCATTAAAAATGCGGAGGAATATATCAGTCAGTTTCTTATGAAGATGGCAGAGGATATACTTAACCAGGCTATAAATAAGCTTGATGAAGCGAAGAAGATAAGTCCTGAGGAAAGAGCCTTCTGCTCAAGATTTTTTGCCCATGGATTAACCGGAATGACACTTGAGTGGGCGGAGAGCGGAATGAAGGAGGATGTGGATTTAATCTGCGAAAGAATGATTACCATGTTTGAGGGTATTAAGAGGGCAGTGTTTAGTAAGTAGTATATAATTAGTATTTAATATAGAAGAAGTCTGTAAAAAATAAGTATAATTCAGTAAGGAAGAGCATTTCTCGAGAGAGAGGTGTTCCTTTTTTTGAATGAACGTCCAATGCATAACCCCAAGAGCCAGCCTTCTCGATTGTTAAATTCATATTAGGTGGGCAGTTTATTTTGAGTGTACGAATTTTTGACACTTCGGTCCTTTTGTATGGTTACACACCTGAAAAAAAGGCATATAGTTCAAAAAGAAGAGAAAAAATAAGCTTTCTGATATATAAATCTACACAGGAAGCGACAAACATAAGAAATAAAGGAGAAAAAAATTATGAGTAAGTTTGGAAAACTTATAGTGAAGCTTAGGATACCGATTCTGCTGATTTCATTAATTTTACTTGTGCCATCAGCGATAGGCTTCTTAAACACAAGAGTCAATTACGATATTCTCACATACCTTCCAAAGGATATTGAGACGATGAAGGGCCAGGATATTCTGGCGGAGGATTTCGGCTGCGGAGCCTTTTCACTGTTTGTGGTGGAGGGAATGCAAGACAAGGACATAGTAAAGCTGAAGCAGAAAATCATGGAGGTTGATTCAGTTGAAACAGTAATCTGGTACGATTCAATAATGGATATCTCGGTTCCAGATGAAATCCTTCCAGACGAGATCAGAGAGGCCTACAGAAGCGGCGACTGTACCATGATGGCAATCATGTACAGCAGTACAATGTCATCGGACGAGACAATGAACGCAATCACAGAGATTAGAAAGATTGCAGGCGAGCAGTGCTTCCTTAGCGGAATGTCAGCAGTTGTAACTGACACAAAGGACCTTTGTGACAGAGAGGTTCCAATATATGTTGGAATCGCAGTACTTCTTTCAGTCATAGTACTTTCAATCACAATGGACTCCTTCCTCATTCCGGTTTTCTTCCTTTTAAGTATCGGAATGGCAATCATTTATAACCTTGGTTCAAATGTAATCAGCGGTGAGATTTCATACATAACACAGGCCCTTGCAGCAGTTCTGCAGCTTGCGGTTACCATGGACTACTCAATATTCCTGTGGCACAGCTACAGAGCCAAGAAGCCACTCTTTAATACCAAGGAGGAGGCAATGGCGGAGGCTATCGAGAAAACACTTTCCTCTGTAGTCGGAAGCTCAATAACAACAGTTGCAGGCTTCGTTGCACTTTGCTTCATGAGCTTTACACTTGGTATGGACTTAGGAATAGTAATGGCAAAGGGAGTTGTAATCGGAGTTATCTGCTGTGTAACAGTTCTTCCATCAATGATTCTTACATTTGATAAGGCAATCATGAAGACAACACACAAATCACTGCTTCCTGAGTTTAAAAAGCTCAGCAGCTTTATCGTAAATAAGTACTGGTTATTCCTGATTATATTTGCAGTGGCACTTGTACCTGCAATCTATGGATACAGAAACACAAGTGTATATTACAATCTGGATACCTCCCTTCCGGCAGATCTTCCAAGTATTGCAGCAAATGCAAAGCTTGAGGAGGAATTCCATATGAACTCAACACACATTATTATGCTTGACAGCAACTTAGACACAAAGACAACAAATAATCTTGTGGAGGATATCAATAAGCTTGATGGAATTAAGGCTGTGCTGGGTATTGACTCAGTAGTTGGACCAACAATCCCAATGGAGATGATTCCTTCGGAGATAAAGAGCAAGGTTGACAATGGCGAATACAAGCTTCTCATGGTTCTCTCAGAGTACAAGGTTGCAACAGATGAGGTAAATGCCCAGTGCGATGAGATTAACAAGCTTGTGAAGTCATATGATGAGAAGGGAATGCTCATCGGAGAGGCTCCTTGTACAAAGGATCTTATAGAGATTACAGATGTAGATTTTAAGACAGTTAGTACAGTATCGATTGCACTTGTAGCACTCATCATCATGTTTGTATTCAAGTCAATTTCAATACCAGTAGTACTTATCTCAGTTATTGAGTTTGCGATATTCATCAATATGGGTATTCCATGTTACACAGGAACGGTGCTTCCATTTATCGCTTCAATCGTTATAGGTACTATACAGCTTGGTTCAACAGTAGATTACGCAATTCTTATGACGAACCATTATAAGGAAGAGAGAATGACAGGACTCTCTAAGAAGGAAGCAGTAAAAAATGCACTTCAGCATTCAATATCATCAATTATTGTAAGTGCACTTACCTTCTTTGCAGCAACCTTCGGAGTTGGAATGTACTCTGACATAGATATGATCAGCTCACTCTGTACACTGATGGCAAGAGGAGCAATAATCAGTATGTTTGTAGTAATCTTCATTCTTCCAGCCTTCCTTGTACTTTGCGACAAGATACTTACTCACACATCACTTGGCTTTAAGGTTCCAAAGAATGTGGAGGCTGAAACCCATATGGTTTAAAGAAGAACTGAAAAAGATAAAGAATTTAGACAGAGATTATTAATTGTAGTTTTGATAGTGATTTAAATAGAAAAGAGGAGATCAATATGAGAAATAAGAAGTATTATAAAGTATTATCAGTAGCTCTTGCACTTGCCATGACAGCAGGTGTTGGATATGGAGTATCATCATATGCAGAAGCTAAGGAAAATGACATCGTTGCAGCAGCCGACAATTCAGGTGAAGAGGATGCGGCAACAGAGGAAACTAGCGAGACAGAGGAGAAGGTAACAGACAAGCTTACTGGTGCATTTGATAACATAAGCTTAGATGCTGATAAGGAAGAGACCGTATATGTAATTGCTGATGCAAATGGAAATGCTGAGCAGACTATAGTAAGTGAGTGGCTCAAAAATCCTGAAGGCAAGGCAACTATCGAGGATAAGTCAGGACTTAAGGATATTGAGAACGTAAAGGGCGATGAGACATTTACACAGGATGGCGACAAAATCACCTGGAATGCAAATGGAAATGACATTTATTACAAGGGAACAACAGACAAAAAGCTCCCTGTTGATGTTAAGGTTACTTACTTCCTTGATGGCAAGGAGGTTACACCAGAGGAAATTGCTGGAAAGTCAGGTATTGTTAAGATCAGATTTGATTACACCAACAATTCAAAGGATGGCGAGGTTTACACACCATTCCTTATGGCGAGTGGTATGATGATGTCAAACGACAACTTCAAGAACGTAACAGTAACAAATGGTAAGACTATTTCAGAGGGTAATAACACAATCGTTGTTGGTATGGGACTTCCTGGACTTCAGGAAAGCCTTGGAATCGATGAGGAAACTCTTGTACTTCCAAACTACGTGGAGGTTACAGCTTATGCGGAGAAATTCTCACTCGATATGACTCTCACAGTTGCAGTTACAGGAAATCTCAGCCAGGGTGAAAACGGAACAAATATCTCAATTGACGAGATTGAGGATGAATTGGACGATGTTGTAGGTCAGTTCACAGACGGAGCAACAAAGCTCTCAGATGGTATCAAGGCATACACAGACGGAGTTTCACAGCTCGCTGATGGAGTTGAGAAGGTTGACGATGGTGCAGGAACTCTTTACGAGGGAACAAAGACTGTTCAGAATGCAGTAAATGAAATCTCAAATGGAACTAACACAATTCAGAATTCATTTGAGGGAGATAAGGGTGTAATTAACGGCTCAAAGCAGATTTCAAACGGACTTGCTCAGCTTAATCAGGCTCTTGCGGGAGTATCTCTTCCAGAAAGTGCAGAGCTTACAGATGAGCAGAAGGCTCAGATTAAGCAGCAGATAGTATCAGATATCACAACAAATCTTACAGCAAACCAGGCAAATATTGCAGCTGGTGTAGATAAAAATGCAGTTTATCAGGAGGCAACTAATGCAGCAAATAGCTATGCACCAAGTCAGGAGACAGTAGCCTCTGAAGCAAGAGAGGCAGGAGCAGCTGCTGCACCAAATCAGGATGCAGTATTAGCTGAGGCTTATGCATTTGCAGCAAACTTCGGTGAGGCTGGATCAGATACCTTCAACGCAGCAGTACAGGCTTATGCAGCTGCATACCAGTCAGCATACACCTCTGGATATGGTTCAGCATACGGCACAGCCTACAAGTCAGGCTATACATACGCTTTTGGTAAGGCTTATGAGACAGCTTACGGTTCAGGCTACGGTACAGGCTATGTTGCTGGATATAAGTCAGGCTACTCTACAGCTTATCAGGCAGGTATTAAGTACGGTGCAGACCTTGTATTTGCAGGACTTAAGTCATATGGAACACTGATTGATACACTCAAGCAGAACGTTGCAGCTCTTGCAAATGGTTCAGCACAGTTAGACAAGGGAATTAACCTTCTCTACGATGGAATTTGTAAGTTAAATAGTGGTTCACAGAAGTTAAGCAGCAACCTTCCAACTCTCACAAATGGTGCAAAGAGCTTAAAGGACGGAACCGCACAGCTTAAGTCTGGAGCAAACAAGCTTAATGGAGCATCCTCAGAGCTTATAAGCGGTGGTAACAAGCTTAAGGATGGAGTTGGCGAGATTAAGGAAAAGGTAGATGATACTGAGAAGGACGCAGAAGAAATCACAGATAAGATTAAGCTTGTAGTTGAAGCAGGAAAGAACTACGGTCTTTACGGCGGAATCTCAGATGATATGACAGGAAATGTTAAGTTCATCATAAAGACTGGAGCAGTAAAATAGTAAACCCGCTGACAGGGAATTGACCTGCATATTGATACAGGATTAGAATAATAAAACGCCACAGCAAAACGAGTTCGAAGGGCTTAGCCCTTAAGCAGTTGTTTTGCTGTGGCGTTTATATATTGTGGAAGTAAATCCCAAACCAGGTATAGTGATTAATCTTAATTGAAGCCGATAAACATCTGGCCAAGCTTGTAGCCTCCAAGGATAATTGCTTCACCAGCCTTAGATTCCATCTTGCAGGTCTTTCCGAGGAAATGCTTTGTGATGTACTTGTACTGATGAGGATATTCCTCTCTCAGGTATCTCCAAAGCTCAACCTTCTTATCCCTTGCTTCCTCAGTTTTTGCACGAAGAAGAAGAGAGGAGCAGACTGACATCATTACTGAAAGGTAATGACCCATATAGTTTCTGAGGTTTTCATTTGCAAGTGAGCGAAGCTCATAATCCTCAATCATAAGCTTTGTTACAAGCAGCTGCTGATCAATACGCTTAATCATAACGGATTCATTTACGGACTGATCTGCACGACCGATGTAATAATGGTAAAGATCAACATCTAAATAGTAGAGCTTCTTTACATATGGAAGTGGATGATAAACGTAGATATTATCCACATAGAAGGTATGCTTTGGAAGTGTGAGGCCCGTGCTCTTTAAGAACTCAGTTCTGTAAATGACAGAATGCATAAGAATATTCTGCCATGGCTTGAAGGAACCAACCTTATCCCAGTTAAAGGCGGTTCTCACAGGCATAACTGACTTGTAGCCAACACGCTTTTTGTGCTTTTTGCCTTCCTTCTCGTACACATAGTCGCTGATAATCATATCGAAATCATTATCAATTTTTGAATTCATCTTGAGAAACTGGATTACAGCGAAAAGTGCCTTCTTGCCTAACCAGTCATCACTGTCAAGAACCTTGAAATACTGACCAGTTGCAGCCTCGAGTCCGTGCATAACGGCATCGCCGTGACCACCATTTTCCTTGTGAACAACCTTCACAATGCCAGGGAACTTTCTCTGGTACATAAGTGCACGTTCAAGGGTTTTATCTGTTGAGCCATCATCTACTATGATGACCTCGATTAAATCCTCTCCAATAAGAACAGATTTAAGTGCTCTGTCCATATACGCTTCTGAGTTATAGCAGGGTATTGCTATAGATAAAAGCTTCTTCATAACTACCTCCTAAAATATTAGAAATAACTAATACTGTTTATTTGTTTTTATCATTATCCTTAACTAGTCGTGGAAATATGACATATGCCGGATAATAGAAAAGTGCGGCCATAACAAAAGCAGAAACTACATCAATGATAGAATGCTGCTTAAGGAATAAGGTCGATGCTATAATTGCGATTGTAAGTATTATGATAAATGAGCCAAGTAGCTTATGCTTTTTGATAATACCATTCTTTACAAAGGCAGTGGTTACAGCAAGGGTGTTAAAAACATGAATACTCGGCAGAACATTCGTTGATGTATCTGTTTTGTAGAGTTTTTTAACAAATTCAGTAACAATACCATGATCAGGGAAGCTCTCAGTCTCAGGCCTGAGAGTAAGCTGATTAGGGTACAGGAATGATATGATAAGAAAGCTTGTCATTCCAAGTGCCAGAAAAATAGCAAGTTTATTGAATTCAAATTTATTCCAAAAGAAGAAAAATGTAACCGATATCGCAATATACAAAAACCACATCAGATATGGGATGATAAAATAGTCTATAAAGGGGATTTTATCATCAAGGCTGCAGTGGATAGTATGAAAAGCAACATCATCTCTTTTCTCCAACAAAATAAAGCATACAAAGTATGCAGGGATATATAGAGCCCAAAAAAGCTCCTTGTGTTTAGATATAGTTTTGTTCATAAGTATCCTCAAACATTTTATTCATTCCATTAAATATGATATTCTATTAGGACCAATATGTCAAAGAATTAATTATTATTATTCTATTAATAAATCTATAATTTAATAATAAAATGTAATAAATAATAAGTGAAAAATAGACGATTTATGTTATAATGTAATTTAACTGTGAATTTTTTGTGCAAGGGGACAGACCATGGATGAATCAGAAGTAATTTCGACTGAAAAAAAGAATACAAAAGTTAAAGAGGCAGTTGAAAAGTACAGTATAAGTATTGTTAGCTTTGCAGAATGCAGAGAGGTGCTTAACAAGTATGGAATTGCCTACGAGGGTGAAATTGACAGAAACAGCATTGTCTTTCCTAAGATAGAGACACAGAGTGAATGCTTAGCGGGCTCGGTTGTCCTGCCAAAGGCATTTGATTCACTTAAGAAAAGATACAGATTTCAGTTTTTCATAGCTGGAAGAAGAATAGTGATTGCTGATGATGATGGCTTTGCAGAGAAGATTGTACAAAGTATTAAGAAGGATATTGCGTCAACTGGAAAGAGGAAGTCAGGAGGATACTTTGTATATCAGTTCCTCATTTACCTGATGAAGCAGGACAGTTCAGTTCTTGAGCGTTATGAGAAGAAGCTCACTGACATGGAGGAGGATGTTATGAATGATGACTTCGAGGACTTCCAGGATAAGCTGCTTCCACTCAGAAAGGACCTCCTTAATCTTCGTGCCTATTATGGACAGATTGCAGATATGGCTGAGGAGCTCTATGATAACGGTGATATGTTCTTTGCTAAAAAGGATCTGAGAATGTTCACTGTCGCTATGGATAGAGCAAACAGATACAAGGATAAAACAATTTACCTTCTTGATTATGCAAACCAGGTAAAGGATGCTTATCAGGCAGTTGTCAATGAAAAACAGAACGCCAATATGCAGTTTCTGACAATTCTATCGACAATTTTCTTCCCGCTTACTCTCATTACGGGGTGGTATGGAATGAACTTCCAAAACATGCCAGAGCTGGCACACGGATATCCGGGAGTAATTATCGGAAGCGTGCTTGTCGTAATCATTATCATCATTATCTTTAAGAAGAGAAAGATATTCTGAGACGGATATATAGACAAATAAAGAAAAATTTGCAAAGTGCTAAGTTTTTAGTGCATTAATATAACTAGGAATTAGTGCAGCTAAAAGGATTAGGAATGGGTATTTGAAAGGAGAATATATGGCAGAATTATACGAGAACAGAGAATTATCCTGGCTCAAGTTTAACGAGAGAGTATTGGAGGAGGCAGAGGATGAAAAGGTGCCTCTTGGCGAGAGACTTAGCTTTCTTGCTATATTCCAGAGTAATCTGGACGAGTTTTTCATGGTAAGAGTTGGTTCACTTATTGATCAGATGCTTCTTGAGGGAGATGCCAGAGAGAATAAAACCAATATGACAGCAGCGGAGCAGATAGATGCTGCGCTTAAGAGAGTGAAGGAGCTTTGCCAGAGAAAGGACAAGGCTTACAAGATGCTCATGGGCAAGATGGAGAGTAAGGGCGTAAAGATTATTAACTTTGCCAAGCTTGATGAGAAGGAGGTTGCTTACCTTAAGTCATATTTTGACACTGAGATTCAGCCACTTCTGTCTCCAATTATTGTGAGTAAAAAGCAGCCATTTCCATTTATAATGAACAATGAGATTTATGCAGTTGCTGTTCTTTCCTCAAAGAGTAATAAGGAAAGACTTGGAATAATTCCTTGCAAGAATGGTATGTTCAGAAGACTTATTGAGATACCGGGAAAGCCAGGTCATTATATGCTTGCGGAGGAGCTCATCCTTCATTTCCTTCCAGATGTATTCCAGGGCTATCAGATTGTGAGCAAGTCATTAATCAGAGTTACGAGAAATGCAGATATCGATGCAGATAAGGTATATGACGAGGACTTAAATTATAGAGACCATATGGCAGAGGTTATCAAGCTTAGAAGAAAGCTCTGCCCAGTTCGTATGGAGTACACCAGACAGCTTGACAAGATGGTTCTTAACAGAATCAGTCAGTACATCAATATAGACAAGAAGTTTATTCTGAAGACTTCATCACCACTCGATTTATCCTTCATCTTTGGAATTCAGGATATTGTCAGAAATCAGAAGGAACTTTTCTACACAAAGAGAGTTCCTCAGAAGTCACCTAGCTTTGATGAGACAAAGCCACTTATTCCACAGATACTTGAGGAGGACAAGCTTCTTCATTATCCATATGAGAGTATCAAGCCATTTCTCAGTCTGCTTCATGAGGCTGCAAATGACCCTAAGGTTGTCTCAATAAAGATGACTCTCTACAGACTTGCAAAGCACAGTAAGGTGGTTGAAGCATTATGTGAGGCTGCTGAAAATGGAAAGCAGGTTGACGTTTTAGTCGAGCTTAAGGCGAGATTTGATGAGGAGAATAATATTGAGTGGTCAAGAACCTTAGAGGATGCCGGCTGTCATGTCATTTACGGCTTAGATGGTCTTAAGGTACACTCAAAGCTCTGCTTAATCACCATAAAGGATGGGGATGACATTAAGTACATCACCCAGATTGGAACAGGAAATTACAACGAAAAAACCTCAAGACTTTACACAGACCTTTCCCTTATTACCTCTAACGAGAATATTGGAAATGAGGCAGCGAAGGTATTTGCAAATCTTTCTCTTGGCAAGGTTATGGAGCACACTGACTATCTTTTAGTTGCACCAAAATGTCTCCAGTATAAGATTCTCGACAGAATCGAGCGAGAGATTCAGATTGCTCAGGATGGTGGAGATGCATATATCGGAGTTAAGATTAATTCACTTACAGACAAGAAGATTATTGATAAGCTTATTGATGCCTCAAGAGCAGGTGTTAAGATTGAACTTGTAATAAGAGGAATCAACTGTCTCAGAACAAAGCAGCCTCAAGATACAGACAATATCAGAGTTGTAAGTATCGTGGGAAGATTCCTTGAGCATTCAAGAATTTATATATTTGGCAAGGATGAGAGGGAGGAAATCTACATCGCATCAGCTGATTATATGACTAGAAATACAGTTAGAAGAGTTGAGGTTGCAACACCTATATATGATGCAAGGCTTAAGGACAGAATAAGAGATATGTTCAGAATCTTCCTTACAGACAATGTTAAGGCAAGAGAGCAGGGCAAGGATGGAATATACAGACATGTAGAGCCAGCTTCAGATGCTCCGCTTGTTAATGCACAGGAGACATTTTATCAGATGGCATATGATGCAGTCGCACCAGCCGATGCAGATAATTCAAAAGCATAGAACGTTAACTATTAATAATTTGGAGCACTTTAATGACTGAAGATATTAAAGAAAAATTGCAGGATAAGGCCATAGAGGACGCAGAGTATTCTGAGGAAGTTAAAGAGAAAAAACATGCCAGAAATAAAAGGCGACCTAAGAAGAAAAAGGGAGCCAGCATGAGGATGTTTATCTTCTGGACATTTGTTATTTTTCTTATACTTGTTATTGCGGCAGTGTGGATTGCCGTGAATTTAACCTATAGGCAGAAGGCCATGAACATTCTTAGTCAGAGAACAAACAAGCAGTGCAGTTCTCTGGCCAGGGACATAGAAATACCGATAAATCCTGAGGACAACCACATAGAAAATGATATAAAGCAGCTAGCAGGCTTTTCTCAGGGCAGAATTCTTGTAGTTGATGCAAATTACAATGTGCTTCTCGACAGCAATAAGGGCGAGGAGGGCAGAATTGTAATCTCTGATAAGATTATGAAGGTTATGTCCGGAGAGGTAAGCTCTCTATCAGAGGAACTTGATGGCTATGTGATATCGATATATCCGATTATCAGTGATAACACCATTGTAGGAGCGGTTCTCATGACAGCCTCAACAAGTGAGGTGGAAAGCAGCTTTTATTCAGTTTTTGACGGAACAGTAATTATTGTGGGTATAATTCTTGCAATAGGTATTATCGTTGCACTTATCATTGCCAGAATTTCTGTCAAGGATATCGATAGAATAAATAAACAGATTTCGCGAGTTTCCGACGGCGATTTCAGCTATAGAATGAAGATAAAGGGCTTTAAGGAGACGAAGGCTCTTGCACAAAACTGTAACTCGGTTCTTGAGAAGCTGAGTTCACTTGATTCATCAAGACAGGAGTTTGTGTCAAATGTGTCTCACGAGCTTAAAACACCTATCACCTCAATGAAGGTGCTTGCAGAGTCACTCATCCAAAATGAGGAGGCTACTGCTGAGGAGTATAGAGAGTTCATGGGGGACATTGTTGCAGAGGTTGACAGAGAGTCGAAGATAATAAGTGATCTTCTCATTCTTGTTAAAACAGACCAGAAAAAGGAGAAGCTTGAGTATTCGGATACGGATATTAATGCTCTTTTGGATGTCATATTAAAGAGAGTCAGCCCTCTTGCAAAGCAGAGAAATATTGAGATTAATTACGAAAATTACCGCGAGGTAAATGCCTTTGTTGACGAGGTTAAGCTGTCGCTGGTATTCTCAAATCTCATTGAAAATGCAATTAAATACAATGTTGAAAATGGAACTGTGAAGGTTTCACTGAATGCGGATGCAAAGTATTTTTACGTTAAGGTTGCAGATACAGGAGTTGGAATTCCTGATGACTGTAAGGACAGGGTTTTCGACAGATTCTACCGTGTTGATAAGGCGAGAAGCCGTGATACTGGAGGAACCGGACTTGGTCTTGCTATTGCCAAAAGCCAGGTTCAGGCCCATGGTGGTACGATAAAGCTTTATTCCGAATCAGGAAAGGGAACTACATTTACGGTTAAGATACCAGTATTTCATGACAGTGTTATCGAATCGATGACACAGTAGATAAAGCATTTTTTAGATGTGATGAAAGGATATTCAATGAGACAGCTACATAAAAAAACAATATATTTTATACTCTGTCTTATGATGGTAATTTCAACATTTATGATGGCAGGGTGCAAGCTTCCAGGTGTTTTTAATGAAGAGAAAACTGAGGAAAAGATAGATCCGGGAATCGGTGCAGTGTGGATATATGTTCCAGGGAACAAATGCGTTGAAAAAAAGAAGGATGCTTACCAGCTTAGACAGCCTGAATCATTATCCAAGTCTGTGGAGGAGATTCTCTCGGAGGAAAAAGGCAGTATATGCTTCAATGTAAAGAGCTATAACCTAGAGGAGAATAACAAGCTTGTTCTGAATTCGGAAACGACAGAAAAAAGCACAAAGGATATGGTTCTGCTTAGCAAAGCTGCCCTTGTTAAGACCTTAGGACAGCTGACAGACATTGGTGAGATTCAGATTACCATTCTGAATCAGGATGGCGCGTTGATTGACGAGAACACATATACAGCGGAATCATTTTATTATTATTAGTTTTGCTGAGGTTTGAAATTTAACGTGCTGTATAATTATCGTAGGTTTTTAAATTGGTTAGTCGCATAACTAATTATACAAAAAAATCGCCGTAAACTCTATGTCTACGGCGATTTTCTTTTTAGGGGAGTTTTTTTACAGCCCCTTTTTGTGTATGCATGAATGCTCGCATTCTAATCTGCATCTGGCGAATGTACATCATCGAGCCGACAAGCGAGATTTTGTATGAAACAGGCAACAAATGTATATATTTTATTTGTTGAATATTGGTTTTTACTGGATTAAAATATAGGAAAGAAAAATGAATGGATAGGTGAGCACATGAAAAGACCAGTGTTAGGCGTCGTTATCATGTTTGTGCTCGGAGAGGTAAGTTGTAAATATTCATCTGATTATTCTTTGTATGTTTTAGCAGGGGTGATAATCTCTGCTCTGATTTTGGTGATGAGAATTAGAACAAAGGGGCGATTTGAGGATACGAAAAGTCGGCTCTTTGTTTTGATTCTTATCACCATCTCTTTTATTGCAGGATATCTCCTGCATCTAAATACGTATCAAAAGCATATAAATGCATTTCCCACAGATTACAATCGAGAAATAAATATGGAAAAGCTAGACAGGCTTGAGGCTTGGGAGGGATACTTCTACGTCGTTGGAAGGGTGATAAAAATCACTGAAAAAGAATCGGGAATCCAGTATGTACTTAGTATTGAAGGGGAGAAGGTGCTGCTTAATGTGTACGAGAAAAAGGATGACTCTTCGGAAGCTGGTGACGAAGGTGAGAGTCAGGCGATACTTCAGGGGCAGACAGTCGAAGTGATTGGAATAGTGGAGGGATTTGACCACGCAGAAAATCCCGGGGGCTTTGACAAGAAGGATTATTACGAGGCAAAGGGGATATTCTATGAGCTGAAGAATGCACGAATCGTGAAGGTTTACGGAAGGGCCAATTATCTTAAGCTTACTCTTAATATGGTGAAAAAAGCGATTTGTAAAGGGCTGGATAACGTGCTTTCTGAGAAGGAGGCTGGAATCATGAAGACTATGATTACAGGTGATAATACTGATTTAGACGAGGAGATTAAGCTTCTTTATCAGAAAAATGGAATTGCTCACATTCTTGCAATTTCCGGACTTCATGCAGCCTTAGTAGGTAAGGCAATCCTTTTTTTACTAAGAGTAGTGTTTGGATTTTCGGCTAAAAAATCCGGAGTTGGCGGGATGATACTGATTGTGATTTATGCAGCAATGACAGGCTTTTCACCGGCAACAGTAAGAGCCGTGGTAATGCTTTGTGTAATATATCTGGGAGACATTAAAAACCGGAGTGCGGACACTCTGAACAGTCTTTCAATTGCATATTTGATAATAATACTTTTTGAGCCATTTGTTATCTTTCAGTCGGGCTTTCAGATGAGTGTTGCTGCGGTTTTCGGAACTGCAGCTTCAGACAGGATTTTTAATAAATTATATAAGCCTGCTATGAAGGGGCATAGCAAGTACTATGTCTGGCTTATACGAAACATAATTATGATGATAAGTATCAACACATTTACACTTCCTATCATCATCAACACCTATTATGAAATACCGGTTTATGCAAGCATTCTTTCTATGATAGTTGTGCTTATCCTATCGACCGCGATAATTAGCGGTCTGGCGGGCGCACTGATTTCGCTTATACCTTTTGCCCTTTTTAAGGCTATGGGAGAGATTGTGGCATTTCCAGCCAGTATAATACTTAGGCTGTACGAGATACTCTGCAGAAATTTCCTTAGACTCCCAGGAGCGGTCTATAACACAGGCCATGCCGAGTGGTGGGTGGTGGTTATCTACTATGCGGTTATCGGAGCGGGGTGTTATATGTTCTTATTTAGAAAGAAAAGAGGTGAAGGGGTTGAGAAAAAGTGGATATAGAAAAAAAACAAGCATAAGGCAAATGAAAAAGCTGATAAAAAGAAATCTTGCGATAATCTACATGGTGACATCGATGGCAATACTTGCGGCTATGACAAGGATGAAAAATTTAGCATGCGAGAGAACGGTATTTCTTTCGGTAGGTCAGGGAGATTCTTGTATCATGCACACTGCCTTCGGCAAGAATTATGTTGTGGACGGTGGCTCGAGCTCAAATGAGAATTGTGGAAAATACGTAATACTTCCAGCCTTGAAGTATTATGGAATGTCAGATATTGATGCAGTGTTTATATCACATACTGATAGCGATCACGTTAATGGAATTAATTATATTATGGAAAATTACGTGGTCTCCACAGTAAAAATCAAGGATATTTATATCGCTTCAGGAACAGTAGTGGACAATAATTTTAGCAGATTAATAGAGTCAGCCAAGAAAAATAAGGTGAATATCAAAGCATTATCCGTGGAAAATCAGGAGATAATAAATGATAAAAGTATTAAGGTACTTTATCCAAGTGAAACGCTGGATAGTGAGGTTCAGGGAAACGAAAGGTCTATAGTGCTTTTTATATCAGGAACCAATACAGAGTATCTGTTTTCTGGAGACATAGGCTTTGATGCAGAAAAGCTTGTGGCAGAAAAACTATCCGATTACAAAAAAGCGGCAAAAACAAGGATTCTGAAGGTTCCGCATCATGGCTCTCGGTTTTCTTCATCAGAGGAGCTGCTTGATGCATTTAATGGAGATGTTGCTGTGATATCTGTAGGTAAGAATAATTTCTATGGCCATCCTACTGAGGAAGCAATGCAAAGAATTAGTTCGCATGATATGAAAATTCTAAGAACGGACATAAATCATGCAATAATTATAGAGGAGAGGTAGTATTGAACCAACGTACGTTCGATTGCAAGTCCTTATTTATGTCATAAGATTATGAGAAACTTATATCAAGATAAAGAAATCAAGATAAAGAAAACAAAGATAAAGAAACAAGTTGTAGTCAAGTTGTAGTAAGGAAGAAAAGAAGTTATAGGAAGACACAGGGATACAAGGAGGAATGCTATGAGTAAAGTGTATATTACAATAACTGGACTTAACCACTACTACGGCAGTGATTTTATAAAAGAGGGCTTGAAAGTCAAACTCGTGAAAGAACCTGAAAATGCATACGACAAGGAAGCCATTATGGTAATGGTCGAAGGGCTGGGCAAGGTTGGATATGTTGCCAACAGTGTTCATACTGTGCTTGGGGAGAGCATAAGCGCCGGAAGGCTGTATGACCGTATTGGTAAGAAAGCGAATGCAAAGGTAGTGACGGATCTGGGGAGAGGGGTCTTATGTACAATAGATAAGAAATCGCTGAAGTAAAAAATGATAAATGTGAGAAAGTGTAGGGGTTAAGTTTAAAGAAGCCAGATCTAAGGGGAGACGGATCCGGCTTCTCTTTTTTTATGATTATAGCTACTGATGTAAAAAACGTCTAAAAAGTCTATCAAATCTAAAAATTTTCAAGGGAACGAAAAATATTCAATAATTTCAATCTAAAAATTTTCATATAACCCAAAAAAAATATAGAAAACATACATAATACACAAAAATTTCATCAAATTTTCAATGAATCATCAAAAAAAATTCTATTCAATGAGGTGTGCTGTAAACCTATAATGAACGTAGTCAATGAGACAGAAACACACACTTTATTTTAATAATAGGAGGAAAAAAGTAAATGAAGAAAAGAAGATTATTAGCTGTATTAACAGCAACAGCAATGGCAGCTTCATTAGTAGGCTGTGGAAGTGGAAGCTCAGGATCAAGCAGTAGTGTAGCAAATAAGGATAAGCCACTTTGCTGGTTCAACCGTCAGCCATCAAACAGCTCAACAGGAGAGCTTGACACAGCAGCACTTAACTTCAACAAGGATACATACTATGTTGGATTCGATGCTAATCAGGGTGCAGAGCTTCAGGGCCAGATGGTACTTGATTACATCAAGGCAAATGCTGCAACAATCGACCGTAACGGTGATGGAGTAATCGGATACGTACTTGCAATTGGTGATATCGGACACAACGATTCAATCGCAAGAACAAGAGGTGTTCGTTCAGCTCTTGGAACTGGTGTAGACAATGGAGGAGCAATCGTTTCAGATCCAGCAGGTACAAACACAGATGGTTCTTCTGCAGTAGTTAAGGATTCAACAATCGAGATTGATGGTAAGACATTTACAATCCGTGAGCTTGCTTCACAGGAGATGAAGAACTCAGCTGGTGCAACATGGGATGCAGCTACAGCTGGTAACGCAATCGGAACCTGGTCAGCATCATTTGGTGATCAGATTGACGTAGTAGTTTCTAACAATGATGGTATGGGAATGTCAATGTTCAACGCTTGGGCTAAGGAGCAGAAGGTTGTAACATTTGGATACGATGCTAACAGCGACGCTGTTGCAGCTATCGCAGAGGGCTACGGTGGAACAATTTCACAGCATGCTGATGTTCAGGCATACCTTACACTCAGAGTTGTTCGTAACGCGCTTGATGGCGTTGATGTAAACACAGGTATCAGCGTTGCAGATGCAGCTGGTAACAAGCTTGATGAGGGTGTTGACTACAGATACGATGCAGCTTCAAGATCATTCTACGCATTAAATATTGCAGTAACAAAAGATAACTACACAGAGTTCACAGATGCAACAAAGCCTTACTCAAAGGTTGCTAACAAGCTTGATGCATCAAATAGCCCAGAGAAGAAGGTATGGCTTGACATTTACAACGCTTCAGATAACTTCTTAAGTGCAACATACCAGCCACTTCTTCAGAACTATGATGACCTTCTTAACTTAAAGGTTGAGTACATCGGTGGTGATGGACAGACAGAGTCTAACATTACAAACAGACTTGGTAACCCAGGCGAGTACGATGCATTCTGTATCAACATGGTTAAGACAGATAACGCAGCATCATACACATCAATTCTTCAGTAATTAAGTATCATTAAATAAACCCAACTAAAGGGGTGTCAGGCATCTCCCTGATGCCCCTTTAAATATGTGAATCAGAGTTACATATTGGGGAAGAGCAAAAGAAGACTATAAAATGTAGACTATAACATGTATAAGGGAGTAGGAATATGGCAGATGATAAGAAAGATTACATCTTGTCGATTAAGGGCATGAGTAAATCATTCGGCCGTAATAAGGTTCTTAAGGGCATCAATATGGATGTTAAAAGAGGATCAATCATGGGTCTTATGGGTGAAAATGGTGCCGGAAAATCGACAATGATGAAGTGTTTATTCGGAACCTATCAGAAGGACGAAGGAACAATAGTATTAGATGGTAAGGAAGTAAACTTCTCTGGTCCAAAGGATGCTCTTGAAAATGGTGTAGCCATGGTACATCAGGAGTTAAACCAGTGTCTCGAGAGAAGTGTAGTAGATAATCTTTTCCTCGGCAGATATCCAAAGAATTCATTTGGAGTAGTAGATGAGGGAAGAATGAAAAAAGAGGCTTCAGACCTGTTCAGAAAGCTTGGAATTACAGTAAATCTGACACAGCCTATGAAGCGTATGTCTGTTTCGCAGAGACAGATGTGTGAAATCGCAAAGGCTATTTCATATAATTCAAAGGTAATCGTACTTGACGAGCCTACATCATCACTTACAGCCCCAGAGGTTGCAAAGCTTTTCAAGATGATGAGACAGCTTAGAGATCAGGGTATCAGCTTAGTATATATCTCACATAAGATGGATGAGATCTTCGATATCTGTGATCAGATTTCAGTACTTCGAGACGGTGCCTTGGTAATGACAAAGGATTCAAAGGACACAGACATGAATGAGCTTATCTCAGCCATGGTTGGTCGTTCACTTGATAATAGATTCCCACCAGTTGATAATCAGCCAGGAGAGACAATTCTTCAGGTAAATGGATTATCAACAAAATATGCTCCAAAGCTTCAGAATATCTCCTTCGATGTTAAGAAGGGAGAAATCTTCGGACTTTACGGACTGGTTGGAGCGGGACGTACCGAGCTTCTCGAGACTATATTTGGAATGAGAACAAGAGCAGCTGGTAACGTAATTTACAGAGGAAAGATGATGAACTTCGACTCTCCAAAGGATGCGATGGATCACGGCTTTGCTCTTATCACTGAGGAGCGTAAGGCAAATGGACTTTTCCTTAAGGCAGACCTCACATTTAACACAACAATAGCTAACATGAAGCAGTATAGATCAGGAATTGCACTTTCAAATGACCAGATGGTTCGTGCAACCTCAGAGGAAATCAGAATCATGCACACCAAGTGTATGGGACCTGATGATTTGATTTCCAGCCTTTCAGGTGGTAATCAGCAGAAGGTAATATTTGGTAGATGGCTTGAACGTTCACCAAGTATTTTCATGATGGATGACCCAACAAGAGGTATCGACGTTGGTGCAAAATATGAGATTTACGAACTGATAATCAAGATGGCCAAGGAAGGAAATACAATCATAGTTGTATCCTCCGAGATGCCAGAGATTCTTGGTATCACTAACCGTATCGGTGTAATGTCAAATGGACACTTAGCCGGAATAGTTAATACTAAGGAGACAAATCAGGAAGAGTTACTTAGATTAAGTGCAATGTACTTGTAAGGATATGGAGGATAAAAATATGGCAGATAATAACATTTTATCGGCTGAGGCTGAGGCAAAACTCTTAAAGCCGATTGACGATTATGTAGGAAAAATCCAGTCAGAGATCGATAAGCTTCGTGTTGACGGTACTGACAAGGTTACTTCACTGAAGAACCATATAGCAATAACAAAGGAAGATAAGATTCACACAAAGGAAGAGCGTGCGAAGATTATCGCTAAGGATAGCGCTGAGCTTGAGAAGGCAAAGGCTGTTGAGGCAGCTAACAAGGATAAGGTAAATAAGCTTATCGCCGATGCAGAAAGCTATCTTAAGGAGAATTATGACAGCAAGTATTATCAGAAGGTTGTTGAGGCCTGTGCTGCAGAAAAGGCAGCTGAGAATGCAAGCTACGAGAAGATTAAGGCTACCTTGAAGACAGAGCATGAGAAGAATCTTGCACAGCTTACAGACCCTGAAGAAATCAAGGACGAGAAGTTCGTATATAAGAACAGACTCTTCGATGCAGAGATGGTTCATGAATCAAAGCTCCAGGCAATCAAGGACAGAAAGCATGATGCATACTCACACAAGTATCATCTCATTGATCTCCTTAGAATGTCAAAGTATACATTTATGGAGAAGAGAGCACAGAGCTGGGAGAACTACAAGTACACCTTCAATACCTCACAGTTCCTCTACAAAAATGGACTTTATATCGTAATTATTATGATATTCATAGCTCTCTGTATCATTACCCCTATTGTAAAGGGAACACAGTTACTCACAGTACCTAATATTTTAAATATTCTCCAGCAGGCTTCACCTCGTATGTTCCTTGCACTCGGTGTTGCAGGTCTTATCCTCTTGACAGGTACTGACCTTTCTGTAGGACGTATGGTTGGTATGGGTATGGTAACCGCAACCATTATCATGCACAACGGTGTTAATACTGGTGGTGTATTTGGTCACATTTTCGACTTTACAAGCATGTCACCATTTGCAAAGGCTATCCTTGCACTTGTTGTATGTATTATCCTTACAACATTATTTGCATCAATCGCTGGATTCTTCATGGCGAAGTTTAAGATGCATCCATTCATTTCAACAATGGCTAACATGCTTATCATCTTTGGTCTTGTAACATACGCAACAAAGGGTGTTTCATTCGGTGCTATCGATGCAGCAATTCCTAAGATGTTTATTCCTAAGATCGGTGACTTCCCAACAATTATTCTTTGGGCAGTAGTTGCAATCATCGTTGTTTGGTTCATCTGGAACAAGACAACCTTTGGTAAGAACTTATATGCTGTAGGTGGAAATCCAGAAGCAGCAGCAGTATCAGGTATTTCAGTATTCAAGGTAACACTTTGTGCATTCATTTTAGCAGGTATCCTTTACGGCTTTGGTTCTTGGCTTGAGTGTAACAGAATGGTAGGTTCTGGTTCAGCAGCTTATGGACAGGGCTGGGATATGGACGCAATCGCTGCCTGCGTAGTAGGTGGTGTATCATTCACAGGTGGTATTGGTAAGATTTCAGGTGTTGTAACTGGTGTACTTATCTTCACATCTCTTACATACTCTCTTACAATTCTTGGTATTGATACAAACCTTCAGTTTATCTTCGAGGGTATTATCATCCTCGCAGCTGTAACACTTGACTGTCTCAAGTACGTACAGAAGAAGTAATTATAACAAAGAAACATTTTCAAAACTCAGGCCAAATTCCTAACTCCCAAACCCAAGGACCCATGGCCTGAGTTTCTTTGTTCAAAGATAATAAATGATAAAAAAAGATATTAATAGTATTCAGATTTTAGTATAATAAATGATAGAGTGAATAATAGATAGAATTATAGATAGAATTACAGATAGAATTACAGATAGAAGGAGGCGTTTATTACGGAAAAGTATAAGGTGCTTCTGGTTGACGATGAATCAGAGGTTATAGATGCAATTGAAAGAAAGATAAACTGGTCAGAGCTCGGCTTTGAGGTAATAGGCGAGGCATATAACGGGGTGAAGGCGCTTGAGCTTGCCGAGAAAAGGCAGCCGGATGTTGTTATCACTGATATTAAGATGCCATATATGAACGGCCTGGAGCTGTCCAAGAAACTAAATAATGATTTTCCCAATATTCATATAATAATATTTACAGGCTTTGATGAGTTTGAGTATGCCAAGGAGGCAGTTCACCTTGAGATTGAGGAGTATATGCTTAAGCCGATTAATTCAGGAGAGCTTTCAGACTGCCTGAGAAGACTCAAGGATACCCTTGATAAGGAGAGAGATGAGAAGCTCAATATCAAAAAGCTAGAGTCTTATTTCAATGACTCACTCCCTATGCTTCAGATGAATTTCTTTGTTTCACTTATTGAGGGCAGAATTAAGGAGGCTGAGGTTAGTAAGTATATCAGTGACTATAAGATTGGCTTAAAGGGACCATTTTACTGTCTGGCAATATTCCACACCTCGGAGCACCATGTGCCAGAGGGAATGAATTCACTGCTCCTTGCAATGTCAGTCCAGAGAGAGATAAAGGACAGAGTAAAAGATAAGTGGTCAGGTGAAACCTTCAATTATCTTGGTAATACTGTAGTAATCTTCGAGCTCGAAAAGGAGGAGGATATCACTCCACTTACTGACGACCTGGATAGATTCTGCAGATGGGCTCAAAGAGTAATGGGAGCAGTGGTTACAGTTGGAGTAGGAAAGTGCTTCAAAAATATTGTTGAGGCAAATGCTTCCTACGAGGGAGCAAGAGAAGCAGTATCCTACAGAGTCCTTTTTGGAACTACAAGAGCAATCAATATTGTTGAGATTGCACCAAATGAGCAGGAAAGTGCTGCAACAGCTGACGAGATGGGAATTCATGAGCTCTTTAAGACAATACGACTTGGTCAGAGAGAGGAAGTAATTGAGGCAGTAAACAGTGAGATTGACAAGATAAGAAGGAATGCCAAAACAGTAAATCAGTACAAGCTTGCAATTATGGAGATAATTGGTGCATTTTACAGATTCTGTGCTAATAATGTCCTGGATTTCAATGATTACAAGGGTGATATTGATAATCCCTACGAGATTGTACCGCAGATGGATGAGGATACACTAAGAACATGGATGACAGATATCGCCACTAAGCTCAGTGAAAATGTTAAAAATACCAGAAACACAACCTCAAAGAGGATGATTATGGATGCCCAAAACATTGTTAAGGAGAGATATCAGGACCCTGATCTTTCTCTTGACATTGTATGTTCACTGCTTGGAGTGTCGAACTCATATTTCTCATCCATTTTCAAGAAGGAAGTGGGAAAATCCTTTGTCACATATCTCACTGATTACAGAATGGAAAATGCAGCAAGATTAATAATTGAGACAAATGAAAAGAGCTATGAGATAGCCAGCAAGGTTGGGTATCTTGATGCAAACTATTTCAGCTATGTGTTTAAGAAAACCTACGGAGTATCTCCGTCAAAGTTTAGAAATGATAATACTGACTAAGAGTGAAAAAGCTTCAGACTGTTAGCGGATATATCGATTGCTATTTGAATACCATTTGAAGGGAAAAGTATGAAGAATAATGATATTGAAAAACTGAATAAAAAAGAACCCTCGTCTCATACAATTGGAGGCTCTATGAAAAAGGAAGCCGGTGGAATGGCATTTGATATTCAGACTATCATTATGACAGCACTTACTACACTTACAATATTTGCAACTATTGTAATGGGAGTCCTTCTGTATCGCAGATATGAAAATTCGATATCTCAAAGTATGATAGAGAATACAAAGACTATTGTTGAGAGTGATGCTGATATCATTGACAACTCGCTTCACGATGTCAGGCAGATTGCCAAGACCATAAACTATAATATCATGCAGCAGTATGAGATTGACAATCCGGAATTTGCACAGCAGCTTAGTATATTGTACGAGGCTAACAAGGACAGCGTCCAAAGTATTGCACTCTATAATATGGATGGTAAGCTAGTCCTGGCTGAGCCTATACCTTCAGAGAAGGAGGGCGTCGATGTAACAACCCAGGAATGGTTTATGAATGCTTCGGCTCAGATAGAGAATATGCACTATTCTCTGCCACATATACAAAATCTTTTTAAGAGCTCTGGAGATAGCTTTGACTGGGTAATATCACTTAGTCAGGCAATTGAGATAAATGGGGGTGACAGTACTGAGAAGGGAATCCTCCTTTTGGATATGAAGATGTCAATACTTACAGATACTCTCGACAAGATAAATGCAGTAAATACAAGTCAGTATTTCTTCCTGTGTGATGCTGATGGTGATTTGATTTATCATCCACTTTACGGAGAAGCAAATCGTGGCTATGTCAAGGAAAATAGCAAGGAAATAGCTAAGTATGAGGACGGAGTTTATGACGATGTTGTCGATGGAACTAAAAGAAAGATAGTGGTGACGACAGTTTCCTACGCAGGCTGGAAGCTTATCGGTGTTATTCCAGAGGAGTATCAGGAGGGAAGTGTTCTCAAATTCAGATACTATCTTATCACAACCATTTGCCTTCTTATGATGATGATAATAATAGTTAACAGATTAATTGCAAGGAGAATCTCAACACCTATTCTAAAGCTAAATGATTCAGTCAAGGCCTATGAGACAGGTGAAAAGCCAGATATTTACGTTGGCGGTTCCTCAGAGATAAGACATCTGGGCTACTCGGTTCAAAAATCCTACGAGCAGATTGACAAGCTGATGAACGAGATAATAAACGAGCAGCATCAAAGAAGAAAGAGTGAGATAGACGCACTTCAGAGTCAGATAAATCCACATTTTCTGTACAATACTCTTGAATCCATAACCTGGATGGTAGAGGGAGGCAAAAATGAGGAGGCCGTCACGATGATTTCAGAGCTTGCCAAGCTCTTAAGAATCAGTCTTTCAAAGGGAAGAACAATCATCAGTATAGAGGATGAATTGCAGCATGCAAGAAGCTACATGAATATCCAAAAGGTTAGATATAAGAAGCATTTTGAGATAGAATACGATATCGACGAGGAGATATTTAAGTACAGTACAGTCAAGCTTATCATACAGCCAATTCTTGAAAATGCCATTTACTATGGAGTTGGCAATATGGATGAGGATGACGGTGGAATAATAGAAGTAAAGGGCTATATTGAAGATGATGACATTTACATATCAGTTTATGACAATGGTATGGGTATGGACGAGAATACTGTAAGTAATATTTTGACAGATAACAGCAAGGTGCCAAAGCATGGTAATGGTGTGGGACTTATAAATGTTCATACAAGAATACAGCTTCTTTTCGGAAATGAATACGGTCTTATTGTGTGGAGCGAACCGGACGAGGGAACAAGGATTACAATTCATATTCCTAAGGTGGAATTCACAGAAGAAAACAGAACTGCTCTTGAAAAGCAGACAAAATGGAAAGGGTGAGTGAGATATGCGAAAAAGTAGAATAATGGGACTGATTTTTGCTGAAGCTCTCCTACTGGCACTCACCATATATTTCGGCAGTAAAATTATTGCCGATGAAAAGCCACAGAAACGATATGCAGTTATAATAGAAAAATCTGGAGACAATAAGTGGAAGGCATGTATCAATGGCTTGAAGGAGTCTGCAAAGAATAGCAATGTTCATCTGGTAGTCTGCAATACTGATGAGATAGAGAAATCGGATGAGATAAAGCTTTTGATTGAGGGGCAGATGGGAAACGATATTGATGGCTTTATAATCTGCCCGGCTGCAGGAGATGACAGCTTAGATATAATAAAGTCAGCTGTAAATGAAAAGCCGGTTATTCTTATTGGCGATGATGCCCTGTCAGAGAATGTGACAGACTATAGTAGTTATCATTCGGAGATGACGGTTAGTATGCCAGATTATTATGAGATGGGGCAAAGGCTTGGTGAAGAGCTTGCTAAAAAGTATGACAATAATCTAAGTGATGTATCAATCGGAATAGTAGCAGGAATCGAAGGAAGATACAGTACAGTAAGGTGTCTTGAGGGAGTAAAAGAGACCATTGAAAAATATGGCGGAGATGAAAAATGGGTAGTAAACAGAGCGTACGATGGTAAGCTTATCGATAATATAACGGAAGGTGAAGCTGTAGATAATCTGATAATATTAGATACCGATAGTGCAGAAGCAGTTTGCAGTGCAATTGAAAGTGAAGTGCTGGAAAAAAAGACCATTTTTGCAATATGCAGCAGTCTTGCCACAGTATCTAGTCTCGACAAGAATTATATTGAGTGTCTTATTATGCCGGATTATTTTGAGATGGGCTATAAGGCAGTGAAAGAGATTGCCGCAAAGGGTGAGAGCAGTCTTTACAGGATGACAGACAGTATTTGCGATTACAGAGTATTTTATAAAGAAGATATATTTAGCAGAGAGAACGATGAGTTCCTGTACTATTACAAAGAATAATTTACAAAGAATGATTTACAAAGAATGATTTATTTACGGAGAAATCAATGAAGAAAAAAGCTATAGCATTATTATTAATACTGATAATGATTATTCAAACCTCAGGCTGTGAAAAGGCTGAAAGTGAGAAAACAAAGACATTAAGGGTAGGAGTTGTTCTTTATGCGTCTGACGACAAGTTTATCAATGCCCTCACATCAATTATGAAGGAGCTTTTTCAGAGAAGAGAGAGTGAGGATTTAAAGATTGTTATGTCAGTAAAAAATGGCGCAAATGATCAGAGAGCCGAGAATGATGTGGTTGACGAGATGATGGATGCCGGCTGTGATATTCTGGTTGTAAATCTGGTTGACAGAACTGCCCCCTCAAAGATAATAAATCTTGCAAGGGAAAACAATGTGCCTGTAATATTCTTCAACAGAGAGCCTGTCAAGGAGGATCTGATGCAGTGGGACAAGATGTACTATGTGGGCTGTGATTCAGCACAGTCGGGCGAAATACAGGGTAAGCTTGCGGCAGATATGATAAAACAGGATTTCAGTAAGTATGACAAAAATGGTGATGGTAAGATTCAGTATGTGATGCTTGAGGGTGAGGCCGGTCATCAGGATGCTATTCTAAGAACAGATTACTCGGTGGAAACCCTTAAGGCAGAGGGCATTAAGCTTGAAAAGATAAGCTACCAGTTTGCCGACTGGTCAAGGGCCCAGGCAGAAAACAAGATGCAGCAGATAATCAGCAAATATGGTGATACTGTGGAGCTTGTTCTGGCTAATAATGATGAGATGGCTCTAGGAGCAATAGAGGCATATGAGAAGGCGGATATTTCCCTTGACAGAAGGCCTCTGATATATGGAATTGACGGACTCGATGATGCACTTTCAGCAATAAAAAAGGGTACTCTTCAGGGAACAGTCTACAATGACAAGGAGGAACAGGCGAGAAATATAGTTAATCTTGCCATTGATCTTTACAAGGGAAACAGCCTTTCAAGCTACAATATTCAGGATGGAAAATATCTTATGTCTGAGTATCAGAGGGTTGATATTTCCAACGTTGATGATTTTATAAATTAAAACAGGATATCCAATGACAATTAGCTTTTAGGTGGATTGACAAAAAAAGAGTAAAAATTGAGCAAGGAGGGTCAGCAAACTGCTGGCACAAAAGTGTGAAGGAAAACTGGTTAGAAGAATTCTACAGGGAGACGGTCCCTGAAAAAAGAAAACAATTATTAGAGAACAATAATACTGAAGATAAAGAGGCAGCTTGCGAACTAAGAGAAAAGCTTTGGGTGTTAAGATATGGAAAAAGAAAACCTAAGGAGGATAAGTTCGTAGGCTTTATTATGGAGCTCAAGTATCTGGCTGAGAGCGGAAACCATGACATTGGCGGGAAGAAAAAGAAGCAGGCAGCAGATATCATACTTGGTCTGGGAATAAATGATTGTGATGAAAGATCTAAAGAGGAGAGAGAGGTTCTTCTCTATGAGCTTAAGAATACATTTCTCAGATATATCGAGGTAAGTCAAAAGGGAAGAGGATTTACCTCTGTTCTTTTCGGAATGGGACAGCTTTCTGATGAGAGCGTTGCAAAAAAGCTTGCAGATCAGATAAGCGTGATAGCATTTGATGCACCGCATATGCTCAAGATGGATAAAGAGTTTGGTATACTCAGGGAGGGTGCGCTTCTTGCATTTAGAGAGATATATCCAAACAGGGAGCATTTGCTAAGAAAAATCTAGGAGAATCTTTAAAAATCTTTAGCGATATTATGATATAGTATAGATTATAATAAACTAAAGCGAGCTGAGCAGTTCTCTCGAGAGAGCTGAAAGGGGAAAACAGATGACTGATTGCATACGTATTACAAAGGAAACAGAAGCATATTTCAAAGCTTTATTACCAGACAGAAGCATAACCTGGGTGGCAGACGAGTCCGATATAGTCATAATTGGCGGAATAAGGGACAACACTGCTGTCGGAGTTATGACCTTGTGTGTTATAGGATATCAGATAAAGATAATACACATAGTAGTTTCTGAGGAATTTAGACGTAAAAGGGTGGCTACAGATATGATAGAGTATATCTGTAAGTACGCTGGCGAAAATGGCTATATGGTAAGCTGTGATTATGCAAGCAGAGAGATGGTTAGTGAGCCAATAGGCGCACTGTTTTCTTCTATAGGTTACTTTTCAATCGAGCAGACTGAAGGGTATGAGTGCGAAATTCCCTTTAAGGATATCATTGATTTTCATGAAAAATATGGAGATAAAAGATACGGCTATAAGCTTGAAAATTATTTCAAGCTATCTAAGGCAACAATCAATAAACTGATGATTGAGCTTGAGGCGGGTGGAAATAATCTTTATGATGCCGAATCAGAAAGGCTAATTGATAAGCTTTGCCTGGCAAGCATAGATAAGAATAAGGATGCTGTCTCGATTGTATTAACAGAATACCAGTTAGAAGCGAAGAATAAGATTAAGATAAGCTTTGCGTACTGTAATAAAAATCATACCCTGGCTTTGGTTGCGGCTTTACTTGAGCTATCAACAAGGCTGATGATATTACAGAAATTTCTAAAGGAAATCAAGATTGATGCGGTAAACTATGAGGCTATGAATTTAATTGAGAAGATATCACCAAACAGGCGTATAACGAAGAGATATTATACCTGCAGGTGGAATTACAGTTTTAATTAGTGAAGGGCAATGGAAGGATATAAGCAGAGGAGGGACATAAGTATGCCAACACCAACACAGGAAGATGAAGCATTTGTAAATGAGCAGAGAAGAATAATGAATATGGAGGCCGCAATACTGCAGGGCAAGGAGATAAGCCGGCAGACAGCGGAGCATGACGAAACATGGATAGATAAGCTTGATTATTACAAGGCGGAGGTTAATAAGCTTGATGGAATTGAGGCTATGGCTCCAAATCTTCAGATAAATAGAGCGGCAGATGAACAGTATAAGCCAGAGGATGCAGCAACAAAGAAGCAGAGAAAGGCTATTAAATCCATGAGTACCCATAGGGAAGAGATGGAAAAGGCGAAGATTCTTATGAAGAACATAAGAGTTTTGGAATCTGAAGCTGTAGATTCCCGTATTAAAAATCTGGATGACAGGGCACATAATAATGATGTCGATATGGGAAGGTTAGAGGAACATCTCTATAGCCTTAGAATTGAGGTGGCTGATGCATCAAAAAATGCGGCTCTTGCAGCTCTTGAGGCCGATGTTCTGACTGGTGCGATTCCAGCCGAAAAGGAAGCGGAGATGAAGGCCAGAATTGAACTCAGATACCAGGAGGACAGAGTTGATGCGATAACCAGACTTCACAAGCTTTTGCCTGTTAACAGCGAGGCAAGAAAGGGACTTGGAGACTTAAAGGAGACTGAGGAGTCAAAATACAGCCAGACAAGAAAAAATCTCAAGCATATTCTTAAGCCTGAGGAAAAACCAAGCTGGTTCAATAGATTTTATCATAGCGTGTATGATGCAAGTAAGGCAATTATGGGCCTCGTACATGGAGCAAACCAGTTTTCTCATGAGGGAGCAGTTTATGTTGACGAGAAAACAGGCAAGAGACTTGTAAATGTAGGAAGAGCATTTATGGGCGGAACTAAGCCTATGTATGTGTTCGAGGATCCAACAGAGATTATCGGATATAACCAGGATCATACACCGATTTATCAGCAGTACCTGTACAAAGAGGCAATCAACTGTATGGGTCAGAAGACCCCTGAGAGAGCAGTTTTAACAGAGGCTGCATCCGAACTTCAGCAGATAGTATGTGGAGATAAGAGTATTCCAGCCTTTGCGGTAAAGGACTCTTCCGGAAGTATAGTTGGAACCTTCCAGAAGAGAGTAATGCCTTATAAGGGAGAGCCTGTAAGAAGAGATGGTGCTGACGCGCCTGCACCAGTTCAGCAGATAGACCTTTTCAACTGGCAGAAGAATCCTGACGAGCAGCCATTGCCACCGGAGATAACCTCACAGATTTTGAGAGAGCATATGCTTGACTGGCTCCTTTGTAATTTCGATACAAAGGGAGAGAACTTCCTTCAGAGGGCCGAGGACGGAATGCTCGTATCGATTGATAAGGAGGCATCATTTTCAAAGATTGAGGACCCTGGAGCTCAGCAGATGAGCTCAACCTACAAGGGCAATATGAATGATACAATATACAATATAATGTTCCAGCAGTTCGAAAAGGGAAAGATGGCTGATATGAACTTTGAGATGCTTGAGCCTATTATTGAGAAGATTGAGAAAATTGCTGGCAGGGAGTTTGATGAATTGTTTAAGCCTTTCATTGCTATGAAGGTGGGATATGGTAAAGAAAACACTCCGGAAGTCAGCAAGAGATATAATGCAATAGTAACCGCGGTTAGTAATAGAGCGCTAGGAATCAGAGCTGAATATGAGAGATTTATAACGGAATTAATCAAAAAGCATCTTGAGAGTAATCCGGAAAGCCCAATGAGACAAAAGCTTAATGCCCAGGGTAAGTTTGTATTCCCACAGAGGCTGGAAAAGGAAAGACAGCATGAAGAGGAAATGCGAAATGCTACTGTCGAAGGACTTGCTATGGAGGCCGCAAACAAGCAGATCGCAGTAAAGAAAATGAATCTTCCTAGAATACCGGCACTTACTAAGGAGGAGAGAACATACGATGCTGCAATGGTAAGACGTTGCTATGAGATTAGAGCTAATGCATCAGCTCATAGAGAAGGATATTGGGGTACAGTAGGTGACCAGTATGTGGTTCAGATAATGAAGTCTGAAAGAATAGAAAGAAGAGACGCAGATGGCGCAGAGAGAAGTGCTAATGCCGAAAAGACCAAAGGAAGTGCTGAGCTTTCAAGTGCACAGAAGAATTCAGCAAAAGCAGATTTGGAGAATCTGTTCCAGAACAGATTAAAGGACAGTATGCTTGATGTGGTAGCAGATTATACTATGCCACCTGAGATGGAATCAGCTATGAATATGTGTTATCTGTCACAGAACTATATCAGTGCCTTGGAGATCGCATATGGTGCAAAAAAGAAATTTTCTAAGAATGAGGAAGAAGCTCGCATAAATAAAGATAAAAGTGCCAAGCTTTCAGAAATAGCTAGTACACTTAAAAATTCTCATCTTGTAGCGGTAAGAACTCTCGAGACATTGCCTAGACTTGCTGCCTGGGAAAACACAATCTCGATGTTAGAAGCAGAGATGCTGAGCAAGCCTGGTCAGGAAAAGTATTACCAGGCAATGATTGATGAAGCAAGAGCAAAATATACAGAAGAAAAAACTGATTATGAATTATTTGTCAAGGAAGACAGCTTCTTAAGAGTTCCATCAGACGAGCCTATAAGCTTTGAAACCTATGTAGAAGATATGAGAAAAGCTAAGGTGTTCAGTCAGAGAGGAAGACTTGATGAGATAACAAGGTCATTTATTGCAATAGATACAAAGGAAGTACAGACTGAGGAAGAAGCGGAAGCAAGAAAGCAGTTAATTAAACAGTTCGAGGATATCGTAGTTGGCAGCCAGGATATCAGCACACCAGAGGAGTGCTTTGGCACAAAGGTTGAATTATCATTAACATTTACTAAGAAGCTTAATGATGATGATCCAAATGAACATGAATCTAAGATTGAGCTTGCGGTTCTTATTTCCGAATTACAGGAAAAGGTAGATATAATGAAGACCCTGTATGACAGTGACAAGAAGGTTACAGATCAGGCACGTATGGATGAACTTGTTGAGGAGGCGCTTAAGCTTGACAGAAGAATCAGGGTTGAAGAGTGGCTTTACGGAATAGGTTACAAGGACGCAAAGGAGAAGAGAGAACATTTTAAGTCTATTTAGTTAGTGGTTTAATGATTTAAATATCTGGAGACATATTATGATTACTTGTAGAGATGTTTATAATTTAAAGCTTGACGGAGTGGAGCTTGTTGCTGGCGAGGCGGGCCTTGACAGAATTGTATCCTGGAGCTATATGGTACAGACTAGACCGTACTCGGACCATATGAACCGTGGTAATTTCGCACTTATTGTAGTTGACTATAAAAGGTTTGACTTTGATGAGGTGGCGAAAAGCTTAGAGGAGCTGGTGGAGCTGCAGATTTCAGGCCTTGCAATTTCAGTTGTTGACGATAAGGAACCGATACCCCAGGGGATAATCGACAGAGCAAATGAGTTGAAGCTGCCATTATTTTACATAAGGTGGGTTGGTGCATCCTTCGTAGACATTTCTCAAAGTATTGGAACTCTGATTGCAGAGGATACCTTGAGGAACAAGAAAACAGGAGATTATCTCTACAATCTGTTGTTTGGCTATGCAATTAACCACAAGTATATTGAGAAGATATCTGGTCAGTTTGGACTTGATTTTAAGAAGCCCTACAGGGCTGGAATCATTGTGGTTGACAGGAAATATGGTGTAAACTTAGAGCAGGACGAGCATAATTACGAGTTTTATGGTAACTGTCTCAATAAGGAAGTAATGAACATGAAGGGTAAGCCTATGTTCATGCAGTTTCTCAATAAGTTTGTTCTTTTGTTTGAAGCAAGAGAGGATAAGGCGATTGAGCATGAGATAGAGAAGATACTTAGGGATATTGATAGCAGGCCTCAGTTCAAGGGATTGTTTAAAAGTACCTGTATCTTGGGGGCGGCCTACACGGACCCGAGCAAGTTTGGTCAAAGCTACGCAGAGGCGAAGAGTCTTATTCCAAAGAAGAATATACTTCCTAATCCGACCCATAAAAAGGTTATAAGTGCCAGTGCAATGGGTATATATAAGTATCTTTTTAACAGTGGAAATCAGAGGGAAATCCTGAATTATTGTGATAGCCGGCTTGAAAAACTCGAGGAATATGACCATGCAAATGGTACCTATCTTGTAGATACCCTTCTTGCCTTCTATATGAATGGATTTGCTGTGACTAGAACAGCAGAGGCATTGTTTATACACAGAAATTCTCTTCAGGGAAGACTGAGCAAGATAGAAGAGCTTTTGGACATCGATATAAATGACTATATGGAATACTTAGATCTTGTTAACTGTATTCTGGTTAAGAAGCTAATGTACTAAATTAAATATCAGAGTTAAAGGCATAGGGGCCTTTGACTAAAACAGTGGCTGCAAGGCATCAATTATTGAATATGCTTTGCAGCTCTTTTTTTATACAGCTGTGCAAAATGCACTGTACAAACTGTGCCAAATGCAAGTTGAAAGATAGTGTACTAATAATTATTATATGGACTATCAACAAAATAGCTATTTGAAATTGAAACAACGCGGGCGCAACAATTTACAAATTGTTGCGGTGTTCCAAGAAGGAGGCAGCTTATGAAGAAGACATTAAGAAAAATAATTACTTTAGCTATGACAGGTGCAATGCTTGTTACATCACTTACAGGATGTGGAGGAGCAGAAAAGACTACTGAAGCAAAGAAGAGTGACGACAAGGTATTAAAGGTTGGAATGGAATGTGCATACGCACCATTTAACTGGACTCAGGATACTGAGACAACCCCAGGAGGCTTCAAGGCAGTTAAGATATATGGTTCTGAGTTTTATGCATATGGCTACGATGTAGCAGTTGCACAGAAGCTTGCAGATGAGCTTGGAATGGAGCTTGAGATTCACAAGGTTGAGTGGTCATCAATCGGAACATCAATGGATGCTGGTGATTATGACTGTATCATAGCAGGTATGGGACGTACAGCAGAGAGAGAAAAATCGTATTCATTTACAACTCCTTACTACTACAGAGATAACTGTATCGTAGTTAAGGAAGGCGGAAAATACGCAGATGTTACTAAGCTTTCAGAGTTAAATGGAACAGGCTGTATCCTTACAACACAGCTTGGAACTGGCTGGATTCCACTTCTCGACCAGGTTGAGGGTGCTTCTGTAGGAACAAACTTCGAGACAACCTCAGAGTGCTTCATGGCAATAACAAGTGGAACAGCAGATGTATGTATCGTGGATCTTCCAACAGCTAAGTCTGCAGCACTTACAAACAAGGATTTAAAGATCATCGAGCTTGACGAGTCAGATACATTTACAGGTGATGACGAGATGGTAAATGTTTGTATCGCAACAAGAAAGGACGATACAGCACTTAGAGATAAGATTCAGGGAGCAATGGACAAGCTTGGCTGGAATGACAAGGCTAAGATGGACGAGCTTATGTCAACAGTTATCAACGAGCAGCCAGCAGCTAATTAATAGATGATTTCTGGCAGGCACGTGAAAATGCCTGCCAGCTTACTTAAAACAGAGAGCAATGAACGAGAGGTGAACTTATGATACTATTCAATATTAATGACCCAACTACATCGCTTGAGTGGATTCTCTTCATGGCAAAGAAATACCAGAAAATGTTTTTGGACGGAACAATACTCACACTGAAGATAGCAATTATAGGAACTCTTTTGGGATTTGTTCTGGGATATGCAATAGGAATTATTCAGGATGTAAAGATTAGCAAGGGAGATTTCTTCCTAAAAAAGATAATACTTAGAATTGTGAAAGCTGTTGCAGCGGTGTATGTAGAGGTATTCAGAGATACACCAATGATAGTACAGGCCATGGTTATCTACTACGGTCTTAGAACAGCAGGAATCGAGATGACGACTTATTTTGCAGGTATTTTAATCACAGTGTTAAATACCGGAGCATATATGGCAGAGACAGTAAGAGCCGGTATTGGTTCTATTGAACTTGGCCAGAGAGAGGGAGCCTGGGCGATGGGAATGTCTCCTATGAAGACTATGATTTATGTAGTTCTTCCACAGGCAGTAAGAAATATCCTTCCGGAAATGTGTAACACATTTTCAACAAACTTAAAAATGACATCAGTACTTAACGTTATTGCTGTGCAGGAGCTTTTCATGGCAGCAAAAACAGTTGGAGGTATTTACTATAAATACTTTGAGGCTTATCTGGTAATTGCAGTTATCTACTTCGTTCTCTGCTTCATCTTCAACAGAATCTTCAAGCTTGTTGAGAAGAAGCTTCAGGGTACTAAGGATTATGCACTTGCAGTTGAGTATATGGACAACCAGTAGGAGGTGACGATATGGGAGAAGCAATTATTTCAATTCAGGAGCTTAGCAAGTCCTTCGGAGATCACGAGGTACTTAGAAAAATTGATATTGACATCGAGAAGGGTGAGATAATTTGCATTGTCGGATCCTCAGGCTCAGGAAAATCCACATTACTCAGATGTGTAAATAAGCTGGAGAAGCAGACCACGGGAAAGATTATGTTCCATGGCAAGGAGGTCAGGGATGTTCAGAAGGACATCAACCGCTACAGATCAAAGGTAGGAATGGTGTTCCAGTCCTTCAACCTCTTCAACAACCTTACAGTATTAGAAAACTGTATGCTATGCACCAGAAAGGTATTAAAGATATCTAAGGAGGAGGCCTTTGACAGAGCAATCTCACATCTTAAGGAGGTTGGAATGGCGCCTTATATAAATGCCATGCCTTCTCAGCTTTCAGGTGGTCAGAAGCAGAGAGTTGCAATCGCAAGGTCTCTCTGTATGAACCCGGAGGTGCTGCTCTTTGACGAGCCAACCTCAGCCCTTGACCCGGAGATGGTAGGAGAGGTTTTAAATGTTATGAAGGAGCTTGCAACCACCGGACTTACAATGATTATCGTAACTCACGAGATGGCCTTTGCCAGGGATGTATCCACAAGAACCATTTTTATGGATCAGGGATATGTTGCTGAGGATGCAAAGCCACAGGAGCTTTTCACTAATCCAAAGAATCCGAGAACGAGAGAATTCCTCAGCAGATATCTTGCTGGATAGGAGGAACATCATGACGCCAGTCATGATTTAGGATATTTCTGATTAGAATTAAAGGAGGTAGTATAAATGGATAATTTTGTTGTAACCTTTGCAAGAGGCTTTGGTACAGGTGGAAAAGAGATTGCATCAAAGCTTGCGAAGGACTTAGGAATACATTGTTATGAGAACAGAATTCTCACTCTTGCCAGCCAGATGAGTGGCTTGGACGAGAAGCTTTTCAGGCAGGTTAATGAGAAGATTGTGAAGCAGGACGGCTTTTCCAGCTTCTTAAAGGGCCTTCCAAGAGCAAAGAAATATATCGCCAGAAATGAGAAATTCGTGTCTGATGACAAGCTCTTCGAGTACCAGTGTCAGATAATTAAGAACCTCGCTGACACAGAACCCTGTGTAATCGTAGGAAAATGTGCAGATTACGTACTCAAGGGAAGACCAAATGTTGTGAGTATTTATATAGAGGCTCCCAGAGATTTCTGTGTAAAGAGAACTATGGACAACATGGGAGTGACTAGTGAGGTTGCAAATGCAACTATCACTCAGACAGATCAGTTTAGAGCAGACTATTATAAATACTATACAAAGGGTAACTACTGGACAAACCCGGTTAACTACGACCTTACAATAAACAGTGAGAAGGCCGGAATTGAGGGAAGCGTGAAGCTTATCGAGGAGTACCTCATAATCAAGGGACTTATCACAAGAGAGATGCTTGGTGAGAAGGAATAAATCTAAAAATAAAAATGATAAGAGTTGGTGCAGCTACCATAAGCCATTGTTAAGAAGAATCACTGAATGACTAAGGCATACACCAGAAATGGAGGCAAGTATGAAATTACAGGATACAGAATTTACAGCAGAGGAAATAAAGGAAAAGGCAAGCAAGTATATGATCGAGACCTACGAGAGATTCGATTTTCTTGCAGAGACAGCGAAGGACCAGTACATTTACGACGAAAAGGGTGAAAAGTACTTGGATTTCTACGCAGGAATCGCAGTTAACTCAGCAGGTAACTGTAATGAGAAGGTCGTAAATGCAGTGGTTGAGCAGGCCAAGACACTTATGCACACCTTCAACTATCCATACACAATTCCTCAGGCACTTCTCGCAGAGAAGGTTTGTACAACAATAGGAATGGACAAGATTTTCTACCAGAACTCAGGTACTGAGGCAAATGAAGCCATGATAAAGATGGCGAGAAAGTATGGTATTGAGAAGTACGGTCCAAATCATTACCACATCGTAACAGCAAAGATGGGCTTCCACGGCAGAACCTTCGGTGCAATGTCAGCAACAGGTCAGCCTGGAAATGGCTGCCAGGTGGGCTTTGGTCCTATGACCTACGGCTTCTCCTATGCACCTTACAATAACCTTCAGGCCTTCAAGGATGCCTGCACGGAGAACACAATCGCCATCATGATTGAGCCAGTACAGGGCGAGGGTGGTGTTCATCCTGCAACAATGGAATTCATGAAGGGACTTCGTGAATTCTGTGATGAGAAGGGAATGCTTCTTCTCCTCGATGAGGTACAGACAGGCTGGTGCAGAACTGGAAATGTAATGAGCTTTATGAATTACGGTATTAAGCCAGACATCGTATCTATGGCAAAGGCTCTCGGCGGTGGAATGCCAATAGGCGCAATCTGTGCAACCGAGGAGGTTTCAAAGGCCTTCTCAGCAGGCTCACATGGAACAACCTTCGGTGGTCACCCAGTTAGCTGTGCAGCAGCACTCGCTCAGGTAGACGAGCTATTAAGCAGAGATTTAGCTGGAAATGCAGCCAAGATGGGTGCATACTTCATGGATAAATTAAAGACTCTTCCTCATGTTAAGGAGGTAAGAGGCCAGGGACTTTTGGTTGGTGTTGAGTTTGATGATACAATCGGCGGAGTTGATGTAAAGCATGAATGTATCAAGAGACATCTGCTTATAACAGCAATCGGAGCACATACAATCCGTATGGTTCCACCACTTATCATTGATGAGAAGGACTGTGACGAGGCAGTCAGAATCATTGGTGAGTCTATTGCAGCACTTGCATAATAAATAAGCTTAAACCGTGGCAAGGGGGTTTTATTAGATAAGGCTTCTTTGCCACGTATATTTTAGGAGGAACATTATGACAGATTTTAGTTTTTCAATACCACAGAATATAATATTTGGAAATGGAAGCCTCAGTAAGCTCCCAGAGCTTTGTGCAAAGCTTGGAGGAAAGAAGGGCTTTATCATATCAGGACCACACTTAAATAAGATAGGTATGGTAAAAAAATGTATAGATGCACTTGGTGCCATGGGGATAGAGTGCGATGCATTTACAGAGACCGAGGGAAATCCCAGCACGACAACAGTTGACAAGGCAACGGAAAAATATAAGAAATGTGGTGCAGATTTTATAGTAGCCTTTGGTGGCGGCTCGCCCCTTGATACAGCCAAGGCAGTGGCAGTGCTTGCAACCTTTGGTGGCAAAATAACTGACTATGAGGGCGGTGGCAAGGTCGCAGGACCGGTAGTTCCGATGATTGCAATTCCAACAACTGCAGGAACCGGCTCGGAAGTAACTTCCTTTTCTGTTATCACAGACCACAGCAGAAATTATAAGCTGACTGTTTCAAGCAATTATCTGCTGCCAGAGTACGCAATCCTTGATCCAGAGCTTATCTATTCAGTTCCATTTAAAACAGCAGCTGCCTGTGGTGTAGATGCGATGGTTCATGCCCTTGAGGCGTACATTTCCCTTGCAGCTTCACCATTTTCGGAGATGTTTTCCCTTAAAGCACTTGAATTAATCGGCAGAAGCATAAGAGCTTACGTTGCAAATCGCAGCAATAAGAAGTCAGCAGAGGATATGATGCTTGGCTCACTTCTTGCGGGCATTGCATTTTCCCATGCAAGGCTTGGCGATGTACACGCTATGAGCCATCCAGTAAGCGCGTACTTTGATGTACCACATGGAGTTGCAAATGCAATAATCCTTCCAGAGGTGGTAAGCTTCAATGCACTTTCTGATACAGGCAAGTACTACGATATTTACAGATGTATAAGCAAATGTCCGGTTGATAGCTCTATCTTCTCTCCAGAAATGCTTGTGGAGGAGCTTAAGCTTCTAAATAAAGAACTGGGTATCCCTGAAAAGCTTAAGGACGCAGGAGTTGATGATAAATACTTTGATGCGATGGCGGATGACGCTATGAAGAGTGGAAATATCAGCGTAAATCCAAGAACTACGGTTAAGGCAGATATTATAAATATGTATATTAATCTGTATATGTAAATTAAATCCTCCAAAACAATCGAGTATGTTTCGTAAACCACAGGTTTATTGCACCAATACTAAAGTAATGATATATTATGGTCAGTGACACAAAAAAGACAAGGGCGAAGACATAAAGGTGATCTTTGCAAAATAAGCTTTGCAAAATGAGCGTAAGAGTATGTACGGAGGTATTTTTTATGCAGAAGATGACATCAGCATATGCAAACAAACTATTAAGAAGCTTGGAGGAGGATAAAAGCTTTTGGACCAATAAGGAGCTAACATCCTGCACCTATGTGGCAGCAGTGAATGAGGCGCCTGTAATCCCTGAGTATGATTACAAGGAGGTTGCAGCTACCATTTCCGCAATAGATGAGAAGATGGCTACAATAAAGCATGCAATTAACCTTGCAAATGCAACATCACTGGTTCAGGTTGGCGAACAATCTATGACAATTGACACAATCTTAGTTAAGATGGCGCAGTTAAACAAGAGAAAGACATTTCTCGATGAACTTAGAAAGAAGCTTCCAAAGGAGAGAGAGGAGCCTAGATACGGCGCTAGAAATGCCTCTCCAGAGTACCGATATATCAATTACGACCTTGATTTAATCAAGAGTGATTACGAGGCAGTATCAAAGACCATTATGGACATGCAGATGGCTCTTGATATCTATAACCAGACTGTTCAGTTTGAAGTAGATATTTAAGATAAATGCTTTCCGTTCAGGGTTTCATATCCATACAGGATCTCTAGTGTTAGAGTTCAGTGTTATTGGTTGTCCGTTTTTTGTTATTAAAACGCAGGTTAAGGTTCAAAAAATACTGTTTAAAAAGGGACGATTTTTTTCGAAATCCTGATAAAAACCGGCAGGAAACTGCAATGCTCGCGGTTCGGTTACAAGGCATGGGGCAGAGATTAATTCTCTGCCCTTTTTCTATTATTGTTATTGGTATTTGTTTACATTGCTTTATTTGTGTATTAGAATTAATTGTATTAGTTGAAAAGAGAAGCGGGAATAGGCTTTAGATATGATTTTTTGAAGAATTAGCAGAGGACAAGGAGGGATGATATGGCAGACAAGACTTATAAGGATTTATTTGGCGATGGATATACTACCTATCATGAAGACGGAAGCAAATCCCACACCTACAAGAATTTGTTTGATGATGGAACAACAACGTACCATGATAATGGCAGCAAATCCCACACCTATAATAATTTGTTTGATGATGGGGCTACCACCTATCATGACGATGGAAGTAAGTCCTACACCTACAAGAATATTTTCAGTGATGGAAGTACAACCTATCATGATGATGGAAGTAAGTCATATACCTACAACAACTTGTTTGATGGCGGAACAACAACCTATCACAGTCCTGGCTATGGTAGCAGTGGAGGCTATAGCAGCAGTGGAGGCTACGGCGGTGGAGGCTACAGTGGCGGAGGCTACGGTGGCACGTATGGAGGATATCATGGTGGAGGTTCGACCTATGTAGATCCCACGATAAAAAAATACTGCGATAATCTGAGCAAGAAAACAAAACCCTTTTTTATCCTTTCATGGCTTTTGTTCTTAGGCATGATATACCTTATAATTAGGCCTATAATAAATGCTGGCGGAATCAGATATTTAAAGACAGTTGTAGGAGATATGAGCATATTTAAAATAACAGCCTTATCTCTAATAGCTTGTGCCGTACTGACCCTTACAACGGGGCTTGTTAATGGACGTATTTCAATGATTCTTTCTTACATTTGGGTGATGTTTATGCTCGGGCTGGTTGTGTTTATTAAATGTAATACAGGTGACAGGCCGGATGTCCTTAGTGTGATTAACAGCAAGGGGTTCATTATATACACTGTCTTCTGTGTAGTGATAATGTGGATAGCAACTAAGGCAGGCGATAATATCTATCATAAGAAATTTTATCCGAAGTTTGTATGGATAAAGCTTCCGGAGAAAAAGAGTGAAGTAGTATATACTGTACTTTCGATGTTTGCAGTAATTTATGGAATGTATCTTATTCTGCATCCAGATAAGGTGAAAAGTATCACCCATTCTTTAAAATATATGAATAGAAATGTAGCACTGTTATTATGCGTGCTTGCAGTGGCGGGATTTATAGCGGCGCTTGTTATCGGTATGAAAAATGAAAAAATGCCTTGGGTAATTGGAGCGTTTGCAATCCTCCAGGAGCTTGGAACAGTAGCAATGCTATGCGAGTTTTCATCACGTTATATTGGAGGAGTCTTACTCCTTATATGTATCGCTGATGCGATTATTGTATGTATAATGTTTAATAATGTGATATCAGGTACAGCGTTTGGGATTATGTCCATTACAACTGTCTCATATTTTGTACAGATTATTCTGCTTTCGCCTGACAAGGGACTTTTGACAAATCAAAGTGATATAGTGAAGTACTTAATCTGTGTACTGCCATTTTGTTTTATAGCATACCTTGCGGTGAACAGTTTATTGAATAATCACGTTGCTGTACGTTTGAGAGGATAGTGACAAAGGGGACCGCCCAGGACGGAAAACAATAAGAAGGAACTAATTTTAATGGAAATAAACATAATGGAACTAAAATCAAAGGCCCTGACTACCTTGAAGGAGGCATTTGGTTATGACAGCTTTAAGGAGGGTCAGGAGGAGATTATAGACGCAATACTGTCAGGCCAGGATGCGCTTGGCATTATGCCTACGGGTGCAGGAAAGTCAATCTGTTATCAAGTGCCTGCACTATTGCTTGATGGAATTACAATAATTATTTCACCACTCATTTCTCTGATGCAGGACCAGGTGAAATCATTAAATGACGCAGGGATTCACGCTGGATATGTGAATTCATCACTGACAGAGGCGCAGATATCCAAGGTATTTGAACTTGCGAAAAGAGGAACCTACAAGCTTTTATATATTGCACCAGAGCGACTTTCGAGCTGGGAGTTTATTGACTTTGCGATAGAGTCACATATTTCCATGGTGACAATAGACGAGGCGCACTGTATCTCACAGTGGGGACAGGACTTTAGACCAAGCTATCTTAAGATAGTTGAGTTTATTGATCAGCTGCCGGATAGGCCGATAGTTAGTGCATTTACGGCAACTGCAACGAGAGAGGTTAAGGAGGATATCCTCTGCATCTTAGGACTCAGAAATCCAAAGGTGGTTGTGACTGGCTTTGACAGACCTAATCTTTACTTCAGGGTAGAGACCATAAGGAACAAGGATGATTATGTATTAAAGTATGTAAATGAGCACGCAAGTGAAAGCGGAATCATTTACTGTGCAACCAGGAAGAATGTTGACTCACTTTGTGAATATCTATTTGAAAGAGGCATCCCGGTTGCAAGATATCATGCAGGAATGGATAGTGAGTTGAGGAAGCAGAGCCAGGAGGACTTTGTATACGACAAACGTCCTATTATTATCGCAACAAATGCATTTGGCATGGGAATCGACAAATCAAACGTCAGATATGTAATTCACTACAATATGCCCCAGAGTATGGAGAATTATTATCAGGAGGCAGGTCGTGCCGGAAGAGATGGTGAGGACGCAAGCTGCATTCTTCTTTTCTCGGCTCAGGATATTATTATCAATAAATTTTTACTTGAGAAGAAGGACTTTTCAGGGGTTGATGAGGAGAATATTGAGGCACTTGTCAAGAGGGATGCAAAGAGACTTCATACTATGGAAGCCTACTGTAAGACAACTGGCTGTCTCAGAAATTATATACTTGAATACTTTGGTGAGAGTGTTATTGCTCCCTGCGATAACTGTGGAAACTGTCATAGAGAATACAAGGAACGCGATATGACAGCAGCTGCTAAGTGGGTTATAAACTGCCTTTATGAAACTAAAGGGCGCTACGGCATGACGACAGTTACAGGGATTCTTGTCGGAGCAAATAGAGCAAAGCTTAAGCAGTGGGGTGCAGATAAGTATAAGTCCTACGGTATGCTTAAGGATTATTCTGAGACCGAGCTTAAGGTACTTATCAATCAGATGCTTATAGAGGGCTATGTATATCAGACCGAGGATAAGTTTTGCTTACTAAAGATGGGGAATATAGAGGCATTTGGTGATGAAGGCTTCAAAATGCTGATAAAGACCTACGAGACAGAAGAAGCACCAAAGAAGAATAAGACTGCAAAGAGAAGTACAGATGAGCTCACAACGGAGGGCTTTAGGCTCTATGAGGTACTTAGAAATCTGAGAAGCAAGATTGCCAGAGAAATGTCAATCCCGCCATACATCGTATTTAACGATAAAACCTTGGTTGACATGAGTAAAAAGGCTCCAACAGAAAAGGAAAAATTTGTGGATGTGCTTGGAGTGGGCCTTGCCAAGCTTGAGAAGTACGGCGAGAGATTTATGGATGAAATAAAAGGATTTCTCGCAGATAATCCGGGAGCAGTTACTTCTATCAGCACAGGCGATGCTGACAGTTCAGATAAGGAAGGTGGCAAGGACGTAAGTAATGATAGAAGTGATAGAAGTGATAGTAGTGATGCTTCAAAGAAAGGTAAAAGAACCAGAAAGGCCAAAAAGAAGACCGAGGAGCTTCAGGAATTCTATCTCAATCCTATAGATGCAGAGGCATTTTTATACTCAATAGAATATATGGCTTCTGAAATCAGTAATGAATTAAACAGGATAACAACAGCCGAGGATGCAAGGAAGATGACCGCCACGAAGGTTATAGATTTCTTTATCGAAAAGGGATATGTTGACATCGAGGTGGAGGAGGGCAACGTTAAAAAGATTGCCTCAGAGCTTGGCCTCGAGTCAGGAATTATCGTGGAGGACCGAGTAAGCTATTCTGGCGTAAGCTACCAGGTTTTGAAGTATCCGATGGAGCTGCAGAGGCTTATTGTTGAGAACTTAATTAAGAAATTATAATACCTAGTCCATCGTGACTATTTGAGAAGGTACCCTCTTTACCTGGTAAGGAGGGTGCTTTTTGTGTGAGTGACAGTGGTCTTTGAATGGAGCAGAATTAGAGAAGATAGGAAACTCTACGCTAAGTAGGTACATAAAAAGGTGGAAGTGTAATAGTATGATTACAGGAGGTGAATAACATGAATCAATATGTTACAGGCGCAGTTATAAGAGCGCTTCGCGAAAAGAACAACATGACGCAGTCTGAACTTGCAGAGAAGCTTTGTGTTTCAGACAAAACAATATCAAAATGGGAGACAGCCAAGGGATATCCGGATATTTCACTCTTAGAGCCTATTGCGGCAGTATTTGGAATTTCAATTACGGAACTGATATCTGGAAATGCAATCTCCAATATGAATGTTTCCGCAAATATGCTTCGCTCCAAATTCTACGTATGCCCTGTTTGTGGGAATGTAATCCACAGCATGGGTGAGATGGCCATAAGCTGCCACGGAGTCCAGCTAGTACCGGAGACTGCCGAGGAGGCAGACGAGCTGCACGAGATAAGTATCGAGCGAATTGAGGATGAATACTTCATAAGGATAAACCACGATATGACAAAATCCCACTACATTTCATTTATCGCTGCATTATCCTCAGATGGAATTCAGCTGAAAAAACTCTACCCGGAGAGCTCACCAGAAGGAAGATTAAAGATTAGAGGTGTTAAAAGAATCTATTATTATTGTAATAAGGATGGGCTTTATTATGTTGATGTTAAGAAGGGGATGGGGTGAGGAATTAAATTTGCAATGTCGACATCTTTGTTTTGTAGTGATAAAATAATGAAATAACATCAGACAATTGAGATTAGTGAACAGGGGTGAGAGCATGGACAAACTGAATGAAATCAAAAAGGGCTTTAATACCTCATACATAGATAGTTCCTTTAACTCAAATCTAGCCTATAGACATGAATTTGTGTCAAATGACAGCAAAAAGGGTAAGAAGGTACTTAGTGTAATTGAGACAGAACTCAGCAAATGTGATGAGTTCTTCATTAGTGTTGCATTTATTACTATGAGTGGGATTACGCCACTTTTACAGACACTAAAGGAGCTTGAGGTTCGAGGAATAAAGGGTAAAATTCTTACAACAGACTACTTGACCTTTAGTGAACCGAAGGCATTGCTTAAGCTTGCAGAGCTTAAAAATCTTGAGGTCAGAATGTACTGTTCAAATGACGAAACAGGAGGGTTTCACACCAAAGGATATATATTTCATGAAGATGAAATATATAAGATAATAATCGGAAGCTCCAATATGACATTAAATGCAATTACCAGAAATAAGGAATGGAACACCAAGATAGTGTCTACCGAGTCAGGTGAGATGGCAAAGGAGATTGTTGGAGAGTTTAAAGAGCTATGGGAGGCTGATAATACAAGAACCTTTGAAGAGTTCTATGATGAATATAAGCTTGCATATCTTAAGAAGATGCTTGTCGAAAAGCAGAAGAAGGTTGCGAGGGAGGACCAAGTCGTAAGCCTTGACAGATATAAGCTTAAGCCAAATAAGATGCAGGTTGCATTTATTGAAAATTTAATGAAAATGCGTGGGGAAGGCATAGACAGAGCAGTGCTTATCAGTGCAACCGGAACTGGTAAAACCTACGCTTCAGCCTTTGCCATGCGTGAGCTAGGCTATAAAAAAGTGCTGTTTCTGGTACATCGAAACCAAATCGCAAACCAGGCCCTGAAATCCTTCAGGAAGGTATTTGGCAATAGCGTTTCAATGGGACTTCTTACAGGAAAGTATTCCGATTATGATAAAGATTTTATATTTGCAACAGTTCAGACTCTTTCTAAGGAGGAAAATCTTAGAAGGCTTGGACAGTACAGGTTTGAAGCGTGTATTTATGATGAGGCACATCATACAAGCGCTGGTTCATATAAAAAGGTGATGGATTATTTCAAACCAAAGTTTACCCTTGGAATGACAGCAACTCCTGACAGAAGGGATGATAATCTTGAGGGGAGAAATATTTACGAGATTTTCGACTATAATATTGCCTATGAAATCAGGCTTCAGCAGGCAATGGAGGAGGATTTACTCTGTCCATTCCATTACTTTGGAATAACTGATTTGGAGCTTGTTTCGGATGATAATACTATTGATGAAGCAAGTGAGATAATGAAGGGAAGGGGCGACCTTGAGAATACAAAATACTTCAGATATCTTACCTCAGACGAGAGAGTAAAGCATGTAATAGATAAAGCAAACTACTTTGGCTATTCTGGAGACAGAGTAAAGGGACTTATGTTCTGTAGCAGAGTGGAGGAAGCAAGGGCTCTTTCCGAAAAGTTTAATAAGTATGGATACAGAACAAAGGTATTAAGTGGACAGGATAAAGAGGAAGACAGAACGAAAGCGATTGAGCGTCTTGTTGCAAATGAAAGCGAAGAAGAACGCAAGGAATCAATTGAAAGAATTAGAAGAAATGAGAGTGTGAGAGATTATGAAAACCTTGATTATATTCTTTCGGTTGACATTTTCTCTGAGGGTGTTGATGTGCCTGAGATTAATCAGGTAATTATGCTTCGTCCAACAAAATCTCCAATAGTATTTATTCAACAGCTTGGAAGAGGGCTTAGAAAGTCTGAAAATAAAGAGTATGTTGTTGTACTTGATTTTATTGGAAATTATAATAATAACTTTATGATTCCAATAGCCCTTTCAGGGGACCGGACCTACAACAAAGACAATGTGAGAAGATATATTACTGAAGGTGGCAGGATAATTCCTGGTTCATCGACGATTCATTTTGATGAAATAAGTAAAAAGCGAATATTTGCTTCCGTAGATAATGCAAACTTTAGCGATATAAAACTTATCAAGGAGAATTATGTAAGGCTCAAGGATAAGCTTGGAAGGATTCCAAAGCTTGCCGACTTTGATAAGTACGGAGAGATGGACGTGCTAAGGATATTTGACAATAAGAGTCTTGGCTCGTATTACAAGTTTCTTGTAAAATATGAGAAGGAATACAAGGTCAGACTGTCAGCTGTAGAGGAAAAAATCATAGAATTCATCTCTGTAAAGCTTGCAAATGGTAAACGAGTCGATGAGCTGGTGCTTTTGAAGAAGCTTATCGAGGCTCCGGAGGAGAATATGCAGCTTGGAAAGCTTGCTGATACCTTAAAGGCTGATTATAGTGTAACACTGAATAGGGATAAGCTCGATGGAATTATCAACCTGATGACAAATGAATTTGCAACGGGCTCTGGAAAAAAGACATATGAAACCTGTGTCTTTATCGAAAAATCCAGAATTGTTGACCGTACTAACATATATAAGAGCTATATACACAGGTTTTTTGATATTAGAGACGAATATAAGGTGTCTGAGTCATTTAAAAGGCTGCTTAGAAATTATGAATTTAAGGCTATTGTCAATGAGCTTATTGAGTTTGGAATATCCAGAAATAAAAGAGACTTTAGCAAAAGATATCAGGATACAGACCTTGTTCTTTATCAGAAATATACCTATGAGGACGTGTGTCGTATGCTTGGATGGGAGCATAATGAAGTGCCATTAAATATTGGAGGCTATAAGTACGATAAGAAAACCAAGACATTTCCTGTATTTATAAATTATGATAAAGCCAGTGATGTTGTTGACACACAGAATTATGCAGATCATTTTACAAGCTCAAGCAGTTTGATTGCTATATCAAAAAGTGGAAGAAGCAGAGGGTCTGAAGATGTTCAAAATTTCCTAAATGCAAGAAAAAAAGGCATAGATGTCACTCTGTTTGTAAGAAAGAATAAAGATGATAAGATTTCAAAGGAGTTTTATTTTCTTGGAAGGATGACTGCAACTGGAAATACAGAAGAGTTCATTATGCCTAACACTGATAAAACAGCTGTAGAGATTGAGTGGATTCTTGATACGCCAGTCAGGGAGGATATTTACGAGTATATTGTTTCTGGATGATGGCTGTAGCTTTTGATAATTGATGGTATAAGCCATATGCAAAAACAGAGCTGGCAGGTATAATATTGAGAATAAATTATTCTATGAGGTAATGAAAAAATGAAAACAATAAAAGTAGTAGCCGCCGTCATAAAATCCTCAGACCGTATATTCGCTACCGCAAGGGGCTATGGCGAGTACAAGGGCTGGTGGGAATTCCCGGGTGGAAAGATTGAAGAGGGGGAAACTCCTGAGGAGGCCTTAAAGAGGGAAATAAAAGAAGAGCTTGAAGCAGAGATTGAGGTTGGAGAGTTAATTGATACGATTGAGTATGACTATCCTACATTTCATCTTTCGATGGATTGCTTTTGGTGCAGAGTAGTAGCGGGCGAGCTGGTTCTGAAGGAAGCAGAAGCTGCTAAATGGCTGACCAAGGAGGAGTTAGACACAGTAAAGTGGCTTCCGGCAGACCTATCGTTAATATCAAAGATTAGAGTAGAGATGGAACAATAAATTCTGGTTTACAGTATGATATTTCAGATTATACTTTTGCTTTGTGCGAATGGAGGAGTTTAAATGGAAAAAGTACATACAATTATAAAGAGAGAACTATCAGGTTGGAAAACATGGAATATTGTTTGGATGATATTGGCAAATCTTGTGATTGTTGGAGTTTCATTATATCGGCATGATTCGGTGCTGAGTATTATTGCTGCTGTTACAGGTGTTATTTGTGTTATTTTGTGTGGACTAGGAAAAGTATCGAATTATTTCTTTGGTATAATCAATGTCATTTTATATGCTATTGTTGCTTATAAAGCAAAGTATTATGGTGATGTTATGCTTAATGTTCTGTATTACTTGCCAACCAATATCTGGGGATGGATATTGTGGGAAAAGAATATTGATCACCAGAGCAATTCTGTATATAAAAGACGAATGACCTTGAAACAGGATATTATTTTGTTATGTATAAGTGTTGTATCGGTATTTGGATATAGTCATATATTAAAGTTTCTTGGTGGCAACCTGCCAATTGTAGATAGCATGAGTACTGTTTTTTCAGTAATAGCACAGGTGCTTATGATTAAGAGATTCACTGAGCAATGGATTATTTGGATTGTTGTAGATGTTGTGTCTATCATTATGTGGTTTGTAGCTTTGTTTAGCGAGGGTGCAAGTATAGCAATGCTACTGATGTGGTCAGTATATTTACTAAACGCTATAATTATGTTTGTCAAATGGCGTAAGGAAACAAATGTATAGAAAGAAAAAAATGAAAGAAAAGAAATTTAATAAGTGGAAGATGCTTTGCTCCTTTATTATCATTGGAATATTTTTAGGAGTGAATATTATAATAAGTTTAGTTACGGATAATACGCTAAAGAGTGTATCAATCGGATTGACAAGTGAATACAGGAATTCATCAACAGAGGGACATTCATTCAGTATCGATAATTTAGAGTGTCATATGGATCGGACAGACCTTGTAGAATTAAAATCTATTGATATTATTGGGGAAAATGTTTTCTGGACCTTAGTACCAACAGGGCAGGGATTTGGCAATGTCTTTGTTGAAATAATAGACTGCACTACGGGTAACAAAGTAGAGTCAACGACGCTAAAGGTCAGTAAAAATGGTTTAATTACTGATATGAATACTGGCAATTTCTCAAACTTTCGTGAGAGGCAGCTTAGTATTGTTATGCTTATGATTGCATTTACTATTATACTTTGGTGCGGGTATTTTAAGTCGTCTAGAGAACTTCATTATTCATACCAATCTATTTTCTTTATTGGACTTGGCATTTGGGTTACAATAATAACCATTCTGATTTCGGTAGGATATCTGAGAAATAGAAGTATGATAAATCTTTTTGACTCCCTGGCATTGTCCGCTGATTTTTTTATGGTGCTGACCTTCCCGGCTGTTCTTGTGTTTGCTCTTTTGTTATCAATCAGTAACGTTAGTCTGATTAGACATGAAGGACTTCGTTTTCAAAATGTTTTGGGATTATTACTTTCTGTCGCAATGGTTGGGGGATTTGTCATTCTTGTCTACCTGGAGAATATTTTTTCAAGTGGATATGAATTCTATTCTAATCTTTGGGTTACATTTACAGAAACTCTGATTAGTATTTATGTAATTTTAGAGTGTTTCCTGATTGGTGCCATCATATGCGGAACCAAAGCAGCTAGACATAAACCGGCTTTTGATCAGGATTATATTATTATCCTGGGATGCATGATTAGAGAAGATGGAACTTTATTTCCACTAATTCGTGGACGTGTTGACAGAGCAATTCGTTTCTATCAGGATCAGCTTCGAGCTACCCAAAAGAAGGCAGTATTTGTGCCTTCAGGTGGAAAAGGAGCAAATGAACCAATTTCTGAGGCAGAAGCAATGAAACGTTATCTCCTTGAGCAGGGGATTGAAGAGGACCAAATCCTTATGGAGGACCAGTCAAAGAATACTGCACAGAATATGCGATTTTCCCGAAAACTTATCGGCGAAGGGAAAAAGGTTGTATTTTCAACTACTAATTTTCATGTGTTTAGAAGTGGAGTTATTGCCAGAGAGGAAGAATTTGATGCCGAGGGAATAGGTAGTCCCACCAAATGGTATTTTTGGCCGAACGCTTATATTCGCGAAGTGATTGGAATGATTTCCTACAAATGGCGAACTTTGATTGTTATACTGGTTCTAACAATGATTTTTCTGGCAATAGCGCATTTTGGTTTTGTATTGCGTTATTAAGAATCATAAAAATAAGCGCATAGTTTAGTATTAATTATGAATACTTGAAAGGGAATATTATGTCAGACAAAAGCAGCACAATTGAATTACAAAAACTAAAGAAGAAGGTTTATAGGATAGTCGAAGAAAAGGGTCTGTACTCTGTCATGAATAACACAAAGTGGCGAGAGCTTAAGGCGGGGGTTAGTGAGCTTCCCTTTGAGCCACCATTTGTGATAAAGGATGTTGACGTTGAGGAGTCGGATTATCATAAATTCGATAAGGATTCATATTATCCAGGTGCCTGGGGACTTTACCTGGACAATTATCTGGGCGGAGATATGTATGCCACACCGTTTTTTGAAGTGGAGTGGATAAAGGTCAGACCTAGGATGCTTGAGAGACAGGGAGAGCTTATGGATGACAAGGTTATTGATGAGACCGAGGAATTTCTTGAGGTTCTGAGAAGGTATAACATTCCCTTCGAGGAGAAGGATGGAGTGTTCACTATATATGGTTATGTGAAAAGTGGATATTCATTAACTGATACGAAGGAGAAAAAGATGAACTATAATTTCTGGGGCTGGGAGAATGCAGATGTTTCCCTTGCAAATGACGCAGCAAAGGATATTTATCCGGGAATTGATACACCTATTGATTTATACAATGCACTATCAGAAATCTGGTGTGAATATACCTGTGCGCCAAGAATGAGGACAGGCTGGAGCAAAGATAATATGACTCTTGGTCAGTGCTCAATCACTGCATTTCTGGCTCAGGATATATTTGGCGGTGAGGTTTATGGAATACTTAGGCCAGGCGGAAACTACCACTGCTACAATGTAGTAGGAGAGGTTAGGTTCGACCTGACCAGTGAACAGTTTGGTGATGAGGTCCTTGACTATGAGGATAATCCTATACAGACAAGAGAGGTGCACTTTTCAAAGGAAGAGAAGAGGCTCAGGTATGAATATCTGAGGGAGGAGCTTTCTAAGTGGTGTAATAAGTAGAATAAAAAACAAAAACTCCGAGTCACTAGGACTCGGAGTTTTTGTTTTTTATTTTAATATTAATTTGTTCGTATCATCGTATATAAGAATTTTCTGTGACGAAAAGTCAGTAATAAAGATATCTGCTTCCAGCTCAGGACAACAGTTATATATTTTTTTATCAAAGCCTAATACATAAATCTTTGTTTGCTTACTTCCAACCTTCGGAGGAGCAGCCTGTCTGTAGGAGTGATTTTTGTTAAGGCTTTTTTTACTAATTCCATTCAGGAATACATTGTCAAGATGGATTTCGATATCATTTGAATTGTTGTTTTCAATGCTTAGAATATAATAGCACTCATCATCAACTTCAGTCTTTGCAAGATTTCTAATAATTATATCATTTGCATCGTAAATTATGTCGCCAGCTTCAAGCTTAGTTGCCTCATTGCTTTTACTGCCAAGCACATAATACCAATCTCCCTGAGTGTAATCTTCAACAATCATTTTGTTATAATCAAATGAAACCATATATCCTAAACTATATATCTCTTCTGGTTGCATTAATGCTATGTACATATCATCGGCTAGTATATCAAAAATATAAGATTCTCCTGCAGGAAGTGACCATATATACGCACCGGTAATCGCATTTATATTGCTTTCATTCATTGACATATTACAAGTAAATCCATCAATTGATATTCCCGGAATTGATACTGGCATGTCTTTGTCAGAATTATTTTGTGCTATTACTATTGTATGAAATTTTAGTTCGTCTCCATCATATATATAACCAGCATGTTTAACGGTCACGTTCATTCCATCCTGATTAACAAGCTCCTTTTCGCCTATATCCTGAACATACTTAATGCTGTTATTGTAGTGTAAATCAACATTTTCAGATATCTTAACCATAGAACGTGCTTCTGTGATATATTCTCCAGTGTTACTACTTAGTAAGCCAATCTCAAATTCTAGTTTGCTGAGTTTGCCATCTGTAAATTGCAAAAGCTTTGATGCACCTGTTCCAGTAATAGTTGTTTCACCCTTTTTTGCTGAAAGCTCTATCACTGAACCATCTGAAATACCATTAGCTTTAATATAACTAAGTGTTCCAGAAATATCAGTATCACCATTATTTTCAATAGTTACACAATAATCCTCAACACCTGCATCTGTTGTATTTTTTGAGGTATATATCTTTATTCCATTTGAATCAAATAACAGTAATTCTTGTCCATTATTTCCAGTCACCTCAACGCATTCTTTTTCGGTTTCTTCTTCTCTTGAGACGTTAATCGGAAGAAGCTCTGATGCATATTTATCCCCTCGTGTATCAGTAACCTCAAACATAATGTAGTATTCAAATCCATCATTTGAAAGTGGAGCATTAGCAAACATTACACCATTTGAGACAGCGAATTCCTGCCATATTGATGTTCTTGTATCAGGCCATTCCTCATAAGGAAGTACTATACCTTCAGCATTTCTGCGAAGATATTTAACTCCAGAATTATGAAATGAAATCCTTCCCCAATCATTAAGCTTATAATTTGTCTTTTTACCAGTTCTTACATCTGTGAGATCAGGAATATTTGCATTATCAACCTCAGCAGCAACAACACTTTCAATCTCTGCATCACCAGTCTCAATATTCCTGAGTAATTTGATATACACAGGAACAGACTCTTCATTATCAGTGTTGTTACTTGAATCCTTTCTAAGTGTTGCAAAGACAGAACACCTTTCATAGTCATCAACTGTATCATTGTATATTATGAGTGGTATTGCTCTTTCTGACATTGCACTAAAAAATGTCGTGACATTTCCATCAAAATTTACAACTAGCTGGTTTTCTATAAGACTAACATTTGAACTTGTATACATTGCTGTGTAAAGCTCTTCTCCATGTCGTCGTAATATATAGTAATTGCCTGAGGCATACTCTTCCTTCTGTTCGTCGGTGAGATTCATAACATATTTTCCCTCTGTAACAGATTCAAGATTAAGCTCCTTTGCAAACAGATAATTAACATCAGTTCCAAGCCAAATCTGCTCGTAGCTCAAGAGATAATTGTAGTATTCTCCTAACACAGACAAATTTTCATAATCATTCTTCCACGACTTTTCATAATACGCTTTGTTATAAAATGGATAGTAGATAGAAAGTCCCGTTAACTCATTTACATTGGTTTTATTGGAAATAATCATCTCGGAAAGAGTATCCTTAATCAGTTTAGTCTCATCAGGGTATAATTCGTCCATATTATCTATAAGTCCAGATAAATCTATGAGATCATATTCTGAGCCAGTTGTATATCTTCCTATAGCTCTTGCCTGAATTCTATCTATGGCAAATTCATTGTAATGCCCTACAACATTTTCAGATGCCGCAGCAAATAATTTATTGATCTGTTCTTCTAGTATTTTTGCCTTTGAAAGATCAATGCTAGATAGTGTGACATCACTTTTTGTATTTTCGTTTTCTTCGAAATACTTCAGGCTGTAATCAACATAGTATTCTGGAATTTTCTCAACAAGCTCCTTTGTAGAAATCTTTCCACATTCTCCTAAAAAGCTATAGTTCCAGCCAAAAGATGGTTCAACCTCCTGTGAGGCAACCAGATAGTCCGCATAGTCGCTCATAATAATAGAAATCTCTGCTGACTGCATAAGACAAGCATCGAATCCTACAAATGCGAGTTTATTATCTTCCTTGAAGGGAGAGCTTTCAAATGCTTCCTTCAGTTCCGGTAGGGTAAGTGCATCCTTATCAAATACCATATCCTTTCCATATCCCATTAATGGACCATTTCCATGGTCCTACAATATTGCAATATATTTGTCAGTCTTACTATTCTCATACACATAATTGAGATATTCAGAGAGAGTCGCTGCTTCCCCCATAGATGCTTGCTCAATTACTTTTTCTTTCACAAACGTAGTTCCATCATATTGAAAAATTGTATTTTCCTCATTTGAAATCTCAATTTCCTCCGAGCGCCACTTAGGGCAACCTCCAGTGTATAGATATAGTTTCACTTTACTGTTATCTATACCTGAACCTATCATTTCCTCTATGTCTTTAGCTCCCGCACCTGAAGATGCCTCAAGATCTGAACCCATCATATACACCATTACAGTATATGTTTCTTCAGATAAGTTTTCTTCTTTTTCAGCTTCTTTGCCTTCTGTTGTTTCTTCACTTTTTTTGCCACACGCGATAAGAAACATTCCTAAGGCACATATAATTAGCATTGTTAATGATATTGTTAATGATATTTTTATTACATATCTTTTTTTCATAAATGCTCCTAATATTTATATCTATAATTATTATTATAATAACCGCCTACATTTCTGTACGCGGTTATATAAGTCATTAATATGATATCTTATATCATAATTTACTCTGCAACAACAGGTGCTGTTACAATATTATAGTTTTTATCAAGGCCAACATATACTAGTCCCTTATCTGCATCGGCAGGTATCTTATATGTGCCATTTGAGGTTGCAATTATTATACGTCCACCACCTTCGATGGATGTTTCAGTGCCATATCCGTATACAAGATACTCCATCTTTACATCATCAATATCATCAGGTTCTCCAGCTTCCTTTGTGAGCACTCCAAGATGGAAATCAAGAGTAGCCTTGCTCATCCACTCATCGTACTCTGAATTAAACTGTGCCTTTACAGAATCAGGATATGTAATCAAAGTATTAACTTCATTAATATAATCCTCTGATACAGAATTATAAATAGCCTCTGACACGGTCACTGTTGCACTATAGCTATCTCTCCAATATTTGTGAATATTAGTAAATACATCAGTTCCGCCCTTTGCAGCCAAATACTTTGAGTACAGATATACTATTCCATACGCACCAATATATGGATCGTCTGCATTTTCAAAATTATATAATGACTGACCTACTCTAAACTGGTCACTTCCATTATAGCAATAACTTACGTAGCCACCGTCTCTCTTAATTCCAGGGTAAACCAAATCCTCGGCATAGCCACTCATTGCTTCATTAATCCATGTATTCATATATGGAGATTTGTCATAATAAAACGCTTCTGTTCTACAGATTTCATGCTGGTATTCATGTGCTATTGTTGCATAAACCTCTTTTTTTCCCTCGCCACTAAACAATGCTGAGTTTATATTGATAATAGCATGATCAAGGTTAAGCTTATACTCCGCTACCTGTGCCTGAGTTACTTCTCCGGTTGCAAATATATCAAGTCCGCAGAAGAAACCACAAAGTCCTGGAGAATGCATATCATAAAATAGGATATTAACCTTTCCACCATTATCTGCAAATCTTCCTGGGCCAAATGTGCTAGTGTCCAATCCATAAATCTTTTCATCAAACTCGCTTGCACACTCAGCAGCGGCGGCTTCGGTTATACTATTGTCACAGGTCCATATATTACAATGTTCACCTACGTATACACAGGTAAATTTATTTAAAGTTCTTTCATTAAATCCACTGTAAAAATCTCGAACAGCACCAACAGTGTATGGGGTTATGAAATTATCAGCTCTGCCTGATGGATTTGCTTCAAGTCCCTCAAGTAATTTATCAAACTCCTTCTGTGAGATTGTTGAAGCAGTAAAATCTTCATCAAGCTCGCCTGCCCTGCCATCATAAGTAAGTGTCTGTCCATACAAATCCCCTGTTTTACGTAAGGAATAATCAACTTCCGCATTCTCATTATAGATAAGAGGATTATATATCATAACATATGATACATTTTCAAGGGTGTCGCCGTTTAATACAGATACACCATTAGTATTAACTGCATTTTCATTCAACTTATTATCAATTGTTGAATCTGTATCAGAGACATTTTTCTCGTCAATATTAGCTGAAGCTTCTTTATTAGTATCATTATTCTCCTTTTTTCCTCACCACATCCTGAAAGTGACCCTGCAATCATAGTTGAGCATATCAGTGCCACAACGATTTTCTTTAGTTTGTGCATAATTAATTCCTCCCTAGTATGTATCGCCCCTCCTTTGCAGAAGGTGGCATAAATCATCGTTAATAATAGCACATATTTATTCATTTGTTAACATTTAATCAAATAATTATATAATTTATATCACATTTTATTTGTTTATCAATTGATTTTTTCTATAATTAGAAATATAATTAGCATGGTATTGCACCATAAATATAAGTGTTCATTACTAAAAGCAGGAGGATTAATATGAGTAAAATACAACCAAATGAACAGTATAAAGATTTATATGATAAGATAACATTTAATGCACAGAAAAGAAACAGTGAAAGAGCTAGAAAGGCCTTAATAAAACTATTGATTTGGGCTTTGATTTTTGTTGCCATTTTAATTTTATCTAAAGTAGTTCCAAAAGATATAGCAAGCGATTATCTCCTTATTTTCATGTTAGTATTCTTTGCTGCATTTATTGGAGTTTCAGTAGTTTTAGCCCAATTCGCTTTGGTTGATAGTTTTGATAGAAGAAGAAAAATACCAACACGAAGTTTTAATATGTTATGTGAAGAGGGACTCGGTGATAAAATGGCTGAACAGTACGATTCAAGCATTGTACTTCCTATAAAATATAAAGGTACCGATTCTCGTCCAACAAAAGAAGAAAAAAAGCAAGGAATAGTACTTAACGATAAGGATTATTATTGGCGTTTTAGCGAGGATTTTATCTATGTATCTGGTTATGGTGTCTTTTCGTATGATATTATAAAGTGGCTTTACCAGAAGAATGTTACTACGCGTTATAATGTAACTGAATTTCATGAATCTTTTATAGAGATGATACCTCATAAAAACAAAATAGGACTTTCAAAATTAGAATTGAGTTTTAAGGGTGGTAAGGAGGATCTTCTTCAATTTGCAGCTCTTGCAAAAAAGAAAAATCCTGACCTTATCCTTGGTTATTCTGACGATGCAAAAAAGGATGCTAAAAAAACAAAATAATAATAAAAGTGGCTGCAAAGAAATCGCCGTAGACGTGGAGTCTACGGCGATTTCCTGTTATATAAAATAATTGCAAAAGCTCAAGTGAGCCTTTAAGTTAGCAAGGCTCACCATACTTAAGTCCAAAGCTTCCGCTAGCGATAAAGAAGCGGCCGAAGGTACGACTGTCGCCCTCAATGCTTCTTATATCACCAAACTGGTGCTTCTTGTCGTTGAGAAGAGTCCAGGTTTTTCCATCGTCAAGGGACTGGAAGAATCCATAATAATTGTCTATTGTGCCACAGATGTAGACTGCCTTGTTGTCCCTTAGATAGTCGCTAGTCTCTGACAGGATTCCAAGGCCGACATAGTAGGCCTCGTCCCCAGCTTTTGTGAGTCTCTCGCCCGAGAGGCACATTCCTGCAGAATCTGAGCTGCTAAATCTAAGCTTAAAGAGACCGGCCTGGTTAAGTGCGGCATAGAAAACACCGGACTTGCCATTCTCAGGGCGGATTTCTGTATTTTCGGCGTTCTCGATGTATCCGAAGGACAGGTTTTTAAGTGAATCACAATCCTGAGTATTAACCTCAATTTCATAAAAGCTCTTGCCACAGTCAGTGCTTACAAAGGCTCTGAAGCCGTCAGCAAAGCCGTAAAATGTATCCGACAAAAGTCTGTCAGAAAACACCTTGATTCCAAGCTCACTGTCTGAGATGTCATTTTTATCTATATCGTAAATTCTCGTTTTTTCAAAGGTAAATGAATTACTGTCTGGGTCATCTCTGTGACCGGTTATAATACCCTTTGCGTAAAGAGTACTTCCCTCTGAAACCTCAAATACTATATTTTTAGTGTCCGGACTGAGTGCGACAAAGCCTGCATTCACGTTTGGCTTTTCAATCTCTGTGAAACGACCATCAAGATATGCATTAATTCCGTATGGAAGAGGCAGTCTGTCCCATGTTAGACCATAATCCTTAGAAAGAATCAGTCCACCCTTGGTTTTACCTCTCCAGTTTCCTCTTGCAGTTGCAATGACTGTTGCAGGATGTATGTCCGAATAATCTGCGTTCTGGCAGGTTATATATCTGTTTCCCTCTGCATCAGCAAAGGAATTCTCGCAAGGCTTATCAAGGTCCGTAAATGCAAACCCACCAAGGTCGCCAATAATATCAAGTACCTTAACTGGGCCTTCTATTGGGCTATAACAGTTTAGGTGAACGGTTTCTTCAATTCCTTTTGAGCAGTCCTTAAAGCTTCTATCGTACTTAGTAAAATTGATGCCTCTGAACACGCCAGTACCAGTTGTGAACCAGACCTCGTCAGGGTCGTGAGGATTAATCTTTAGGTCAGAAAGCCAGTGAATCAAGGAGACATTTCCGTTAAACTCAGGCCTCATGTAGGAGGTCTCGAAGGAAATATTTCCAATCTCAAGATTGAAGAGCGCAATCTCCCAGCTATCCCCGTAATCCTTGGAAATGTAAATAATATCACCACTGTGCTTGCTAAGAGTAGCAGTGGTGAGAAGCCCCGGATATTTAGGGCAGGTGCTTATGCCACCGAACACGTAATCAAAGTCGCGGTCATTATTTGTGTAAGGTTCTCCACCAAAATCAATGGCAGTCGTAGGGGTGATATCTGTATAATCTGAGATCCTTCCAGCCTCATCAAAGCTGTAGCGTAAAACTCTGCCACCTCTTGAGCAGCCAGTATCACAGCTGTAGGAAAGGTCAGGCCAGTAGGCATATTCTCCGGTCTGAGAAAGAGTCACATAAAAGTATTTTCCATCGTAGGCATACCTTAGAGGAACATATCCGCTAAATACAGAGTTATCCATTATATGATTCTCAGGCATACTTACCTTCTCAAAGCTTTTTCCCTCGTCGTAGGAAATAAAGAGACTGTGAGCTCTCAGCTTAGCTTTTGTAGCTTCACTTGCAACAATGCACCTTTCGTTCCAGGGTTCAAGTACCCCGGCAGTTCCGACAATAATGGTTTTTCCGTCAGGAGCCGCAAATACAAAGGTTGTGTAATCCTGATCAAGGCTTAAAAGCTTTTCAAGGCTTTCACCATCTATTGAAATTTTGTAAAGTCCATCAGTTTTTGAGGCATAGTAGAGAGTGTCCTTCTTCACAGGATTCTGCACGAAGCAGTAGCCCGAGCCACGGCCTGGAAAATTGCCGTGTACAAGAAATGGAAGAGGAATATTCTTAAAGCTTTCTCCCTGATTTTTTGAAATACTAAGAGTGCCCTTGTCACTCTTCATACTCTCAAGGTAGTTGCCGTAGGAGAAGCAGCCGCTGATAATTGCAAGATAATCAGGGTCAGCCTCGTCAAGGCAGAGTGCAGCCGGGTAGGTAAGACTTCTGTCAAAAAGCCCTGCGTCCTCATTGAGACAGTGCCACAGGTTACTTTTTCTGTCATACTTGTAGGTTCCACCTATATCTGTTCTTATATATAAAATATTCTCGTCAGTCGGATGAAACATAAATCCAGTTACATAACCGCCGCCGGGAACGGGGCAGTTCTTGTAGGTATATTTAAGCTTGTTCATAGATGCCTCTTTTCTATAGATTAGGGACCAGGACCGTATCGCCATATGCCCTGTTTAAATCAAATGATTAGTCGAGATACAAACTATCCCAAGTATCATTTTATCATAATCCGAATATATAAAAACAGAATTATTAGTGATAATTATCTAAATAAATAGATATGTTGTTAAAAATAAACAGATATTTACTATTTGATTATAATACTTATAGTGGTATAATTGAAATGATGTGATACGTTATTATCGGAATTCAAACTTGCATTTATTGCAGGCTTGATTACTTGATTAATTCAAGGGAAAGGGTGACATTAATTGGTCACTTGAAGGTACAGGGTATGGAAAAGATACTGATAGTCGATGATGTCGAGATAAACAGGGAGATGCTCAGTGCTATCTTTGAGGATAATTACGAGGTTATTCAGGGCGAAGATGGAGAGGAAGCAATTGAGATAATCAGCAGACTTAAAAAGGATATATCCCTCATATTTCTGGATCTTATGATGCCTAAAAAAGGTGGTTTAGAGGTGCTTTCATATATGAGAGAGGCAGAGCTCATCAATCATATTCCGGTAATTATGATTACTGGTGAGGCTACTGCTGAGACTGATATGAAGGCATATGAGTATGGTGCTGCAGATGTAATATATAAGCCATTTTCTACCAAGGTTGTAACTAGAAGAGCTATGAATCTTATGGAGCAGTATAAGAGCAGAGAGAAGATTGAGGCAGAGCTTAAGGAAAAGACGGCAGAGCTTATAGAGAGCCGTGAGCAGCTTGCCAATATGAATGAATTCTTGCTGGATGCGCTAGGCTCAGTAGTTGAGTTCAGAAGTCTTGAGTCGGGCGAGCATGTAAAGAGAGTAAAGAGCTTTACACAGATTCTCCTTAAGTATGTTCAGCGTGATTATCCGGGATATAAGCTTTCAGATAGTGATATAAGACTTATGGCACAGGCAGCAGCACTCCATGATGTTGGAAAGATTGCAATTCCAGATGAAATATTAAAGGCTCCAAGAAGGCTTACCAAGGAAGAGTTCGGGGAGATGAAAAAGCATACTGTCTATGGCTGTGAGATTTTAGACAAGTTTAAGATTTCTAATGATGAGTTTTATTCATACTGTCATGATATTATCAGATGGCACCATGAGAAGTATGACGGCGGTGGTTATCCTGACGGACTTAAGGGTGAAGAGATTCCTATTTACTGTCAGGCAGTTGCTGTTGCGGACTGCTTCGATGCTCTTGTGAGTAAGAGAGTGTACAAGGATGCGGTTTGCTGTGAGGAGTCCTTCAATATGATTAAGCGCGGGGAATGTGGAGAGTTCTCTGATGTTATGATGCGATGCTTCGAACTTGCGAAGAGTGAGTTTTTCGATACAGTGAATAAGTTTAGCGAAGGCGAGCAGGATAAGTGATTGATTTATGAGGGCGGATATTTCAAATAATGTCTGCCCTTTCTGTGTATACAATGAGCCGGGTGCTGATGAATGCTTGTATTTTAAGATGCATTTGGCGAATGTTGTTCAATAATGATTAGAAGGGGATAGCATAGATGGAAAAATTATTTAAAGAGGTTGCCGCAAATGAATCAAATCCAAACTGGGAGGGCCTTATCAGGAGGGAGACTAAACTCTATGGTCACAGTGATGATATAAGGTCGCCCTTTGCCAGAGACTGCAACAGAGTTTTGCACTCACTTGCCTACAGGAGACTGAAGCATAAGACTCAGCTATTTTATAATGCTGCTGGAAATGACCACATTTGCACAAGAATCGAGCATGTTCATCATGTTGCCTCTGTGAGTGAGACAATCTCAGCAACCCTTGGACTCAATGTAGAGCTGACAACGGCTATTGCCCTGAGTCACGATTTGGGACATGCACCCTTTGGCCATCAGGGAGAGGTTGTAATCAGCAAGATAACAGAGAAATACCTTGGCGAGAGATTCTGGCACGAAAAGAATGGAGTATATTTTGTAGATAATATAGAGCTTCTTGAGGATTTGGAGCGAAATTACAGAAACTTAAATCTCACCTATGCAGTCAGGGATGGAATAATCTCACACTGTGGAGAGGTGGATCAAAATGAGATATTTCCAAGGAAGGAGCTTATGGATCTGTCTGAGATTAAGACTGCGGGACTTCATCAGGCTGCAACCTGGGAGGGCTGCGTTGTGAAGATTGCCGATAAAATTGCCTATCTTGGAAGAGATATAGAGGATGCAACAAGGCTTGGATATCTGAGTAAGACCGAGAAGGCGCTGCTTAAGGAAATCGCCGAGAGGTACGATGAGTACGCAATCAATTCCACAGTGCTTGTGAACAACCTGATTAAGGATATCTGCCAAAACAGCACGCCAGGTACTGGGCTTTCACTAAGTAAGAAGATGTTTGAGCAAATCAGTGAGCTTAGAAAATTCAACTATGAGCATATAATTAAGAATAAAAGGCTCGATACCTATGTGAAGTACTCACAGCTAGTGATAAATGAACTGTTCGAGGTTTTACTGGATTACTACAACCTGTACAGAGACAGGGTGATATTTGAACTTTCAGATAGTGGCTTTGACAACAGAAAATTTGTAAAGGATTTTGCAAAGTGGCTGGTTCAGTACGTGGAAATGGATTTTCGCGGCTATGAATGGGCAGAAAAAATAAGTGAGAGATGTACTAACAAGAAGATTTATGGTACATTATCTTCTGAGAAACAGTATATAAGGGCAGTGCTGGATTTCATAGCGGGTATGACAGATGTCTATGCACTAAACGCCTTTGATGAGCTGCTTAAATGCTAAGATATAATTATTTGACAGGATGATTTTAACCACCGAACAACTGATAATCAGTATTCGGGTTTAGACTATTACACGATAAAAAGGACCATCGAAAATGAAATTAAACGAGCTTGAAATTGGAAAATGTGCAAATATCATAGAGGTCGGTGGAGAGGGTGCCCTTAGGCAGCATTTCCTTGACATGGGCGTGATTCCAGGGGTTGAGATTGCGCTTGTTAAGAAGGCACCTCTAGGTGACCCGATTGAGTTTCAGGTTCATGGCTATGAGCTTACGATGAGAATTGCGGATGCAGACTGCATTCTTATCGATGAGAAATCTGTGAAGGACCACAGCAAGGCCTGTGAGGAGGTCGCAAAAAGCAGAAGGAAGACTGAGCATCCAGGACTTGGTGAGGGTGGCAAATACCACTCAAAGGAGCATGAGAATCCGCTTCCAGAGGATAGAACTCTTACCTTTGCCTTAGTTGGTAACCAGAACTGCGGTAAAACTACTCTCTTTAATCAGCTTACAGGCTCCAATCAGCATGTTGGAAACTTCCCTGGAGTTACGGTTGACAGAAAGGACGGAGTGATTAAGGGATATCCCAATACCCTTGTTACTGACCTTCCAGGAATATATTCTATGTCCCCTTACAGCAGTGAGGAGATTGTATCAAGAAACTTTGTTTTAGATGAAAAGCCAACCGCAATAATAAATATTGTGGACGCAACTAATATAGAGAGAAATCTTTACCTTACTATGCAGCTTCTCGAGATGAACATTCCTATGGTTCTGGCTCTAAACATGATGGATGAGATGACAGCGAACCAGGGAGCAATAGATGTAAACCTTATGGAGGAGATTCTCGGAATTCCAGTAGTTCCTATCTCTGCAGCAAAAAATGAGGGCGTTGAGGAGCTTATCGAGCATGCTATTCACATTGCCAAGTATCAGGAGAGACCTGCAAGGTACGACTTCTGTGATAAGGATGAGCACGGTGGAGCGGTTCACAGAAGTATTCATGCGGTTGTTCACCTTATTGGAGACCATGCAGAAAAGAAGGGGATACCGGTAAGATTTGCTTCAACAAAAGTAATCGAGGGAGATGAAATCCTATTAACACAGCTTGAGCTTGATGAGAATGAGAAGGATATGCTTCAGCATATTTCGCTTCAGCTTGAAAAGGAGAGAGGTCTTGATAAGAGCGCTGCCCTTGCTGATATGAGATATAACTTTATAGAGAAGCTCTGCGAGGAGACAGTTGTAAAGCCTAAGGAGAGCAAGGAGAGAAAGAGAAGTGAGAAAATCGACAAGATTCTGACAGGAAGATTCACCGCTATTCCGTGTTTTCTTGGAATTATGGTTCTTGTATTTTTGCTCACCTTCAATGTTATCGGAGCCTTTTTCCAGAACCTGCTTGAGCTTGGAATTGATAAGCTTACTGTATTTACAGACAATGCATTTACAGATATGGGGATAAATCCAGTTCTCCATGGACTTGTAATAGATGGTATATTTTCAGGTGTGGGAAGCGTTGTAAGCTTCGTACCGATAATCGTAACTTTATTTTTCTTCCTGTCACTCATGGAGGACAGTGGTTACATAGCGAGAGTGGCCTTTGTGTCAGACAAGCTTTTAAGAAAGATTGGTCTTTCGGGAAAGAGTATAGTTCCAATGCTTATCGGCTTTGGCTGTACAGTTCCAGCGGTAATGTCGACTAGAACTCTCCCGTCGGAGAGAGACAGACGTATGACAATACTCATAACTCCATTTATGAGCTGCACCGCAAAGCTTCCAATCTATGCTTTCTTCGTAAATGAATTCTTCCCTGGAAAGGGCGGCCTTATTATGGCAGGGCTTTATCTTCTTGGGATAATAGTTGGAATAATTGTTGCATTTTTATATAAGGGCACAGTGTTTAAGGGTGAACCGGTTCCATTTGTTATGGAGCTTCCTAATTACAGGCTTCCTGGTGCAAAAAATGTTGTTCTTCTTCTGTGGGAGAAGGCGAAAGACTTCCTTGAGAAGGCATTTTCAGTAATACTCATTGCGACTGTGGTTGTATGGGTTCTGCAGAATTTCAGCTTTGGCTTCGAGATGGTCACTGATTCGGCTGACAGTATGTTAGCTGCGATTTCAGGTCACATCGCGCCGATATTCTCACCGATTGGTCTTGGTGACTGGAGAATATGTACCTCTCTTATCAGCGGGTTTATGGCTAAGGAGAGTGTTGTATCTACCATGGAGATTCTCTTTAATGGAAATGTTGGAGCCTCGCTTTCTACTGCATCGGCAGCAGCAATGCTTGTGTTCAGTCTTCTCTATACGCCTTGTGTAGCAGCGGTAGCTTCAATCAAGCGTGAGATGGGCAGCCGCTGGGCAGTGTTTGTAGTGTTCTGGCAGTGCCTGATTGCATGGATACTGGCATTTTCGGTTTATAATCTCTTATAAGGTACTGGCTTAATAAGTGAAAATTGCAAATAAATAAGGATATTTATGGATAATTAAATATCGAGATAAAAATAGCGATCCAAAACAGTATGGTTAAAGCGATGCTTTATGACTGTTTGGAGCGCTTTTTTGTTATAAAATACTATCTGCTATTACAGATTTATATTAGGCTTACTAGCTATTTACTGTCTTGCTGCAATCACTGCATCTGCAAGTGCCTCAAGGCTCTCGATATCAGTGTCCTTTAAGGTGGACTTGATTGTTACAAGTGGGTCGAGTAAAGTAACATTTTTAAGTGTTTCCATAGCGGCCTTCATAGTTTTGCCTGCAGATGGAGCCCAGGAACCATTTTCAATAAAGCCTACTGTACGGTTCTGGTATGCCTTGTACTGTAAGTGTGTGATGAAGTCAAGCATTGGAAGGAACACGCCTGCATCATAGCTTGATGCGGCAAGTACCATGCGGTCGTGACGGAAGGCATCCTCTATTGCCTCACCCATATCGTCGCGGCAGAGGTCACATAATACAACTCTTTCCTCTCCCTTAGCCTTGAGAATCTCAGCGAATTTCTCAGCAACCTTTGCGGTATTGCCGTGGATTGATGCGTATGGAACGAAAACTCCCACTGTCTCAGGCTTATAGCTTGACCAGGTGTCGTAAAGACCGATGTAGTAGCCAAGATTTTCCTTTAATACAGGACCGTGAAGTGGAGCAATTGTCTGAATGTCAAGAGCTGCTGCCTTCTTGAGAAGTGTCTGAACTGGTGCACCGTACTTACCAACGATGTTGAAGTAGTAACGTCTTGCCTCACAAGCCCAGTCCTCCTCCTGCTTATCAAGGGTTCCAAAGATTCCGAAGCCGTCAGCTGAGAAAAGAACCTTCTCAGAGGACTCATAGGAAACCATAACCTCTGGCCAGTGAACCATAGGTGCCATAACAAATGTAAGAGTGTGGCTTCCAAGTTCAAGAGTCGCCTTTTCAGCTACAGCCATTGTTTTAGTTCCCTCAGGAAGTGTAACAAACTGTGGAAGCATCTGAAGAAGCTTTGCGCTTCCCACGATAGTGATATCAGGGAAAAGTGAAAGTGCACGGCCGATTCCACCTGAGTGATCTGGCTCAAGGTGCTGAAGAATCAGGTAGTCAGGAGTCTTGTCTCCTAAAACAGCCTTAAGATTAGCCTCCCATTCGTCAAGAGCTCTCTCATCTACTGTATCCATAATTGCAGTCTTCTCATCGAGAATTACGTATGAGTTGTAGGTAATACCATTTGGAACGTCATACTGGCTCTCGAAAAGATCAATCTCCGAATCACCACAGCCTACGTAGCGAATTGAAGCTGAAATGTTGTTGTCAAAAGTGAAATCACACATTTTGCCCATTATTTTAAATCCTCCTGTTTATAAAAATATATTCTATAGCTAAAAGCATTTACCAACTAAAATGCTTTTGCAAAATTTACTTGTTCATACCTGTGAGATAAGCTGCAGACAGATCATTTTCTGTAGTGAAATAGGTCTGGGTATGATATGTAAAGTCAATGTACGAATAGGTAACCTCATCGTCAGGTGACATTGAATGTCCAATGATTACACATGAATTTGCAGTGTTATTTCTGAATTCGCAGTTCATAATTAAATCTGAGCTTGATCTATAGGCTGGCTCAAAGCTTTCGTCAACATCACCGCTATCTTCTTCATCTGAATTAGTTGAAGCAGGGTAGAAGTAGATACGAAGAGTCTCGTCTCCAGAGGTTACGCAGATATCAGCATAAGAATCATCCATACCGTCAGTTACCTCGCATTTGAAGCCCGCTTCCTCAAGCTCCTTGACACATTCATCCAGGGTTTTGGTTCCAATTGCCTGGGCATAGGAAAGGAAACCGTGGTTGTAAAGCTCGCTTGCATTGTTGTAGAAGGTAGGTGCACCCTCCTCAGTTGACTCCATCTCTGAGTAGAAATACTCACTGTTAAAGAGAGAAGGATAATCTGCTCTGTTAATCTGTACCTTTACTGCACCAACCTCAACTGGAGCGATAGTATTATTGTTGAAATAAATCTCAAGTCCGTCACCATTTACAGCCCATGATGAAAACAGACCGTTGTAAAATAAATCCGATGCGATATCAGCATAGTTATCGCAGTACTTTGAGGTGTCAGTTTCCTTAAGCTTCTCAATAACTATATCAACCATCTTGTCATAGTCAGTAAGAACTGTTCTCAGTGACAGAGGCTTTCCGGTTGCTGCATCGTAGCTAAGGCCCGTAACCTCAACACTATCCTCATGATAGTTCAGATTCGCAGTGTGTATCTTGTACATTGAGAGAACCTTTGTGTCAGATCTCACTACCGAAAGATTAGTGGTTTCCTTCCATGGAATATTTGCGGAAGCGAAGCTAAAGTTTTCATCGCTCATAATGTTATACACATTGTTAACCTGGACGGTCAGATCACCCTGCAGCTCCTCATTTAACTTAGTCATTGCAGATTTGAGATCGGAATTCTCAAGCTCTGTAATATAAATCTGATCCACGGATGCCTCGTAGGCCATACCCGATTCAAGTATTTCACTATCTACGTAGTAACCATCCTCAACATGTCCGATTGAGAAGCCGACATTTTTTGCAGTCGTAAGCTCAGCCTCAGTACTTTCCTCTGTGGTTGCTTCGGTATCAGCAGCAGTTGTTTCTTCAGTTGATTTTGCCTCAGTAGCCTCGGTTGTTATTACCAGACTTGTCCTACTTTCAGTGGTGGATTTCCCGTCGTCCTTGCCACAGCCCATAGCACTAAATACCATAGCGAGAGAAAGAGTAAGACCAAGTATTTTTCTTCTCATATTTTGTTCCTCCGTTATTCTCTATCAGAACCTTGCGAGTGGTTTCGCAGTTTGCTGAATATATCTTTTTGAATCCCAATAACCTTCACATCATTTTCGAAAATTATTACTAGCATTATATAACAATTCCTGCATAATCTCAAACAAATATAACATTTCATATTCATTTTCCTTGCTTGCAAATAATGTTTGACTGCACGTAACGTGCAGTTTCACACTAAAAAAAGCAACAGTAAATGTGGAGGCAATTATGAACTTGAGGGAACTGTGTAAGTCACTTGATATTTCAAGGAGAAGAATTCAAGGCTACGAGAAGGCGGGACTTGTTGCACCGTCAGGGAAAAATAAATATGGCCACCTTCTCTATGATGAGAGCGCTATCGAACTTATAGGGAGGATACGATTATATCAGGAATTCGGCTTTGAGCTGAAGGAGATAAAGGAACTAATCAATGCTCCAGATGAAAAACTTAAGGCGGCACTTATTAAACAGGTTGAAATCCTTGAGAAGAGAGGAGAGAGGATAGGGGAGCTTATAGACGAAGCAAGGAAGATTATTGAGGGACTTTAAATGAGGTATGAGATATTAAGGAGGAATTTATTATGAAATCAAAATTGTTCAAGATGATTGCTATTATTGTTGGTCTTGCGGAGCTGGGAGTTCTGTTTTTACCATATCTTGCCAACGGAAAAGAAAAATATAATTCATTAAAGGTAATACAGATAGCATTTGAACATGCGGGTAATGAATGGGGATATGAGTATCTTCTGGATTTTGTGTTACCAGTAGGGATTAGCGTTATTGGACTGCTCATATTTATGGCAAAAAGCAAGGTTGGAACAGCTGTTACAGCAACAATTTTCGATGTTCTTGCAGCTGCGTTATACATTTTTGTAAATGGAATTCTCAATAAAAGAGGAGTAGATGTTCAAATAGGCTTTAAGCTTAATATGGTTTTAGTATTTGTTGAAATCGTATTACTGATTGCATTTATTGTGGCTTTTGTAAAGGAAAAGAAGGCGGAATAAAAATAGGAGACTAACCAATGAGAAAAAATAAGATAATAGTTGCTACTGTTATTTCTGTAGCTATGCTTGGTTTGATGTTTGGCTGTGGGAAAGGTGATACAACAACAACGGATACAACAACAACGGATACAACAACAATAGAAGAAACTAGTACCAAGGATACTACTATTGAAAATGTTAATAAGGACAGTACTGAAAAAGATACTGATGATAATAATACAACCGAGACAGAACAGTCTGTTGTAGAAAAAAATGAGAGTGAGACAACTACTAATAATACGCATGAAGTTAGTGTTGACACATCAAAGATAAAAACAGATTATGTGGTTTCTTCGGGACTAGAGCTCAAGGAAAAGAGTGATGGAACCTATGAGATTACTGGAAAGGGAACCTGTACGGATGAAATAATAGTAATATCATCTGAAATGGATAATAAAACAATTTCAGTTGTGTCTGAAAAGGCCTTCAATTCTGAAGAAATAAAAGGAATTGTTTTTCAGGATGCTAAGGACATTAAGGTTGATAATAGAGCATTTTATTATTGTGATGATTTGTCTTTAGTCCAAATTGTAAACAGTAGTGTTGAAATTGATGAGTATAATTTTTATGATAGCTGTGATGATGCAACCGTTATTTTTTATAACTCTACAATAAAGACTGATAGTCATGCATTCGACTCCGCTGATATTGCTGAAGTTAGTATTATTGCTTGTGACATGGAAATTGGTGACAGAACATTTTATTTTTGCGATAACATTAACAAATTCATAATTGATAGCAGTAATTTAAAGATAGGAGAGTATATACTCTATGATTCTGGTGACGATATGGAGCTATCAATTACGAATTCAAAGGTTGACGCAGATAGTCATGCGTTTGATAGTTGCGCGATGAAAAGCATTTATTCAAGTAAGTGTGACCTCGATTTTGACGACAGAGTATTTTATTATTGCGACAAATTAGAGACAGTGAATATAGATGCAAATACTCTTGAAGTTGGTGAGTACTGTTTCTATACTTGCAAGAATCTTATAGAGGTAAATTTATGTGTAAATGATTCTACAGATAATACTTCTGTTAAGCTTTGTGAACATTCCTTCGATGGATGTGAATCCTTGGAAACCGTTAAAATAGGGAATGGTAAAATTGAAATCGATGATAGAGTTTTTTATTATTGTAGTAAGCTAAAAGAAGTGATGATTGAATCTTCTAATGTATCTTTCGGAGAGTATGTTTTCTATGAGTGCCCTAAGGATGCAAAGGTTACATATGGTGGGAAAACAG
>DCHE01000052.1:0-1485 GCA_002314775.1 Lachnospiraceae bacterium UBA1760
GTACCCGCAATTCCCATTATTGAACACATAATATCTATCTTCCTTCCATATTTATTAATCTAGTTTAATTATGTAGAAATGCCTTCCGGCATTTCTCTTATCGCCTCCAAGCCGGCGGGCTCCCACGCCCTAAAGGCCGTGGTAAGTACATATACGTCGGCTGACTGAAAATCAGCCGCCGACCTATACGTTTTATTATTTTATTTTGCGCTTTTACTAATAACCTTCTGTTATTGTCTTTTATTCTTCATCCTGAAGAGCGTCATATCCAACTTCGCCTGTACGAACCTTTACTACGTTCTCTACGTTGTAAACGAAGATCTTACCATCTCCAATGTGTCCTGTGTAAAGAACCTTCTTAGCTGTATCGATTACTGTTGCTACAGGAACCTTAGCTACTACGATGTCAACCTGTACCTTAGGAAGTAATGATGCTTCCACTGGAATTCCTCTGTAGTATTCAAGCTTGCCCTTCTGGATACCACATCCAAGTACATGGCTTACTGTCATACCTGTAATACCGATATCAACCATTGCGTTCTTAAGTGTTTCTAACTTAGATTCACGACATACGATTTCAATCTTAGTAAACTTGTATCCGTCTGGGTTAGCAGCTGCTTCCATAGAAACTGGTTCGTAACTAGGAACTGTCTTAACTTCAACTGCCTCTGCCATTGGTGTATCTCCGCTAACCATTACCACATCATCAGTATCAATGAATGGTTCTGGTGCAAACATGAATCCGCCGTAAGCTGTTGGAAGACCATGTTCTGTAGAGTCAAGACCAAGGATTTCTTCTTCTCTTGTAACTCTTAATCCGAAAATCTTCTTAATTGCAAGGAAGGCAATAATCATTGTTACTACTGTCCAGCTTGCTACTGCTGCAAAACCTACTAACTGATACCATAACTGTGTAAATCCACCGCCGTAGAATAATCCGTTATGGATACCTGCTGTCTTCATAGCTGGTGATGTATCTGTTGCAAATAAACCAACTGCAAGTGTTCCCCAGATACCGTTCATCATATGAACTGCTACTGCACCAACAGGGTCATCAATGTGAAGCTTATGATCAAGTAACCATACGCCGAAGCATACAAGTAAGCCACCAACAATACCAATGATTGCTGCACCAAGTGCATCTGTTACGTCACAACCTGCTGTAATTGCTACAAGACCTGCAAGTGATGCGTTAAGACACATTGAAACATCAGGCTTGCCATACTTAATCCATGTGAAAATCATACATGCAACTGTTGCTGTTGCAGGAGCGATTGTTGTTGTTACAAAGATTGATGCAAGTTCTGCACCGTCCTGAGCTGCGGCACCGTTGAATCCGTACCAGCCAAGCCAGAGAATAAATACGCCAAGTGCACCAAGTGCGATATTATGACCAGGGAAAGCAGTAACCTTTATTTCACCATCTTTACCCTTTGTAAACTTACCAATACGAGGTCCAAGGATGATTGCACCGATAAGAGCTGC
>DCHE01000052.1:1559-5789 GCA_002314775.1 Lachnospiraceae bacterium UBA1760
GTAAGCCATCCATCTGGTCCCCAGATCCAATGTGCTTCAATAGGATATACAACTGCTGAAATAATTCCTGAATATACACAGTATGAAAGGAACTTTGTTCTTTCTGCCATAGCACCTGAAACGATTGTTGCAGTTGTTGCACAGAATACAAGGTTGAATACCCATGATGCCCAGTCAAATGAAGCATAATCTGTGATAATCTGCCAGTCAGGTCTTCCGCAGAAACCTGCGAGTGTGTTCTCTCCAAGTAAGAGAGCTCCACCAATGAGGATAAACATCACTGTACCTATACAGAAGTCCATAAGGTTTTTCATGATGATGTTTCCTGTATTTTTAACTCTTGTGAAGCCGGCCTCAACCATTGCAAATCCGGCCTGCATCCAAAATACCAGGGCCGCTCCTATAAGGAACCAGACGCCCATGACTTCGCTTCTAACGCCTTCTAAAATCTGAATATCCATAAAATTTTCCTCCTTCTTGTCCAGAAAAAAATCCCAGACCTTTTTATGCGAAGAGGCAGATGTCATACGAATATTAAGTCGTATTACATCTGCCCCATTGCAGTTATATTATTTATATCTGGTCACTGTCTCATCTTTACTATATGCCAGATACCTTTTACTTATTTCTTATCTTACACCAAACAGCATCTGTCCGTATGAAGGATAAGGCCATGACTTCTGATCAGCAATCATTTCCATAGCATCTGAATGCTTTCTTACTTCTTCCATATCTGGAATGATTACGTCTCTGCAGAAATCTCCAAGTGCAACAACATCTGTAATGTCTGCTCCCTTTACTTCATCAGCTTCAAGCTTCTTAACTGCATCAAACATTGCATCAAGATGAGCTGTTATATCTTCAATAGTAGCCTTCTCATACTTAGCTGAAGTTCCGGCTGCTGTCTTCTTAGCTGCTGCATCTGCAAGCTCTGCTGAGAATTTGCTCATTGCAGGTAAGATATCCTTGTTTGCCATGTCAAGCATTGTAAGAACTTCAATGTGAATAATCTTAGCGTAGTTCTCAAGCTTAACTTCATGTCTTGCTTCAAGCTCTCTGTCTGAATAAACATTGTGCTTCTTGAAGAGTTCAACGTTCTTCTCGTCAAGGAGATGTGCAAGTGCATCAGGAGTTGTCTTGTAGTTAGAAAGTCCTCTAGCTTCTGCTTCCTTAACCCATGACTCATCATATCCGTCACCGTTGAAGATAATTCTCTTATGCTCTACGAGAGTCTTCTGAACGAGTGTATGAAGTGCATCTTCAAAATCAGCTGCTGCTTCAAGCTCTGTTGCAAATCCATCAAGAATCTCTGCAACTGCTGTGTTAAGAACTGTGTTACAGCATGAGATAGAATCTGAAGAACCAAGGCTTCGTAATTCGAACTTGTTACCTGTAAAGGCAAATGGTGAAGTTCTGTTTCTATCTGTTGTATCCTTAGGAAGTCTTGGAATAGTGTTAACTCCAAGCTTAATTGTTTCCTTATCACCCTTAGCGTACGGTGTATCAGTCATAATTGCATCTACAACTGCCTGTAAGTCTGAACCAAGGAACATTGAAACGATTGCAGGTGGTGCCTCGTTAGCTCCGAGTCTGTGGTCGTTGCCTGCTGATGCAACTGAAATTCTTATAAGATCCTGGTATTCATCTACAGCCTTAATTACTGCTGCAAGGAAAAGAAGGAACTGTGCGTTTTCATATGGTGTCTCTCCTGGATCAAGGAGGTTAACTCCTGTATCTGTTGAGATTGACCAGTTGTTATGCTTTCCTGATCCGTTAACTCCTGCGAATGGCTTCTCATGAAGGAGACATACCATTCCGTGCTTCTTAGCAACCTTCTGCATAAGTTCCATTGTTAACTGGTTATGATCAGAAGCAATATTTGTTGTTGAGAATACTGGTGCAAGCTCATGCTGTGCTGGAGCAACTTCGTTATGCTCTGTCTTAGCAAGAATTCCAAGCTTCCAGAGTTCATCATTTAAATCCTTCATATAAGCCTGTACTCTTGGTTTGATTGCTCCAAAGTAATGATCGTCAAGTTCCTGACCCTTAGGAGCTCTGCATCCGAAAAGAGTTCTTCCTGTGTAAATAAGGTCTTTTCTCTTATCGTATTCTGCCTTATCAACAAGGAAGTATTCCTGCTCAGGACCAACAGTTGTCTTAACCTGCTTAACATCCTCATTTCCAAAAAGTTTCAGTATTCTTACTGCCTGCTTTGAGATTGCTTCCATTGATCTAAGAAGCGCAGTTTTCTGGTCAAGAGCCTCGCCGCCATATGAGCAGAATACTGTAGGTATATAGAGGACTCCTTCCTTAACGAATGCATAGCTTGTTGCATCCCAGGCTGTATATCCTCTTGCTTCAAAAGTGGCTCTTATGCCACCTGATGGGAAGGAAGACGCATCAGGTTCACCCTGCATCAGCTCCTTACCAGAAAACTCCATAATAATCTTTCCGCCATCCTTAGGCTGTATAAAGCTGTCATGCTTTTCAGCTGTAACGCCTGTCATTGGCTGGAACCAATGTGTAAAATGTGTTGCGCCCTTCGAAATAGCCCAGTCCTTCATTGCATTAGCAACTACTGTAGCAACATTGGCATCAAGCTTTTCTCCATTCTTAATTGTCTTCTGGAGCGCCTTGTATGTCTGCTTAGGTAAAAGCGCTTCCATCGTTGTGTCATCAAATACCATTGATGAAAACAGTTCTGTTACATTACTCATAATTGATTCCTCCTCATAACATAAAAAGCCGAGTACACATGTGGAACATGCGTAGCCCGACTCCTTTGTCGTTTATTTTAAGTTAGAAATTAAAATAGTTCTTGCAAAAAAAATGGTCGCAGAAAAATTCATTTCCGCGACCTCTTTGTCTGAAAAAAAGATACACCCTTTTTTTATCCTTGTCAACAATTTTTTTAATATTTTTTTATGACTATTTTGGCTACTGATTTAGCATTCCCATAACACTTAACACTTATTACTTCCACATTTTTCTGTACGACAATGGTGTCATACCTTCACGTTCCTTGAAAATATTGATAAAATGACTGACATTACTGATGCCACAAAGGTCAGCTATTTCTGACACGGATTTCTCTGAGTGTTTTAACAATTCTTTTGCATAGGTTACACGGGAATTAATGAGATATTCCTGAATTGTAATACCGTTCCAGCGCTTAAATTCTCTGGACAAATGATATTTACTTATGTGCTGAATATCTGCAAGTAAATCAAGACTTATATTCTCCCTGAAATGCTTATCTATATAGCGACTGACGCCACGTACATATTCTGAAACTCCATGCATTCCTGACTGCCCCGCGGAGTTAATTAATAAAAGCTTTGTAAGCATGTTCAGAATAAGATTTGAAGATCTTAATTCGTGGTAGGGTTCCTTCTTCAAATTAATATCAAGAAGTTTATAAAAATCAGAGAGAAAATCATTCTGATTCTCATCCATGCAATTATTAATGCTATGTGATTTTTTCCCTAACCCGGACACATCTTTTTCTTTAGCTTCCATATCGAAGTTTCCCGGGTCTTCACATATGTTTATAAATTCCTCATTTGTATATGTTTTATTGTTACTCAGTGTCATCTCGGTTACGAAGGTCCCGCTTCCCGAAAATTCATCATAATATCCAACTGAAGTTGCACCGTAAAAATGCACCCATAAAAACTCCCATTCAGAACCTGGATTTGTTGAATATCTGTGTGATTTCATGCAATCAATATAAAAGCAGCTTCCAGCAGTTAGAGTATGGCTTTCTCCCTCATATATTAAAGTACCCTCTCCTGATATTGTATAGACTATTAAAAATGATGGTAATCCACTTCTCTCAGTAAAGTATGGGGGGATAGTTTTAAAGTAGCCTATCTCCTGCACATAATAGTAGGTCGATTTAGCCGTAGTACTAGGCGTGTTTATTATTCTTACAGAATCCTCCGACCAGTCGTAGGAGGCTTTTTCCATATATTCTCTGTTCATTGTTATTTTCCCTGCCATTGGAAACAGTCCTATGCCATAGAGACGGTCCTTGCCATGGCGCTCTTCGTAAACAGCAATAAAGTGTTATTTTTTATCAATTATATATGATGTATTTACTACTTATCAAGGATATAATCATATTATCAAATAGCAAAATCACCCAATTCAAACGAATTGTGCATCGGGTTTATCGATTTCTCACTATCCCGACGTAGCAAATAGCCTAATTCAGGCGAATCATACATC
>DCHE01000093.1:0-240 GCA_002314775.1 Lachnospiraceae bacterium UBA1760
ATCAACAGGCTGAGAGACAAGATGAGAGATATGAAGGATTTTGAGATTGTCACTGTCAGAGGACTAGGATATAAGGTTGTGAAAAAGAATGTTGAAGGATAATTGTGAAAAAAAAGGAATACGAAAATTAACTCATAGAGTTTGTAAGGAAAGCAGAAAAAAATGGAAGCTTTCATTAGTGATTCTTTTTAAAATTGTCCTTGCGGCAATGCTTTCCACTATATTGTCATTTGTATTTGC
>DCHE01000093.1:308-6379 GCA_002314775.1 Lachnospiraceae bacterium UBA1760
GGGCTTTGTTCTTTCTCTCATTTGGTTTACCGTTTGTATGATTATATCAAATATGCTGATATACAGAGTTATGAAAAATACTGCTGAGGTTGTTGAAGATATAAGCAAGGCCACAAAGCAGGTGGCAAAGGGTGATTTTACTGTAAGACTTGAGAACAAGAAAATTAAAGATATGGATATGATAGATGAATTGTATCAGGACTTTAATCACATGGTTAAGGAGCTAGGAACAATCGAGACACTGCAAAATGGATTTGTAGCAGATGTATCTCACGAGTTTAAAACTCCAATATCTGCAATTGAAGGCTATGCAATGCTATTGCAGGACGAATCGCTTCCTGAGCCTGAAAAGAAGGAATATATAAACAATATCATTTATAACTCAAAGAGGCTTTCCAGCCTGACAGGAAACATTCTTATGCTGTCAAAGCTTGAGAACTCTGCAGTAAAGGTAAATAACCTTAAATTCAGTCTGGATGAGCAGATTAGAAGGATAATTCTAAATTTCGAGGAGCAGTGGAGTAAGAAGAATCTCGAGTTAGATATTGACTTAGACCAGGTCAATTATTACGGAGATGAGGATTTACTTTATCATGTGTGGCTCAATCTTATTTCCAATGCAATTAAGTTTTCAAAAAATGATGGATTATTAAGAATTAAGCTTATTGACAATAAGTATAATATTGTATTCTCTATTGAGGATAGTGGTGTTGGTATGGACGAGGAGACTATGAAGAGGATGTTCGAAAAGTTCTATCAGAGTGATTCGTCGAGAGCAGAGGAGGGAAATGGACTCGGTCTTGCTCTGGTTAAAAAGGTTCTTGATATCTGCAGTGGAAGTATAGAGGCAACCAGTAAGCCGGAAGAAGGAACTAAGTTTACTGTTACACTTAAAATTGTGTAGATAAACAGGAATACAGACACATAGTAACATAGTTTATAAAAATATAGATACATAGATAAATGCACCGTGATAGTATATGACATCACGGTGCATTTATCTTGTATAAGAAATGATTTTTGTTGTGCAACATATAAGCTTTATGATATACTTATTCTGATTTTTTAGGCGCTGCTATAAGGAAATGCAATATAATGTACAGCGTATAGTTAATAATAATGGATAGTAAACCTATAAAAGAAAGGATTTATAAATGGCACATTTAGATCAAAATAAGATTAGAAATTTCTGCATCATCGCACACATTGATCATGGTAAGTCGACACTGGCAGACAGAATAATAGAAAAGACCGGACTCCTCACCCAAAGAGAGATGCAGGAGCAGGTGCTTGACAATATGGATATTGAGAGAGAGCGTGGTATCACAATCAAGTCTCAGGCTGTAAGAATAATCTACAAGGCCAATGATGGAGAGGAATATATATTCAACCTTATTGATACTCCTGGTCATGTAGATTTCAACTATGAGGTTTCAAGAAGCCTTGCTGCCTGCGAGGGTGCGGTACTTGTTGTTGATGCTGCACAGGGAATTGAGGCACAGACTCTTGCGAACGTTTATCTTGCGCTTGAGCATGACCTTGAGATTATTCCGGTTATCAATAAGATTGACCTTCCATCAGCTGAGCCTGACAGAGTTAAAAATGAAATTGAGGATGTAATCGGAATTGAAGCAATGGATGCGCCTCTTATCTCAGCAAAAAATGGTATTAATATCGAGGATGTTCTCGAGGCAATTGTAAATAAGGTTCCAGCTCCGACAGGTGATCCTGAGGGTCCATTTAGTGCGCTTATTTTTGACAGCTTATACGATTCCTACAAGGGTGTTATCATTTTCTGCCGTGTATTTGACGGCTGCTGTAAGAAGGGTACGAGAATTAAGATGATGGCTACAGGCGCTGAGGCCGATGTAGTTGAGGTTGGAATATTTGGTGCAGGCCAGTTCATCCCATGTGATGAGATTTCAGCAGGAATGGTTGGATATATCACTGCCAGCTTAAAGAATGTAAGAGATACAACTGTGGGTGATACTGTGACAGATGCAAACAATCCATGCAAGGAAGCCCTTCCTGGATATAAGAAGGTTAATCCTATGGTTTACTGTGGTCTTTACCCGGCAGATGGTGCAAAGTATCCAGACCTTAGAGATGCACTCGAAAAATTACAGTTAAATGACGCAGCACTTTCCTTTGAGCCAGAGACATCAATCGCTCTTGGTTTTGGATTTAGATGCGGCTTCCTTGGACTTCTTCATCTTGAAATTATTCAGGAGAGACTAGAGAGAGAATATAACTTAGACCTCGTGACTACCGCACCAGGTGTAGTTTATAAAGTTCACAAAACAAATGGTGAGGTTATCTCGCTTACCAATCCGTCAAATCTTCCAGACCCTTCAGAGGTTGATTATATGGAGGAGCCATTTGTATCAGCAGAGATTATGGTTACAACGGATTATGTGGGAGCTATAATGCAGCTTTGCCAGGAGAGACGAGGAGTTTATCTTGGGATGGAATATATGGAACAGACAAGAGCACTATTAAAGTATGATCTTCCTTTAAATGAAATTATTTATGATTTCTTTGATGCTCTTAAGTCTCGTTCACGAGGCTATGCAAGCTTTGATTATGAGCTTAAGGAGTATGTAAAATCAGATCTTGTTAAGCTTGATATTTTGATAAATCATGAGGAAGTGGATGCACTTTCATTTATTGTTCATTCGGAGACTGCCTATGAGAGAGGCAGGAAGATGTGTGAGAAGCTCAAGGTTGAGATTCCAAGACATCTGTTCGAGATTCCGATACAGGCAGCAGTTGGTGGAAAGATAATTGCAAGAGAAACTGTTAAGGCGATGAGGAAGGACGTTCTTGCCAAGTGCTATGGTGGTGATATTTCCAGAAAGAGAAAGCTTCTTGAGAAACAGAAGGAAGGAAAGAAACGTATGAGACAGGTTGGAAATGTTGAGATACCACAGAAGGCATTTATGAGTGTTCTTAAGTTAGATGAGGAGTAAAGGTGAAAAAGAATTTAGGCATATATGTACATATTCCATTTTGTGCGAAGAAATGCAAATACTGCGATTTTTTGTCCTCAGATAAGGATAGCTATGGGACTCAGCTAAGATATATGGAGGCAATCTGCCAGGAGATTAGACTGTATAAGGCGGTTTCTGACAGATATATCGTAAGAACTATATTTATCGGTGGTGGAACTCCGTCACTTGTGGATGAGAACCTTATTCAGAATATTCTGACAGAGATTCGAAGCACCTTTGAGATGGACAGATTTCCGGAGATAACAATAGAGGCGAATCCGGGAACAATTATGTATCAAAAGCTCCTTGCATACAGGTCAATGGGAATAAACAGAATCTCCATAGGACTTCAGTCAGCAGACGACAAAATCCTGTCGAAGGTTGGAAGAATTCATAATTTTGACCAGTTTGTTGCAGGCTATACCTCTGCGAGAAGAGCAGGCTTTAAAAACATAAATGTAGACATTATGGCAAGTCTTCCCGGACAGGATATTCATTCCTATGTAGATACACTTACCAGAGTAATTGAATATGAGCCAGAGCACATTTCTGCTTACTCACTTACCGTAGAAGAGGGAACACCACTGAGCTGTGACAATAGGCTTCTTTCGGAGATTCCGGACGAGGAAACTGACAGAAGAATGTATTCTCTTACTAAGAAGGTTCTTGGCGCAAATGGCTTCAATAGATATGAATTTTCAAACTATTCAAAGCCAGGCTATGAATGCAGGCATAACATTACCTACTGGACAGGCGGTGAATATATCGGATTTGGAATCGGTGCTTCATCATATTTTCAGGGTAAGAGATTCAGCAATATTAGAAATATTCACGAATATACCCAGAAGCTAGAGGAGACTCAGATGGAGATTGTTAACACTGATAATATCGGAAGACTTTATGAAACGGTTACTGGCAATCTGAGGGTTAATGTGGAACCGATGTACATAGACAGAAGGATGGAAGAGTTTATGTTCCTTGGCCTAAGGATGGTAAAGGGGATTGACAGAAGAGAGTTCTACAGACAGTTTAACAGAGATATTTATGATGTGTATGGACCTACTATCAACAAATATATCTACGAGGGCTTTATGGAAACAGATGGAACCTTTGTTAAGCTGACTGACTCGGGAATAGATGTAAGCAACTATATTTTGAGTGATTTTATCCTAGATAAGTGATGAAAAGCTATTTTATATACAATATATAGGAAAAATGTTCAATTTTCATAAATAATTCACAAATATTTCTTGACATTAGCTAGGTACAATGCTACATTTAATATTGTAATTAGCACTCGGAATTAATGAGTGCTAATAAACACTGACAAATGAAACAGAATGGATGTGATAGCATGCAGCTTGATGACGCGCTTGATGAGCGTAAGATCAGGATTCTGAAGGCTATCGTTGCTAACTACCTTGAAACTGGAGAGCCGGTTGGCTCAAGAACCATTTCAAAGTACACAGACCTTAATTTAAGCTCGGCTACGATTAGAAATGAGATGGCAGACTTAGAGGAGCTTGGATATATTGTTCAGCCACATACCTCGGCAGGACGAATACCATCCGATAAGGGCTACAGATTCTACGTAGACAAGATGCTTGAAGAGAAGGAGGAGGCTGAGATTGAGAAGGGTTCCCTTCTTGAGAGAGTTGACAGGCTTGAGACACTTCTTAAGCAGGTTGCCAAGGTTCTCGCCACAAACACACAGTACGCAACCATGGTTTCGGCACCAAAGTATCAGAACAAACAGGTTAAGTTCATACAGCTTTCACAGGTGAGTGAATTCCAGCTTGTAGCCGTTATCGTAGTTGATGGCAACGTAGTAAAGAACCAGCTGATCAGAGTAAACAGAGCACTTAGTAATGAAGAAGTATTAAAATTTAATATTTTGCTTAATACGTTTTTACAGGGTGCATCACTGCAGGATATCAATCTTGAGATGATGCAGACCATGAAGAAACAGGCTGGTGAGTATGCTGATATTCTTGAGGCTATCTTCTCAGGAATAATTGAGGCGATTCATCAGGCGGAGGAACTTGAGATATACACCAGTGGTGCTACCAATATCTTAAAGTACCAGGAGCTTGGAGATGTTCAGAGGACAAGTGCATTGCTTGAGACACTCGGGGACAAGGAAGAGCTTTCACAGCTTATGGATGAGTCACTAAAGACTCACGACAAGGAGCATGGAATTCAGGTTTACATCGGTGACGAGTCGCCAGTGAAGAATATGAAGGACTGCTCGATAGTAACAGCAACCTATGAGCTTGCTGAGGGGGCCAAGGGTACGATAGGTATCATCGGTCCTAAGAGAATGGATTACAAGAAGGTTGTCAGTACGCTGAAGAATCTTACTGATGAGCTTGATGTTATATTTAATAAAAAAGAAGATAAAAGAGGTGAAGATTGATGGCAGAGCAGAGCATGGACGAAATTCTTCAGGCGCTGAAGGAAGAGAAGGATGGAGAGAGTCTTCCAAGGGAGATGGAAGTAAAGGTTGATAATACTATCAACGAAGGTACCGATGTTTCTATTACTGAAGAAAAGAATGTTCCACCTGAGAAGGCTGAGGAAGAAAGACCAAAGCCAGTTCCAAAGTCTAATAGAAGAGGAAGCAAGGCTCTTATGCAGGAGCTTGAGAAGACTAAGGAGCTTGCTGAGGAGAATAAAGATAAGTATCAGAGACTTCTTGCTGAGTTCGATAATATGAGACAGCGTAATGACAAAGAGAATAAGAAGATGTACGATTACGGCGCAAAGGCTGTTCTCGAGAAGCTTCTTCCAGTTGTTGATAATCTTGAGAGAGCACTCGCTCTTGTTCCTGAAGAAGAGAAGGGACCATTTGAGGAGGGTGTTGAGAAGATTTACAAGCAGCTTATGGATTCATTTGCAGGTCTTGGTGTTGAGCCTATGGAGGCAGCAGGCAAGGAATTCGATGCAAACTTCCACAACGCAGTTATCCATGTAGAGGATGAAAACTACGGAGACAACACAATTGTTGAGGAGATGCAGAAGGGTTATATGTATAAGGACCAGGTGCTTAGACACAGTATGGTTAAGGTAGCTAATTAGCAG
>DCHE01000093.1:6463-6795 GCA_002314775.1 Lachnospiraceae bacterium UBA1760
TTAGGTACAACAAATTCATGTGTAGCTGTTATGGAGGGTGGTAAGCCAGTTGTTATCCCTAACGCAGAAGGTATGAGAACTACACCATCTGTAGTTGCTTTCCTTAAGTCAGGTGAGAGAGTTGTTGGTGATGCTGCAAAGCGTCAGGCTGTTACTAATGCAGACAAGACAATTTCTTCTATCAAGAGACACATGGGATCTGATTATAAGGTAACAATTGATGACAAGAAGTATTCTCCACAGGAGATTTCAGCTATGACACTTATGAAGCTTAAGCAGGACGCTGAAGCTTACCTTGGTGAGAAGGTTACAGAGGCTGTTATCACAGTTCC
>DCHE01000036.1 GCA_002314775.1 Lachnospiraceae bacterium UBA1760
ACAAAGGCTGGTGGGAGTTTCCTGGAGGTAAGATTGAAGAAGGCGAATCACCGCAGGAAGCGCTGAAACGTGAAATTATGGAGGAACTTGATACAGAGATTTTTGTAGGAGAGTTGATTGATACTATTGAGTATGACTATCCGACATTTCACTTATCCATGGATTGTTTCTGGTGTGAGATTGTTAAAGGTGACTTAGTTCTTAAAGAGCATGAGGCAGCCAGGTGGGTAGATAAGGATTCTATTGACGATGTGAAATGGCTTCCGGCGGATATTACTATTTTGCATAAAATAAAGCAGATGCTTTAGAGGAAAATATATGCAGTTACCGTATTCTGAAGAACTGAATATTGGATATCTAAGCAGACTATTTGATAATACGACTAACTGCTATAAGTTTTTCTGGTTTCAGGCAATCCTTGCAAAACTGAATTCGGAACATAGTCGATTTACATTTGATGAACTAATCAACGAGATGATAGCAGATGCCTGGTACATGGTTACAGAGTATCATCTTAGACTTGGGCCACTTGGAATTACAGATAATCTGGAGGAAGTGGTTAAGTACATATTTGATATATATCAGTTTCCATCTTCTGAAAAACGAGAGAAGATTATCAGCTTTCTGGAGACGACAGAAGATAAGAAGATTCGAAAGTATAAGGTAGATCTTACCTTAAATGTTCCATATCGTCTACAGGTTCCATTTTATGATGCAATAAATATAAACAGAAGTATGTGGTCTGGCCCTAAGCAGGAACTTACTGATGAAATCAATAGACAGAAACGTCTTATGTATTATTTTCTCCTGATAGGTGGCCTTGGTACTGTTATCGAAGTGGATAGTTTATGGGCGGAATACCTGAATAAACACAAGGAAATATTAAAGGGTTGGACGCAGTTAAAGCTTATCCAGTATTTGCAGAATAAGAATCCAAGTGTTCCTGGAATTGCGGATAAGATTGAACCTCCAGTGGCAAGAGATATTGATCGTGTAAGGAATTACTGGAAACTGATTATTCAGATTGATCCAAGCTTGCATGACATTTATGGAGATGTGAATCTTTCAGACAAAATTATATCAGTAGATCATTTTGTTCCATGGCAGTATGTAGCTCATGATGAACTTTGGAATCTTCATCCAACGACAAGGTCAATCAATAGTAGCAAGAGTAATCTGTTACCATCGTGGGATTATTATTTTGACGCATTAGGTGAACTGGAATATAAGGCGTATTGTCTTAAAATAGAGAATGAAATGGTTGCTAAGGAATTTAACAGGATAGCACCATATCATTTGAATAATCAGGAGATAAGAAATCAATTGTACGTAGATGGATTATCTGAGGTGGAATTCAAAACCAGGTTGGATCATATTATCAGACCGGTTTATGAGTCTGCAAAAAACTGTGGATTTAGGGAGTGGGTATATAGTGAAGGAAATTGTGTATAACAAACTGGTAAGGGATAAGATTCCTGCGATTATAGAAGCTGATGGAAAGACTTGTGAAATAGAAATTTTATCAGATGAAGTCTATCTGAAAATGATTGATGCTAAACTGGATGAGGAACTGGCAGAGTATCATAAGGATCAAAATCTGGAAGAACTTGCGGATTTGCTTGAAGTAATTCATGCAGCAGCAATTGCTAGAGGATATTCAATTGAAGAACTGGAAGAATTACGTGCGAAGAAGGTAGAGAAGCGCGGAGGCTTTCAGGAGAAGATACTTTTGAAAAAAGTTATTGAATAGATGATATGTTCAAAATTATAGAAGGTGACTTTAAAAATAACATATATGGTAATCAGGAATTCCTTGATAACTGGCCTATGCTTTACATTCTTGAGAATGGAAGTCAGGCTTATATAGGTGAGTCTAATCATGTGAAGACCAGAATGATGCAGCACTCATCTGTTGAGGAAAAGCGTATCTTTGATAAGGTTCACTTTATCTATTCTAAGATGTTTAATCAGTCCGTAACTTTTGATTATGAATCCAAGCTGATTCAGTATATTGTTGCGGACGATTTATTTGAGGTTACTAACAAGAACGCTGGAATTGCTGATAAGCAGTATTACCAGAAGCAGGAATATGACGAGAAGTTTGAGGCTCTCTGGAGGAAACTTCAGAAAGAGAAGCTTGTTAAACATTCAATTGAAGAAATTGAGAATTCAGATCTATTCAAATACTCACCGTATAAGGAACTGAATGACAGTCAGAGACGGGCTGTGGAAGATATTCTTATTAAGCTCAAGGAGGGTACTGTTGATAAGGTTGTTGTTAATGGTATGCCTGGTAGTGGAAAGACTATTGTTGCAGTATATCTGATGAAGTATATCGCAGACAGCGATGAATACACAGGTAAGCAGGTTGGATTTGTTGTACCACAGACTTCGCTCAGAAAGACGATGAAAAGTATTTTCAAGAGCATTTATGGACTGTCGCCTTCTCAGGTGCTATCGCCATCTGATGTATCAAAGAAGAAATACGATATTCTGCTGGTTGATGAAGCTCACAGACTTCATCAGTACAAGAATATTTCATATATGGGAACATTCAAGAAAAACTGTGAGAAGTTGGGATTTACTACTGAGGCAGATGAACTTGACTGGGTTCTGAAACAGTCTGATCAGACGGTTTTATTCTATGACAGTATGCAGGTTGTAGGTCCGTCCGGTATAGACTTCGATCGCTTTGACAAGAAGATGGAAGAGTCTTTTATGAAGAGAACTATAGCTTATTTTACATTACTTACTCAGATGAGAGTACAGGGTGGAAATGACTATATTACACATATTAAGGAACT
>DCHE01000037.1:0-7713 GCA_002314775.1 Lachnospiraceae bacterium UBA1760
GAACAATAAAATTCTCGAGGAACAGGATAATAAAATTCTTAAGGATGTTCAGAATTTTGAGACCTATAGCGTTGACCGATTAGCTGACTCTGAGATGAATACAGATGAGATTTTAGAGAAGATTAAGAATAGTAAGAAGGATGATATAAAGAATAAGATTATTCATAGCGAGAAAGATGCTAAGAAGAAAAATGAGACATTTGTGGTAGAAGATGAAGAGGAATTGCTTTCTGAAAAGGATAGGCAGGATCTACTAGATAAGAAGAAGGCGCTCGAGGAGCTAGAAGAAGAGAGAATAAAAGAGGCTGAAGAGGCTGAAAGGGTTTATAAGGAGAAGACAGAATGGAATGAGCAGGAAGAAAAGATAAAGAACTTAATTGCTGATTTGATATTCTCGGCTGATTCAGTACAGGTCGATATCGACAATAAGAAGTTTAAAGCGGATAAGGAAAAAGAAGATAAAATTATAATCGAAAAGGAAGAAGAGGACGAAAAGGAAGAAGCTGCCGAAAAGGTAGAAGTTGACGAAGAGGTAGCTGAGGCTAGAAAGAAAAAAGAAGCTGAATTAAAGGACCCAAGATTTATTAGAATGTCGAATATTATCAAGAATAATGCAGACATTATCATTTCCATCATAAAGGATAGAAATATACTTTTCAGATTCTTGAACAGAGTCTCTATTCCAATCTATGATAACAAAAAAGAATTATTCGATATAATAAATAATAGTCTTGATGAGTTCAGCAATAATGATTTTGCTAAGTATCTTACCAATAAATATGTGTTATCAGGTGCGACAACCTTAGTTAGTGACAAATTAATAAAGCTTGACCAGGCTCTTGATTCAATCTGTGAAGTCATGGTAAATCAAATGCAGAAAATACTTACTAATGCTCAGGATGATACAATAAAGGCTCAGGAAGAAAATAAGAAAAATGAAGCAGAGAGGAAAAAGCAGACACATGAAGACATCAAACTTAGAGAGATAAGAAGAGATGTTAAAAGGGATGTTGAGGCAGAATTTGCAGCAAGGCAGGCGAGAGAAGCAAAGGAAGCAAAGGGCAACAAAGCAGCAAACAAAGCAGCAAACAAAGCAAAGCAGCCTGAAGCAAAGATAGAAAAGGATCCTAATTTACTTGATGAGTTTTACATTCAGGAAAGAATGAATGCGATAATTATAGAACATGGTCAAGAAGCAGGAGCTGCGTATGCAGATAAGCTACTTCTTTACAATGGATTTATAACAAAGCAGGAAGCGGATAAGATTGAGGCTGATTTTGTGGCAGCAGGTTTTAAGACACCAAGAATTAAGGCTGTTTTTACTGATAAGTTATTTACTGAATTATCAAAAGTATTGTCAAATAAGGGAGGGGATGATCCTGCTCGAGTCCTTCTATTTGGCAAATATGCTACGCTTGAATATGACACGGAAGTAGAATTTGAAGATGAATTAACGGAATATGTTGAAGCGGTATTAGTGAAGCAAAAATATAAGAAAAAAACAGGAAAGGAATTATTAGCAGAACAGAAAGAAAAAGAGATAGAAAAAAGAACGAAAGAGAGATATGACAGGTTTTTAAAAGAACAGGAGGAGCTTTATAAAGAGGAGCAGATCAATGGACTAAATGGATTGAATGATATAATAAGGGATATTAAGATTTCAAAGTCATCTGCACCTGCAAATGAGTCAGAACAGCAAAAATTTGCAAGAGAAGCACCAATTCTGAGGGCAATTGTAGAAGATTCATTGTCTGGAAATAGTGGTCAGGGACTCTTTATGAAGAACGTTATGAATGAATACTTCGCAGGCGTTTCTTTGATGGATAAAAGATCGATGCTTGGAGCTGCAATAAGAAATCTTAAGCCGATTCCAAAGAATGAGGCAGATGAAATAAGAGAACAATACGACAATGCTCTCTATGAGGCTGAGAAAATGCAGTATGAGAAAAAGCTTGAGAAATATGAGAAAAAGCTTAAGGAGTACAAGGAGAAAAAGGCTAAAAAAGGTGGTGGCCTGTTTGGCGGTTTCTTTAATATGTTCAATGATGCACCAGATGACAATGATGATGATAAAGAACCAGCAAAGCCAGAAGAACCAACCTTTAAGGTATCAGCACGTACCGAAGATTTCGATGAAAAATACAAGAAGGAACAGATGGGACTTCTTCTTGGAGGCGTTTTCAAGGGAGCAGGACCACTTCTCCAGAAGGTTCTTCAGGGTATGCCAATCACAAGTGGTATGGACCCAAATATGCAAAAGGCTCTTGAGGATGTAAAGTCAAATCTTCTTCCAATTCCAAGGGATGTTGTCGACGCACAGCTTCTCGATATGATAAATAAGTCTGACGGAAAGATTACAAAGATTGATGTTGTAAGCTCTCTAGGTGCAGCCTCTGTTGGTCAGGCATTCTTATGTAAAATGTTCGGACCAGGTCTGGGTACTGAGGGTCGAGAGGTTGTTGTCAAGATTTTACGACCTGATGTACAGCATAGAATGGAAAGAGATAAGGACGTACTTCTTAGATGTGCTGAAAAGACTAATGCAGGTATGCGTGCAACATATGAAGGTCAGTTAAAGAGAATTGAGGAAGAACTTAATCTTGTAATCGAGGCAAGGAATGTTAACCTTGGTAAAGTATATGACAAGTCATACAATAAGGATAAATCATATGATAATGTAGAGTCGATGAAGCTTTGTGATTTAGTAGAAGCTACTGAGGATTATATGGTTGCTGAAAAGGCAGAGGGTGCTACAGTTGACAGATATTTGAAGGATATCGATAAGAAGGTAAAGGATTACTTGAAGCCTTTCATGAAGAAAAAAGAGAATAGTGATGAATATGTGTATGTAGACGGAAAGCCATTTCTTGAGATTAACGAAACCAATTCAAGGAAACATTATAATACTGTTGAAGTGATTAATGAAATGATAAGCGAAGCACTTAAGTGTCAGGCGCACCTGGCTAAGCTTGCTGAAAAATGGGTAACTGAAGGACTTTACGGAGAAGGCTTCTACCATGGAGATCTTCATGCTGGTAATATCATGATTAGTCCAAATAAGGCAACGGTAATTGATTTTGGTAACTCTACAAAGCTCTCGGATGATGAAAAGAATTACGTGACAAGAATGATGGTTGCTGCTGGAACAGCTGATGTGGATTTATTCATAGATTGCTATAAAAACCTTATGACAGGTGGTACAGCAATGAAGCAAAAATTCGAGGAGCAGAAGGATAAATTTAAGAAGATACTCACTCCTATGTTCTCTCTTGGCGATATACGTCTTACCGGTGAGAAGATTGCAGCCGCTTTGCTTAAGGCCCAGGAGTTTGGACTTGAGCTTCCGGCAAGTATTCAGAACTTTTCAACATGTCAGATAAGACTCTCCAATACCATTGCATCTATGAATGATAAAATAGAGGAATTGCGAGCTTTATCAACTCAATTGTCAACACAGCTTGAGGGAAATAATGAGGATAGCGTTAATTTTGTCAGGGAGACTAAAAACCATATGCTTGCGGCAGCTAGATTTGATCATTATTGGGATGAGACTATTTTTGGCGCAGAGGATCAGCTTTCCTGCGATAAGGCATCAATGATGCTGGATTTATTTGTTGACAAGGACAAAAAAGATGAAAAGGGCAAAATTGACAATCATAATATAAATGAAGAATTCAAAAAGGAAATGGATGTCCTGGAAAACAAGGAAGAAAGAAGAGAATACTTCAAGAAGATGCTCAGTACATCACAGTTTACTGAAAAAGGAAATGATATTATTTCTGAATATTTAACTAAACTGAACGAGCTTTCTTCACTGTCAAAGGAAAAGAAAGAAGATGCGCTTGTTGATAATAAAGTATTTATTCTTGCTCATAGGGTCAAAAATGTATTGACTGAGTTCACTAGAAGAATGGAAGGTGATACTAGGCTGCAGGTGGAGGAAGCAGATAGAGCAGAGATTGATAATCTTATAAATCAAATCAAAAAATTTGATGATAAATTTTTTGATACTGTCCCTAAGAGAAATAACCCTGGAGTAACTGAGAGTAAAGAAAATATGCCTAAAGAGATATTAAGCAAGATATCTAAGTACTACGTCAAATATCTTGGTAATACAAGTGTTGAAGAAGATATCACTAAATATTGGGAGAAGCTGGATAGATTACGTGCAAATGAAGCTGAACTTTCAGAGGATGAAAAGCAAGAACTTGACAATGAGAAGTCTCAGATCTGGAATAAGTACTACAATAAGTTCATAATAATCAATGATAAACATAACAGGGAGACAGTCAATAAATTGAGGGTTACTAATGCAGAGAACAAGCTTGACAATTTTGACAGGCTTATGTTTGAAATGGACATAGACAGGTTCAATTCTTCAATGCGCTCATATTATTCGGATAAGTACTATGGCGAGGAGCTTAGAAGTAATGCCAAAGAATACTATGAAATCGTAAGTCAGTTAAAGTCTATCAATAATGATGAAAACTTGTCAGTTGAGCAGAAAGATGCTAAGAGAAAAGAAATACATGTTCAAAAGAATGATTTGACAGAAAAGATTAGAGTATTAATCGATAGAATATCGCTAAATAGAACAGGCGATTTGAGGCCTTTTGTACAACAGATTTCAGATAGCATGGAAAAGACCTTTGGTTATACAGAAAACTTTATGGATATTATGAGCAGAGTAACTAGTAAGTACAAATATAGTTCATTCAAGAGAATGGGTACCTGGTGGACGGTGACTCATCTATATGATATGTACGTTGCAAAACAATAAGCATAAAGCCTTAAACTCTCCTTACTGGATATATTCTGGTAAGGAGAGTTTTTTCAGTTTATCCTCTGAATAACTACCGTGAAACAATTAGTGCGTTTCAAGTGATTAATTCTTCGTCCCACAAGCGTCACAGGCTCAAAATTTGAGATTGAATAATATAAAATATATTTGTATAATGAGCATAATGAAACAAGTAATTCGAATATTTTAGTATGAATAAACTTGTATAAATGGTATTTTTTATAAAATAATATATGGATTTGTAAGGAGAATAAAAATGGGATCAGGAATGTCAGAAATTGAAAAGAGTTTTAAGAATCTTAATATTAATCAGGAGATGAAAGAGGAAGAAATCGATACCACCTCGAACAAGAAGGCCGAGGAAGTCGTGAAAACTAATGCTGAGCTTGAATATCTAAGGAAGCTTGAGATGGAAAAAAGCCCAGAATATAGGTATGCGCGAGAATGATGAAGTATTAGTTGACCTTGATAAGTTCGGTATGCAGGCAGTTGCCAATAATATGATTAACCAGAGAGTTGATGATCATTCGCATATTCGTAGAGATCTTGAAAGTGCAAAGAAATCGAAATTCTTGTCACAGCAGGATAGTCCTGAGATGAAGAAGATTAAGGATAATATTGATAGAATCGACAGTTATTACAATAATGACAGAACGAGTGATACTACTCTATATGATTTTACAAAGCAGATAGAGGAGTCTTACCTTGATGCAATCAGTTCATGCCAGCATTATCTTGCAACCAAGACAACATTTTTCGGAAATACAAGATACAAGGCAGTTCTTGAGACCTTAGCCAGGTTAAATGAAGAACTTGGATATATCTCGACCTTTAAGCTTAAGCAGGCTAGTATGGATATCAAGCTTAAGGCTGAATTCTTAAATGCTAAGCAGATACTTTTCTTTTCTCAGGCATCTCAATATGATAAGTCTGCTGAGGATAAGGTGGTTGAGCCTGGCAAGTACTACGATGGCAAAGTGGTAGAAGTCAATGAAGAGGCAGAAGCTAATATAGAGGCAGAAGCTAACAAAGAGATAGTAGATAAAAAAGCAGCTGCTGTTAAGAAAAGTGTAATGGATGCCAGAGAAGTAGGTGGCACATTACTTGATCTTGAGAAGCTTCCTGCTAATATCGCATGTCTTTTTATGGGTGTTGAAACTCCGATTGAGATGGTTCAGCGCTATGGAGATGAGGGTAAAGAAATAGTAGAAAAGGTGCTTGAGACTTTCGAACTCTTTAAGCCTAATACTGCTAAGTCGGTGTATTTCAATACAGCAACATTTGGTAAGGATTTAGGTCAGATTCGTAAATTCAAGGGCATGAAGGATAAGATAGAGCATACAACCATGGCATTTATGCAGGAGGAAGATGGCACTTTATCATTCAGAATTATTGTCGGCGAAAAGGCAAAGCTTGTACAGCTTCCATACAGAATGGAATATCTTAAAAACAGCTTCAAGCAGAATATGATGGATAATGAGGACATATTTGGAAAGTCATTAACTAACTCTACTTTAGCCTGGATAAAGAAAGAAAATCTTTCAATGGTCGAGAAGAGTATGCTCCGTGAGACCTGTATCAATCTTATTTCGAGAAGACTTGATATGGATCAGAAGCAGTATGGCAGATTATTCAGAAAATATCCGACTGATAAGCTTAGAAATATTGCTATTGAATTAATATCTGAACGTAGTAATGGCGATGGTGAATTAATAGCTGATCAAATAAATGAAAATGGCGAATTAGTAACAGTTAAGAGTCCTAGAACTATCAAGGAGGATTTAACTACAGATAAATTAATTGTCGGTGATGAGGCAAAGCAGAAGGAGCTTGCTGATACTAATGATAAAAAGGTAGAAGCAAAAGCAACTGATAATATATTTGAAGCAGGTGAAAAGTCTGATCTTGATGTGCTTATGAAGAGGCTGGAAGCATTAGGATTTATGCCTGATAAATCTGAGGATGAAGATAATCCGGTTAACAAGGAAGGTAATGCCGAAGAGGGTGTTATTAATACTGATACCCATAAGGGCATGAATGAAAAGGATGATTATCCAGATGAGGAGCTTATAGATAATGAAAATCTTGAAGGATATGAGGTTATTAGCTCTAAGGAAAATGAAACAGCTACAGTTAATACCAAGGAAATCCTTGAAAAGGTAAAAATTAAGAAGGCGTCAGAGGATGATGTCGCAAGTAAGATTATTCACAATGAGAATCTGAAGGTTAACAAGAAGCAGGAAGAAGTCTATGAAGTAGAAGCAGAAGAAGATAAGTATGCTGAAGAAAAGCTTAATGAAATCCTCGAAAGAAAGGAACTAAAGGAGAAGGAAGAAGAGGAGAAGAGAATTCAGAAGGAAAAGGAAGAAGAGGAATATAAGAAGAAGACTGAATGGGATGAAAACGAGGAGAAGGTTAAGAATTTCCTCGCAGATCTGTTCTTCTCAGAGGATTCTGAGGGATTAGAATTATTTAATGAAGAAAACAAAAAAGAAAATACAACATTAGAAGCTGAGGAAGAGGCAAGATTCCAAAGAATTTACAGTTGTGTTGAAAAGAACATGGATATTATTCTCGCAATAAAGAAGGATAAAAATATCCTCTTTAAGTTCGCAAACAGAATCGCAATTCCGATGGGAGATATGCGCCAGCAGTTGTTCGACCAGATTAGTGAGGTGCTTGATGGAATTCCTGATGATTTCTTTAGCGCTGGATTTATTAAGACAGGTCTTAAAACAAGAAGAGATATTGTTATTAATCTCGATAAGGCAATTGATGTTATAACAGAGTTTGCAGCTGATTTTATTCAGGAAAAGGTTAATTCTATGAGTGGTTTAGTAAACCAGGAGGAGAAGTCAAAGAATAAAAAGGTTGAGGAAATCAAAGCAAACGAAGAGGAGAAGGAAAAAGCT
>DCHE01000037.1:7895-16805 GCA_002314775.1 Lachnospiraceae bacterium UBA1760
GAAGTAGAAAAGGAAGAGAAAGCAGATAAGAAAACTGGCAAAGTAGAAATTAAAACCGAAGATGAACTTTTGGTTGATAAGATCTACAAAGATATTAAAACAAGGATTGATGTTTCAAAAAGGAAAGCCGGTGCTAATGAGAGTGCTGAAAAGAAGCACAAGAGAGAAGCTAAGATTCTTCAGGACATTATAAGTGATTCGGCGACAGGAAATAGTGGCCAGGGTCTCTTTTTAAAGAATGTATTTAAGGATTATTTTAGTAATGTAGCCTTAACTGATAAGAGATCAATGATAGGATCCGTAATAAGAAATATTAAACCAGTTCCAAAGTCAGACGCAGAGCTTAAGGAAGAAAAAGACTTTGAGAAGCTTATGGATGATTACAACGTTCTTGTCAAGGAGATAAAAGAGAAGAATGAAGAAATCAAGGCTGAAAATGAAAAATTAAAGGAAGAATATGAGGCTAAAAAGGCTGAATATGATTCAAAGCATAGTATATTTAATAACTTTGGAAAATCACTATGGGGTAATCTTTTTGGTGGAGCCAAAGAAGAAAAAGAAGAAAAAGAAGATAATGATGTGGCACCAGAGGAACCAGAATATAAAGAAGAGATGAAAATTCCTGCTGCACCAGTACAGGAGGAAGTAAAAGCAGTTGATAATTTTGAGGAGAAGTACTTTGAAGATCAGGCAGGTCTTTTAATAGGAGGTCTCTTCAAGGGCGCAGGTCCACTACTTCAGAAGATTCTTCAGGGTATTCCAGTTAATAAGAACACTAATGAATATCTGAAAAAGGCACTCGATGATGTCAAGTCAAATCTCCTTCCTATACCAAAGGAGATAGTTGATGCTCAGCTTCTTGAAATTATCAATAGGTCTAACGGAAGTATTACTAAGATAGAGGTTGTAAATTCCTTGGGTGCTGCTTCGGTAGGACAGGCATTTTTATGTAAGATTCATGGCCCAGGTATGGACGAGGATGGACGTGAGGTTGTAGTAAAGATATTAAGACCTGATGTTCAGAACAGAATGGAAAGAGAAAAGAAAATTCTTCTTAAATGTGCAGAAAAGACCAATGCAGGTATGCGTGCTACATATTTAGGCCAGTTAAAGAGAATCGAGGAAGAGTTAAACCTTGGTATAGAGGCTGATAATGTAAGACATGGTCAGATATACAATAATTCAACCAAGAAAAATGATGCATATGACAATGTTGAAACCATGAAGCTTTGTAGTCTTGTTGAACCAACAGCAGATTACATGGTTGCTGAAAAAGCAGAGGGTACAACTGTTGATAATTATCTTAAGGTAATTAATAAGAAAATTGACAGCTACCTTAATCAATTTATGCCAAGAGATAATAAGGGACAGATTATTAATGATTCTAGAAAAACAAAGCCTATATACCAGATTACTGATGAAAATATTGCAAAGCATTTCAACACAGTTGATAAGATAAGCGATGTGATTAATGAGGCTATTCAGTGCCAGAAATATCTTGTTACGCTCGCTGAAAAATGGGTGACAGAGGGACTCTTTGGAGAGGGCTTTTATCACGGAGATCTTCATGCTGGTAATATTATGGTCAGCAAGAATAAGGCTACAGTTATTGATTTTGGTAACTCAACAATCCTTAATGAGTATGACAAAGCTCAGATTACCAGAATGATGGTTGCTGCTACATGTGGAGATGTTGAATTATTTGTTGATGGATATAAGAATATTATGTCTGACGACATTGCCATGAGAGATCGCTTTAATAAGCAGAAGAAAAACTTACTTAGAATTCTTAAGCCGATATTTGACCTTGGCGATGCAAGTCTTGCAGGTGAGAAGATTGCTACAGCCCTGATGAAGGCACAGGAGCTTGGCTTAGAGCTTCCAGCTGGAATACAGAATTTCTCGACTTGTCAGATAAGACTTGCTAATACAATAACAGCTCTTAATGATAAAATTGAAGAATTACGTAAGATTAATGACTCATTAGTAAAATCATTTACAATTTCATATCATAATCATTTTAATGTAATAAATTCGGTAAAAGAGGGACTTTTGGAATCAGCTCATACTGAAGAACTTTATGATAGTCCCGTTAATTCAGTTGAGGATAGATATGATGCGGAAAAGTCAACGGTTCTTAGGAATGTATATCTCGGTACAAAACGTGAAATGATAAATAATCTAAATGATGCACTTGATGTGGAAGAAAACGTTGAAGAAAACAGAGAGAAATTCCTTAAGCGAGTATCTGTGTCTCAGTTTAACTGGGATGGATATGATAAAATTCAAAAATTCGCCGAGTATGTCAAGCAAACATCAGGCTTATCACAGGACAAACAGATTGACAAAGTGGGAAATAGAGAGAATTTTCATATAGTTCATGAAGCAAGAAAAGCAATGATTTCATTTGCTAATGTGCTTGATCGTATGACGATGGACAATCCTCTATATCTTAAGTTACAGGGTGTTAGTCTCGCTATTGAAGAATTTAAAACTAATTATTTCAAAGATGGCAGACCGGTTATGCCGTTGAGAATTATCAATCAAGTATTGAAATACTACAAACAGATTGTGGGTGAGAATACAGTTGAGCAGGAAATAAGGAATTATTGGGCTGAATTAGATGAGTATCGAAATAATAGTGAGAATCTGACCGAGGAGCAGAAGGATGAGAAAAAGGCATATTTCGATGATAAGAAGCTAGAGCTCTATAATAAGATGAGAGATAAGCTCACTTTACATGGGGATGCACACGGAGATAATAGCTTTGCTGAATTAATAATGGGTGATACTTTTTCAGCAGCAGTTAAAGCTAGTACTCTCGAAGATTTTAATGAATCAATAAAATCTTATTACACTGATAAAGAGCATGGAGAGAAGCTTAGAGCTGCTGCCGAGGATCTTTTCGAAAAGAAGGAATCTTATTACGATTTCAAAAAGGAATTTGATAGAAAGAGCACTAATAATGAATACTCAGAAGATGAACTAAAAATCGCTAAGTCTAGTCTTAAAAAACTCAAAACAGAGCTGGATCAAGCTGAGAGTTTAGTTAAAAAGTATATCGGTATTATTACTCTTGACAGGATGGAGGATATTAAAGCAGATATTCCTAAGATTTCAGAATCAAAAAGAAAGACTGAAAAGGGTCTTGAAGATTTTATGGATGTCATGGGAAAGGTTCTTCCAAGTCAGGTTTGGAAATCAGCAAAAAGAATGGGACTTTTCTGGACTGCTACGCATTTTAGTACGCTTATGAAAATTTCAAATAAAAAGTAATGAGTGGTGACGGTATGTATAAGGTTAATAAAAAAGATTTAAGAAAATATACTGGAACAGATACGATGATGTATCTTTCCAGGGCCAAGCTTGGCGCAAGCTATGCGGCCGGAGTGAAAAAGGTAGATGAGTCGACCGGGGAAGAAACCCCGGTTGGCCTTGCTATCTGTTCGGAAACGAATGATTCACTGATTATCCAGTGGATGGAGATAAAAGGTGATTACAGATACCAGGGCTATGGAGATAAGCTTCTTGAGGAAATTGTTATATATGCAAGAGAGTGCGGTAAGAGGAAAATCAAAGCTTATTTTGAGGATTCATTTATAAGGAAAGCACTTATTTCAAGGGATAGAAACTACTTTATAGACAGAGGCTTTGTAAAAGAGGAAACTCTTTACGGCGAATGGTTTGCCGATATTAAGACTATCATGCTGAACGATCATGGTTATGAGGGAAAGCTTGATGAGAAGCTTGATGGTAACCTGGTAATTGTTGAAAATATCCCAATATTAAAATTTAAGAGTTATATAGATAGAATATCCGAAAACCCATATGTTTCAACATATTCTAATCTTAGTATAAAAAAGCAGGATTACGACGAAGATATTAGTTTTGTCCTCGAGGCAGAGGATGGAAGTATCAAAGGCGCAATCCTTATTGAGGTTATAGAGGGCGTGCTATACCCGGTTGCATTTTTGGCAGAGGACAAGAGAACCGAGTCAATAATTATACATGAAGCAGTAAGACTGGCACGAAAAAAATATGACGAAAATACTCCAATCCAGCTTATTTTAAAAGATGGAAGGTATGCTGATACCGCTAGAGAATATTTTGGAAATATTGAATCGACCAACTCTTACCTGGTTGCATACATCGCTGATTATTTTAACGGATTTATCCAGGAATACTTTATGGAAGAGAGAATGGATAATGCTACCCTGAGAGAACTTGCGAGGGTTGAAAAGCTTAAGAACGAAACTGCGAATTATATTAGCCCAGGTGATGGTGAAAGTATTACTCTAAGGGAGCTTTCAGAAAGTGAAAGTTTTGAGGCAAATAAGAGTCATGCGATTGTAAAATCAATTGGCAGGCTTGATAAGATGCAGCTTCTCAAGGCACTTGTTGATAGCAAGTATTATAACAATGCCGATGAGGCGTATGACAATATCAATAAGCTTAGTCTTGATATTTTTGACGAGGAACTATCCTGCTGTATAACCGAGGGAACTACGGTAACTCATATGCTTATTATTGTTCCAGGCGAGGCTGGTGAATTAATACCTGTCCTTTTGTATTCAAAGCCGGGTACTGATGTGAAAAATCAGCATGCTCTGATTAAACATGCTGTTAAGAAGGCTTTGGAGATTTATCCTGCTGAAACGAAGGTAAGGATTAACGGAATTAAGCTTGATTTTTAGTGAGTCGGGTATATTAAAAAAATCCAGTTCATTGACCAGATTTGTGGTACAGATGACTTCATGGATGTTATGGGCAGGGTAATGCAAGGTCATATGGGAAGCTCATTTAAACGAATGGGTGCACTCTGGACACTTAAGAATTTAAATCGTGTTATTAATTCGTAAATGAAACAATTGCAATATCGAGGTGATAAGTTGGAAGTAAAGCCTACAAGTGAGATTGACGAGCTACTAAAATCGATGAGCCCGGAAGGATTAAATGATTTCTTGAAAGATAATAGCAGGTACATTTCCGATGAAAAGAAGGCATTTTATTACTATTTCAAGGATGTATTAGTTACAAAGAATATTCGCCTTAAGGAGGTTTATCAGATGGCGGATGTGACCGAGTCCTACGGAAGTAAGATAGTAACAATGGAGAAGCATACCAAGAACAGAGATATGATTCTTCGACTCTGTATCGCGGGGCATTTTAAGCTTGATGAGATTAATCGTGCGCTTAAATTGTATGGCATGAGTCCTCTTTATTCAAAGAATAAGAGAGATGTTTGTATTATCATTGCCGTGAACAATAGAAGGTATAACATTTTTGAAATCGATGAAATGCTCGAAAAACAGGGACATAAAAAGTTAATATTAGATGAATAAGTCGCAAAAATCCCCACCGTTATGGTGGGGATTTTCTAGTTTCAATTCAAATATAATCAGGACATGGATGAGCTGCACATAGAGTGCAGTTACGGATATGGAGATGATTAGAGAAATGAGCAAGGTATTTACTACGGAACTGGATACGGGATTGGCTGCAGAAGTGAGTGCTAAATCGACTGCTGAATCAACTGCTGAATCAATTGCAGAACTGATTAGCTTAAGGGAACTGAGCCAGTCAGTCGGAGTATCCAGGCGAAGCATACAGGGCTACGAAAATGAAGGCTTGATATCCCCTGTTAACCGAAACAAGTATGGACATTTGCTGTATGATGATTATATGAGAGAACGTGCAGATAAGGTTCATTTTCTGCAGAAAACAGGCTTTATGCTTAAGGAGATTAAAGGGATAATTGATGCCCCGCCAGAGATTATGGTAAGTGCGCTAGAGAAGAAGCTGCCGGAACTAGAAGAAAAAGAGCGACAGTTAAGTGAAATTATAAGACAGATAAAGGACTATATAGCTAAACTAAATTAAAACAAACGTTTTCAGGCATTGTAGGTAGCAGTGCCTGATTTTTTGTGTTATAATGTCAAGATAAGGGATGTGGAATAGCCATGATTATGATAAGTAAGTGGCTATTACTTCCAGTGAAAAAAAGTATACGCAGTGAGATTGCTGCGATGAGTACTAGGTAAAAAGCCATGCTAATGGGGGGATATCTTAGTGCTGACATATTATACGAAGGAGGCAAGTATGAAAGGAAAAACAAAAAGACTACTAAGCATAGCTATGGCTCTTGTTATGGTGATATCCACAATTACCATACCTAAAAAAGAGGCATATGCTGCGGAAAGCTACCAGGTGTGGGTTGAAAGAGTGCAGTTCGATAGTGATAATGCGGTAAGCGGTATTACTATAGGAGATGCAAAGGCAACCTATGATGCAAGTACTAACACGATTACATTTGACAAGAGCGTTAAGCTTACAGGCTCTTCAAAGGCTAAAGGGTGCAGTATCTACGCTAATACTGACGAGGAATTAAACATTGTTTTTGCAAAGGGCACTAGCAATGAAATTAATGGTGTATATGCTGAAAAAGGCTGCAAAATCACAGCGGAAGGTGCAGATCTGACTTTTATCCAAAACCAATCATATAGTATATTTGTGGGTGGTGTTGTGATAGAATCGGCTAAAAATATTACCGTATCGGATGATATTAACTTGTTCTACTACTCGGCTACTGGTAATGTATCTATTAATGCCACAGGAGATGTGTACTTTGGAGGAACATACTCACAAAGAATGATGTTAAGAAAACTTACCCTGAAGGTGGATGGAAACGTAACATTTAATGCAAAAACTACATACGATTATATAGGCGATTATGCTGATTTTGAAATAGGTGGAAATCTTACAATAAAAAATGAATTTCTTGATTTTTGTGGCAGCTGTGATATAAAAGTTGGAAAAAACTGGTTATGACTGGAAAAGCAACGTACGGATTCTCATACAGCGGAACGTCCAATATAAGCGCAAAAGAAGGAATTGATATATCGGTAAATGGTGAAAGATTAGCTTCTACTGTCAATTTAAGTACTGATAAAGATATTAAAATTGAAGCAACAGGTACAAATTTATTTAGTGGTAATGCAAAGCTTACCGCTGGTGGAGATATTACTATTAATTCAGATAATAGTCAGTACATGTTTTGTGGTAGTTGTGATTTGACTGCAGGCGAGAATATTATTATTAAGGGAAGTATTGGAAGCAGTGGTTATTTCCTTGGAGGGGATTTGAATGCAAAAGCTAAATCCCTGGAGGTATACCTTACTCCAAACACTATTAATGGTTACAAAGGTGTTTATAAAGTGGATATGGAAAAGCCTGTAGTGTACGCAGGTAGTTCACCAGATGGCGCAGTTAAATTAGCGGAGGTCCCTTCTGATATTTGGAAAAATGGCGGATACAATTACATAAAATATGTCGACACATCGTTTATTTCAAGCTATACGATTGTTGACTCAGAGGATATTTTCTGGGCAAAAGGAAGCAATACTCCTTTGGTGGTTGAGTCAACAGCCCCATCTTTAAAGTTCAAAAGTGTAAGTATTGGTGGAACAACTCTTGATGAAGGAACATACAGTGTTAATAATGCTTCAGATTATTCATACACAGCAGTTAGTTTGTCAGCTGATTATCTTGAGACACTTGGAGTAGGTGAATTTACAATTGAAATTGAATCAGAGGATGGCACAGCATCGGCAACATTTTCGATTTATTATGCTGAACCAGAAATAAAGTGTCACGTTAAGCTTACCGGCGAGGAAGAAGGGATAGAGCTTCAGAAGGAAATTTACAGTGAAACAGAGCTTAAGGAGATAGCGAGAAGGTTAAGTTTAACTGAGAACAATTGTAACAGTGAATGCTATGTAGTATTTATTAATGGAGGAGACGATACTAACGGTTATACAGGATTTGTATACTGGCATGGTGAAATACGTGATATTGGTGAAGAAAATAGAGATGAAGATGACAAGGTTTCTTGCTCTGAGCTTCAATATTATGCGGGACAAGGGGATATAATTATGTATCCTCACCATGATTATGGCGAGTATGTATCAAATGGTGATGCAACCATCAAGGCTGATGGAACTAAGACAAGAGTCTGCAAGGACTGCGGCGATGAAGATACAGTAACTGATGAGGGAACTAAGATAGAAATTGAGGAAAAATTCCTTTGGGTTAATGGTGTCGAGATAACTGCTGATAATATCGAAGATGGTGTTAAGATTGGAGACGCGACAGCAAGCTTTAATCTAGCTACATATACATTGACATTTGATAAGAGTGTTACATTTACAGATGGATATGAGGGATATTCAATATATTACAGTGGCTCGAAGGACCTTAATGTTGTATTTGCCGATGAATCTGACAATGTAATAAAGGGAATTTGTAACGCTGGCAAGAAGAGTAGCGGAACATGTACCCTGACAATAAAGGGTGCCGCTAATTTGACACTGCTTGCGTCAGGTGGAAGACAGTTATTAGATGGAATAGTTAACATGGATGGTGTTAACAATGTGACAATTCCAGAAACAGTTGAGTCAGACTATGGTGTTTTTGGAGCTGTTAATTGGAGCATCACCGGTGACCTGACTATCAACGGACACTACATCTGCAATGTTTTTGAGGAGGCTGCTGTATTTAAGGCCGGAGGTAATATCAAGGTTGATGTGAAAGAAGATGGACTCTTCATATTTAATAGAAATACCGAGATGACAGCAGGTGGAGATATAGCATTAAAGGGAGAGAGCGCCTATACTTATGCGGGTTCTACACTTACTCTTGATGCCAAGGGTAATATCGAAATTGATGCAAAATCAAAAAGCAATTTAGTATTATCAGCTGCCGAGATGACAGCAGGTGGAGATATAACAATCAAGGGAGAGAGTTATAGTAATTATTTCAGCTCTCCGCTCACTCTAAATGCAGAGGGCAATATCGGAGTTGATGCAATATCAACAAATGGATTTTTTGTAAATTCAGCTGCCGAGATGACAG
>DCHE01000037.1:16853-16988 GCA_002314775.1 Lachnospiraceae bacterium UBA1760
GAGATATAACAATCAAGGGAGAGAGTTATAGTAATTATTTCAGCTCTACACTCACTCTTAATGCAGAGGGAAATATCGAGGTTGATGCAAAATCAGAAGACAACCATTTAGTAAATTCAGCTGCCGAGATGACAG
>DCHE01000037.1:17015-20224 GCA_002314775.1 Lachnospiraceae bacterium UBA1760
AGATATAAGTGTTAAGGCAAGCAGCAAATTAAGTTTATTTTATTCTGATGCAACCCTAAAAGCAGATAAAGGTATCATAATAGATGGCGTTTGTGAGACAGGCCCATTTTGTTGGGGTAATGCTGAGATTAGTGCTGCAAGCATAGATATCACATCGGAGCTAAACGATGCAGATTCATATATGTTTAATAAGAACATCAATTTAACTGCTGACAGTATTGCTCTGTACAACAAGACAAATAAACACATAGTTAATACGGATTGCACAGCAACAATCAGTATCGATAAGCCTCTTATTCGTGCAGGTGAAAAGGCTCCTGGAAAGATACTCTTTAGTACTCCGGAGAAGCTCTTTGATGAAAGCTATAATTATATTTCATACGTTAAGAATGTTACTTACGAGGTGACAAAGGGAGCTGACTCAGAGTGGTATAAGTGTACTGAGGAGGGACTTCTCGTAGGAACAAATGCTGATGTTAGTAAATTTGACAATGTATATGTGGATGGCGAGATTATTGACTCTGCAAATTATACCCTCGCTACAGATAGCACAGAGGTAGAATTCGCACCAGAGTATCTTGACTTGCTTGAACTTGGAGAGCATGAGATTGTTATCGCAGCAACTGATGGTTACGCAACAACCTCATTAACTGTAAAGCCAGACGCTCTAGAAAGAGCACTTGAAAGAGCTAAGAAGAATGCAAAGGCTGAAATCGACACTGCAGTGGGAACTGATACTTCTGAGGAAGTTGCAAAAGCCGCTGAGGAAGCAAAGAAGAATATCGAAGCTGCTGAGTCTGTAGAAGAGGTTGAAGCAGCAAAGGAAGAAGGACTTGATAATATTGCTGAAGCAAGGATTCCAGAGCCAACAATAAAGGGTATCTGCCAGATGCCAGACCCAGAGGGAAGAGGAATTCTCCTCGGTCTTGAAGCTTCATCAATTAAGAAGGGTTATTCAGTAGAAATTCTTGTTCTTGACTGTACACTTCTTGCCGAGAACAAACCAGCCTGGATCTACACAACCGAAAAGTGCGGAATTGGCGAGGACGGTCTCTGGACTATAGTTGACCTTCAGTACGGATATTACTGGACACTGTTTAGGATTTATGATAAGGAAGGTGAGCTTGTTGATGAGGCTTGCTACGGTTTTGAGAATATCTAAGATGAGATAGCCTCATCAACAAGCCGTCTGCTAGCGCATACGGGTCATTCCCGCCCGAGAACGGGAGGGAACGACATGTGATGAGCAGTGTTACGGTTTCGTGAATATTTAGTTGATGTATGCTCATCAACAAGCCGTAAGCTGGCGCAAGAAGAGTAGTGTTACCAATTTGTGAATATTTACGAGTAAAAGGGGCAGAGTGCCCCTTTTATTTATTTTCAAGGAAATGCGTCATTTTGTTGCCAACAATGCTATTATGTTTGAGAAAATTAATGCAATTGAGTTAAAACAACTAGAGTATCAAAAGTATACAGATGAGAAATTTTGTAGGATATTTGAATATATGTACAAGACAATAATTTGGGAGGTATTTTATGGAAAGAAGAATTAATGTTGCAATTCTTGGGGCGGGAAACATTGCAAGAGCTATGGCAACTGCACTCGCAGGAATTAAGGACAGGGTTACATTATATGCAGTTGCATCGAGAAGCCTTGAAAAGGCTAGGGATTTTGCTAAAACCTGGGGATTTGAGAAGGCTTACGGCTCATACGAGGAGATGGCCAAGGACGAAGCAGTTGATCTGGTGTATGTAGCAACCCCTCACTCAGAGCATTTTAAGAACACTATGCTCTGCATAGAAAATGGCAGAAACTGTCTGGTTGAGAAGGCATTTTGCGCCAACCAGAAGCAGTCGAGAGAGCTGATTGAGTTCGCAAAGGAGCGAGGAGTTCTGCTTGCTGAGGCAATGTGGACCCGCTATCAGCCAGCTATGAAGGTAATCAAGGATTTGCTGGATAGTGGCACAATCGGCAAAACAAACTACTTGGAATCGGACTTTTCAGTTCCGATATCATGGGTGGAAAGACTGGTCAATCCTGCCCTGGCAGGAGGTGCACTACTTGATTTGGGCGTGTATTCCATCACAGTTCCGGCCATGCTTTGGGGCACTGACATTTCCAAGGTGAAAAGCGAGGTTGTTAAAACGGAAACTGGTGTGGATGCCACAACTATTGTGACATTTACGTATAAGGACGGCAGGGTGGCAAAGGCAAAATGCTCATCCTTCGACGAAGAATCGAATTATGCCAAGGTTGTCGGCGACAGAGGCTACATAGTATTTGGTCCAATAAATGCGCCTGACCACGTGGAAATATATGACACAGATGGAACCTTGCTTGATAAGCTTGATACCTCTCCAGGCATAAATGGCTACGAGTACGAGGTGCTCGAGTGCTGCGACGCCATAATAAATGGCAATCTTGAGACGAAATCCATGCCTCACAAGGAGACTCTCAGAATTATGGGCTGGATGGACTCAATTCGAAATCACGCAGGCATCGTGTATCCATTTGAAAGCAAGGAGGACATCGACCTTAGTGACTCTGAGGTTTGGGGTGTTGATGAGGTGTTTGAGGATGGAGAGGAGTAGGAACGAGCGCGAGTGGATAAGGAATCGTGAAGAATGATGGGTTAAGTCCCGGAAAACTGATATGGTTAATAATACTCTCTTTACTGGATAGTCAGGTTCAGTAAGGAGAGTATTTTTGTTACAGAAAACCTGTTCGAATGCGAGTACGGAGAATTGACATAATACATAAGTATAATATGTAAAAGATGTTTTTTTGAAACAGTATTGTTCCTTTTTTAATATGCATGCTCAACTGTTATGGTACGTTCTTTAGAAACATCGCCGTTATAAATATGATCAGATAGTATCTTCTGTATACCTTCTGGCAAATCAGATATATTTATAGCTTTTTCAGGAAGAGATATGCAGTTGTATTTGTCATCAGCATCATAATCGGCTATATCGAAACAGTATATACCTTTGGATGAAAGTTTTTTTACATCATCGATTAAATCATTATCCTCTGCTGGGATTAACAACTTTGCGGATGTAATTGAGGGAGCTTTTTCCATAAAGTAATCTATAAGCATTTCGGTTTCTTTACGGTTCCTACATACATATTCAGGAACATTACCACATCCAGCAGATGTGCATTCAAATACATTACCATTATTGTCAATTGCGAACCACATAATGTC
>DCHE01000037.1:20328-20746 GCA_002314775.1 Lachnospiraceae bacterium UBA1760
AATAAGGACGTCCTTTTCCGGTTCGTGGTCTGATTGCATGAGTTAATTTAATATCAGATATATTGCTGCCACTTAGCAGAAGATCATTTACTACATGAAACTCTGCACAGACACCAACAGTGTTTTTGGTTGATAAACCTTTGGTTCCGACACCACCGATTTTCTCTGCACGCTTTATTAGTTCAGGATGTATTTTTTCGGGAATGTTACCAGCAAATGAAGTGACTATTTTGCCGGTTTTTACATCGTAAGCGCCTATAGCCATAGATTTACCTTTACCACCCTTGGTATTCTCTACCATTGTATGTATTGCCCTGTAGGTCATTCCTCTTAACATTTTAGCATTAGCATTACTGCTTGGGAAGAGGCCACTTCTACCTTTACTCATGTAGGGTCCTCCTTTCATAGCACTCGCAGG